>DAMBVB010000025.1:0-52392 GCA_032053185.1 Lysinibacillus sp.
AAAAACTTTATTGATTACGTTTTGCTTGTTCAGTTTTCAAGGTTCATGTCGTCACTGTTTTCTCAATAGCAACTCTTATATGATATCCTGTCCCGCACTCAATGTCAACAACTAATTTATTTAATTTAATTTAATTTAATTTAATTTAATTTAATTTAATTTAATCGTTTTTCATTTGATGCCTTAGCGACTTGTATAATAATACACCCTTAATCTAATAAAGTCAACATTTTTTCTAATTAAATTGATAGTTTTTCATTTCACTAAGAAACTTCCTATATAAGTGATTTAAAAAGCAATTTAATATTAGACTCATAATGTGAAGTAATTTAATGTTTTAATATGGCGAATAGTAGAATCAAGTTGAACACTTTAGAAAAATAAAAACATCGTACGCGAAATCAGGTTTTATTGAGGTTCCTACACCATCAATAAGAAAGGATTTGAATACGATGCTAGAACAGCATAACATAAAAACACCGAAGCAGAAACCACACCTTACACAGTTTCAACGCGGGGAACTTCAACGCTACTTGAACGCCGGAATTACAAATAAAAGCAAGCTTGCGTAAAAACTCAAGGTTTCGTGCGGGACAATCTACAATGAACTCGCTCGTGGCACGACCACTCCTTCACGTCCTTATATGAATCAGTTTAGTATGTTGGGTCCTAAGAGATCGTGTATAAGAAAGTGAAGATGCGCTTGTGAAACAGATGATGGCATTGTCGGAAGGACAAAAAGACTATCTAGTATTTCGTTCGATTCCTGGGATTGGCGATACAACAGCGTGCCGATTAATTGGAGAAATTGGTGACATCCGCCGCTTTCAAAATGCGAAACAACTGAACGCTTACGCAGGCATTGATATTATGCGGTACCAGTCTGGGAAACCGTAATATCGAGACAGGATTAATAAACGAGGAAACAAACATTTACGGAAGATTTTATATTTTATGGTGTGCGCCATGCTTATGGCTAAAGGAAAACCGAATCATATTGTGGACTATTACTACAAATTAAAAAAGCAACCTCAGAGGAACCCTCATAAGGTTGCGATCATCGCCTGCATCAATAAGTAACTGAAACCTTTCAGTTACTGACGCATGGCATTCGGTTTTGACCAGTTGTCCCATCCTCTTGCTAAAACGGGAAGAAAAATGGAATTGCTAGCACCATGACAATAAACATTATAATCTGTAACGGTATGCCAATCTTCACAAAGTCCATAAATTTATAACCGCCAGCTGTCATCACAAGCGCATTTGTCGGAGAAGCGATTGGTGTGACAAACGCCATACTCGCTGCTACAGCAACAGCAATCATAAATGTCGTTGGATTTGCTTCCATTGCAATCGCGGCATTCAATGCAATTGGCGCGAACAGGACAGCAGTTGCCGTATTACTAATAAATTGTCCGAAAATAACTGTTAAAATATATACACCAACTAGTACTCCATACGGTCCATAATCTCCAAGCATGTTAATAATACCATCGGATAGAATAACCATACCACCTGTTTTCTCCAATGCAGTCGCCATCGGAAGCATCGAAGCTACAAGCACAATACTTTCAAAGTTCATATTGCTGTATGCATCCTCCATATTACGTAAACAACCGGTTAATATCATCAATACAGCACCAATCATAACGGAAATAACAGCAGGGAAAATTTCAAAAGCCATTAACACAATCATCAAAAGCATAATGACACCGGCAATACCAGCTTTACCTGTTGCAGCTGCGACACTCGCATGCTCTTTCGGCTGACCAACAACAACGACATCCTGTGTTTCCCTTGCGAGTAATAGAATTTCATCCCATGAACCTTGCACTAAAATGGCATCACCAAATTTTAATTTATGCTTCACCATATCTTGAAGTTTATAACCTCCTCTACGATTAATGCCGATTATATTAAGATTATATTTCTCTCGGAAGCCGAGGGTGCTAACAGTCTCATTAATAAAGCTAGAATTTGGCGTTAATAATACCTCAGCAATACCAAGATGCTTCGATACCAATTCATCTGCCTCTCCCTCCGCTAGTTCCTGCATCTCTAGATTATAATTCGATGCAAAGCGACGAATATTTTCTTCCTCACCTTGGACATACAATTCATCTTTGGCATGTATCACACTTGTCGGACCTGCCATTTCCTGATATGTCATCGGTAAAAGATTAATGCCCTCTTGAGATCGTCGGTGAATTTTCATCATACAAAGCGTATATTTGGCCGGAAGCTTTAATTCTGCTAATGTTGCATCAATAATCGGCGAACCCTCAGGCACAAACACTTTAAACAAATGATTATTTAAATCATATTGCTTAATAATCTTCTTCGGTGATAGTTTATAGTCAGCTTTTGTTTGTGTACGATTCTTTTCATTTGGTAAAAGAATATTGCGCACGAGTACTAAATAGATAATACCGACAATCATTCCTACAATACCGATGGGTGTCACCTCGAAAAAGGCTAGCTTTTTATAACCACGATCTATTAACAACTGACTGACAATTAAATTTGTTGGTGAAGCAATTAATGTCATAAGCCCCGAAAGGCTTGCAACATAAGAAAGTGGTAGCAAGAATTTCGAAGGACTTTCCTTCATACTAATGGCAATACTAACAACGATAGGCATCATTAAAGCTACAGTACCTGTATTACTCATAAAGGCACCCACCGTCCCTACAATAATGAGCAATAACACAAATAACTTTAACTCACTATCACCTGACCATCTCAACAATAATCGTCCCGCCATCCCAGCAAGTCCTGTGCGTAAAATTCCAGCGCCCACAACAAATAACCCTGCAATCATTAATACTACAGAGTTCGAAAAGCCGGCAAGCGCCTCTGTTGGCGTTAAAATATTTGTCATGACAAAGGCAAGAAGTGACACAATCGCAACGAGGTCAGCTCGTACTTTATTTGTCACAAATGCAAAAATTGTCGCTCCTAAAATAAGAAATGTTAATGTAAGCTGCACTTCTAAGAATTCCTTTCTAACAGCAATCATTGTGCACAAAACCTTTTATAATTACAGCACCTTGTATGTTGCCATATCACTTAAATTTATTATATCTTACCCAAAACTATATATGAGAAAGTTCACCAATCTTTTCAACATAAAAGTCTCCTACCATAACAGGAGGTTGATTTCCGTTCCGGCCGGGCGCTTTCTTGGGGCGTCCGATGAGATGCTCGCTCCCCACCTTTTAATGATAAGCAAACAAAAACCACACTCTACTATCGTGTATCGGCCATACTAGATTATTTTTGATAAAGGTTTATATAGTCGTAACAAGCTCCGGGCAGTAGATATTTGTCGATCAAATGGAATCTTCCATCATGTATGATTTCTCAAGATTGGAAAACGACTAATTGTTGATAACATATCAATTCCATGCCTTGCCATTTCAATAAATTTTTTCTCGGCTACTAACGCCCCTCCCTTTTTCCACAATCCCGCTCCAATATCAACTAATAAATCGGCCCCCATAATAAAATGAGTTTCTTCATTCGGATGTTGTTCTCTAAAATATTTCATCGTATCATACCTTCTTGCTCCATCTCATATGAATTTGCAACAAAACGCTCATCCTTAGCAATAGCACGATGTTGGTCACGAAGGCGTTATCATAGGACGTGATGGTTTTTAGCCTGCGTTCCTCTATCACTAATCTCCAAGGAGTCACCGGAACGAAAATCAACTTATTACGCCTTAACAAATATTATTCACAACTTTTGGTGATAAGCCTTGAATTTCTTGAAGTGTTGGTTTCTTGTAAAGATTAGATGCATTCACTACAATGTCTTGATGTAATTCTTTTGCTGTAAAATTCGTCACAAATTTGCTGATATAAGTATGAATAGTCTAATGCAATATAATCCCTTACAGCATGACCATTATCTTTATTAATAATTCTGTCAATACGCTTGTTTGCACAAAGAACTCCTTTCCGAATCCGTGACATCCACCGAAAGGCTTTAAGTCAACAATGTTTCTTGTGCGAAAGCGACGCGTCAGCAACAACACGATGTTGGTCACGCAGGCGTTTTCACAGGATGTGATGCTCTTAGCCCGCGTTCCTCTTTTTCAACGGATGTTCAGACACCCGGTGAAAGAAGTTAAAAAGGCATAAATAAAGCATTCCGCCTTATTTATGCCTTTCATATTAATTAATTTACTAATTGGTTTTTCAAAAGAATACCTTCCTGTACGACAACTCGCCCATTTTTAATGACAGTATTCGTATGATTCATGCCATAGAAATATTGTAACTGCTTGTAATTAGCAACATCCAATATAATAACGTCAGCTTTTTTGCCTGCTTCAAGAGAGCCAATTTGCTGTCCACGATTAAGTGCATATGCCGCATTAATAGTTGTCGCCGTTAACACTTCCTCTAATGTCATACCCATATGCATACAAGCTAAATTCATGATAAATGGCAGACTCATTGTTGGCGATGAGCCTGGGTTAAAGTCCGTTGATATAGCTACAGGTACCCCTTCATCAATCATTAGGCGTCCTCTTGCAAATGGCGCACGCAAGAAGAATGCTGTACCAGGTAGCAACACCGCAATCGTGCCAGCTTCAGCCATTTTTTGTATCCCCTCATCAGAAGCAACTAATAAATGCTCTGCCGAAATGGCTCCTACTTCCGCAGCAAGCTCCGCGCCCTTATACGGCTCAATTTCATCTGCATGAATTTTCGGTGTTAACCCCAACGCTTTCCCGGCCTCTAAAATGCGTCGTGATTGCTCTGGCGTAAATACACCTTTTTCACAAAACACATCATTGAATTCGGCAAGCTTTAGCTCCGCTACTTTCGGCAGCATATCATGAATGACTTCATCGACAAATTCATCCTCACGTCCCTTATAGTCTCGTGGCACCGCATGCGCCCCCATAAAGGTACTAACGACATCAATATCATGTGTGGCTTGCAATTCCTTAGCTACCTCAAGCTGTTTCTTTTCCGTTTTCCAATCTAAACCATAGCCTGATTTTGCCTCAACCGTTGTGACACCATGCTTTAAAAACACATCTAAATGATACATCGTTTTTCTATATAAATCATCAAAGCTAGTTTCTCGTGTCCGGTTTGTTGTGGCATGAATTCCGCCACCCGCATTCATAATTTCCATGTATGTGGCACCATTGAGTCGCATATTAAACTCCTGCTCACGTGTCCCTCCGTGAACTAAATGCGTATGACAATCGACGAGACCCGGCATAACAATCTTACCTGAGGCGTCAATAACTTCAGCTACCTTTACAAAATTAGGGAAATCCGCTTCTAGCTGTGCAATCGACCCAACCGCTATTATGCTATTTCCCTCTATTAAAACACAGCCGTTTTCCACTACCGCAATGTCACGCATCTGTTCCTTTGTACGAGGACCTTGTACGGCACTTTTTAACGTTATCACTTCATTGGCGTTTTTGATTAAAATCGTCACTTCGCATCATCCTTTAGCATCGGTATACGCACACCTTTGTTCTTTGCTGTATTAATGGCAATTTCATAGCCCGCATCTGCGTGACGCACAACACCCATTCCCGGATCCGAAATTAACACTCGTGCCATCTTCTCTGCAGCTAGCTCAGAACCATCCGCTACTAACACTTGGCCAGCATGTTGCGAATAACCCATTCCTACACCACCTCCGTGATGCACACTTACCCAGCTGGCACCACTTGCTGTATTAACAAGTGCATTTAGAATGGGCCAATCTGATACTGCGTCAGAGCCATCAAGCATGCCCTCTGTTTCACGATTAGGTGATGCAACTGAGCCTGAATCTAGATGATCTCGACCAAAGACAATCGGTGCTGATAGCTCACCATTGGCCACCATTTCATTAACCTTCAATGCAAAACGATGACGATCACCATAGCCTAACCAGCAAATTCGTGCCGGTAACCCTTGCCATTTCACCATTTTTTGCGCCATATCAATCCAATTCACAAGACCTTCATCTTCAGCAAACATTTCTTTGGCAAGTGCATCTGTTTTATAAATATCCTCAGGGTCACCTGAAAGTGCAGCCCAACGGAATGGTCCTTTCCCCTCACAGAATAAAGGGCGAATATAGGCTGGAACAAAACCAGGGAAATCAAAGGCATTTGTTACACCCATCTCTTTAGCATAAGCACGGATATTATTACCGTAATCAAATACTTCTGCGCCTGCTTGTTGGAATTCAAGCATTGTACGAACATGCTCAGCCATCGTCTCTTTTGCTCTTCGCTCATATGTTTTCACATCACTTTTACGCAGTTCAAGCGCTTCCTCAAACTTCATACCGTTTGGAACATAGCCATTTATCGGATCATGGGCAGATGTTTGGTCAGTGACAAAATCAGGGATAATCCCACGGTTCAATAGCTCACGATTCACGTCTGCACAGTTGCCAACAAGACCAATAGAAGCAGGCTCTTTTTTGTCACGTAGTTTATTGACTAATTCAATAGCTTCATCTACCGTCTCCACAAGATAATCACAGTAGCCCTCTTTTATTTTACGTTCAATTCGAGCTCGATCCACTTCGACTACTAAAATGACAGCGCCAGCCATTTTTCCAGCTAAAGGCTGTGCACCACTCATGCCCCCCATTCCACCCGTAAGGATGAATTTGCCTCGTAAATCTGCTGTGCCAAATACTTTTTTACCTGCCTCTACGAAGGATAAGTATGTTCCTTGTAAAATCCCTTGTGCACCAATATAAATCCAGCTACCAGCCGTCATTTGACCGTACATCATTAAATCGCGGTCCTCTAACCCATAAAAATGCTCCCAATTTGCCCATGCTGGCACTAAATTAGAATTCGCAATTAATACACGTGGTGCATGTTCATGTGTACGGAATACAGCTACCGGCTTTCCTGATTGAATAAGAAGCGTCTCATCATTCTCCAATTCTTTTAATGACGCAATAATTTGCTCATAACTTTCCCAATTACGCGCCGCTTTACCGATCCCACCATAGACGATTAGCTCATCTGGATTTTCCGCTACTTCAGGATCTAGATTGTTCATTAACATACGCATTGCAGCTTCTTGTGTCCAACCTTTACACATTAATTCATTCCCACGTGGTGCACGAATATTTGTTTTGACTACCATTAAAAACACGCCCCCTTAAAATAGTAAAAATGCTATTGGTGTTACAATGATTAAAGTTAATGCGACACGCTCAAACCAAATGAGTAAAATTTGGCGCAATGTCAATGGAATTTCAGATGATAAAATAAGTGGAATAACGGCTGAAAAGAACAAAACTGCCGATATTGATACAACGGCCACAATAAATTTCGTTACAATTGTTGCTTGCGTGACAACAAGTGCTGGTAAAAATACTTCTGCTAACGATAATGACAGCGCTTTCGCTGCTAAATATGGTTCTGGAACTTGTAACACATATGTGAATGGTACAAAAATATACGCAAGCCAATCAAAAATAGGTGTATATGTTGCAAGCACAAGCCCTAGCAGACCGATTGATAGAATCGACGGAATAACACCCATCGCCATGATAAAGCCATCCTTTAAATTCATCCATAAAACTTTAGATAAAGGTGGATTTTGCTCAACTGCATCCATCGCTTGACGCCACGCTTCTTTAAAATGGTCCTTCTGTACAATTTTTTCTGGCATCGGCGTTGCGCCCTTGTAGTATTCATCCTTCATGGAACGAAGTGGATACATACGCGCTGTTAACGCCGTGACCATGAATGTTACAACGAGCGACACCCAGAAAAACGCATTCCAATGCTGCATAATATCTAGCGTACTCGCAATAACGACCATAAACGTTGCAGATACAGTCGAGAAACCTGTTGCAATAATCGCGGCTTCCTTTGCTGTGTAACGACCTTCCATATAAACACGGTTCGTTAAAAGTAAGCCAACCGAATAACTGCCGACAAATGAGGCAACAGCATCCACCGCTGAACGTCCAGGTGTTTTAAAAATAGGCTTCATAAACGGCTGTGTTAAAACACCGATGTATTCAAGCAATCCATAGCTTACTAGAAGTGCTAAAAACAAAGATCCAATCGGGATTAGTACCCCTACTGGCTTAATAAGCTTCTCCAGTAAATACGGCCCGATACTTTCATTCGCTAGCCATGCAGGCGCTATATTGAAAATTAATAAAATCCCCGCAACCATACCGCCCACTTTAAAAATTGACAATACAATATTGACTATCGATTTATTCCGTTTTTTAGTAAGGAATGGATGAAGCGCCCCACCTACAAGCATTATGAGTACATGTGTAGTCACAAGTAGTGGCACTTCGGTGCGAATAAAGTTCACGATATGATCGATTAAAATTGTATTTTTGCCTTGCCATTCAAACGATATGAAGAAACTGAATATTCCGACCAAGCTGCATGCAATCATCTTCATAGCGGAGGAGACTCGAAATTGCGAGTTTTGCTCCAGCTCTTGTTGTTGAAATTCCATACTATTCCCCCTCGACCGTTTATAGTAAAAGCTTTTCTAATAGAACTCCTAAGTTGAAGGATTTGTTGGATTTTCTATAGGAAGTTATCGTCTTAAAGTTTACACATACTCATTCAATAGAACATCACTCGTTAATAAATACTGCGAAAGCGCTTCAATCTCATCGCCAATTGGTTGATCCGCTAACAGCGGGGGGCAAAATTTACGCACTTTTTCTAAAAACTTCCGAGTTGTTGAAGCTAACTGGTCTTCTGCTTTGTCTAAATAAATAGCCTGCGATGCACAAATCATTTCTATCGCAATGACACGAGCGGCATTATGTACGATTTGACGTACTTGGCGAGCAGATGTTGTACCCATGCTCACATGATCCTCTTGGTTACCTGATGTCGGTATAGAATCCACACTTGAAGGATGTGCTAATACTTTGTTTTCAGATACGATAGAGGCTGCTGTATATTGAGCAATCATTAGTCCACATTCAATACCAGGATTTGTCGCTAAAAATGGTGGCAAACCTTCATTAAGATGTGGATTAACCAAACGTTCTGTACGTCGCTCTGAAATATTAGCCCACTCACTTACACCAACTTTTAAAAAGTCCATTGCTAATGCAATTGGTTGACCGTGGAAATGCCCACCAGACAATACTTCCCCATTTTCTAAAACGATCGGATTATCTGTCGTTGCATTCATTTCAGTATGCACGCGGTCCTGAGCATAGAAAAATGACTGCCATGAAGCACCATGTACTTGTGGAATGCAACGTAGTGAATAAGCATCCTGCATACGGATCTCACCTTGCTTTGTCACACGTTTACTTCCATCAAGCCACTTACGGATTCGTCCACCAACAAGCTCAAATTCAGGGTATGGTCTTACCGCCAAAAGCGCTGGATCAAATGCGGAAATAATCCCCTTCAGTGCCTCAAACGTTAAACTTGCAGCCATATCTGCCGCTAGCCCCATACGCTCTGCCTCGTTCACTGTTAAAACGCCGATACCCGTCATTGCTTGTGTACCATTTACAAGCGCTAGCCCTTCCTTAGCTTGTAGTCGCACCGGTGTTAGTCCAGCTTGCTCTAACGCCTCACTGCCACTCATAACCTCGCCATTAAACTCCGCCTTACCTTCACCTACTAGCACTAAAGCCAAATGTGATAACGGCGCTAAATCTCCACTTGCTCCAACTGAACCTTGAGAAGGTACAATCGGATGCACTCCCTTATTAATCAATTCCAATAGCAGCCGTACTGTTTCCAGACGAATTCCTGAAAAACCACGAGCTAAAGCATTGGCACGTAAAACCATCATGGCACGTACAACATCTGTTGGGAACGGCTCACCAACACCTGTTGCATCAGAGCGCAATAAATTCAACTGTAACAGCTCAATATCTTCCTCTTCAATCTTTATATTACTTAGCTTTCCAAAGCCTGTATTTACACCATATATCGTTTGCCCCTTAGCTAAACGCTTTTCAATTCGCTCCCTACTTAAACGTATACGCTCCACGCTGTCTAGAGAGAGCGCTACCGTGGCACTACCGTCTACAATTTCCCCTATTTGCTGTCTTGTTAATGTTTTGCCATCGAGCTCGATAAAAATAGATTTCATAATAATGACATCCCCCTCTATGTAAAAGTACTTTTAATCTATTTTGCTATCGCTACAAAAGAGAAATAACAATTACAATAACTACATTGTACTAATTACTTTTTTCAGAATATAGAGAATTTTAAAAGAGAAAACATGAATTATTTCAGATTTTTTGCTATTTTAATAATATAATAGGATTTTTTTACGAAACTAGATAATTTTAAGGGGGTATGCGGTTTTGAAATTGTTATTAATTGACAGGGACTCCACTGATCTTTCAGGAATCCGTTGGTTTTTACATACATATTTTCCTGGGGATGTAACTATAGAAATAAGTACAACTATTAATGAAGCACTTCAAAGTATCCAGCAATTCGAGCCCGAGGTGATACTACTAAATATTGACCTATTCTCGAATAATCGTTTAACTGCACTTTATCGTGTTTTACAAAAACAATCAGGAACTATTTTAGCTATGACGACAGAGCCATTGTTTAAAAATGCATTAAAAGCGATCGATTTGCAGGTCGCACATCTCTTCGTTAAACCAATTGATTTAGAAGTATTAAAGCAAAAGCTCACTGCCATTTCCCTTCGGACACCTAAGGCAGAAGCAGTGTTTCAACCTGCTACCGATGAATCTTTTTACGATCAACTATTTTTAGATAGCAAAACTAGTACGCTAGAGACAAATATACATTTCACAATGATCGAGCCAGAGCATTCCGACATGTTTAACAAATTATACAACTGGCTTCAGCAAACGCCTATTTATTCTAGTATGAGGATTTACCCTTTATCAGAGAGAATCGTTTGCTTATTCCAAACAAATGATATAGAGAAAGATGTTCGTACATTAATAAAGGAATGGCGATTGACAAGTAATAGCTCTTTAAATATCGGTATTTACGATGGGGAACCTACAACTATGAAAAATATGTATACTTTAACGAAGCGTGCACTTCGTCAAAGTTTTTACGAAGGCTATGGGCATATTTTTTATACGAGTAAGCAGCTGAAGACACAGCCCTTCGATCCTTTACTAACACCCGAAGAGCAACAATTATTAATAAGTAGTTTAGAGGACGGGAATATTGAAGCTGTTAAATCATTTTTATATCGACTATTTAATGAAGGAATTTATTACGAGCAGGATGACTTACGTATTCATCTAACAAGTGTCTTAGCACAAATTCGACGCTTTATGCTGAAGTATAAATTGCATGAGAAAGCTGCAATTGAGCAAAATTATCGGCAGCTTTTTCGTTTAATTATTGAGCATCCTATATTTTATACCATTCAAAATGGTATCATATCATTCACACAAAAGCTGATTGAATTGGCCCGTGAGGCACGAATGGAGAAACGAGCTGACTATGTAGAACTGGCTATTGAAATTATCGACCAACAGTTTCAGGACAGCGGGTTATCTTTACCTTACGTTGCCCATAAATTAGGGATTAGTCCCAATTATTTAAGTACGATTTTTTCAAAGAAGCAAGGCTTACCACTTAAACGCTACCTGCAGCAGGTCCGAATTCATAATGCCACCAAAATGCTAGTAGAAACTGATTTTGCTATTAGTGAAATTGCCTATTTAAATGGTTTTGATGATTCGAATTATTTCATTAAAATTTTTAAACAGCACATCGGAATTACGCCTAATCGTTATCGTAAAACGTAAACTACCCACCACTTAAAACCTTTGAAGTGATGACTTCTCGACTTACCGTTGCTTTTAGTAGCCACTGAAAACTGACCGAGCTATCCCTCTTGTTCCAAAGTTCTTTTTGCTACGCTATGGCTAATAATCGCAATCCTTCATGTTTGATGTTGATGGCAAACTTTAGGCTACACCTAACTTTCACTGATGCTGTCACAACTTCACGTTTAAAAGCGGGAGATCTCTTTCGGAGGGAAGGTTAAAAAGGCATACCTTGAGTTCGGTACGACAGTGGATGCTGGTCTACATTTTTTCAATTATCATATTTCATTTTCAATAAGAATAAATAACCGTAAGAATTCACTTTAACATCTTTTAATCTTGAGCTACCCCTTCTTCATAACTCATTTTTAATAATTCTCGAAAAATAACTAAATTTGTGGTAAAAGTTATTCATAAACACTTTTAATCTAGCATATATTTATAGTTTATATTTTAATATAAAAATTCTTTAACAATAATAATTATAATTTACTAGCAATTCTAGATTGTATTTGTTATAGTTATTGATGAAGAGTTTGACTCACAATTTTTTCTTTAGGAGGTAAACTAGTATGACAAATGAAAATGATCGTAGCCGTCGTTTTACAACAGCAGGTGGCGCTCCAGTAGTGAGCAACCACGATTCAATGTCAGCGGGTCCTCGTGGTCCTCTATTACTCCAGGATGTATGGCTAGTTGAGAAATTAGCAAACTTCAACCGTGAAGTTATTCCTGAACGTCGTATGCACGCTAAAGGTTCAGGTGCTTTCGGTACTTTCACTGTAACGCATGATATTACTAAATATACAAAAGCAAAAATCTTCTCAGAGATTGGGAAAAAGACTGAAATGTTTGCGCGCTTCTCCACAGTTGCAGGTGAGCGTGGTGCAGCGGATGCTGAGCGCGATATTCGTGGCTTTGCACTTAAGTTCTATACTGAAGAAGGTAACTGGGATTTAGTTGGTAACAACACACCTGTATTCTTCTTCCGTGATCCTTTACACTTCACAGATTTAAACCACGTGGTAAAACGTGACCCACGTACAAATATGAAAAACGCTAATTCAAACTGGGATTTCTGGACTTCATTACCTGAGGCGCTTCACCAAGTAACAATCGTAATGTCTGACCGTGGTATTCCGGCTGGATACCGTAATATGCATGGTTTCGGTTCTCACACTTATAGCTTTATTAATGCTGAAAATGAGCGCGTATGGGTTAAATTCCACTTCCGTACGGAGCAAGGCATCAAAAACTTAACTGGCGCTAAGGCTACTGAAGTAATCGGTAACGACCGCGAATCTTCGCAACGCGATCTATATGAGGCAATTGAAAAAGGCGACTTCCCTAAATGGAAAATGTCCATTCAAGTAATGACAGAGGAACAAGCCCGCCAATTACCATATAATCCATTTGACTTAACAAAGGTATGGTATAAAAAAGACTTCCCATTAATTCCTGTGGGTGAATTCGAGTTAAACAAAAATCCGGACAACTACTTTGCTGAAGTTGAGCAGGCTGCATTTGCACCGTCTAACATTATCCCTGGTATTAGCTTCTCTCCAGATAAAATGTTACAGGGTCGAATCTTTGCATATGCAGATGCCCAACGCTACCGTTTAGGTGTCAACCACTATATGCTTCCTGTAAACGCACCAAAATGCCCATTCCGTACGTTCCACCGTGATGGTGCTATGCGTTTCGATGGTAACCTTGGTTCAACTTTAGGCTATGAACCAAATAGCTATGGTGAATGGGAGCATAATTTAGACTATAAAGAGCCTGAATTACGTATTGACGGTAATGCCGGTATCCATGACTTCCGTGAAGATGACAACAACTACTTCGAGCAGCCGGGTAAATTATTCCGACTTATGACTACCGAAGAGCAACAACGCCTATTCGAAAATACTGCGAATGATATGGCGCCAGTTGAAGAGGTCATCAAACGTCGTCATATCCTTCACTGTTATTTAGCTGATCCAGCATATGGTGAAGGTGTAGCAAAAGCTATGGGTCTTACATTAAAAGGTATGGATCTTTCAAATCCATACGTAAAACAACCAACTAACGTGTAATGTTCTATTATTATTGATATCCAAATCCAACTTTTTACTCCATGTGAAGGGCAACCTTTCATGGAGTTTTTTTATCTTACTGACAAAATGAGAGCTCATCGCCATAACGTGTGGTTGATTGCCGTTCCGACTGGGGCTTTCCCGGGGGCGTCCGATGAGCCGCTTGGGGCAACACGATGTTCGTCACGAAGGCGTTATCACAGGACGTGATATTTTTAACCTTCGTCCCTCTGCCTGCTCGCGCTCCTCGGTCTCATCTGTAACGCTGAGCCCCGAGGAGTCGCGCAGCCTCCACTCCAATCAACTCTTCTCTTGTTTTAACAACTACAGATCCCTAGCTTTTAATCAGAAGCTAACTCCTGAAAAGCTTTCCAACCTATCTTTTATTCCGAATAGCACCAAACTGTTAGGTAAATAACAGTTCTGCTACATAAATTACAATCGTCACTGTAATACAGCTTACAATCGTTGAAAATAAAACTGTTTGTGCAGCAGTTGCCGATTCTACGTTATATTCTAATGCCAGACTAGCGCTATTTCGCGATGTCGGGAACGAACTAGCTATAAAAAGTGATTGTGCCACAACACCATCTAAGCCAAGCACCAAAATGATAAGCAATGCTACTGTCGGCCCTATTATTAGTCGTGTAAAACAGCTAATGTATACGATCTTATTGAACATGGATTTAATTTCAAGCTGTGATAGTTGTGCCCCTAAAGTTATTAATGCTACAGCGATAAAGCCATCTGCCACATGGTCTATCGGAATTTTCACAAATTGAGGAATTGCGATATTAAAATAGTTCATTGCAACACCAATAATAAGTGCATGAATAATAGGCATTTTGAGGAAATCCTTTAAAATGGACACGCCCGATTTTGTTGAAGAAATTAAATTGTACAAGCCGTATGTGTAGGTCGTCATATTTTGAAATATAACGAGAATGACCTGAATCGCTACGCCAATCGGCTGGGTCACAAAAATCATTTGTGCAACCGGAATACCATAGTTGCCTGAATTAATTAGCACAACACTATTTTTAAACACCGCAGCCTCTGTTTTTACTAAACCGAGTCCCTTTACTAAAAAATGACTAAGCACTATTTGGCTTCCAATAAAAAGTAAAATAAATAACGCAACTTCCCCAAGTACGGACAGCTCTATACTCGTTTCATATAAATTCACAAAAACGGCTGCTGGCATGAAGCAATATGTAATAAGTTGAGATAACGCCATTAAATGAAAACGAATTTTCTTTTGTAAAACTGCACCAAGCACTAGAAGCACTAAAATCGGTGCTACAATTTGAAAAAATATCATACCGAGATACACCATAGCAATGCCCCCCTTCCCTCCCCTATAGTAGTGCTGTTTTTATGCTTGGTCAATGTACTTCAAAATAAGAGGCATTTATTTCATGTCTTTTACCATAAATACAAAAAGACCGCCCAGATAGCAGTCTTTCTTTAAATCCCATTAAGTAAGTTTAAATCGATTAACGACCTCTTGTAATTCTTTTGAAATCTCGTTCATATTATTGATGGACTCTGCAACCTTTTGTAATTCCGCTTGTTGATCAATAGCAGATGCACTTACCTGTTCTGCAGATGCAGCAGTCTCCTCAGAAATAGCGGAAATACTTTGGATTGCCATAATCGCTTGATTTTTATGCTCTAACATATGAGAAAGTTTAGTCATTAACGCACTAATAGCCGTTTCAATAGAACGAGAAAGCTCACTATTGTCTTTAAATGCAACCTCCGTGCTTTGTACTGACTCATTTTGAGCTTGTATTAAACCCGCATTTGAGGCAATGACAGCAACTGTTTGCTGAGAATTTTCAAGAATGCTATCTACCGTTTGCTTAATAACCTCTGTTTCATTTCTGGATTGCTCTGCTAGCTTGCGTACCTCCTCAGCAACAACTGCAAAACCTTTACCATGTTCACCAGCACGAGCAGCTTCTATACTTGCATTTAAAGCTAATAGATTTGTTTGTTCGGAAATATCCTGAATGGACGCTATAATTTGGTTGATATTGGCAATATTAGACGCCAATGACTCCATTTGCTGCTGAATACGTCTAGTCATTGCATTCGTTTCTGAATTACGTTCGCGTAAGCTTTCGACTTCTTTCATTCCTTTGTCTGTAGTCGCTTTCGTTTTAAGCGACAGTTCATCCATTTCATTTGAAAGCGTTGTAATAGTATCAATTTGATCGGATAAATCAATCATTCGATAATTAGTTTCTTCTGTATCCTCGGATTGCTTTGATGCTCCCTGTGCAATTTCATTAATAGCTACCGAGACTTCTTGACTGGAAGCAACTATTTCATTAAACGCCTCATGAACATGATTTGATGATTGGTTAAGTAATGTCGTAGCATTCAGCACCGTTTGAATGGCGCTATTCGTTTGATCCAACATATTATTATAAGCTACCGCAACAGCACCAATCTCATCAGGCTTAATATACTTCTCATCAACTTTTTGAGTTAAATCTCCATTTGCTGCTGTTTCAATAGAAGTGCGTAAAAACTTTAATGGCTTCAGTAATTTATAGATAAACAATGCACTAGCGACGGTCATTAAAACGACTATAATAATTGATGCTATGACGGTAAAAACAAGCACATGATTATAGGTTTCTAATATTTTGGATTTTGGTAGCACTAATTGTACAGTCCATGTTTCATCAATGCCAGCTAAATTCATCGGAGCAAAAACGTTAAATGAATTTTCCTTAAGCACGTCGGAACTCAAATACATACTTTTTAGCTCACCATTATCCATTGTTTGTTTAATGCTTGTCCAGTCCAAATTATCCTGCATATTTAACCCATCTAATGATGCACCAAAGCTATTTGCAGTTAAAACTCCATTATTAGTAATAATAGCTGCATAGCCTCCATCTGGCTTTACGGACTCTGTCATTCCCTTTAAGTAATCGATAGCTATATCAGCCGTCAATGTGCCAAAAATTGCCCCCGAAGCATCAACTAATGGAACAGCAATCGTCGTCATTCGTACTGTTTGTCCATTTATAGTATAATCATATGGTTCCGTTAGAACGGATCTTCCTTCTTCTTTCGGTATCCAATACCATTCGGAAACACTCTTGTCTTCGATGCCTTCAAGAGAAGTCGTTGTTATTCCATTTCCATCCTTACTTAAATAAGGTATAAAGCGATTTTTTGAATCCACTAAAGTAGCACTTATGGTTGGTTCTATATTTGTGGAGTTCTGTTCAAAAACAGCTCCTACACCAACTAAATCTGCATTATTAACTAAGTTCGTTTCCATCATATCTATTATGCCTTCTGCGGAAAGCTTGCCTTTCTTCTCCATCCCCTCAACTATATGTTTCGTTGTAAGTAAAGTCGTGTTTGCTTCTTTAAAGCGTTCACTCATCTTTGCTGCCGAATATTCCGCCGTTTCCAATGTTGTACTTTCTGCACCATTAGCACTTTGATCTTTCAAAATAACCCCTATAATAACCGTATATATAATAAATAACACTAGAAATAACCCTATAATCAGAGCGGATAGCTTTAAAGCAATGCTTCTAAATTTCCCCATCATAACACCCCACTTTTTACTTAATAATAATCGATGGAAAATCGCATCACAATAAGAAATTTAGTGAATTAAGTAGAATTTTATCGATTTATAGAGAATTCAAATGTACGTTTCCCCAAAATTCAAACTCAAAAAAAGACTAGTTACCAACCCATTTTTAGTAAAATATACCCATTATATACTAAAATATTAAAATATATGATATAGTATCTACAAAATACTATGATCGGAGTGATTAACTTGAAGAATAAAGCGTTATCAGCTTTTATGGCAACCGCTATTACAGCAACCTTACTTTTGCCTGTTTCACCTGCAAATGCCGCTTCAAAACATTCATCTTTACACCACCCAGTTCAAATTGATGGGCAGGTGGCTGCAGCCAAAACAAAGGGGCAAACAGTTACCATTAACAAAATTACTAAAGATAAAGTACTTACATCCAATGGCCAATTTAAAATTAGTCAGTCGCTGAAGCCTTTTTTTAAAACCGCGAATAGCACTGCATTAAAGAATGCACAAGCTACAATTGTGGTAAAAAACGGCGAAATTACAAGCGTTACAGAACTAACATTAACTAAAGCTGGCACAAACAATAAAGCGATATATTTTAATGGCGGTGACGCACAAATTGAAGGAAGCCTAACTGTAAATGCAGATTATGTAAAAGTTCAAAATGTAACTATTAAAGATGAGCTTATTGTAACTAATCGTGTAAAGAAGGCAATTACAATTGATAACGTTGTTATTGGCGATACCATTACTTTTAAGCCTTTATTGACTAGAAATATTAAGTGGTTAAATGTTTCCCTAAAAGATATTAAATCTCCAATTATCAACTTGGAGCGTACTAAAGTAAATGTGACTTCTGACAAAACTATTTCAAAAATCGATGTAGTTGGTAAAGTTACAGCATTTGAAGTTACAGCTAATGTTAATAAGCTTACAATCGATGTTGAGAAAGATTTTAGCCTTTACGGAGAAGGTAAAATTGAGCAAGTGATTGTCAAGCACGGCGCAAAGGTGGCATTAGATTCAGGACATCTAATTAACAAGGTGCAGGTGGATGATAAAAAAGCCTCTGTGACATTACCTGTGGTGAATAAAACCGAACTAAGTAATTTAGTAGCTATACCTCCGTACGTCGCAGTATCTGTTAATGGAAATGACGTTTTAACAACTGAAAAGTGGACGACACAAGCTCAACGTACAGCATTCGAATCTGCCGTCAACAGTGCAAGAGCAGTAGCCAATAATCCAAACGCCTCTCAGGAACAAGTAAACAACGCAATTACACAGTACAGAATTGCCTTAACAGTTTATCAAGCTGTGCAAAAAAACGGAACAAAATATGCTTATGGTGATAAGTCTACACTTCAATCGATTATCTATTCTGTTCAGTATGTAACGGTTTCTTGGAACAATGGTAATGATGTAGCATCTTATGTACCTTGGACGACTCAAAGTGAAAAGGATGCTCTAACCTCTGCCGTTTCATCTGCTCAGTCTGTTGTAAACAATATCTATGCAACCCAGTCTGATATCACAAATGCTATTAGCAATTTAAACTACGCTATCACAGTTTATAAGAACGCGCAAAAATATGGTACTTATCAATACAATGTCGATCGATCTGCCCTTTTATCACTTATTAACTCTGTTCAGTATGTAACCGTTTCTGTGAATGGATCAGAATTATCCTCCAACGTAATTTGGACGACTCAAGGTGAAAAAGATGCTCTAGTTTCTGCTGTTTCATACGCACAAAGTGTGGCAAATAATAGCTCATCGTCTCAGTCAGATATTTCGTCTGCCTATAATTATTTATACAGTGCCATTTCAACATATAGAGGTAATTATAAATCCGGTGTGAATTATGGGCATTACGTTGATAAAACTTGGCTAACATCCCTCATTAATTCTGTTCAGTATGTGAAGGTTTCTGTGAATGGAGATGGAACTGATATCCCCTATTATGAACTGTGGACAACAGAAAGAGAAAAACGCGATCTAGAAAAAGAAGTTCAACACGCTCAATCTGTTGTCAATAACACCTATGCTTCTTCGTACGACGTGACAGATGCTATTAACAGTTTAAACAAGGCCATCAACATCTATAAAGTTGTCCAACATCCAGGGAAACAACGATAAAAATTTGAAAGGACTCGACATACTACCGAGTCCTTTTCAGCTCATATAAAATTAAATCTCAACTCGAAACATCTACTTGGTGAAATTATACTCATTTTTTTCTCCAGTCCTTCCTTTGTATGAGGATTCTAACCGTCTGTTTCTATCCGTCACTATTAAAAAAGCCATAAGACATAAAATGTTAAAAAACACGCACAAACTATCTACCTATTCACGCAAAATTTACATAAAAGAATCCTAAGATATGATAAAATTGGTTTATCAACATATATTAGGATATTCTCGAGGCAATCAAAAGTTTTATCTAGGATAAAAATCCTATGATTTATCCATCACACTTATTCAACACCAAATAGGAGGTTTCTCGAATTATGAAAAACAAAAGAAAGCTAACCTTACTTGCCCTAGTTGCAGTCCCTTCACTAATCTATACTGTACCCTCAGCATCGGCTGCTGATATTACAGGACAGGTAAAAACTGCTACCATATACGATAATACTTATTCCTACAACTCTAATGTTGCGAATGTTGTTCGACTTATTTCCAACATTAATGATACAACTGCTTCATTCCAAGCAACTTTAGAGACAGCCAGCCAAGCATACGAAAAGTTAACCGTAACGGAACAACAGTACGTCACGAATTACTCAACGCTGTCAAATCATAAAATGACGAAAGTAGCGTATCGTAAGCTTGCTGATCAAATTGAAGAGAAACTAGCTTCAGTGGAGCCTACTTCCACTAATTACTACCAAAATGTTATGGAAACGAAAGATTGGTACAATACGTTAAATGCAGCGCAAAAGACCTTTATAAGTGCGGAATCACAAAAAATACTAACATCCTATATCTCGCCAAATATATCTATCGATAAAGTGGTCAATAAAATCCAATTATTAAACTCTTCTCGCATTAACTTCCATCAAGATGTAGCTGATGCTAGAGCTGAGCTTAATGCACTACACAGACATACAAACGTTTCATTACCTGCTGGTATCGAAAAGATGTTGTTAGATGCTGAACAGCTTGTTGAAAAGGATAAGGTAGCGGCTAAGGAAGTGGAAAACGCTATTGCAGCTTTATCGCCTAAAACGTCCACTGCTCAACATGTGCAGGCAGTGAAAACAGCCTTTGAAGCTTTAACTCCTGTGCAACAGAAGCTTGTACCAAATGTCTGGACTTTAGTAGACTTTGTAAATGGAAAATATGATCTACCGACTAAAGGGAACGGGACAAAAACGCCAATCTTATCGGATACGGCAGCCGTACCTGGTAAAATCACAGCTATGACTAGAAACAAAAGTACGTATACAGCAAAAATAAACGTTACCGACTTGGAAAATAGTACAGAGCGCTTCGTTTTAACAACAAAATCCAATATGACTGTCATTATTCCACCACTAGGAACCCTTCTTAATGAGGATACTGGTGTGATGGAAATTCAAATTACACGAAATGTGAATCGCATCACATTCCAAGCAACATTAAATAAAAAACGAGTTGAATTTGAGGCAGATATGGAAATCATTATTAGTAATTTATCACCGAATGCCTCCATTGTTCGTACCTATGACTTTGGCGAACAAGAGCCAGCTAATTACACAGTAGAAGGAAATCGTCATTTCATTCAAACAAATACATCTGGTTCATTCCAAATTGTTAGACATTAATCCACTAATAATATTCAGTAAAAAATCATAACACTCTGCCATTTTTATTCTTTGCGGAGGGTTATGATTTTTTTTGCTCTACTATCGTTTTTCAAAACCTTGTTTCAAAAATTCAATGGGCACACCTCTTTTTTATTCTCTAACATTAGCGTTTTAACAAATATAGACTGCTGTGAAATGGTGGGGTGCAAATGGAACGCTTTTAATCTTACTCAACTAAATAAAAAAGAAGAAACTCATCAACTAAAGATGTTGAAAGTTTCTTCTTGATTACTATTCTTTATTTTGTTATCTTGTCCTGAACTTTATACATGTTACCGTATTTGTCTACAATGACAATCACGATATAATCCCCTTCAATAAACGATACTGTTGGATGTGTAATAGGTTGCTCAGTACGTCCTTTTGAGAGTTCTGTTTTACCATTACCACTACTTAAGCTTGTTAGTGCGCCAGGTGTATCTGGTTGAACTACCTCTATTGGCTTAATTGCATCAATCACTGTCTGCGAATATGTTTTACTGTACGCTTTATAGTAGAATTTCGCCTCTTCTCCCGGTTGAACAGATGGATCAGCAAAGATAAAGTCAAATGTTGCTAAAATATTTTTACCTCTATCCGTTGAAATAGGTGGTAGTAATTTCGCACTTTCAATATTTGTTGTAAGTGTTCTGTAGATGTATGAAGCTGTTGGTTTACTAAACGTCCAGCCACCTTTATCATTGACTGTAGCATTTACAGTAATATCAAAGCTTTGATTTACTTCATTAGCAAATTTAAGAATTAGTTTACGAGGTTCCCAATCCTGTTTACCTGCTGTATCCTCCCACTCCCATGAAGCATAGGATGGGGAAATAGCTGTATTTGTTGCTGGATCTAGTAATTTAAAATCTGCATTCGTTAAATCAACAGCCTCTGAAAATGTTACTTCGAATGTTTTACCATCAATACGTTTAAAGATTGGATCTTCTACCTTTGGTGGTGTGCCATCTGAGAAGAATTTGTATGCCATAACACCTGCGCCATTTCCACCAGGGGTTAGGGTTATTGGTTTATTTTGTTTTTCATCAAATGTGTAAACCTTTGATTCTGTACCCATCTGTAGCATTGTTGCGTTATTATAGCGATCCTTTACAGCAACATAAAGTTCGTATTCTTGGTGAGGTGATAGTGAAAGGTTAATTTCATTTGTATCTTTTCGCATATTGCTAGCTGTTCCTCTAGCGATAATCTCTTCTGCACTAGTTGGAACTGGGATGGTTGTATCATCGGCTTTTCTAAGGATATAATGATAGGTCCCATCTTCGTCTGACATAAATTTAAATGTAGCCTTCGTGTCACCCTCAGCTATTTTTATCGATGTATTTTCAATTTTCGGTGGTGTTTGGTCATCAATAACATGTTTTACTTGAATGTCAGATATATTTCCTGAGCGATCTCGTAACACCATATAAATCGAATAGCTTTTAAATGGGTCCAATCCTGTAATTGGTAAAGGAATTGTAACCTTTTGTTTTCCTAATTGCGCTGGTTTATTACCGCCACTTCCGACAATGGCAATATCCTCTGTTCCAACCTTAAAAGTTTTCGAATTCAATTGAACGGCTTCAACTAAGCGGAGGCGATCATCACGTGTTAGCGTTAAGTCGGACTCCATAATTAAATAATGATACGTACCTGCTTTTGATGCATTGAATTCAATAAGTGTCTGATCTTTTGCCGCATTAATCTCTGGCTCTCCTATAATCGTTAAGTAAGGCCACTCATCATCTTTATGAATATATTCAGCCGTATTTCTTGGGACACTATTAGGCGGGATATTAGTAATGTTCTCAAATTCATTATCAGCTAAGTCTTTTACTTTTGAAGAGATAGTGACAACTAAGTTATCTCCATTAACAAAGCCAGTTAACGAAGGAATCGTGAAAATTAATCTTTTTTGTGACTTATTATAAACAACTTTTTCTGGACGAATTGGTTTTTGTAAGCCTTGGTTGATGATCCCTGTACCTGTAAGTTCATAGTTTTCCACTTGTTCAGCGGAAACAGGATCTAAATCCTCGCTCACTGTTAAATAAAATTCATTTTTTATTTCATCAAGTAACAATAATTCACCACCGACAATATATGGTGGGATATTATCAAGTGCACCTGTTTTAAAGTCTTTCGAAACAGCCGGGTCTATCGAATAATTACCTGAATCATCCTTCATCACGACATAAAGTTGATACTCTGTTTCAGCCTCAAGGTCTGTTAGCATTTCAGTAATTGCAAGTGCCCCTGCAACTGCCTTACCCTTACCTGTTGGTTTAGCAACAATATCTGCAGTTGTTGGATCAGCTGCACTCGTCTTTTTACGTACGTAGTAGTAATAGTCTCCTGGTTCACTCGCTGTAAATTTAAACTCTGCACGCTTTCCGCCAGGTAGAGGAGTTACTGTAAGTGATTTTACGACTGGCGGTGAGGCATCTTTCATTTGGAATGATTGCGATTTAATATCTGAAACATTGTTCGCTCCATCAACAACCATCACATAAACGACATATTCTTTTTTCTCACCTAATTTAGTGATTTTAATCGTGTTTTTACCATCCACTGCTGCGCCTGTTCCACTTGCTACATTTTCAGTAGAAATACGATTTACCATTTCTTTTTTCGTTGGTGCATCGGCATCTTTTTCACGTACAATATAGTAGTAAGTTCCAACTTTATCTGAAGTGAAGTCTACCTGAACATCGCTACCATTTAAAACTGTTACATTCGTTATGTCGATTAAAGGTTTTGTTTTATCTGTTGGTTTTTGTTTATCAATATCGTCTTTATCGACTACATTACCGTCTGGATCTGTAATAATACCGATTTTATCTTTATCCTCTAGGAAGTCGTCAAAGATATTATTCGGTGACTCGTCCTTCGGCATAATAACTTTGTCAACATACGTGTACTCTCCAAGATCAATCCAGCCATATACATTATCAACATATAAAGTTCCTACACGACCGTCTATATACAGCTCTAAATCTGTATAGCTATTGTAGTTAATCCAATCGATATTGCCATCTCCGTAAATTGTCAGCTTCGTTTCTGTATCAAGGTTCAGTGTACCAATATTTCCTTGAATCTCAAATTCACGGACATTCCCGATGATGTCTACACGTGGTAGCTTCATATTTGTTTCAATTTTTGTACCGCTTTGAGAGACAACTAAGCGTGATAAAGTGCTGTTATAAAATTCTATATGTTTTTCAACATTTTCCATCGTCACTTTATCTTTAGACCAGTTCTCAAATGAGTTGTTTTTATCAGAATTTTTGTCGGAATTCTGATCTGTCCAATTTTGAAGATCTGTTGTCGGACCGTTATTGGCTGAGCCTTCATCATTTGGATTATCTGGATTAGACCAGTTGATAAATGCAGTATTGATGCTTGCTATACGACCAAGCGATAATGGCTTATAGTTAGAAACGCCTAATTGTAAAGGGGGGCGTACCGTTTCGTTGACAAGCATTGTGCCAGTCAATGTAACATTTGAAAATTCAATATAGTTCCCATTGACAACGATTGTCGCACTAAAGGACCCATGATTGCCATCAAACTCTAGAAATCTTGAGCTTGTCCCGCTTGCATTCAATGTTAGCTTCGAAACTGAGTGAATAGTTTTGCCTGAAAGATTCCCTTCAATAAGCGCGCCTTTTAATACTAGTGCGTTATCTTCGTTAAAAATATGCGAGAAACTTTTAGGTACTGTGTAAGGCTCACCATTTATGTAGACATGTTCATCTTCAACATCTGTAATTTTGAAAGATGTGGCATTGCCCTTGTTCTCTTGTGAACGCACAATAAAGGATGCAATTTGTCCACGTGTTACCGCATTATATGGTGAGAAAGTGACAGGTGTTGTTCCTTCTGTAATCTTTAAATCTACTAAAGTTTGAATATAGATGGCGTTGCTTGTTTGGCTAGTTACATCTTTGAAACTATGGTTGTAATTAGATGCTACCTCAAATTTAAAACCAAGCACTAAAATTTTCGCTAATTGCCCACGTGTAATTACTTCATAAGGCATAAATGTTCCGTTTGAATACCCAGACATGATTCCTGCATTTTGTAATGCAGCTATATACTTGTAGTATTCACTACTTTTTGGGACATCTTTAAAATATGGGTCTTGTACATTTTTTAAATCTAAGTTTAAAACAGTTGCCAGCATTTTTGCTGCTTGACCACGTGTTACATTTTGATTTGGTCGAAAGGTTTTATCTGCATACCCACTAATCGCACCTTGTGCGTATAATTTTAAAATATTGTCGTAATGGCTTGAATATTGGTTAATATCCGTGAATGGTGAATTAGCCGTAGCGGCTGCCTTTTGTGGTGGTGGCACTACAACAGCAATCCCACTAGTAGCAAAAACAGTTGCTATAAGTGCTTTATTCACTTTTTGGACTTTTGTTTTATCCATGCTACTCTTCCTTTCATCTATGTATTTGATACGTTCAAAATAATCATTTTTATCATACCCTTTATATCGTCAGGTAGATAGCGAACCTTCATAGATAATTCTAAAATACTGGGAGAAAATCGTTAACAAAAATTAGCAATATTCCAAACTGCTCTGCTAACCAATCGCTTATCTTTATCCAAAATTCCTTTTCCCTGACTTTCACATAAAAAAAGCCAAGGAGCATCGGTGCTTACTTGGCTTTAACGATATATAGGCATACATCTAGTCGTACTTGCGATGTCATAAGGGAAAGGGGGATAACCTTACATATTGTCAAGTCGATCGTGAGATGTGTCCCGAGTTTACCTATCATTTGAACAGGATTTTCAAGCCATATAGGGATGACTTAAAAGTAGCTTGCCCAAATGATCGTTGCATTAATCATGTACCCCAAAAATTAAGAATGTATGCCTATTTCAATACATTTTTTTATTTACTTTTTTGTTCTGCTACTATGACGCGATTCCGTCCAGCTTGTTTTGCTAGATACAGCGCACCATCCGCTGCTTCAATTAACTTGACTGTCGTGTCAGCCATTTGGGGATACACTGCAACACCCGCTGATAATGTAACTGGGCGACCACAAGGACTTATAGTACGTGTCAAAATATCGCGTAGCTGCTCGGCCACCTGTGCCGCTTCCTCAGCAGTAGTAGTTGGCAATAACATCACAAATTCCTCACCACCGTAGCGACAGCAAACATCTCCCTCACTAGTGACTGCTTTCATATTTTGAGCTAAAAATTGTAGCACCTTATCACCTACTGCATGACCATACGTATCATTAACACTTTTAAAATGATCTAAATCCACTAAAATTAGGGCATGTGGCAAATCGTTCTCAAGCCACTCAGCTAGCACTGCATCCATTGTGCGACGATTAGTTACACCTGTTAACGGATCTGTTGTAGATTGATCTTTAAAATAGGACACCTGGCCCTGTAGAAATGTTAAACTTCGAATGAGAGCACTTTTAAGATAATGCGCTTCAAAATACCAACTACGTACAGATTTCAAGCCTTCTACATTTTTCGATTCCATACTTTCCTCTGTTAGAGTTGCTAATTGCTGTAATGGATTGGCAATACGCGCTGCCATCCAAAGGACAACGAAAATTGAAATTAGCATAAGCGGAAAGGATTTTATAGCTACATCCTGTACCCTATTAAATGAAGGAGCTAATGCTACATTTAACGGTCTTTGAGCAACTACTCCCCAGCCTGTTAAAGGTACGGTGCTATAACCAGCAAGCATTTCTACTCCTCTAGTATTCATTACTTGCTGAGCTCCACTTTTTCCAGAAACCACTACTTGGACAACTTTATTATCAATAGCAATATTATCAACGAGACTTTGGTCTTGATGATAGATCACGCGCCCATCTGAATCCACTACATACACATATGAACCATCATGATAATAATGCTCTCCAAGTAATTCATTAAAAATATTTCGTTCCTTTAAATAAATTGTCCCAGCTACCATTCCTAAATATTCATTTGTCTCTGAGAATATAGGGTACGATATAAAAATAAGAAGACGCCCTGTAATTCCCTTATAAGGCTTTGAGACAAGAGGTTCCCTTTTAAATAGCGCCTCTTTTGCACCAACTGATGTTAATTCTTCACCTTCTACTGATGGTGGTGAAATAGATAATACAAGACCTTTTTCATTTGTGATAAGAACAGAGTTAAACATGTTATTTTGCTTTTTCAAACGCTCGGTTTCCTGAATCAATGCATTGCTATCATGCATTTTCGTCTTAATCGTACTGGCGCTATACCCTAAAATCTGAAAAGATTCTTCAAGGTAGGAACTTGCGGTTGTTGCTAATTTTTGTGCATATACTCGATTCGTTTCAAGCGTATTCTCTTTAATCGAGGCAACATTCATTCGGTAACCACTCCAAACGCTACCAATGCCTGTTAAGATAAAAGCAGCTATCGCAACTCCCATGATTAAATGCTTTAACTTTATCTGTTTTGGTTTCATTTTCTATCTTTTGCCCCTAGTTTATAATTTTCTCTATGGTTCTATTAAAGCATAAAAGAATTCCTTATTAAGAAAATATCCCCTATTGAGAGAAAAGTATTTATGAAAATATAAATGCTAATTTAAATATGTACATTCCTGCTTGAATAAAGATATACAAAAATGCTCTTTCATTTCAAACTAATACTGAGGTGTTAGTATGAATATTCTACTAGAGATCGAGACAAAATTTAAAATAAATAGTATTTCAGATTTAGCCAATTTTAAACAAGTAATGGAGCATTTAAACATGAAGATTAATAAAAGTAAATTAGCGAGGGAGATGGGCGTAGACCGACGAACAATCGATAAATATCTAAATGGTTTTATACCAAAAACAAAGCGGAATAAGCCATCTAAAATTGATGAGTTTTATCTGATTATTGCCAGCCTCTTATGGATTCTAAGCAGGTATTTTATTATCGACGTAATCTTTGGCAGTATTTAAAGACAACCTTGGTTTAGAGTATGGACAGTCTACATTCCGTACCTATATTGCCAACACGCCAGAATTTAAGGCTTACTTTGAGGAACATGAACGCTTATCTTCTTTGCATAGTGGTATTCTTTATGAAACAAGTGATGGTGAACAGGTGGAGATTAATGTAGCTGTGTTAATGCTAAGCTATTCTCGTATGAGATTCTTTTATATGAGTATTTCCAAATCGCAGGCTGTTCTATTTTCTTTCTTAACCGATGAAGCACGAGCAGAACATTTTGTGGGTTGCGCAATTTGCGAAGGGTTTTGGGTTTAAGGTGAAGCCTTGTGTAGCAGGTCGTCCTCGAACAAAAAGAAAGGTAGAAACAACGATGAAATTACTAGATGAAATCCATGCCTATCAAGGGCAGTTTACTATAGTTGAATTACAAGCCTATATTGAAAAACTATGTAATCGTATTAACCATGAAATTCATCAAGGGACGAATAAAATTCCGATTTTAGAATGGCAAAAAGAAAGGAATCCCTTACTCCAGCTACCAACTGATCGAATAAGAGATTCCTACAAGATAAGGTCCAACATATACATATCTATCTGAACCATCAATGACACCCTTTTTAACTTCTTTTAGCGTTGGTCTGTCTTGGTGTAGCTCTTTTAAGTATTCCAATGCCTCCATAAAAAAATTCCTCCTTGATTAAACAGCAAGGAAGAACAACAGACGTTTAAAAATATTACATAATAATATTGGCTCAACGCCAAAATCTGTTCTTGCTTAAAAATAAATACAAAAAACACCTGTATGCGCTAAAGTTGAGAGTACCACCAAACAACATAGCGGGGTATACAGATGCACGCTCATTCTATCAAGGATTTATGGGATTTACCACAATTAAAAATTATTGCAACCGAAAAAATAGACCAACAGATTTTCATCGATGTGATGCCAATCGAATCGAAACAATCATGTCTCGTTTGCAAATCCAATCAAACGATTCGCCGAGGGATTAGTTATAGACATACAGTCCGTCACCTTGATGCTTTTGGATATCAAGTTTATGTAAAGTTGCCCGCTATTCGTCTTTCTTGTAAAGAATGTGCAGCTTCTTTCGTCTGGCATTATGCATTTGTAGCACCTAAAAAACGCTATACAAAGGCATTTAAAGCGACTTTGCCAAAACAAGCAATTGGTGCAACCATCACACATACAGCGCGTGTAACAGGAACTCCTGCGACAACGGTAGCTCGTATCGGGAACGCTTGGAAAAAGAAAGAAGCTTCACGTGTTCAACAAGCCTGTCAGCACAAGGCATCTTATTGTCAAAATCTCGTGCTTGGACTTGATGATTTCGCCATTCGCAAGGGGCATACCTACAATACTGGTTTCCCATGACTTACGAAATGGCACATTTTTAGCTATTATTCCAGGACGCACCATCCTTGAATTAGAGGCATATTTCAGCGAACAGGTGACACTTTGCGCATTAAAACCGATTGCCATCGTCATAGATTTGGCAAAGGCTTATCATACATTCGCTAAAAAGATGTTTCCAGCAGCAATCCGTATTGCCGATCGGTATCATGTGAATCGATACGTGACAGAAGCACTTCAAGCTGTCCGAAAGTCTGCTCAAAAGAGACTGAACCCCTTTGCGAAAAAGGATTTAAAACAATATTTTCGAATTTTAGGGAAACGAAATGACCAGCTATCGATAGAAGAACGTATGATTTTAAAACGGCTTCTACAATATGACACTGTTTTACGACAAGTTTACGATTGGAAAGAGGCTTTTATCGACTGATACGATTGTAGTTCATCGTATAAACAAGCGAAAAAAAGCTTTCAATACTGGCTTTCGCAAGGTCAAGAAATTCTTCATCCTAAAGTGCAAGACTATTTACAAACCATGCATAATTGGCAAGATGAAATCTGTAATTACCATCAATTACGTTTCACCAATGCGGCAGTTGAAGGAAAAAATAACCTCATTAAAGCCCTACAACGTCGTCACTTTTTCACGCGTAACCCGCAACACTATAAGGAAACGATTTTACTCGAGTGCCATGCAGAATGGATTGAATACGGCTCTTAGTCAAGCACATGTTTTGGTGAAGAGCCATAATATTTTTACTAAATTGTTTTAAATACAGTCATATCATGTTATAATTACGACATAAATTTAAATAAAACGGACTTACGTCTGTTGCACGTATCTAGAGCTATTTACTTGTCTTATTTGTTAATCGTAATTATACATCTATTAATCTAATACATAAAGGAAAGACTTAAAAAATAGTAATTACAAAACTAAGTGAAATTAAAATATATTATTCAACGTGTTCTATCCCATTTTCAACGTATGATTCTAAAATAATTTCTCCATCTTCTTTATAATAAACATAAGTTTTATTGTCATTTTTTAGTTTTATACCAACCATAAAACATTTACTACCTTTTAAGTTAGAAAAAAACGGTTCACTAAAAACAATATCATCTCTATCGATATTCTTTTCTTTTACCAAGTATTCAATTACGGCATTTTCTAGACTATTTTTTTTAAAACTTATATATGAAAATACACCACCTACTAAAACAAATAAAATTAATAAAACAATTACTGTTTTTTTCAACGTTTTCTTCATAAAAATCTCCTTTTTTTTAAATTCCAACTTATATATTCCCTTTTCTCAATACCCATTTTTAATTTTTTCAGAAGCTCTCTGCATTAACTTATTACCTTCTACAACTTCCATATTAAAAACAACATAGTAGCTAAATACGTTAATGTACGGGCGCCTGTTAAAGGTCTTATTGAACCTTATTTCTTCATTGAAGAGTCCTTTGTAAAACACAATGGTTTTAAATTTGTAGATAATACATGGTAAAATTTTAAATCTTAATAATTGAATATTTAATTAGAAAAGGCAGTAATGAATTGGTTTATCTCTTCATTACTGCCTTATTCTTACTTTATATCAGAAAAATTTATGTGTTATAAAAATTCTCATTATTATTATAGTATAAACCCCAAAAGTGGGAAACAGGTTGAGCTGAAGTTACGTCATGAGAATAAGTATGCATCTATTATAACATGGAATTAATCGCACAACACAAAATAAGTGAAGCAAAACTAAATTATCAAGAGGCACATTATCGTGAATTGGTGACAAAATAATGGATACAATTTGAGAATGAACTAATATTCCAAACAAATACCCAAAAAATTTGCTCTGGTAACTGTATAATTACCTGATCCAAATACCTTTACATCTAAATAAACCACATATTGTTTACCTAGATAAAAAGCAGCAAAATTCCCTGTTGAAACTACCTCTTTAACACTTGCATCTAATATGTCTTATTGTATGCCCATCCAGTTTGTTCAACCTTGGCAGTTACATTGTTTACCTCCAGCATTTGCTTTGAAAGTGCCATAAAGTCTATGTGAAAAATCGAAGCCAACACTATACATTTTTTGTACAATCATTTTCTATCCCAAGATATTTTTATCCTAACATTTATGAAGAAAATATAAATGAGGTAAATATATACATATTTAACATATTTATGATTTTCTGTTGTAATCAATAACGTAAATACAGTATCATTAAGGTGATTTGGGCTCTAATTGATTGATTAATACTTCAGCTTTTAAAAAGTTTAAGGTTATTCACTAATCATTAACGTGGAGTATCTATGTGAAATTAATTTATTCTTAATAGTGAATGGAGTGAAACCTATGGGACGATTTCCAAATGATTTGTTAGGGGCAATAAAAGATAATTTAATACTTGTTGGCTATTTTTTTGCTGGTTTATTTTTAGTAGGAGCTTTCTTGTATGCTGTTACTTTTGTTATAAAATTTATCACTGGACAACCTTTTTAAATCGGAAATTATCAGGGCCATTATATAAGTTAATCGGCGTGCTAACGAAGCGGCCCATCGGATTTCCCCAGGTAAGCACCCGATCACGAAAATCACCCCGACGTTATGGCAACTCTCGTATATTCTGAGTGTTTTTTATCTCTCCATTATTCTGACATATAATTTTTAGACTAAATATTTTATAATAAAATTTAACATAGTCAAGCCATCAAATTTTTTGTTATAATACTGATAATTTATCATCATTCTGTATTAATACAGAGTGATGCATGCTTTTCACAAAATGGGGATTAGGAGAAAAGCGCTGCAATGCATTCTTGAATACAATGTAGCCTACACAAAAAGGGGTTGGGAGATTTGGGTATTTTAAAGGGGTTAAAAATTCTCGATTTTTCTGCATTACTACCGGGACCAATGGCGACAATGATATTTGCTGATCTAGGCGCCGAGGTTATTCACGTTGAATCATCAAAGCGCGTAGATTTAACACGTATTATGCCTCCTTACGACGATGATCATGAGGCGTATATTCATCAACATTTAAATCGTTCTAAAAAGTCATTAACATTAAATTTAAAATCGCCTGAGGCTATAGAAATTGTTAAGTCACTCGTGAAAGAGTACGACATCATTATCGAAGGATTTCGACCTGGTGTCATGCAACGACTTGGCATGGGCTATGAAGCACTAAAAGAAGTAAATCCTAAGGTTATTTATTGCGCTATTACAGGCTATGGACAAACTGGACCATATAGCAATCGGCCTGGACATGACAATAACTATTTATCATTAGCTGGCATACTTGATTATTCCCGTCATAAAGATAAAAAACCTGTCTCCATGGGTATTCAGCTAGCTGATATTGCCGGGGGCACGATGCATGCAGCAATTGGAGTACTCGCAGCTGCTTTACATCGTGAAAAAACAGGTGAAGGACAATATATTGATATAAGCATAACCGATGCCGTATTTTCACTCAATGCTATGTATGGGTCTGCTTATATCGGCGGTGGTCGTGAGCCCCAGCCCGAGCAGGAAATTTTAAATGGGGGTAGCTACTATGACTTTTACAAAACAAAGGATGGCCGATTTTTCTCGGTAGGAAGTCTTGAGCCTCAATTCCGCAGATTACTCTGTGAAGCGCTTGATATTCCTGAGCTCATTGATAATACTTTTAATGATTCATACTACACACAAATTCGTTTTAAAGAGGCTGTCCACGATGCCTTCTTATCGAAGACCTACGAAGAATGGCTTAAAGTGTTTAATGAGGATTTCGAGGGATGTGTCGAACCAGTATTAACGTTCTCAGAAGCATGTGAACATCCTCAGCTTAGGGCTCGTGACATGATTGTTGATATTCCCAAAAGCAACGGTACTACGCAAAAACAAATTGCATCGGCTTTTAAGTTTGACAGTGTTAAACCGCAGTACAAGCATGTCGGTGCTAAGCTTGGAGAGCATAATGAAGAAGTATTATTTTCCCTCGGCTATAGTATCGAGCAAATTGCAGACTTAAAGGACAAAGGGGTTTTAGAATAATATAGGCCAACTACACAAAATAAAAAAGTGTCTAATGCTGCAATTAAAACACATTAGACACTTTTTTGTATTTCATTATGCCTCGGCATAATTGTGTCCGGAATCGGCTTTGTGCTTTGTGCTAACGTAGCGGCAGCAACGTTTTTGTCTGCGCGAAAGCAAAGCGGTAGCAACAGCACGATGTTGGTCACTCGGGCGTTTTCATAGGATGTGAAGTTCTTAGCCTGAGTTCCTCTATTTTGTACCGAAAGCGTAGCGGCATGTTTGTACACCCGCTGAAATACGTTAAACATATGCACTTATAAAGACTCGTAGCTTTTCAAAATGGTCATCAATGAGTAAATATTTTTTATAAATTTCCATTAATTTTTCAAACAGCTCATACTGCTCTGTTACAAATAAAACTTTTACTATATTGAGCATATGCGAGGATGCGCTCTGGGCTACCAAATAGCAAGGCGTTTCTAGCTGACGATAATGTCGACGCCATTCTTCCACAGACAAGCCGATATGCTGTAATGAATTATTCACATGGAGAGCAATATCCTGCTGAACTGATGCTTCTATCGCAATAAATTGCTCATTACTATAGTTACTCTGTACTAAAGAGGCATGTATTTTTTTATTGGATGCTAGCACATGTTCTTTTAAAAGCAGGAGCCCCTCTTGATAACGCCCCATTCTTACATAATGCTCAAGCAATACTGCATACAAGTTTTCTAAAAAATTGAGTTCATAATTTTTAACAATGGCAGGAGGTGTTGGCTTACGATTCGGCAATAAGTCCTTATATTCCAACAAAATCTCTATCGCGTAATTATTAAGGCGTTCATCTTCTAATAAATACTCACCGTAGTGAATAACCGTTTCCGGATTCTGCTCCTGATGTGCTATATGAAACAGAAGATAGGCAATCAGAACTTTTTCTTTCTCTGTCAATGCATACATGGAATAACGCCAATTCGCTTCAAAGGAAGTAATCAGCGCTTTAACACATCGATAATCCCCTTCCGATAAACGATAGTGCGTTACAATTTGGTAAAGATGTAACTGTTTTTTAGCCAAGCAAGTAGAATTATGGTTATCCACATAAGTTATACACTTACCCAGAGTTTCACTATAATTATTCACAAAGTTATCCACATATGCACAAGTTTTTCTTGTGGCGTGCTCAATATGACCCATCATTTCATGAATAAATGTGAATTGTTCTAATGGTTTGTGGATAAACAGTGAATAAACTTTTTTCATGAAAAGCCAATGCCAAAATCGGGCTTCTTCTTTATAAATCATATGCACAAAATATTCATTTTCAAATTTATATAAAAATATAGTTTGTAGTTCGTTCACTGGCATTGTAATTTGCATTCGCTTCCCGACAATTAGCCAGATTAATCGCTCCAAGTCCATGGTATGTTGTGCAAAAAGCTGCTCAAAAAAAGTCTCCTTGCCTTTTTGCGTATAAAAAAAAGCATTGAGACGTTCATTGACAAATTTAGTATCCAAACCTTGCTTATTAAAAAAAGTTTGCATATCTGTCGTTACACGACCCCAATATTTTCGTGCAGTAGAAAACGCAATATTCATCGCTGTTTCCTCATTCACTAAAAATAAACTCGGTGAAAGTGCAGTACCTAGAATTTTCGGGTCTGCTGGTGAATCAATCTCTGCCTCTAACCATTTTGAAAGTAATTTTTCAGCACCCTTTTCACCGCTTTGTTTATATGTCATGAATAACTGCTCATCACAATCCAACAGCATGCAACTGGAGCCCCCCATCAAATTCCACCAACAAAGATCTTCCCCTATCATGTAAAATACTTGCCTCAATTTTTTAACTTCTTGCAGCAGATGTCTTAGTAGCAAAAGTAAAACGTCAGCTAGCCGCCCATAAATGTGGCTTAAGTTGCTGAAAGAAGTTAAAGCCTCCGGCGGACGTCTCGGAATTATGCCCTAGCAAATTGAATACTCTTTCTTCAATATAACAAATCTTATCCAACATATGCTAAAGAAATCGTGATATGCATAAAAGAAATTACAACAAAAGTATTCGTGCAAGATCGACAACTCCAGCTAAGCAACATAAAAAAGCCATCTATAAAGGGCCATTACCCCATAGATGGCTTATACGATTAAGTTTGCGGTTTAAAATGGCAAAAGAGCTCATTGGACAATCACTCATAAGTTGGTAGCCCATTCGTATTGTCACAAATAGCTCATTGCCCGCGCTAATCAAAGTGAGCGCTAATTTCGCGCACAACTAAAGAAAGCTATGCATCATTCACCAATACAATTGTGAAAAAGCATTCTCAAAACAGTAGACGAGCGACCACCAAAATAGTTACAAAAAAATCGCCCCGTTTGACGGACTTTTTCTGCATCGAAAGCGCAACTTTTTCCTAAATTTATTCCTCATCAAACCAAAGGATACTTCCGTGTTTCTCGTAGATTATTTATCACAAAAAATACGATAATGAGAGCGGCTATACAAACGCGGCTTATGTCCATCTGTACACTGTTATTTTGACATTTACATCTGAGATAAATTCATAAATCATTCCGCCTATCATTTTTGATACCTTAACTTTAGACTTTTCAAAATTTTATAGGTAACTGATCGTCTCTATATTTTTAAATTTAAGTAATGTCTCAGTTCCTTTTTTAAGCAAACTTCATTTATAATGAGGCACGTGTAGTGAAAAAACTTTATCAGTGGGCGATTTCAAGCTAAGGAGGCCTCTTCATAAGTAATTTATCAACCATGATTATATCTTGGTGAGTTAGTCAAACGCTTTTCTCGTTTAGTTTTTTTGAGCTCATCACTAAACTCAGGGATGAAATATGTATTAGAGGAACAAAGGCTAAAAACACTTGTTGGCCCCAGTAGCCCATCCACCGCCTCCAAGAAAGCGCCCAATCGGAATGAAAATCAACTCCATATTATAACGAAGAATCTTTTTTGAGATAATAGGAATTGTTTATCGCGCTACTGCTAAACTTATTAGCTATACAATATTCTAAAAATGCCAATGACGATTTACAATAATAAAGAAGAAAGGACGTGTGAACAATGCAAGAACCAACTATTCTAGTAGTGGATGATGAGGCAGATTTAGCAAACCTTCTAAAAGTCAGCTTACAAAAAGAAGGTTATAAGCAAATTCATACAGCTGGCTCCATTCAAGAAGCATGGACGAGCTTTCAACAAACACAACCCAATATTATACTTCTCGATATAATGCTTCCTGATGGCGAGGGCTACGATTTATGCCGACGTATTCGAGAAGTGTCGCATGTGCCAGTACTTTTCATGTCAGCGAAAAACGAGGAAATTGATAAAATTTTAGGACTTGCTATCGGAGGAGACGATTATATTACGAAACCTTTTAGTCCTAAAGAGGTTGCCTATCGTGTGAAGGCACAGCTTCGCAGAGCTGGCTATCAAACGCAGGAAGCAGCGACAGTAGCTTCCGTGAAGCCAATTCAGGTTGGTCCATTCTTGCTAAATGAGGATGAAACGGAGGTACATAAGGACGACGTTTTATTGGAGCTAACGGCGAAGGAGATTGGCTTGATGGCTTGCTTTATGAACAATCCTAATCGAATCTTAAGTAAAGAGACTCTGTTTGAGCGTGTATGGGGAGAGGACTTTTTCGGCTCAGACAATACCGTAATGGTGCATATTCGACGGCTGCGTGAAAAGGTTGAAAACGATGCATCAAAACCTATGTATATTACAACTGTAAAAGGGCTTGGCTATAAATTTGTCGTTCCGAAAGAGGAGCAAGTATGAAATGGAAATTAACAGCTAGATTTCTTCTGTCTGTGCTGTCTATTGTTATTATTGTTATTTTTTTGAATACAGCCATTTTAATTGGTTTTTTCATTTTCCAACAGGTAAAAGATTACGATCATACAACTTCGTATTCAGAGGAAAACTTCGTGCGCGAGTTCCAGCAATATATTGATATAAGTAATGGAACGCCAGCAGTAAGCAAGGACGGACTTCAACAATTACATCAGCGAAATGCCTGGATTCAATTACTTGATAATAATGGACAAGTCGTTGAGGCCCATTTTGCTCCAGCTAAAGCCCCTGCACACTATGCACCGATTGATTTAATTCAAGTTTATAAATATAAAGAATTCGATATCGATACAACCGTATATGTGGGAAGTAAAGAAAGTATTAGTTATCTTATCGGCATCAAGGGAAGTGACATTACTCGATATGTCACTCATTTTTCTGGCTCATCAGTCTTACAGTTTATTGGCAAGTTTGGTTTGCTCATTGTCATTGCTGATTTGTTAGTAGCTACACTCGTTGGCTGGCTTTTCGGTCGAACATTGACCAAGCCTCTACATGCAATGATTGAACGTATTCGTCATTTAAAGAATCATGAGCATGTGACTAGTAAAGTGCCAGGTGGTGTGTACAAACCTGTTTTTGAAAATTTAAATGAGGTATCGAAAGAGCTTGCTGCACATGAGCAGGAACGCAAAAGGTTAGAAATGATGCGCGAGGAATGGATCAGCAATGTCTCACACGATATGAAAACACCTCTTGCCTCAATTCGTGGTTATGCGGAGCTACTGAATGATGGAAAATCGACTCCTTATGAACAAACCGAATATGCTCAGATTATCGAAAAACAATCATTGCATATGCAAGATTTACTGGATGATTTAAATTTAACTATGCGATTAAGACATCAGCAGCTTCCACTAAGCTTAACCGAGGTAAATATCGTGCAATTTATTCGTGAAATCGTTATTGATACACTTAATACCCCACAATTTGAGCAAGCTAATATTGAATTTAATGCAACTAAAGATGTCATCAAGCATCACATTGACGAACACTTTATGAGACGAGCCGTGATGAATTTTTTACACAATGCATTGCTTCATAATCCCTCTGATGTTACTGTCAATGTTCTTGTTAATGATTCTTCTATTACGATTTCTGATAACGGTAACGGCATTTCTGCGGAAGACCTTGAACATATTTTTGAACGCTATTATCGAGGTACAAATACTGAGCAAACACATGGTACTGGTTTAGGTACTGCTATTGCTAGAGATATTATTGAAGCGCACGGTGGAGCTGTAACGATTACCTCTGAAGAACAACAAGGTACAACCGTCAGTATTCAATTTCAAGTAGAAAAAAAGGAGTAGCCCGATACTAGGGACTACTCCTTCTTCTTATTTCTTCATTAGCTCCTGCACTTTTGTAGGTAGCTCGTGGAATTTTACTTCATCATATGATGTAACTTCCGTTTCATTTTTCACGTAAAGCTTCAAGTATGCATCGTGGCGTAAATTTTTCTGAGCTGAAAACTTTAATATTTGCTCTTTACCGTTTTTGTCATAAGCAGGTATCTCGTACCAATACATTTTCATAATTTCTCCACTATTTAGCTTATATTCCTCTACTTCACCGTCAGTAGTGATATGAACATAGAATGCTTCTTTATTTAAACGGTTAAAATCTACGGTCATCAGAACAACAAGACCTGCTACGAACAATAAAAACAATGCTCCTATACCTAAGAAAACCTTTTTCATATTAATTCCCCTGTCTAATAATTTTATAGAATGAACGAACTGTAAAAATATAATATACGCCGTAAATTGCAGAATAAGCAATCATCCACAGTATGACTGGTTTCGTTATATCCATACTAAATAGCTGTGAAAAGGCTAGTAACGCAAAGGCACTATGGACGATGCCGACAACAAGTGGTGCACTAAAAATAACGGCAACCTGCCCTGCAACTGTTTTTACTATTTGTTTTTTGTTAACACCAATTTTATTTAAAATTGCATATTTAGGCTGATCTTCCTCTGCCTCTGTTAAAACTTTGAAGTAAATAATACTTCCTGTCGCTGCTAAAAATACTAATCCTAAAAAGCTTCCTACAAACAATAGTGATCCTACAGTCGCTAAACTATCCTCATAACTTTGCGGAACACTTGAAAATCCTTCTTGCTGTTCAGTAGCTAGTTGAGTGTAAATTTCCTTTGAAATGGCTTGTTGCTTCAAGTCATTATCCATACCAACTACTTGCATTTTAACATTTTCTGCATTTGTTGTAGCGAACACTTTATCATTAACAACGAGGACTGTACCAGCTCCAATATAGTTTAATACACTCTCTGTATACATTTTATCAACATGGAATGATTCCCCGTTCTCCAATTTAAATTCTTCACCCGTAAAATCATGTGAAAAACGTTCATCGAAGCTTGCATCAAGTAGAACTGTTGAACCATCTGCAATGTGCAGTTCTTCATCTTTTCCCTGCAATTTTGCTAAACGATTATAGTCGGATTCCTTTAATAATGTATATTCAAAAAACGAAAATTCATTATCGACACGTAAATTTTTCACAGCAAGCGATTCGTTGTATAAGACGTCTTCTTGAGAGAATTTTACCGTATCGCCCTTCCACATAAATGTGTTTGGTAGCATATGGCGAACTGATGCTTCTGTATTATAGTACATTCCAAATACGCCGCCACCTGCTGTGATCGTTGTCGCACTTAAAATAGCGATGATCGAAAGTGATTTAGCATTGGCTCGAATACGGTACAGTAATTGTGATACACCAATTAAATTCAAGCCTTTCCATGACCAAGCAGTTGCTTTTTTCAACGCCGTTAACACAAATACGCTGACACTATGGAATAATAGATATGTCCCTGCAATCGTCACACCTATAACCATTAGCGGCGTACCTAGCACTGTGAAAAAACGCCAAACCTTGCTCGTAAATATATCTTCAGAGGCTGTATAATATCCAAATGCAATTAGCGCTGTCCCAAGAATAGCTACAAATAATGATGCACGCGGAATTTTCTCTCCTTGCTTCTCTGCATGGAACAGGTCAATCAATTTAAATTGATAGATAACACGATAGCCTTGTAAGGATGTGAATAAAAATAGTAACGTAAAAATCGCTGTTGTATTTACTAGAGCCTCAGAGGAAAAAGTTAAACTTCCGACAACCTCATAGCCCATTAAACGAACTAAAATCATTAATAACCCTTGTGACATCAAAAATCCTAGAACAATTCCTACTACTAGAGAGACAAGCCCAATTACTAAATTCTCAAAAAAGAGCATTAAGCCAATTTTCTGCTTACGCACACCTAATAGCGAGTAAAGTGCTACTTCCTTTTTTCGTTTTTTCATAAAAAACGAATTGGAATACGCCATAAAGATGACGATAAAGAATAATAACACAACAGATGATCCACTCATCAATCCTTTAATTTGCCGTGAAAATTGTTGTGAAGCTAAAATATCATCATTATATTTTAATGTCACAAACGTAAAGTAAATGACAATACTAAAGACCATCGAAGCGATATACAAAAAGTAATTCGACAAATTGCGCTGAATATTTTTACGCGCTAAACTAAATAACGTCATTTACTCCACCTCCGATGCCAGCAAGCACCTGTAAAATCTCTTGGAAGAATTGCTTTCTCGTTTGAGTACCACGATGAATTTCCTTTGAAAGCTGACCGTCCTGAATGAATAGTATGCGCTGACAGAAGCTTGCTGCGAATGCATCATGCGTAACCATCATAATAGTAGCCGCTTGAGAATTATTCAAATCACTTAAACTTTCAAGTAAGTCCGTTGCTGATTTTGAATCAAGAGCACCAGTCGGCTCATCCGCAAAAATTAATTTCGGCTCTGTAACTAACGCACGTGATGATGCTGTACGCTGTTTTTGCCCACCAGAAATTTGGTATGGGTATTTATCCAGTAACTCTTTTATCCCAAACAGTGTAGCTATACGTTCTACCCTTGCGTTAATTGCCTTTGTTGGCACTTTTGCAATCGCAAGAGGCAGTACGATATTTTCACGAACGGTTAAAGAATCGAGTAAATTATAGTCTTGGAAGATAAAACCTAGATTGTCGCGACGGAAATCTGCTAACTGTGCATCCTTCATGCGCGCTAAGTTTGTATCACCAATAATAATTTCACCAGTCGTTGGCGTATCAATTGTCGCTAACACATTAAGTAGCGTCGATTTCCCAGCCCCCGAAGGCCCCATTACACCAACAAACTCCCCTTTTTCCACTTCAAATGATATATTCGATAGCGCTGTAAATGTATTTGCGCCTTTGCCGTAAGTCTTTTCTACATTTTGTACCTTTAATAATGGCGTCATAAACGCTCACCTCTTCTTTCTGACTTTAGTATACCCCCTCAAACTTACAGCAAATTTGTCGCAAGCTTACAACAACCTTAAATCAACCTATCCACATGACATACGTTTTAACAAAATGTCACCCGACTTTTAATTTTTATCAACATCCATCCTCATGAAAAAGGATTCACACACAAAACTGTGCGTGAATCCCCACCTTTTTTATGCTAATGCTTTTTGGATATCATCCTCAAAGTTACTTGGCTTATCGGCCGATCCATAGCGTCCTACGACTTCACCATTACGATTCACAAGGAATTTTGTGAAATTCCACTTTATACTGTTGCCTAGAAAGCCTTTTGAATGCGATGTCAAATGCTCAAAAATAGGGTGTGCATCTTTACCATTGACCTTTACTATTTCATGCATTGGGAATGTCACTCCATATGTCAAACGACATTGTGATGCTGCTTCCTCCGCAGTCGCAACTTCTTGCTTAAACTGATTGGATGGGAAGCCAAGAATAACAAGGCCTTTATCCTGATACTTTTTATATAGACCTTGTAATTCTTCAAACTGTGGTGTAAAACCACATTTGGAAGCCGTATTAACAATTAACATTGCCTTACCCTTATAACGATCTAAACTATATTCAGTACCATCGTCTAGAGCAACTTGAATGTCGTAAATGCTCATTTCTAATTACCCCCTATGTTATAAACGCCCATTTTTTCTGGCAATCTGCTGTAGAGGATCCCAAACACCATTGAATGGAGGCGCGTAGGCTAAATCTAAATCTAGTAAATCTGGTAATGTCATTTTATTGTATAAGGCGGTCGCAAACACATCGATCCGTTTATCAACACCTGCAGGTCCAACAATTTGTGCGCCTAAAAGTTGTTGATCTCGTTTACGAACAACAATTTTCATAAACATCCGTTGAGCACCAGGGTAATAACCTGCAATATGACGGGCAGATAATTTAAAGGCCTCATATTCAAAGCCTAGCTCTTTAGCCTTGCGCTCATTAATACCTGTCGTAGCGATTGTTACATTGAAAAACTTTAAGATCGAAGTACCTACAATACCGCGAAACGGCGCAGATTTGCCTGACATATTGAGTCCTGCTAAACGACCTTGCTTATTAGCAGTCGTGCCAAGAGGTACATAATCTAAGCGTTCTTTTACAATATTAAAATGCGTTGCACAATCTCCCGCAGCATAAATATTGTCAACGGATGTCTCTAAATGTCGATTGACGATGACGGCACCATTTTTAGCTAATGCTATGCCTGTTCCCTTTAAAAATTGTGTATTCGGTTTAATTCCCACAGCCATAATGACTAAATCTGTAGCAAATGTGCCGTTGTCTGTAATAACACGCTCTACACGGTGATTGCCCTCAAACCCTTCTACTTTTGTATTTAGCACAAGCTCGATGTCGTTCTTTTTTGCTTCCTCATGAACATGTTGTGCAAGCTCTTCATCTAGAATTCTTGCAACATAGCTACCTCGTTGAATCAATCTCACTTTTTTGCCGCAAGCATGGATCGTCTCGGCCATCTCTAGCCCAATATAGCCTGCACCTATAATTGTTACATTTTCGATATCTAACGTTAAATCCTCTAGTAAATCCTCTAGCTGCGGTATTGTTTTCACCGTGTGTATACCCGTTAAATCCGAGCCCTTTTCCACTGGCATAACAGGATCTGCGCCTGTTGCAATAAGTAGCTTATCATAGGGAATTTCAAATGCTTCCCCAGACGACTGCGTTCCAAAAATAAGCTTCTGATCTACATCAATTCCGTTAACCTCATGACCAACACGGGCATCAATACGATACTTATCACGAAAAGTTTCTACATCTCTTGCTATAAGACGCTTTGTCGATGAAATACGCCCATCTACAACATAGGGCAAGCCACACTGCCCATATGAATAAATAAAGCCACGTTCTACAGATGTAATCTCTGCACCTGGTATATTTCGATATATTTCCATTGCTGCTGACATTCCGGCAGCATCTCCTCCGATGATTACGTATTTCATCCAACAATCCCCCTTATTTTTTTCTCGTTGCTAGTAAGCCAGCGTAATAGTCCATAAATAAACGGCGTCTGCCTCCACTTACGATGACGCGTATTACATGAATAGCAATTACCATCGTTAGAACAAAATTCGCAATAAAGGCTAGCAATGTAATGACAATTTGCAGTACATAAAATGGTGACTCTATATTTAATTGAATATTTCCAAAAGTTGTTATCATTTTCGAAGTACATACTACCACGAGAATAGCAACACAACGGCGCCAAGATTGACTTACAATACTTTTGCCGTTTTCACTGACCATTGTAAAACGCATAAATTTCATCCCTAATGTTGCCCCATTTGTAAAACTTGGCACAACACCAAATAGCAACATATACAAAGCAATTTTCACTAAAAACTCGAACATACCACTATAGCCTGTTACGACACCAACGAAAAACAAAATGAACTGTGCGATCATCAAATCCACTGCTAGTGCTAACAAAATAGATAATGGCTTGATGATATCTTTTTCGACCATTTCTGCTGCTTTAGCCGCTACCTCTTCATGTGAAGGAAACAGCGCCCACACAACAGGGGCTAAAAAGAATCCTAATAGTGCACCAACACTGTTAAGCATTAAATCATCCACATCAAAAATTCGATACGCACAATGAAAGATGCCATAAATTCCCGTAAATTGAGTTACCTCATAAAACAATGTTAGCAAAAAGCTTAATAGAAATGCACGCTTCCAGTACTGCCTTTTTTTAAGAAAATAACGCAAGTATACACCGAATGGCATGAGCAGTAAGAAATTATAGAATGCCTGGTAAAAAGCAGGCTGCTTTGGTATATACATCCACGTTGATGGATTCGTCAGAACAATCCCACTATCCTTTAAAATATCCGTGACAAATTGAAAAGGATGTAAATTATAATGGACTGTATCTGCAGCTTGCAGAGAGCAAGTATCACGTGTTTCCGGGAAAGGCAGTAAAACTAAACATAATGCCGATAAAAAGTAAAAAATAAATGAGAACATAATAATCGTTTTGGATACAGATAAGTAGCCATATTTCCGATACGTATAAATAAGCCAAGGTACAAATAGTACAAAGGATGAGAAAATCGTTATTAAAGAAGCTACCATAATAGAATTTGTATAAACTGACATAAAACACCTCTTCGTTTAAAAATCGGCTCTTCACCATAAAGTGTAGTTGATTTCCGCTTCCGACTAGGCGCTTTGCCGCTGACGCTCAGCAACAGCACAATATTGGCCACGAAGTCGTTATCACAGGATGTGATGCTCTTAGCCTTCGTTCCTCCACTGGCTCGCTCCAGGGTCTCATCAATGACGCTGTGATCCCCAAGGAGTTACCCAGCCTCCACTCCAATCAACTATTTACAAAAGATCATCCCTTACTTTTGATGATAATCTATAAATCTTACACTTAGTTTAGCACTCAAACACAACACGAATATTTCACCACCCACCACTTAAAACCAAACAGTTTTTGAAGTGGGGGACTTCTTTCGGAGGGACTTAATTATTGATATAAAGTTAAAATTCCGCATAGATTCCCAGGAGACAAACACGAGTACGCCAATGTTGCTCGTGCCTACCTACGGAAAGAACAGCGGAATTTTACGAAAAATATTAATTTTTGTTGGAAAGGCTTTTACGCAGACCTCTATGCTTTTGCGATTTCCTCTTTGCAGAATGCTAAAATTTCCTCTAGCTCTTCATCCTCTAATGCAAAATCTAAATATTCCCCTTCTGCTTTTTCCATAATGAAGTAATTTAAAATAAATGACTCTTCCCCTTTTTCAGCAATTAGTACACGAATTTCAATTCCTGCTTCGTAATAAAGCTCATCTTCTTCATCAATCTCTACATCTAAAATAAATTCGTAGCGCTTGCCTTCCATAATGTTTGTTGGGTCTAAAATTTCTTCCATTGAGAATTGTGTAATTTCCATTGTACGATCTCCTTTAAGTTAACCTGTTCTTATATATATTAAATCAAATTCAGCATGGGTCAAATAGAAAACTCATATACACTAGAAAGTAATTATGCCACAATGAAATAAAACGAATGGGGAGATATGATTCTCATATGAATACTCTACATAAAAGGGGAGGCTTTTTCTTGAAAGAACTACTATATTATCAAGATGTTATGCTGCGTCAATTTAATGCAACAGTTGTCAATAAAGGGACCGATTTAGATGGCCGTAACTATGTGGTGCTATCAAATACTGCTTTTTATCCAACAGGAGGCGGACAACCTCATGACACAGGTACTTTAAATGATATCGAGGTCATCGATGTTGAGAAAATAAATGATGAAATTCGCCATTATATTCAAGGCGACTCTTCCAATTTAGCTGGAGAAGTGCATGGACAATTGAATTGGCAACGACGATTTGATCACATGCAGCAGCATGCAGGTCAACATATTTTAACAGCGGCCTTTGTCGAGCTTTTTGATGCACCAACTGTTAGCTTCCACTTGGGCACTGAGCAGGTCACAATTGATATCGCCGTAGACGCCCTAACGGAAGAACAGCTTATGGCTGCGGAAGCCCGTGCCAATGAAATTATTCTAGAGAACCGCCCAATTGAAACGAAATGGATTACAGAAAAAGAACTTGAGCATTATAGCCTACGTAAAGAGGTGGCCGTCACAGGAGATATTCGACTTGTTATTATTCCAGACTTTGATTATAACGGCTGTGGCGGTACCCATCCAACTTCAACAGGACAAGTCAGCGCAATAAAAATCCTTGGCACGGAAAAAATGAAGGGCAATATTCGCATCTCCTTTGTCTGCGGCCACCGCGTTTTAACGGAGCTTGCCATGCGAAAAAAGGTACTAGCTGACGTGGCAAGACAATTGAGTGTACCTGAAGCTAAAGCAGCTACAGCACTTACAAAAATCTTAGCAACACAGAAAAATACAGAAAAAGCACTCGTGGCAGCAAAAGAGAAGCTACTCAATTATGAAGCAAAAGCGCTTGCTTCCAGTAAAGAACATATTATTACTGCAGCCTTTACCCAGCGTACTATGCAAGAGCTTCAAAAATTAGCACGGATTGTTGCCGCCGAGCAAACCGAAGCTATCGTATTACTTGTTTCAGAAAATGAAGACAAGCTTCAGTTTGTCGCAGCACGTGGTGCAAAAGTTGAGAGAAGTATGAAAGACATTGCAGCAAAAGCATTGCCACTCGTTAATGGAAAAGGCGGCGGCAGTGATCAGATGGTACAAGGCGGTGGCGAGCGTATGATCTCTACCGAGCAACTATTGGAAGTTATGCAAGCAGTATTAAACTGACTTTTCGCTAATAAATTACAACAAAGGCGCTGTCCGATTTTCAGTGCAGCTCCTTTGTTATTAAAGGCTATTTATATCAATGAAATAGGTATCATATTTAAATAGAGTATGGCTCTTCAACAAAACGTAGGATTGATCTCTATTCCGACTGGGGGCGCCCCATGAGCCGCTTGTTATGTCTATTAGAAAGAACTTTCGTTTGGATACTTATACCAATGCATTACTTGAAGAAGTTTCCGAACATCTAAAAAAGTCTCAAACCAATGTACTTGAACAATTTTTAATGCAGAGAGCTTCTGAAAAAATTAAAAATGGGTATTAGGAAAAGGAAGATTTTTATGAAAAAAACGGTAATTGTTTTATTAATTTTATTTGTTCTAGTAGGTGGTGTATTTTCATATATAAGCTTTACAAAAAATAGTCTAGAAAATGCCGTAATTGAATACTTGGTAAAAGAAAAGAATATCACTAAAGATGATATTGTTTTTAGTGAACCGTTTTTTTCTAACTTACAAGGTAGTAAACGTTTTATGGTTAGTAATTATGTTTATTATAAAAAAGGAGGAGAATTTATTTTACAATCATACGTTGAAAATGGCGTAGAACATTAATATCTTTTAAAATCAACAACATTTTTTTAAAAGTTGAATCAAATAGAAGAAGAGTAGCGATTGGGTGGTTGTAATCATCTATCTTATTAAACGTCTAGAGTGTAAACAAATAGAAAGCACTGCGTAGCAAAGACGCAATGCTTATTTTTTCTTTAATTCCATGACAAGAATCTCTGGTAGATTAAAAATGCGAATTGGTACTGTACTATTACCTAACCCTCGACTAACGGCCATAGTTGTTGTTCCTTCCTCAAAAACGCCTGCCGTATATGTTGGGAATATTCCTTGCCCTCGTGCGAAAATACCACCAATACCAGGAATTCGAACTTGTCCACCATGTGCATGTCCTGCAAATACTAAATCAATTCCAAACTCCACATACGTATTAAACACTTCTGGTCGATGCGCTAGTAAAATCGTTAACATATTTGATGGAACATTTTTTGTTGCTATCTTTAGCATTTCCTTCGTCGTTCTACCCGATAACGGATCTTCTATCCCAACAATCGCCAAGCGCTCCCCGTTGCGCTCAATGACGGTCGATTCATTGGACAACACATGTACACCTAACGATGATAGCTCCTCATAAATTACATTCACTTTATTCGTCGCTACTTCATGGTTTCCTAGTACATAATAGACATCCGCTAATTTAACTAATCCTCTAGCAGCCTGCAAGCTTCGCTCCAAATTATACCGATTACTATCAACTAAATCACCTGTAATAAAAATCAGGTCAGGATTTGTTGCTTTCACCTTTGCTATGAGCTTCTCTTGCTGTTCGCCAAAGAGAGCATCCTGTAAATCGGTTATTTGCGTAATGCGTAGCCCATCAAAGCTGGCAGGCACTTTTTCTGACTCGAATTCATACTTGCTTACAACCAGCCAGTGATTGTTTACGTACAAAAAAATGACTATAAAAACAACAAAAAAAGCTACATATAATAATTTTTTCAATCGCAATCGCTCACTTTGTGGCTACTTTTCAGAAAAAATCTGACCCTTCTATTATAAGCATAAAACAAAGTAATTGTAAGCACATACACATAAAATCATTACATTGATCAAAAAGAGTAACCCAAAAATGTTACATTTAAAGAGGCCCTTATGATTTAACACAAGATTTATTTTCGGACTCTTCAACAAATTGACTGAGAGTAGCGAAAGTCACTCTTTCTATTTTTGGCTTGATAGGGCAATTTATGGAACTGCTAAATAGGCAGTTAAAGATGCTGATTATCTTACTGGAAATGTTGAAAAAGATATAGAGTATGTGCGTGATTTAGATTGGTTTGAGATTTAAAATGAAAAAACACTTACAACTATTACGAGTGCTGAAACTACAAAAAGTAAATATCCACAGTTACTTTTTCTTTGTACCTCTTCTACTCCAACAATTATTAATAAACAACCTAGCAATAGAGAGGATATTGGAGCATATGAAAAGTCATTATTAATTAAGCTGTATCCAGATGCAAAAACAACAAGTAACGCAGCAATTATTTTTAGATATTTCAAAGAAAACCCTCCTTTTTGATAAATTTATTATAAATATAGTGTATTAGAAATATAAGAAAAATATGGTTAAATGTACGATATAAAAAAGGAGATGATTAAAGTGAAACTTAAAGAGAATTGGTAGAGATCCATGCCAGCCATTGATGGCATAATAGGTACGGCAATCCATGTAATGAATCCAAGTAAACAAAAAACGCATTCAGATACTCCTTTAATAGAATCTAAATGCGTTTTTTCACTTATAATACTTTTTCTAAAAAGTCTTTCGCACGCTGTGTAGACGGTGATGAGAAAAACTGTTCTGGTGTTGCATCCTCAATTAATTTTCCGCCATCGAGAAATAATATACGATCGGCCACTTCACGTGCAAAGCCCATTTCATGCGTTACGATTAGCATCGTCATCCCCGTATCAGCAAGATTTTTCATAACGGCTAATACCTCTTTTACCATTTCAGGGTCAAGTGCTGATGTAGGCTCGTCAAATAAAATGACTTTTGGATCCATTGCAAGTGCTCGAGCAATAGCAACACGTTGCTTCTGCCCTCCTGATAGACGGTTTGGATATTCATTGCGCTTATCAAATAGACCTACCTTCGTTAATAACTCTTCAGCCTTTTTGATAGCCGCTGCCTGATCCATTCCTTTCACATTAATCGGTGCGTATGTTAAATTTTCAAGTACCGTTTTATGAGGGAAAAGATGAAAATGCTGAAATACCATACCGACTTCTTCTCGGATCTTCATAATGTTTGTCCCTTTGTCCGTTAGAACGTCGCCAGCAATTGTAATCTTTCCGCTCGTTGGCTCTTCTAATAAATTTAAGCAACGTAGGAATGTTGATTTACCGGATCCTGATGGTCCAATAATAGCGATTACTTCTTTTTCTTTAATTTCTGTAGAAATACCTTTTAGTACTTCATTTTTGTCATATGATTTGTGTAAATCTTCAATTTTAATCACTTTTTCTCATTCCTTTCTCGATTCGTTTACCAAGGAAGGTTAATACAAGCGTCATCATGTAGTAGATCACACCCGCAAATAATAAAGGCTCAAGATAGCGATATGTTGAGCCACCTACAATGTAAGCACGGCGCATAATATCAAGTGCACTAATAACTGTGACAACAGCCGTTTCTTTATTTAATGTAATAAACTCATTTACTAAAGATGGTAAAATATTTTTTACGGCCTGTGGAATAATAATATCTTTCATCATTTTCGCATATGGAATACCTAGAGCTTGTGCCGCTTCCATTTGTCCTTTATCCACCGCATTAATACCAGCGCGAATGATTTCAGAAATATAAGCACCTGAGTTTAACCCGAATGCAATGATAGCCGTTGGAATTGGTTCAATTTGTATATCTAATATCTGTGGCACCGCATAGTAAATAATCATTAATTGTAGTACGAGCGGTGTGCCACGGAAAATCGATGTATAAAAATCGGCAAACCAACGCAAAACATTCACTTTACCGATTTTGCATAACGCTAGTAATATACCAATTATAAAACCGATGATGGATGCACCGATTGCAATTTGAAGTGTGACACCTATCCCTTTTAATATATAAGGAATAGAGGGAATAATAGCTGTAAAATCTAAATTCACAGCGCCCCCTCCTTTCTTGTTCTCTTTTAAGGAAACGTAAGCGATAGCTCGAAATAGAGCTATCGCAGTTCAACATGCTTATTTAACTTTTAACCATTTATCTTCTAGCTCTTTAATTTTACCTTCATCAGCTAATTCTTTTAATGCTTTGTTAATTTTATCTTTAAGATCACTGCCCTTTTGAACAGCGATTGCTTTAAAGTCTTCAGGCTGCTCTTTCACAAGGAACGCATCTAGTTTATCGTTCGTCTCAAGATAACCTTTTGCTACACCACTTTCTAGAATCCCAGCATCTAAACGTTTAGACATCATGTCTTGAATAATTTCAGGAATTCGAGTACGTCCTTCAACTGTAGCATCTACTTCTTTTACAATTTTATTACCTAAAGTTTCTTGGATAGAAGCGTTTTGCACACCAATTTTTTTCCCAGCTAAATCAGCCTCTTTTTTAATTCCACTATCCTTTTTCACGATAAACACTTGCTCTGTTTGATTATATTTATCAGAGAAATCTACAACTTGTTCACGTTCTTCATTTGGTGACATACCCGAAATAACAATATCAACTTTACCTGCTTGTAGAGCTGGCACTAGACTATTGAAGTCGATATCTTGAACTTGCACTTCTGCCCCAATTTTTTCACCAACTAATGTAATTAAATCAATATCAAAACCAATAATATCTTCACCCTTTGCAGCATCAACATACTCGAATGGTGCATAATCAGATGAAGTACCTACTTTTAATACTTGCTTTTCTTCTGTGCCTTCGCCAGCATTTGAATTTTTATCGCTCGCTTTATCATCTTTTGCGCCACATGCTGCTAGTACAGCAATTACTAGAACAAGCATTAGCATGAAAAATTTATTCTTCATATTTATTAATCCCCTTTTATTTATGTTTTATGTCTAAGAAAATCTAGTTCTCGAAAAAAATAAATGGATATTTATTCGTTTCGGAGAATAAAAATTCTAACTACTAATAAGATATACTCTTTTGAAACAATAATCAAGCTAAATTGAAAATTTTTAGACAAAACATTATACACAGAATTTTCAGATAATTATATTTTAGTTTTCCTATATAAAAAGCCCACATAACGTGAAGTTATTTTCCCCGACTGGACGCTTTCTTAGGGGCAGCGGGGCGCGTAAGCGTAGCGGCAGGTTGTTTTATTGCGCGTAAGCGTAGCGGCAGCGGCAGCGGTAGCGGCAGCGGTAGCGGCAGCGGTAGCGGTAGCGGCAGCGGTAGCGGCAGCGGTAGGATATTGGTCATAAAGCGTGGTGCTTTTAGCCTTCGTTCCCTTATACACTTTGCATGCGCTCCAGTGTCTCATCTGTGAGAGTTTTTATTCAACAAAAGAGACCCCCAAAAAATGGAGGTCTAATATGTACCCTTTGTAAAGGACATTTTAAAAAAGGTTAGGCAACTTTCTGAAG
>DAMBVB010000026.1:0-50387 GCA_032053185.1 Lysinibacillus sp.
TGATTAGCTCAAATTGTTTTGCTGGCATCATGTTTGATGTCCAAAATTTTGTTTTGTTCACTAACTCAAGGCTAGCTACTAAAAACCTTATTGATTACGTTTTGCTTGTTCAGTTTTCAAGGTTCATTAGTCCGTCACATTTAAGTGACTTCCTTTACTTTAACATAGTGTCAACTCTACGTCAACTCTTTATGTTAGTATTTTTTTAATTTGTTGTTTGTTTCGCAACAACGTTTATAAATATATCATCTTAATATTAAGTTTGCAAGTGAATTATTAAAGTAAAACTATTCTAATTAATTTAAAAGGAGTTTCTTCTATAGTAAATAAATCAACTTCACCTACAAATCAAATCTATGAATGTTTTATGCTCCGAATTGAAAACGCCTCAGATTCCGCACATTAGTTGCTACCCTCTTACTTTTAACTTCTTTCAACTAGTGTTTTGCTAGCCCGTCAACTACAGAAGTCTTCTTATGAATGCGGGTTTATGTTACTTTTCAGCCGGTGTCCAAACATCCGCTGAAATAGAGGCACTCAGCCTAAGAACGCCACGTCCTGTGGCAACGACTGAGTGACCAACACCACGCTAGCCTAAAGCCTCTAGCGAATGTCACGGTCTTTGTGCACGCATAAAGCCGATTCCGGACGCAATTATACCGAGGCATAATGGATGGTTCGTATTATTATTTTATTTACTAGCTTTACGCTCCAATAAGAAAAACACCTCAATTGTTAGTTTCATTTCTAACAATTAAGGTGTTGTATAAAGTATTTATAATTAGCGAACCCAGATAAAGTATGCAAGGAAAACCAAGAATAATCCGTACATCATAGGATGAATTTCTTTTTTACGACCCGCTAAAAGCATTGTTATTGGATAGAATACAAAACCTATTGCTATACCAGTAGCAATTGAATAACCAAGAGGCATCATGATTACTGTAAAGAAAGCTGGTACTGCAATTTCGAATTTATCCCAATCAATTAAGCGTAATGAAGATACCATCAGAATCCCTACAATTACTAGGGCTGGCGCTGTTACCGCTGGAGTTACTACAGCAAGTAACGGTGAGAAAAATAATGCTACTAGAAATAGTATTGCAGTTACAACAGCAGAGAAACCTGATCGAGCACCTGCTGCTACACCGGAAGTTGACTCTACATACGCTGTAGTTGTTGATGTACCAAATAAAGAACCAATTGTCGTTGCAAGAGCATCCGCCATCAATGCACGACTTGCACGTGGTAATTTATTATCTTTTACTAATCCTGCCTGTGTTGCAACTGCCATTAACGTACCTGCTGTATCAAAGAAATCTACAAACAAGAATGTTAATACCACTACTAAAAATTTAACATTTAATAATGAACCGAAGTCATGGAAAATCGGATCTAAAGCTACCATAAACGTAGAATCCACACTCGGAATTGCTGAAACAATTGCTGTAGGTGGCGCAATCACACCTGTAATGATACCTACAATTGCTGTTACAACCATCCCTAAGAAAATACCAATACTACGTAGTTTAATAATAAGAATAATTGAAAGGACAATCCCGAATACAGCTAGCAAAGTTGTACCAGTGAATGTGCCTAAAGTCACCAATGTAGCCGGGCTATCTACTATAACGCCCGCTCCTTGTAAACCTACAAATGTTATAAATAAACCAATCCCTGCTGAAACTGCATATTTAAGTTGTACTGGAATTGCATTAATTACTGTTTCACGAATACCTGTTAACGAAAGAATGATAAAGATAACACCTGAGAAGAAAACACCTGTTAAACCAGTCTGCCATGGAATACCGTACGCTCCAACTACAGTGAAGGCAAAGAATGCGTTTAAGCCCATACCAGGAGCAAGGGAAATTGGGAATTTAGCGAATATACCCATAATTAGAGAACCTACTGTAGCTGCTAATGCTGTAGCTACGAATACAGCACCTTTATCCATTCCTGCATTTTCTAATATACCAGGGTTAACAGCTAAAATGTAAGCCATAGCAAGGAATGTAGTAATACCACCTATTATTTCGCGGCGATAATTAGTGCCTAATTCATCGAACATGAAATACTTTTTCATTTTAAAGAAATCCTCCGTGTGGTCGTCTTTAATATCGAAAACAAAAAAGACACACTGACTACTCTACTAGTCGCATGTCTACGATACAATTTCATCACAGGTTATTGTGTGAAATTAATTAGTGTCTATACATTGAAATATATAACTAAAATCGTAGTCAAGTTATTTACGGTAACTTGGTAGAAACTCACGGGCCTTATCCCCGACATTATACGACGACATATTTAATTTACAATTGTAATATATCATTTCACTTTTCAGATTTCAACCCTATTCCCGAACATTTATCATAAAATTTATACGAAAGTTCGTGAATTTTCCATTTAATGTTCACACTTTAAGAAATCGTTACATAAATAGGGTAGGACTAAACGTTTTATCGATATAGAAATAAAAATCACCTAGAACTCATTCGAATTCTAAAGGATTTTGATACAGCAATTACAGGAGGCTCCGTTAATATGATATATGTTTAATTCATCACTTTACTTTGCAAGAGCTGAATTCTTTTTTCTAATTTTTGTTTCCAATCTTCTGCTAATGCATCAACTGCTTGTATACGTTTCATCGCAAGTGCGTCTTTGTTTTTAAAATACACTTCGTTGCAATGCAAAACTGAAATACACGCGGGATGTTTTTCCACTAATTCAATTTTTGAATCTGCACAGATTGTCCCTTCTTCCAGTACACGCGCAAGGAAGCCTGTATAACCTGTTTCAATTAAACGTTTGAGCAATATGTTCGCCTCAGTATATTTATCAATCGTACTACATGGTACACGTCCCTGGGTAATTTGGATGACAGCATTACCAATTTTATAAATATCGCCAATACAAATATCCGCTTCCAACATATTCGTTACTGTTAAGTTTTCACCGAATGCTGCTGTCGGCAACGGTTTACCCAGTTCCTGTTCCCATTGTATGTAATGCTCTGCAGGATATAAACAAACAGCACGGTCTGGACCACCATGATGTTTTTTATCTGCTACATCGTCCCCCTTAAATCCACGAGCAGACAAATAAACCTCTTGTACTTTTCGTTTTTCAATCCCTGTAATCATTGAGCGCCCTTTACTATAATGCAATTCTTTCGGCATACCAATAGCAAGTGTATGTATCATCGCTATATCTTTTTCCATTTCAATCCCCCCTAGCGAATCGAGTCCTATTGACATTCATTAGTTAACTATATCTATCACTTCATCGTATAACTCTTTCTTAATATGAATTTGATTCTTTGGACGGCCCATTCTGGAATATACTTTGGAATTAATGTAGCATAGGGTACCTGACATTGGATTAATAATAGTCAAATTCGTGTTAGAAAGTGTCCATTTAGAGCGGAATTTTATTTACGGTAATACGTTAATCTTGCTGATGTATAAAGATTGTCATCATTCACAGTGATCAAAGCTGTGTAACCATTCTTTTTCCAAGCTGTATGTAAACTGCTATATTTTGTATAGGTAAATTGATAATCATTACCGAATTCTACTACCCCTTGTCTATGTAGTCGGTCATGTAAAGTAGACATTTGATTCCATGTGTGATAACTATCTTGTTCAGGAAGGAAATCATAGCTAATATACTCTAATTGCCCACCAGTAAAAACGTATGTCAACTCTGCTGAATAGCCATATTTTGTCGTTCCATAGACTAAATATGTAACTCTACCATCCTGATGTTTTTGTATAAGCTTTGATTTTTCATTTTTCTCTACATCACGAATAGTCAATTTAAAGTTAATATTATTGAAAGGCACAACAGGCTTCTTTGCGGATAAAAATGCATCTACTACGTACCCTTTTATATTACCAGCAGTCACATAAGACCAACCTTCCAATGTAGAATGTACAGTTACCTGTGTACCATTACTTAATGAGCCTACTGAAGCTCCAGATTGACTGGCAATATTTCGAACGATAACCCCACTACCTGTATTAACGTACTTTGTCGTTGTTTTAGTCTGCCCAATAAAATCGGATTTAACATAACCTACCACATTGCCATATTGCACAAATGACCAACCATTTCCTACTGACCCATAGTCTTCAACAATCATATTATACTTTATTGTAGCTAATGTTGATGCTGAAGGAGATGGCTTAGATTTCACAACGAGGCCACCTTTAGAATTTGCGATTTTAATCGTCGAAGGTGGAACACTTAAAAAAGAGGAAGTAACATATCCCTTTACATCACCTGCTTGAATGTGAGACCAACCATCTGAGGAAGAAAACTCTATCACAAATTCATCCTTAGTTAGATTACCAATGGAATTGGCTATATCATTCGGCGACTCTCTCACAAGCAAGCTCGAGCCATTTACAACCTTCACTGTTCGATAATCAGCCGCATCTGCTACTTGGTGCTTAATACTAAATAGCATTACGAGTACAAAAACTGCAACAAACCATTTCTTGAGTATATTCAATCAATTTGCCCTCTTTTATAATTTCACTATTCTACCATTTATCCTATTGACTGTATATATTTTCATATTATTTATTACTAAATTTTAAACATGTAAAAACATTTTTTAGAGTATATAAATTCCAATAGGCAAACATCACAACTAAAAAGCTCAGAAAACCTATTATTTTATAGGCTTTCCAAGCTTTTTCTAGTAGTTATTTAATTATTCCCACTCAATCGTCGCAGGTGGCTTAGATGTAATATCATACAGCACGCGGTTAACGTGTTTTACTTCGTTTACAAGGCGGACAGAGACTTTCTCTAGTACATCCCAAGGAATGCGTGCCCAGTCTGAAGTCATACCGTCGATAGATGTTACCGCACGGATACCGATTGCATAATCATACGTACGTGCATCGCCCATTACGCCAACTGAACGGATGTCAGGTAATACTGTGAAGTATTGCCAGATATCGCGATCAAGACCAGCTTTTGCGATTTCTTCACGTAGGATGAAATCAGATTCGCGTACGATTTCTAGTTTTTCTTCTGTTACTTCACCAAGTACACGGATACCTAGACCTGGGCCTGGGAATGGTTGACGCCAAACGATTTTTTCGTCAAGACCAAGCTCTAATCCTAGCGCGCGTACTTCGTCTTTAAATAATGTGTTAAGTGGCTCAATTAATTGGAATTGCATGTCTTCAGGAAGACCACCAACGTTATGGTGTGATTTAATCGTTTGTGCAGTTGATGTTCCCGATTCAATGATATCTGTGTAAAGCGTACCTTGTGCTAGGAAGTCCATTCCTTCAAGTTTAGCTGCTTCTTCATCGAATACGTAAATAAATTCGTTACCGATAATTTTACGTTTTTGTTCTGGATCAGAAACGCCCGCAAGTTTATCCATGAAACGTTGACGTGCATCAATTTTAATAAGATTCATGTCGAAGTCTTCTGTGAATGTTTTCATAACTTGTTCAACTTCACCTTTACGGTTTAAGTTGTGGTCAACGAACATACAAGTTAGTTGGTCGCCAATTGCTTTATGAATTAGAACAGCAACAACTGATGAGTCTACACCGCCTGAAAGTGCACATAATACTTTTTTGTCGCCAACTGTTTCGCGGATTTTTGCGATTTCAAGCTCAATGAAGTTTGCCATTGACCAATCGCCTTTCGCTTCACAAATATCGAATACGAATTGACGTAATAAGTCGTTACCATATACAGAGTGACGTACTTCTGGGTGGAATTGTACTGCATATAGTTTACGTTCTACATTTGCCATTGCAGAGATTGGGCAAGCAGCACTTGTTGCGATTACTTCAAAACCAGCAGGTACTTCTGTTACATGGTCACCATGGCTCATCCAAACGATATGTTCAGTTGGCAAGTTACCGAATAACTTGTTTGAAGCCGTTACTTTAATTTCTGCTTTACCGTACTCACGTGTTTCAGCACCTTCAACTTTACCGCCTTGCGTATGGGCCATTAATTGCATACCATAGCAAATACCTAAGATTGGTAAGCCTAATTCGAAAATAGCTGGGTCTACATGGAAGGCATTTTCGTCATAAACAGAGTTTGGACCACCTGAAAAGATAATGCCTGCTACGTTCATATTTTTAATTTCTTGTGCTGTAATCGTATGAGGATGTAACTCACTGAAAACACCAAATTCACGGATACGACGCGTAATCAATTGGTTAAATTGGCTACCAAAATCAAGAACAACGATTTTTTCTTGCTCTAATAAAGGGCTTGCTGACAATATTTCCACCTCTTCTACTATTTTTAAAGGACTTTTCATATGTTCAAAGAAAAACGCGTATGAAAGTAAAAACTTCCTACGCGTTCATAAGCTCTTGATTTATAAAGGCGAATGCGTAGCAAAGAAAAGTGATTTACTACCCTTCTCACCTAATCAAAACATTCACCTTCATAGAGAAATCATATACGGTGATCTCGTAGAAACATCCGAACCTTATTATCGAACTTATATGAAAGCAATCCTCATCATATATAATTTTTTTCATTTTACTCTTTGTACCCATCAAAATCAACTGATAGTTCGATTGATTAAATTTTCCCAACTTTCTTTCAGTTTCATAAAATCAACCTTTTGTTTATCCTTGCCATAAATATGTTGTTCATAAACAGCGGTCAGTTTTTGCATCTCTTCTGTCTCTAACGCTGCATCAACTCGCTCAGCAAATGCTCGTAATGTTTCGCCATCTTTCCGTCGTAATCCAATCCGAGATAATTGCTTCGTTAAAACATGGTACGAAGCATCGAAATTTGTCCAGTCCGCTTCATTTTTACGAAATGCGCGTACTTGCATTTTAGGTATCCACGTTTTCCGTTGCATAAACAAAACTATGCTAGCGATAATTATCAAAATGCCTAGGGCAATCCATACATAAGTAAGCTTTTTCATCCATGTCCATACAGTATCTAAACTAAATGACGTTGAGCTAGCTGTTTCTTTCTTTGGCTCTTGCTCTTCCTTCTTTCGTTGCTCTTGTTTTTTTTCTGGCTGCAGCACTTGCTCCTGCTGAGGAGTGTCTTGCTCAATATCATAATCAATAGTCACATTCCCTGCGAATCCAATTGTCGGTTCAAACTCCATCCAGCCTGTGCCAGGTACATACGCTTCGACCCATGAGTGTGCATTATCATTTGTAATTTGATACTCCTGTAAACCATCTGTTATTCGACCAGGTTTACCAGGTGCAAAGCCTTTCACCCAACGTGCGGGTATCCCTGCCGAACGTAGGAGGACAACCATTGATGTTGAGAAATTATCACAGTAGCCAACTTTAGTATCAAATAAAAACTGATCAACATAATCTTGACCCTCAGCCGGAATTGCTACTTCTTTTTTATCGTATCTAAAGCCATGAGAGGCAAAATATCTTTCAACCGCTTTTATTTGATCATAGACCGAAGCCTTATCGTGTGTGATTTCTTTCGCTAAATTCACGACACGTGGCGGAAGTGTATTTGGCAATTGTAAAAAACGATTAAAAGACGGATCGACTGTTTCTAACGTGGAAGTTTTAGACATTTGAAGCTGCTTCATGCTATATTCCGGCTCACTATAAGAGATCGTATAGTTTGTTAATAATTTTGACTTGCCATCCTGTTGTTCTATTGCTATTTTTTCAGTGCGTTCATCCTGAATAAATAGCGGTGAATCTTGGGCAGAAACAGATAGCATGCCATACGTTTGCAATAAAAATGGCATTGGAGTAGCGATGTCAATTTGAATTTGACGTTCTTTTTCAGGAGACCCTACTTGTAACGAAGTTTGGATAGGGGTATTAGTCTGGTAGACATTTTTGCCAAAGTTCCCCTCCGAAAGAATCCAGCCCTTCGAAGTATAAGTATCCTTTGTATCGATACGCCAATAATGGCGATCACGGGACGTGGCAGTAAAAATGAGTGTATTATCATCTTGAAACGGTCCCCCTAATCGGCTATCATCCTCGCTGTAACCAACTGTTTTTGCACCTGTTCCAAAGTTCCCTTGCCCTGCAATGCCTTGAATAAAAGGCACTGGATCAGCCCAGGTCGGCCCTGTCTTAGGTAAAAAGAATGCCACTGAACTAACAAGCATTACCGAGACGATCATCGGAATAACCAGTTTCCACTTTCCTATTACATTGCTCGGTGCATCTGTTTGAAGACATAAGCGCTTAACAAAAAGCAAGCCTGTCATGATTAATCCAAGCACAAGTACTTTAACAATGGCTATCTTTCCATCATAGTCACTAAACGTATCTAGCGTGGCAATAAAGAACACAGTTAACGCGAAGAAATAAAATATATTATTCCGCACCGTTATCCAGTGATGAATTAGGTATATCAACATCCAAATCAGCGCAAGGAATAGCACCGTTCTAAACGAATCCGATACTTGTCCGAAATCGCCCGATAGAATGCTCGTTACATTCCATTTCCATTCATGCCTTAGAAATGGTAATGTCTGTCCTGATATAAAAGGACTTTCACTGTAAACAAACACAATAAACCAAGTAATATAACCAAATTTCACTAATCCCGACAACAATGGATGTACTTGAAATAAGCTAAGTACCAATGATAGACCGATAAACACTAAAAATAAATGAACTAAGCCTGTGTTTGTAAGTTGCATTACAGGAATAAGCCATTCACGTAAAATTAGAAAAATTATTACATATGCTATTATTAATTCGATAAAATCTCCTAGTGATTTTTTCACGGCTTCATCACCTCCGTGAACAGATGGTAATAATCTGTTGGATTTACATGTACAATTTGAATTTGCTTATAACGCTTCGCCAGCTCTGTTTGCATAGGTGGCTGCTCCGCTACTACAAAACAAATACTGCTTTTCACCATATTAGCTAGAGAATGAAGTAATTCATCTGATACTTCACTCGTCACATACAGTAATGTTGCAATATGCTTAAACACTTGCTGATCTCGTAATTGAAATTTGACCGTTTCAGCAGGTTTTATAGCAGCTAAATGATACATTACTTGATCTAGCTGTTTATTACCTTGAATAATCGGAAACACCTTCGTTATAGAACTAGCTGAAACAAATGAAATATCTCCACGTTCTCTGACAATTGTTTGTAGCATCGATGCTACAAGCTCAATTTTTTCTTCAAATAACGGTGACGGTCCGGCATGGAGTATCAACATTAACTCCTGTGATTGACGATCTTCAAATTCCTTAGATTGCAATGTTCGCGTTTTCGCAAATGATTTCCAGTGAATCCACGAAAAACGGTCACCTGGAACATACTCACGTAAGCCAACAGCTATGGATGTATCCTTCACAATTGAATAAGGTGACATCATTGTACCAACATCAAATTTTGTTTGAAGCGCGGCATACCTCATCTCGCGTACTTTCGGGTAAACTAAAATGACTTGTTCCTTTTCTGCCGCAACTTGCTTTTTTGCCCAGCCAAAAAAATCACTGAAAACAATTTTAACACCTAAGTAACGATGTTCGCCACGAGACATATTTTCCAATTCGTAATCCCAGCTAAATTTCTTCCTAAAGCCAACGAACTTAATGCTATTCATTCCTTGCACCCTCGATTGAATAAGGGCTTCACTATTCACAAGTTCCTCCATCATCATATAAGCAAACGGAAAGCGTGTTTTTCGTTCTACCGTAACGGTAATCTTAGCAGATTGTCCACTCTCAACATGAGAGGGCTCAATTTTGCGTTCAACTAGTAAAATATCTTCTTTCATCAGTAAGAAAATAAATGCGTATAACAAAAACGGACTAACTGTAAAAAATACAAACCAGCTGACAAACCCACCTTGGAACATGGCATAACAAAACGTTATGATCATTAACAAAGAGACGAATAAGAAATGTTTACTTATCTCTATTAAAGCTTGCCAATTCTTCATTGGTCTGCAAACCTCTTTGTCGGCACAGGTGTTTTCGCAATAATTCGCTCAATAATTTCCTCTGCCTTTACGTTATCATAACGAGCATCTGGTTTTAATACTAAACGATGGCTAAACACAAATGGTACTAAATATTGAACATCATCAGGAGTAACATAGCTACGCCCTTTTATAAATGCATAAGCTTGTGAAGCTTTCATTAAAGCAATCGTTGCGCGAGGACTTACGCCTAAATATACGTAACTATTTTCCCTTGTTTGAGTCGCTAGTTCTACCATATAGTTTTTGACTGAATCCTCAACATACACACCCTGTACAAGCTCCTGCAATTCAATTAATTGCGCAACTGTTAGGACCGCTTCAATTTTTTCAATTGCTTTACCATGTTCAGCACGACGGAGAATTTCCACTTCCTGCCCTCTTGAAGGATAGCCCATTTTTATTTTTAGTAAGAAACGATCCAACTGTGCTTCTGGTAACGGATATGTTCCTTCATGCTCAATCGGGTTTTGAGTGGCCATCACGAAAAATGGTTGATTGATTGTTAAGGTTTTACCATCAATCGTGACAGATGCTTCCTCCATCCCCTCAAGTAAAGCAGATTGTGTTTTTGGCGATGTACGGTTAATTTCATCAGCTAAAATGACATCTCCCATAATCGGACCAGGTCGAAACTCAAATTCCAACGTTTTTGGATTATAAATAGATACCCCTACAACATCAGACGGTAATAAATCAGGTGTGAATTGAATCCTTTTAAACTGTGCATCAAAGGATTTTGCCAGCGCTCGCACCATCATCGTTTTACCGACACCTGGTACGTCCTCAAGCAAAACATGCCCCCTTGCCAGCAGGGAGACTATACTAAGCTCTGCAACCTCCCTTTTGCCTATCATTACTTTTTCTATATTTTCTAATACATCTTCAATATGTGGATTCATAAATCAAGAAACCTCCTATATCATTTTCAACAATTGTTAGAATTGCATGATAACTCCTTTAAGAATAACGAAATATATTTAGTAACACAATTAGTATGAAACGCTCATCTATTGCTTCATCCCTATAGTTCGACCACTTAGCGAGAAAAGTAATAATATTTCAGCATGAAAAGAAGGCTTGCCTGAATACAATTCAAACAAACCTATCTTTTAGTATAACGCCATTACCTATCAAAATGTTACAGATTTAATTTTTTTAACCATAAATTCTCTAACGAGGATGAATTTTCTTGTAAAAGTATTTCCTCTAATTCACCAGAAATCAGTATGTTTCCTTCATGTAAAACTAACACATCGTCCGCTACTTCCTCCGCAAAGGCAAGCAAATGCGTAGAAAAAATTACCGTACAGCCCCTTGTTTTTTCCTCGAGCATCATATTTTTCAGCTCTGCAATCCAAAAAGGGTCAAGACCATTCGTAGGCTCATCTAAAATAAGCAGAGAGCCCTCGCCAAGTAAACTTTGAGCGAGATTAAGCCGTTGACGCATGCCCTTTGAGAAATGCTTCACTTTTTGTTTACGAACATCCCATAAAGCAACGCGTCTCAGTACATCTTCCTGTTCTTTGTTTCCAATTTTCTTTAAAGAGGCAAGTAGCTGCAAAATTTCTGCAGCTGTTAACATAGACGGAAAGTCCACATCGTCAGGCATGTATCGAATAGCTTGTGGTTTATGCCATATTATTTCTCCTGATTTTTGCTTTTCCTGTCCGGTTAGCAGGCGAATCAAAGTGCTCTTTCCAGCACCATTTCCTCCTACAAGCGCTAAAATACGCCCCGCCTGTAAAGAAAAGGAGACTTCATGAAGACCTTTATTATTATCATAGATATTCGATAACTTCTTTGTTTCTACTAGCATCATCTTCTGTCCCCTTTCTATTAATTATGCCTCGGCATAATTGCGTCCAGAATCGGCTTTGTACTTAGGCCTGCACAAGGGCCGACACGATGTCGGTCATTTCGGTAATGCACAGGACGTGGCGTTTTTACCGATGCGGGTTAGTAAGCCGTTATCGCATGATCCGCCGGAGGCTTTATCTTCTTTCACTGAAAGAAGATAAAAGCAAGCTAGTGTAAGCTAACGGACATACTATCCAAAGCATTGTCACCGCTATGTATGCAGCGTAACCTAGTGGTGATGAATAAAACTGCGTTACTGTATAAAATGCTGGTCCAAGCACATTCGCCTGATTTGTAAAAATAAAGTAACCAAAGCGTAGCCACTCCACAGGATTAATATGTAGCGCTATGATTGTCAATTTTTGAAGAATATGCCCCGCCACGACAGTACCAATAGCCATTAAAGCATAAGAAATCAGCAATAAAAAAATGGACCAAAAAACAAGTGCTAACGACAGTGCAAATAATCTTGTTTTTGCAAAAGCTCCCACTGCAATGGCCAATGACACAAAAATGAAGATACATAGCAAAGTTAGAATAATGAAAATAAATGGCAAACGCACGCCACCAAGAAATCCACCAAGCGCTAAAATTACGCCAAACGCCACGACAACGACCAATAAAAAGGCAAGCACGGAGGCAATATACTTTCCTGCAATATATTGCGTACGTGTCATCGGATAGGTCTTTAATAATGAAAACCAGCCTGATTCCACATCACCAGCGACACTCATACTACCGATCGTTACTATGAACAGAGGCAATAAAAACAATAATACATTTAAAAACGTGGCTGTCTGTCTCGTAAAACCCGCTACATCTGGTAATGCCATTTGCTGAATGACAATGATAGCTGTAAAAACGAATATGAACAGTATGCCTACAAGTTGCATCCAACGACTTCTGAGCATTTGCTTTAATTCTAGTTTAATAAGCATGCTATGCATCACTCATGGATCCCCCATTGAAAATCGTGTAAATCCTTATAGGCAAGCAACTGATCTTGTCCCTCTGTAGTCATCCACTCCTGTGCCGCTTCCTTCGAATCGAGCGCCACTACCCCATAATTCATCGGAGTCCAATAATCCTTGCTGTATACATAAACAGCGTTAAAAACGTCAATCCATTCATTTTTTGCTGCATCTTTAATAAAGGCCGCTCCAATCTCATCTTCCCCATTCGCTTCTATATATTCCATTAGACAGCCAATGTCATCAAACATTTCATAATCACCATCCTTCAACGCAATTTGACCAGCATATGCATTGTGAACGATACTCATATTACAAATTTTACAAACATCGGTTTCACTAATTATTTCACGAGGCTCATATGTTTTTTCACTACAGCCCATCAAAACACCACAACATAGCATGACAATCATCATCCATTTTTGCATTCTATTATTCCTCTTTTCCATAGCCATAAACTACTAAATGTCAAGAATAAGCCTACTAGCATTTGCACCAAATTTATCTTATTCTTTTCGTTCACATGCTTTACCGCCAATTGTGGAGTATTATCAACAAACATGTTCTTTTCAGTTTTATTTATTTGCTGATCCAGCGATGTTAGTAAAATGACGCTCGGTGATGCCACGAAATATTGGTAAACAGGCTGGCGTACCATCCATTGACCAAAGCTTGACACAGCCACATATGGAATATCACCGATGCCATTGTCTTTTAAGTCCATCCCTGAGTAATCATCATAATAATTACTTACTAGTTGAAAGCCTTGCTGATCGGAGCGTGCCGTTAAAATATTACCTGTAAAGTTATTACGACTAGCCATTGTGTCGTCACTTACCTTTGTACCTTCAATGGCTGTTTGATTCATCTGAAAATCATTTGTTTCAATTCGGATATTTGCACTTTTCTGCATCGCCACACCAGTTCGATTATTTTTAATCGTATTATGTTTAATTTTTGCTTGCTGCACATCATACAGCAGCATACCGTAGCCATTAAAATCAAAATGATTAGCTACTATATTATTTTCAAGGAATATATCTGTTGTCATCATAATCATAAGGCCAGTCACATTCTGATCATATGTATTAAAAAGTGCTTCAGCATCACTTGTATACATAAAATGTGTACCATAACGACCGCTTGTCACCTTATTACGTTGAACAACAATATGCTTGACCTCTTCTATATAAATTCCGTCCTGCACTAGCTCAATAGTATTGCCTTCGATGCTGATGTCCTCACTCTTAAAAACAGCCACCCCATTACCTTTTTTGGCATAATGACCTTCGATACCAGTCACATTAATATCATGTATGTGTACATTTTTAGAACGTTGTATATAAACACCTGTATGGACATCTTTCATTTGTAAGTTATGTAGCTCCAGTCCTTCTACAGTACTACTAACGATCGCTTTCTTTTCCCCTGATAACGTTATATTTTCCACAGTGACATTCTCAGTGTTTTCAATCAGGAGTGTGGGGTTGTCTCTTTCACCGATAAGTTCCGTTCCCTCTTCACCTTGTAGCGTTATCGGTTTTGTCACAATAAAATTACCTTGGTAACGACCAGCAGGAATATGAACAACCTCCCCTGGCTTTGCTACATTTATGGCCTCCTGTACATCGAAATCGGCGTACACTGTCTGACTCATGAAGAGCAAAAATAATAAGGCTAACCCTATTTTTTTCACCAAGCCTTACCTCCTAGTTCAGCACGAAAAGACTAGAGGGATTCCCCCTAGTCCATTCGATTAATGACCATGACCATCAGGTTTCTTTTCTTCCATATGCATAGAATCAGATTCACCTTTGGCTTCTTTTTCAGCTTTTTCTTTCATTTTCTTATTACGACGCTCTAATGCATCGTCTTTAATTTTTTGTAATTCCTCTACATGTGCGATTGGATTGTCTGCGATATATTTGTCAGCATCAGCTTTATCCTTGAAATAAATATATCCCCAGTTCATCGGAGATTTTAGGTCTGTTTTGACGATCGTTGCATCATCAACCTTTACCCAATCTTTTGTAATAAAATCACGTACAAATTTTTCGTTCGTTTCATTATTTGCAACCTCGGCATTTACTAAACAGCCTATGTCATCATAAAAGGCAATTGTTCCATCCTCTTTTATTGCTTGCGTAGAGAATTCTCCCATATCTTCGTCCTTCAAATACACTTTCATATTACACATTTCACACATTGCCCCTTCTTTTGGCTCTTGTAAACGTGAATCCACTAAAGAAGCGACTTGTGTAGATTTATTCTTTACTTCTACTTCATTTGCTGCGACATCTTGCTTCGACTCTTCTTTCTTAGCTTGATCTTTTTCTGTACTACAAGCCGCGAGTAAAAGTGATGCAGCTAGTACAGGTACCCATATTTTTTTCACAATTGCTTCCCCCAATATTTCTTTTTTTCTATTGCTACTAAATACTTTACAAATAAGTTGTGAAATAAGTTAAAAATCACTGTGAAGTATTGGAAAAATTACCTTGAATATTCATTGAACATCTCGACTTCAAATAGTTTGAATAAAAAATATATATTTTCTATTTTTTATAATGCTATTAAAACTATGAAGAATTTACAAAAGCGTTTGCGGACTATATCTACTATTACAATCATGAGCGTATTAAAGTAAAACTCAACGGAAAAAGTCCCGTTGAGTTTCGAAAAGCTTCATAAAAAAGTTCGTATTTTTGGGGTCAGATCACAATTTTTAAGATTTTATTGACACCATTTGGGTTTTCAACACAAAAAACTCCCTACATCCTGAATGACGTAGAGAGTTCGATTTTTGATGTTATATTGATGAGCGGTAACTATTGAGAAGCCTCTTTTGCTTATTGACAAGACTTAGCTTAACGGCAGTTTCATTTAGTTCATTGCGTATTTGTAAATCGTAAGCACTGTCCACATAACTAGCCACTATATTATTAGGACGTTGCTGCTGAATTTGTTTAGTATTACTTATATGCTTTTTATCTTTATTCTTTTGCAGACTATTTTTAAACTGTTGTTTCGGATTTTGTCCGAAATTATGGCTTAAATCTCCGGCATGTAGATACTGTTGTTCGTTACGAAATATACTACTAGTCGTCGCACTTACTCTAGAAGTCCTCATAAATAATTACCCTCCTTTACTTTTTATCTAGTTTATAGGTATATATATCGACATTATATGCTTGAACTTAATAATACAGAACCAAATGCTTAAAAAAGAGAAAAGAGCGATAAGAAAAAGTATTTTTCACTTTTTCTTATCACTCTTTTCCCAAATCATATTTATTAAAACGTATTCCATTGATTTCCGTTCCGGCTGGTCCCCCAGGAAATCGCCCCGCCGGAACGGAAATCAACCCCACGCTATTGTGATTTAATTACTTCCAAAAATCATCAAATACTGTAATTGGCATATGACGTTTGTGCTGAGAACGTAAATAATGCCCTTCTAATATTTTTCGAGCATCTTCAGGGATTTCCTGTCCCTCCAAATAATCATCAATTTGATCATACGTTAAACCAAGTGCTACTTCATCTGGTAATGAAGGACGATTTTCCTCTAAATCTGCAGTTGGTATCTTTAAATATAAGTGCTCCGGGCAATCAAGCACAGCTAACAACTGCTTACCTTGACGCTTGTTGAGACGGAAGATCGGCATTAAATCCGCCCCACCATCCCCAAATTTTGTGTAAAAGCCTGTAATCGCCTCCGCAGCATGATCGGTCCCTAGCACAACGGCATTATTCATGGCAGCAATAGAATACTGCACCTTCATTCGCTCACGTGCCTTTTCATTGCCTTTAGCAAAATCGCTTAGTTCAATACCCGCATTCGTTAATGCTCTAACACTTGCATCGACTGCATCTTTAATATTGACCGTATACGTTTTCGTAGGTTTTATATAGTCAATTGCATCCTGACAGTCCTTTTCATCTGCTTGAACACCATATGGTAAACGCACAGCCCAAAATGAGTACTTCGCTTCACCCACCTCGGCATTTAACTCGTCTACCGCAAGCTGCGTTAATTTTCCAGTTAACGTCGAGTCTTGTCCACCTGATATTCCAAGAACAAAACCCTTTACAAAGCTATAGCGACGCGCATATTCCTTTAAAAAATCAATGGATTTGCGAATCTCTTCCTGTGCATCAATAGTAGGTAACACACGTAATTCCTTAATGATTTCTTGCTGTAATGTCATTTTGTCCTTCACTCCTTACACTTTACAATCGATTGACCATTTCACTTACTTCTTCAATATTACGCATTTTATTATCCCAGCATTTTTGGCTTAAATCGACTGGGTATTCCTCAGGATTCATGGCACGTTTATATTCATCCCATAACAACTCTAAATTATGGGCTGCATAATCTCGCATTTCTTCCAAAGTAGGATTTTGGTAATGTATTTCACCATTTTTAATCACATGATGATGTAAATTCTTAGCTTCAAAGTTCGTTACAAATTTTGATACGAATGTATGAACAGGGTGGAACATTTTAATTTTTTCCTCTAATTGGGGATTTTCATCGTGCATCGTAATGTAATCTCCCTCTGCCTTGCCATTCTTTTTATCAACAATGCGATATACATGTTTAAGACCTGGCGTCGTTACCTTTTCGGCATTCGCTGAAATTTTAATCGTATCTTCTAATTGCCCATCGTTATTTTCAATAGCAACCATTTTATAAACAGCCCCTAAAGCTGGTTGATCATACGCAGTAATGAGCTTTGTACCAATTCCCCACACATCAACTTTTGCACCTTGAGCCTTTAAGTTTAGGATCGTGTATTCATCTAAGTCATTTGATACGATAATTTTAGCGTTCTGGAAGCCTGCCTCATCTAACATACGACGTGCTTCTTTCGACAAGAAAGCTATATCCCCACTATCTAAACGAATTCCAATAAAATTAATTTTGTCACCAAGCTCTTTAGCCACCTGGATCGCTGTTGGCACACCAGATTTTAACGTATTGTAAGTATCTACAAGAAATACGCAATCACGATGACGTTTTGCATAGGAGTGGAATGCATCATAATCATTTTTATAGGCCTGTACAAGCGCATGTGCATGCGTACCTGATACTGGTATATTAAAGAGTTTACCTGCTCGAACATTACTAGTTGAAGCAAAACCGCCAATAAACGCTGCACGCGTTCCCCAAATTGCTGCGTCCATCTCCTGAGCGCGTCGTGTACCGAACTCCATCGCCACTTCATTTTTTATAATTTGTTTAATACGACTAGCCTTTGTTGCAATTAAGGTTTGATAATTCACAATGTTAAGTAATGCGGTTTCAATTAGTTGCGCTTCCACTAACGGCGCTTCAATGCGGATAATTGGTTCATTCGCAAAAACAGTTTCTCCTTCCACCATAGAATACATATCCCCTGTAAAACGAATATTTTTTAAATACTCGATAAAATCCTCTTTATATCCAACCTCTTCACGCAAATACGCTATGTCCGAATCACTGAAGCGAAAATCGCGTAAATACTCAAGCATTCTCTCTAATCCCGCAAAAATGGCATAACCATTGCCAAAAGGTAATTTTCTAAAATACAATTCAAAAACTGCTTTTCTATTATGTATACCATCAGCCCAATACGATTCTGCCATATTGATTTGGTACAAGTCTGTGTGTAGCGCTAAGCTATCATCTGCATAGTTTGATCTCACAAAAAACCCCTTCTTCCGCTTTGATAATTAGTCCTAGTATACACTATATACCCTAATTTTTGCGTATTACATCCTTCCGCCTCGTTAGATTTCCTTGCATGAATATATCCATTTCAGGACTACACATGAATAGTATTTATTTAGCTTTAGCTTCTTTTAGGAACAACACCAAAACGTCTGGTTGACCTTCGACAAAAAACAAAAATCTGCAATCGCTTTGGCGAGCTGATTCCCCAAAGGTTATGCAGATTCTTATTTATGCTCTCTCTAGCTCCAGTAAAAATTCTTTCATAGCAAGGCCACTACGGAAACCTGTTAGCTTACCATCTTTGCCAATCACACGATGACAAGGAATAATCGCTAATATTGGATTGGCACCGATTGCACCTCCTACAGCTCTTACTGCTTTCGGATTACCGATGCGGTGTGCAATATCTGAGTACGTTGCCGTTGTACCATATGGTAGCTCCTTCAAAGCATCCCATACTGCTAGTTGAAACCGTGTCCCTTTGACATGTATTGGCACATCAAATTCAGTAAGCTCTTTATTAAAATAAGCGGTTAATTGCTTAACATATTGCTGTAACTTTTCTTTATTCTCCTCCAAGCTATAGCCACTAAATGACTTTTTTGCCCACGTTTTTACCTCTTCAAATGGCGTATTTGGTGTTCCGATATATACTAATCCATCATCTGAGGCAACGATATACATAGTGCCTTGTGCATATGTTAGTGTATCTATATATAGTATACCCATTCCTATCCCCCTTAGTTTAATTTGCCATTACCTGTAAAATGGTATGTAGCTTCCCTTTGTTTCATGCTACAGTTATTTTAACTATTAGTATAAAGGAGTTTTAACTTTATGAATACATCATATGAGCCTGCTATTCATTTTCAACAGGTCACCTTTTCATCGAATGACAAGATGATCATAAAATCGATTACTGGTTCTTTCCCAAAAGGAAAAATCACTACATTAGTTGGCCCTTCAGGTGCTGGGAAAACAACTCTACTTAAAATGTGCAATGGACTTATATCCCCTACAGATGGTCAACTATTAATTGATAATCAAGACATTTCTACATACGAGCCAACCGCTTTAAGAAGACATGTGAGTATGGCTCTGCAAGCGGCCCCTATGATAGAAGGAACTGTATTTGATAATCTTGCACTCCCTCGTTCGTTACAGGGAGAAAAGCTTGCAGAGCAAGAAGCTATCCACTATTTACGAGACGTTGGACTCGATCAAAGCTTTTTACAACACCCTTCGAATAAATTATCAGGTGGACAACGACAAAAAGTCTCTATTGCAAGAACACTTATTAATCAGTCTTCCATTTTATTGCTAGACGAAATCACCTCTGCACTAGACCGTCAATCTGTGCAAGACATTGAGACACTTATTGCTACAATCAATAAAAAGTTTAATGTCACAATCATTTGGATCACTCATAATTTACAGCAAGCGCTGACAATTGGACATTATACTTGGGTCATGATGGACGGAGAACTTATTGAAACAGGAAAAAGCTCCTTACTTAACGCACCTAAAAATCCACGTGTCGCTGAATTTGTACAGGGGGTAAATGGATGACGTATACTTCTCTTTCCTTAACGCTAATTTTTGTTTTAATTCCTCTTCTATTGTCAAAAACCTTACAGCTAGGACTTGAAAAAGATACACTCATCGCTACTATTCGTTCTATTATTCAATTACTTGCCGTCGGTTATATTTTAAAATTTGTCTTTGATGCTCAAAGCTATATTTATATTTTCCTTATGGTTGCTTTAATGATTATAGTAGCAACACTAAACGCTCGTAAAAAAGGGCAAGGTATAAAAGGTATTACATGGAAAATAGCACTAACCCTTTTTGTAGTAGAATTTGTTACGCAAGGAGTATTGCTTGGTTTTGATATTGTGCCAGCAACTGCGCAGTATATTATTCCAATTAGCGGCATGATGATTGGTAATTCAATGGTATTATCGGTTCTATTTTTAAATCGTTTTACATCGGAAATTGCAAGTCATCAGAACGAAATTGAGTTAATTTTATCGCTTGGCGGCACACCAAAACAGGCGATTCGTCGACAGCTAATGAATGCGATAAAGGCAAGTATGATTCCTACAATTGAAAGCCAAAAAACAATTGGCCTTGTGCAATTACCAGGTATGATGAGTGGTCAAATAATTGGCGGAGCAGACCCCATGCAAGCCGTGCAATTCCAACTCTTAATCATTTTCGCTTTGCTTACTACAGCGACATTATCGAGCATAATGATAGGTTTTTTAAGCTATCCAGCACTTTTTAATGAGCGCATGCAAATACTTGAAGTGAAATAATTGTTATAGTAAAAACAATATTTATTTTCTAAATTATGCTATAATACAGAAAAAAATAAATGCAGTGAGGAGAATGACCATGTTATTACGCGATTTTTTCATCCATTTATCTGAAAACCAACTATTAAATAGTGCTGCAAAAAAATACGGACCAAAATTAGGAGCACAAAGTGTAGTAGCTGGTACAAATATTGAAGAAACGATTGCGAGCATCAAAGAGCTTAACGCACATAAAATCTCTTGCACAGTAGATAATTTAGGGGAATTTGTTTCAACTGAAGAAGAAGCAATAAAAGCTAAAGAACAAATCCTTGCTGTTATTGAGGCTATTCATGAAAACGGCGTTGATGCACATATTTCATTAAAGCCATCTCAATTAGGTTTAGATATTGACGTTGATTTTTGCTACGATAATTTATATGAAATTGTAGAAAAAGCAGCAGCATATGATATTTTCGTTAACTTTGACATGGAAGACTACGGTCGTTTACAAACATCATTTGATATGGTGGAAGAGCTTTCTAAAACGTTTAATAATGTAGGTACTGTTATCCAATCTTACTTTTACCGTGCTAAGGATGATATCGAAAAATTCAAGGACTATCGCCTTCGTATCGTAAAAGGTGCTTATAAGGAGCCTGTAGAGGTTGCTTTCCAAGATAAATTAGATATTGATTTAAATTTCATCGAGTTAATCGAATATCATTTACTACATGGTAAATTTACGTCCATCGCAACACATGACCATAATGTTATTGCACACGTAAAACGATTTGTTGCTGACAATAATATTCCACTTGATACATTCGAATTCCAAATGCTTTACGGCTTCCGTACAGATATGCAAAAAAAGCTGGCAAAAGAAGGCTATAACTTCTGTGTATATGTACCGTTCGGCGAAGATTGGTACGGCTACTTTATGCGCCGTTTAGCGGAGCGTCCTCAAAATCTTAATCTTGTTACAAAACAAGTATTTACGAAAAAAACGAACGCAGTCCTTGCTGTAGCAGCAGGTGCATTCGCTCTGGGACGTTTAACAAAATGTAAAAAATAAGCCCCACATAAAGAAGCCAGAAACTTAATTGAATAAGCTTCTGGCTTTAGTTGTGGATTTATCAATTATACCTTCGCATAATTGCCACCACCTATAGAGATGGGAGGCTTCTATACCTGCCGCTACGCTTTCGGTACAAAAACACTTGCAAAAAGCAGTTAAACCTCTGATTTCTCAAGCACTTACTTTCCACAGGCAAACACTTCGCCGCTTTCCTCACTGCTCCATTTTAGATTCTTAGTTTATTTGTTGTTCCTGTAAGAGAAATTCTACTTATTAGGAATTCTTAAAAACGTGTTTATATTATTCAACATGTAAAGCAATGGTTGAAACAATTGCTTCTGCTGCATGCTCCCATTTACCATCAATAAAACTACCTAATTTTTGCCCAAGTTCTTGTATCATTTCGAGCGTAATCGGGATATCATTCTTTTGTGCTAATGCAGCAATAAATGGAGCAGATAAACTTGTCCAACCTCCACGGTCAATTTTAATCTCTACTTGCTTTACCTCTCCATTTTCTATATCAATACGATAGTATAACTGATCATCCGGACGCCAGCTTAAGTGATGGGAGATCTGCCCATTTACAACTGTTAGATCATTCTTTTTCGCAATAGAAGCTGGTTTTACATTAAATTCATGACCTAGTACATTTAACTTTTTCACTTCAGGACCGACTAATGCCGCCTGAACAGCTAGATCCATATTACTTTGTAATGGCATAGATGTCTCCGTCTCAACTACTGGATCAACCATATCGTTGCTTGCAGCAAAAACGGCTGAAGGATATGCGCTAGTAACGGCCAATGTTGTTGCTAATAATGCTGTTGAAGTAACTTTCATAATTTTACTCATATTTTTTTCCATCCTTCCCATTAAAATGATTAAGATTTTCTAAATTTTATCATTAGTAGTCAAAATATACAATACCCTACTATCTTTTTTATCATGACAAAAGGCACTGAATTTGAATTATTCAATGCCTTGTCTATTTTTACCCCTTACACTTTCTTAAGTATTAGGGTATTCATGATATATTCTTAAAGCTACTTATTTATTCCAGCCTTTTTCCTTAAAGCGCGCGATGGCTTCAATACGATTCCCAACATTTAATTTTTCTAAAATAGTGGAGATGTAGTTACGAACAGTCCCTGCCGATAAAAATAATTCCGCAGCAATTTCTTTTGTCGTTTTTCCCTCTGCAACAAGTGTCAGTACTTGGCTCTCTCGGTCTGTTAAAGGATTTTCACTATCATCCTCATAGACAAAATCAACGAGTTCAGGCGCATATATTCTTTTGCCGTCCATAATTGTACGAATGGCATTGACCAATTCTTCTATTGGACTATCCTTAAGTAAATAGCCACGAACGCTGGATTTTCTTGCACGTTCAAAATAACCAGGCCTTGCAAATGTCGTTAATATAATCACTTTACAATCAGAACCTGTGCAATGCAGTTCTTCGGCAGCATCCAATCCCGTTTTCACCGGCATTTCAATATCCATAATACAAATATCAGGCTGATGCTCTTCAACAAGCGCCAATGCTTCTTCACCATTTTTTGCCAATCCAACGACTTCCATATCATCCTCCATACTAAGTAATGAACGAAGTGCGCCTAATAGCATACCTTGATCTTCAGCAATTACAATTCGTATCATGTCGCAATCCTCTTTTCTATATGTTCTTCAGATTTCCTTTGACCTTCTGATGCGTAATAGCCACTGGAATCGACACTGTTAATGTAGTGCCCTCTTCACTTTCAATTTTAAAAGAACCATTTATAAACTCTAACCGTTCTCGCATTCCCTTTAATCCGTTACCCGTTTTCCAAGCTTGCTTTTTGGTGATTCCTTGCCCATTATCACGAACAACTAAATATACTTCCTTAAAATTTTGATGGAAGGCAATTTCACATTTTGTAGCACCACTATGCTTAACGACATTATTCACTGCCTCTTTTAAGCACATGGATAATACATTCTCTACAAGTGGTGGAACTTGTAAAGTATCTTTATCACCATCAAATACAAACTTCATTTCAGCAGCCTTTAATATTTGAGCAATACGCATAAGCTCATCCTCAAACCTAGCTGTTCGCATATCTGATACTAATTCACGCACCTCTTTTAATGCGATGCTTGCCGTTTGACGAATATCCTTAATCTCTGTTAGAGCTTGCCGTGGATCACGTTCAATTAATCTTGAAGCTAAGTCGCTTTTTAGGCCTATCATCGATAACTTTTGACCGAGCGTGTCATGTAAATCACGAGCAATACGTTGGCGTTCCTCAAAAACAATTAACTCAGCTATTCGTTCATTAGCAGTTTCAAGCTGCCCCTCTAAATTTTCGCGTTTATTTTTTGCATAAATCGTTAGTGGGAGAAGCACAACCGCTAGAATCGTTAAAACAACAAATGGTAGTTGTGATAAAAATAAGTGTAGCTCAACGAAGAAGCCAACACCTGTAGAAATAACTGTAAAGCCAATATGTAGTCCATAAATAATATAGAAGCCAACAGGTTTACGAATATTTCCAATAAAAAAAGCTGTGAAAATTGATAAATACACATAGCCATATAATATGGTCATAACGATATTAATGACCATTTCAAAACTAATCCACATATAAACAAGACCGTTTTTCGAATTCATGGAAAACCGATAGAAAATAAAATATAGCATTAAAAATGTAATACCTATAGAAATTTCTATATAGGATGATTTTCTAAAAATGAAGAAAAACGGTAGGAAACAGAAAATAATCCATAAATATATACTGAGCATTGGACTATTCGGAATAATACTATGCCATTTCCTCATTATAATCTCACGCTCTTTCCTACTTTTCCCTTATTATAACAAGAAAATTAATTTTATGCTGTTCATCATTATTCATGTATTATTCACATCATAACATTCCCCGTAGATGGGCACGTGGTGTTTGATTTCCGTTCCGGCTACGCGCTTTGTAGCTGACGCTTCGCTTTCGCTACAGAAAACATTTGTTGCTGACGCTTCGCTTTCGCTACAGAAATCATTTGTTGCTGACCGTCATCCTCAACTTTTGGTGATGAGCACAGTAATTTCTTCATCCACTTACGTAAAACAGCCATCCCTTCGAAGAGATGGCTGTAAAAATTCTACTAAGCAGCAATACTGCCCCTTGCTTTTCGTTTAATTATTTCATTAACTTCTTTAAAGCTTACAAACTTACCTTGGTCTTCATCGTATAGTTTATAGCGTAATGATTCTAAACTTGTACGCAATGTTATTGTTGTCGCCGTGTGTAATGGCGGTGTTTCTTGATGCGCTTTTTCAAGGTTATAATTTGGTACACGAGGGGCTAAATGATGTACATGGTGGAAGCCAATATTACCTGTAACCCATTGTAATAGCTTTGGTAATTTGTAATACGAGCTACCTTCGACAGCAGCCTTTACATAATCCCATTCTTTATCATGCTCAAAATAAGAATCCTCGTACGTATGTTGAATATAAAATAACCAAATACCAAGAGAACCAGCAACAAATAGTGTTATACCCTGTACTAATAAAAATGCTTGCCAACCCATAAAGTAAATTAAAGTTATACAAACTCCAGCAATAACGACATTTGTTAAATATGTGTTAAAGCGTTCCTTCTGTTTAGCGTCTTTACGATTAAAGCGATTTAATACTAACACCATAAATAGCGGACCTAAGCCGAACATTACGAACGGATTACGGTAAAAACGGTACCATAAACGTTGCCCTTTAGAGGATTGTAAAAATTCTTCCACTGTCATCATATCAATATCACCGATACCCCGCTTGTCTAAGTTCGAGCTAGTTGCGTGGTGAATTGTATGTTCACGCTTCCATTTTTCATATGGGAATGATGTTAACACTCCAGTTACAAAACCAACCCAGTCGTTTGCTTTTTTACTTTTGAAAAATGAACCGTGTGTACAATCATGGAAAATAATAAATGTTCGTACGACAAAGCCAGCAGAAATTACACTTAACCCAACTGTTAGCCATGGTGAAATATCCATTAACATATAGCCAGCTACCCATAGAGCGATTAAAGGTACAATTGTATTTACCATTTGAAAAATACTTTTAACTTTATCAGACTTTGCAAAAGGTGCTACATCCTGGCGCAGTTTTTTTGTTTTTTCTTTATCTGTTGCCATTGTTTATACTCCCTCGTTTCCTTTTCCTTATGACCTCATCATAAAACAAGAGCATAATTATAAACAGAAGCAAACATCATAAAAAGGATATGACATTTGTCATATCCTTTTTATGCTTTTGGTTCAGGTAACTGTAGCTGATAAAATACAAGATCTAGCCACTGTCCAAATTTATAGCCTGCATTTTTTATTGTACCCGCATATTCAAAACCTAGTTTTTCATGTACTTTAATACTTCCGATGTTTTCACCATCAATGCCCGCTACGAGTGTCTTCACACCTTGCTCTTTAGCAGTTCGAATTAACGCTTGCATTAATTGTGACGCTATCCCCTTTTGATAATGGTCCTTATGCACATATACAGAGTGCTCCATTGTGTGCTTATAACCTGGATATGGACGGAACTGACTATATGTTGCAAAGCCCGCGACTGTGCCATTTTCGTCAAAGACCAACAGTGGATTACCGAGCGTTTGCTGCTCCTTGAACCATTGTCTTTTTTCTTCTAACGATTGTCTTTCATATCGATAAACAGCATTGCTCGTTAAAATAATGTCATTGTAAATAGCTAAAACACCAGGTAAATCTTTCTCTTCCATCAATCGAATCATCATGCTCACGTCCTACTTCAATTATGCCGAGGCTTTAACCCCATTACATAAAGTTATTCTACTTTTTCTAGCATTACACATTAAAATATCGAGCATCTGGATGTGCAAAGACAATTGCTGAAACAGACGCTTCTGGCTCCATCATAAAGCCTTCCGTTAAATGTACACCAATGTCCTCTGGTCGTAATAAGCCAAACAATTTCTCTTGATCCTCTAAGTTCGGACATGCTGGATAGCCGAATGAGAAGCGCTGTCCTTGATATTTTGCCGCGAAACGATCACGCATTGTAAAGTCTGTCGCATCTGGGAAGCCCCACTGGTCGCGAATTTCTTGGTGCATTCGTTCAGCGAAGCCTTCCGCAAGTTCAAGAGCCGTAGATTGTAATGCATGACTTTCAAGGAATTTCCCTTTCTCTTTTAGCTGACGAGCCTTCGCCATAACCCCTTGTCCAGCTGTTACTACCATTAAGGCAATATAGTCCATTTCACCACTCTCAACTGTTTTTAGGAAATCTGCAAGACATAAAAACGGTTCCACTTGCTGACGAGGGAAGGTAAATCGTTCAATTTCTGTTTTGCTATCTGCTGGATCATAAACGACTACATCATCTCCATCTGCTTGGGCAGGGAAAAACTGATACACACCCGACGGCTTCAATAGGTCACTTTGTAAATAATCGTCGACTAAATCCTTTAACTGTGTTGCTCTTTCATCGCCAGTATCAAGTAACTGCTGTACTTGACCCTTTAAACCTAGGTGATGTCCGAGCAATGTTCGCATATTAACATATGGATATAAATGCGAAACAGCATATTCTCTCTTTACATGGCGTCGCACATCTGCTGGAAGAAAGACAGACGCTTCCTTTATTGTGCGTACAGGCTTTATAATTACTTCTTTTGCAGGGCGGGCCGCTCTTTTTTCGTCTGCCTCTAAGCGTTTTTTACGAGATTCTTCAATTTCAGCTAAGAAACCGGCACGTGTATCTGTCCCCATTAACCGATTTACCTGCTCTAATCCTTGCATCGCATCTTTTGAATAAATGACAGGTCCATTATATTCGTTTGCGATTTTTGTTTCCGTAAAGCGACGAGATAATGCCGCCCCCCCAACTAAAATAGGTACGTCAATACCCGCTTCTTTGAAATCCTGAGCTGTAATAACCATTTGCTGTGCTGATTTCACAAGTAAGCCTGAAAGTCCGATGAAATCCGGCTTTTCCTTGCGAATCGCTTCTATTAGTTGTGCAGGTGTTACTTTAATACCAAGGTCAATCACCTTATAGCCATTATTACTTAAAATAATATCGACAAGGTTTTTCCCTATATCATGCACATCGCCTTTTACAGTTGCAAGTACCATCTTTCCCTTGCCAGCACTCTCTTCATTTTTCTCCATGAATTGCTCTAAATGTGCCACCGCTGCCTTCATTACCCCTGCTGATTGTAATACTTCGGCTACGATGAGCTGATTATCGTTAAATAAGCGACCAACCTCTGCCATTCCATCCATTAATGGTCCATTAATAATACTAAGCGGTGTTTCGAAAATGTCACGAGCCGCCTCTAAATCCTCAATAAGCCCTTCCTTTGTCCCCTCTAAAATATAGTAGGCTAAGCGACCTTCTACTGTTTTCGGAATATCTGCCTCTGTTTTTTCCTTCTTTTTATCACGATAGAAATCTGTAAAAACAGCTAATGTTTCATCATTTGTATGAAAAAGTAAATCATTTGCAAGCTTAATTTCCTCCTCAGGAATGGATGCATAACGTTCTAGCTTCTCCGTATTCACAATTGCATAATCTAAACCAGCCTGTGTACAGTGATATAAATATACGGCATTCAATACTTCACGACCTACTGGTGGTAATCCAAATGAAATATTACTTACACCAAGCACCGTTAATGTACGTGGCATTTTTTCTTTAATCAGGCGAATTCCTTCTACTGTTTCAAGTGCCGAGCCAATATACTGCTCGTCTCCCGTACCTACTGGGAACATTAATGGGTCAAAAATAATATCTTCGGGAGCAATACCCCACTTTTCTGTTAACAATTTATAGGAACGTTCAGCAATCTCTAGCTTGCGATGTCGATCAACCGCCATGCCTTGCTCATCAATTGTCCCCACAACTAAAGAGGCACCATATTTTTTCACTAACGGTAAAACCGCGTCAAAACGCTCCTCGCCATCCTCTAAGTTAATAGAATTAATGATAGCTTTCCCTTGAGAAAACTTAAGTGCTTCCTCAATTACTTTTTCATCTGTCGAGTCAATCACAAGCGGTACTTTTACCTTTTTTACAACCTCCTGCATAAAGCCACGCATATCCGCTAATTCGTCGCGATCAGGATTTGCTAAACAAATATCGATCACATGTGCTCCATTTTTCACCTGAGCACGCGCGATTTCTGCAGCTTCCTCAAACTTTCCATCAATAATTAAATTTTTAAACTTACGAGAGCCGATGACATTTGTCCGTTCTCCAATAAATAACGGACGCATAGAATCGTCATACACCAATGGCTCGATCCCTGATACTACATGACCATGTGTTGCTTCTGGTAATTGTCGAGGCTTTTCGTCTTTTAATACCTCTCGAATAGCCGCAATATGTGCAGGTGTTGTACCACAGCAGCCTCCGACAATATTTAGCCAGCCCTTTTCTGCAAAGCCTTTTAGCTTTTGTGACAATGATTCAGGTGACTCATGATAGCAGCCTTCCTCATCAGGTAAGCCTGCATTCGGATAACAGCTAATATAGCCTGTTGAAAGCTCTGCTAGTGTACGAATATGATCCGTCATAAACTCTGGTCCAGTCGCACAGTTTAAGCCAACTGACAATGGCTTAATATGCTCGATGGAAATGTAAAAGGCATCAATTGTTTGGCCAGCAAGTGTCGTTCCCATCGGTTCAATTGTTCCAGATATCATCACAGGTAGTTCTTTTCCAGTTGCCTCAAAGGCACGAGATACGCCTAATGTTCCTGCCTTAACATTCAACATATCCTGACTAGTTTCTAGCAACAGAACGTCCGCTCCGGCTTCGATTAATGCCTTTGCTTGAGCATAGAAATTTTCCTCTAGCTCATCAAATGTAATACCACCTGTAACCGACAAGGTTTTTGTAGTTGGCCCCATAGCCCCCGCTACAAAACGTGGCCAATCGGATGTTGAAAACGCATCTACTACTTTACGTGCAATTTCCACAGCACGTGTATTGATTTCTTCTGCCTTTGCACGAAGATCATATTCATTTAATACAAGCGGTGTACCTCCAAATGTATTTGTACAAATAATATCTGCTCCAGCCTCTAAATATTTTCTATGAACTTTTTCAAGCACATCTGGTCTAGTTAGCACGAGATTTTCATTACAGCCGTCATATTCCTCGCCGCCAAAATCCTCTGCTGATAAATTTTCATTTTGTAGCATTGTCCCCATTGCGCCATCAAGAATTAAAATTCGTTTCTCTAGTTGCTCTTCAATCAAGTGCTTAGCCATTTATACTTACCCCTTTTTTCTGTTCATCCAATTGCTCAATAAATTTCATTAAGGCTAGCGTCATATCATAGCGTAAAAATGGTGTGATGAGGTAAATACCATTGAAATATTCCGCTGCTACTTCTACTAATTCTTTAGCAATTGCAATTCCTTCTAGTGTTGCGCGTTCCTTATCATCGCCACAAGCCTTCATTCGTTCTAACGCATCATCCGATAGTTTAATGCCTGGCACTTCATGATGTAAAAACTCCGCACTTTTATAGCTCGTTACTGGCATAATGCCTATATAAATTGGTGTTTCTAAATGCTTTGTCGCCTCGTAAATTTCCACGATTTTTTCCTTTGTATAAACAGGCTGTGAAATAAAATAATCTGCCCCATGTTCAATTTTCTTTTCTAATCGAGAGACAGCGCGATCTAGTACACGTACATTCGGATTAAAGGCAGCCGCTACAGAGAAATTTGCCTTTTTACGAAGTGGTTTCCCTGAGAACGATACACCTTCATTTAATTGTTTTATTAATTGGATTAGCTCCATTGAAGATACGTCATAAACGCTAGTTGCACCTGGGAAATCGCCTACCTTTGTCGGATCTCCAGTAACTGCTAAAATATCATGAATCCCTAGTGCATTTAATCCCATTAAATGTGATTGAAGACCAATTAAATTACGGTCTCGGCATGTTATATGTGTCAACGGGCGTACCCCGTGGGTTTCTTTCAGCAAGGCACCCATTGCGATATTACTAATCCTCGGAGAAGCGAGTGAATTATCTGCCATCATGACGACATCCGCGCCCGCCTCATATATTTTTTTTGCCCCTTCAATAAAACCTTCAATTTCTAAATGTCTTGGTGTATCTAACTCCACAATAATCGAGCGTTCACGTTTTACTTTTACATGTAAAGGCTCATAATTTACTGGCTCTGCCTCACGGACAACCGCTACTTTTTCTGGCTTTGCAACCTTTTCCTCGACCGGGGATAGCTCCTCTAAGTACTTTTTCGCTGCAGCAATATGCTTTGGTGTCGTACCACAGCAACCACCAATTAAACGTACTCCTTGATCACGAAGCTCTACAGCTGCTCGACCAAAATAATCTGCCTCCGACTCATAAACGACACGCCCATCCTCCAAATCAAGAAGAGAGGCGTTCGGATACGCTGACATAAATGACTTCTCAGGAAGCTCTACCCCTTCAAATGCTTGAATAGTATGGTGGGGTCCTAAGCGACAGTTAACACCTACGATATCAGCTCCTAACACTTCTAGTTCATGTAGGGCGTTATTTAAGCTCATTCCATTTTGTAATATTCCGGGTTCGTGCATAGAAACTTGAGCAATAATCGGTAATTTCGTTTTAGCTCGCAGCATCGATAAAGTCGCTGTTAGCTCTTCAAAATCATAATATGTTTCAAGTAAAAGGCCATCTGGATTTCCTGCAAGTAAAACCGTTGTCTGCTCATCAACAGTTGCTAAAATTTCCTCTAACGATGCATCACTCTTTCGAATACCACGGATTCCCCCAATAGTACCTAAGACATATTGTCCACCATCTGCCGCTGCCCGCTTTGCAATCGTTATAGCAGCTTCATTAAACTGCTGTACACGAGATTCTAATCCATAGCGGGCTAATTTTATGGCATTAGCTCCGTAAGTATTCGTCTGAATAATATCAGCACCAGCTGCTATATATTCTCTATGAATCTTTTCAATTAATTCGGGTCTCTGTACATTCATTTCCTCATGGCAATACTCCAAGCCATAGCCGTATAAAACCGTACCAATTGCACCATCTGCTGTAAGAATATGCGTTTTTAACCTTTCAAGCAATCCCATAAAACTAGCCTCTCTTCCCTTATCTTTAAAATATAAAAAGCCTTCTTTCACAAAAAAAGAAGGCTTTAACGTTTCGTAATTGTTTTCCTTCTCATCTTCGACACAACTGTCTTCTGGATTTAGCACCTGACCATAAGTTGGTTGCTGAAGCTTCATAGGGCCAGTCCCTCAGCTTCTCTTGATAAGAATGTAGTATGAATTTTTTAAATAATTAAAAGAATCATATCGTTTACGAACGATTGAGTCAAGACTATTTCACAGAACAGAGGTAAAAACTAACGAAAAATACCATATTTTAATTTAAATCAAACAATTACGATAGTTTTTCAGCAAGCTCCTCACCAATTTTTTTACCATTTTGAATACATGCGCCTATGCCTACCCCAAAATAAGAGCATCCCGCTATTAATAGATTTGGATAGTTTTTCTCAAGCTCTTGTACGAGGCCTTGCAACGCTTCACGATGTGCCAAGTCGTACTTCGGCATCTGGTCGATCCATTTCGTCACGTCAACAACACTCGGTTTTTCCTCAATCCCCAAGCTTTTTCTTACGTCCTCTAGCGCTACAACCGCTAACTCTTCATCTGACATCATACGCAATCTCTCATACTCAGGGTTAATGCTCTTATAAAAAAGTCGTACAAGTAATTTCCCTTCTGCTGAAGTGTGTTTCCACTTGCGGCTTGTCCACGTCGCTGCATTGCACATAACATCCGAATTATGTGACACAATATAGCCCGTTCCATCTGCTGGTAATCTATGATCGGGAACATCAAATCCTAAATAAATCGTAATAGCGGATGCAGTATTAAATTGTTCAAAATAGCCGTTCAAAGATTCATTCTGTAATAAGCTTTGTACCGCTTCATTTGGCAGTGCCAATACAACATGATTTGCTTCAATCATTTTACCGTTTGCTAACGTAACAGAATATTGATTCTCCTGCTTTTTAACGCTAGTAGTGGCAACCCCTTTGATAATTTCTACATCCGTTAATGTTTCTTCAAGCCGATCAATTAGTGACGATAAACCATTTTTAAATGAAATAAATTTTTTATTGGCGGCTTTCACAAATTGTTCCCTGTTTGCATCGAAACCTTTAATAATACTACCGTACTCGTTTTTGTAATCGATTAAATACGGTAAGGTGGAAGCAATGGAAAGCTGCTTTAAATCGCCAGAATATACACCTGCAAGTACAGGCGCTATTTGGTTTTGAACAAGCTCCTCACCTAAATAATATGTTAAAAATTCTCCAATCGAGCTTTCCTTTGTAAACCTTTCATTTGGCATGGTTAAATCCTTTAATGCTTCTTTTTTACCTTCCTCTGATACAAGCGTGCTTTCCTCGAGAGATTGTAGGCTCATAGGAATACCGAACGTTGAATTTGCTGGGATGGCATGTAGCTCATTATTTGTGTAAATATACGAAATGCCTGTTTCGTTATACACAAGATTTTGTTCAAAATTTAGTTCCTCTACTAACTCCATGACACCTTTATGACGCGCTACAATAGAATCTGCTCCAGTTTCCATGATGAATCCTTGTTCATATGCAGAGTGAAGCTTGCCACCAAGGTATGTATTTTTTTCGACAAGTACAAGTTTTACATCTACGTTTTTCTCCTGAACTTGGCGTTGTAAATAATGCATCGTACACAATCCCGTAATTCCGCCACCTAATACAATAACTGTTTTCATCGTAACCGCTCCTATTTTTAGTTCTTTATTTAGTATAAACTTTTTTTATCGAAAATTACGTTAAACCCTTTACAAATTTAGCAAAAATAGAGCTATCCAAGCATTGGATAGCTCCATTTTTTCACATTCTAATAGCATCTATTCGCTAGAGGCTTTTATCTACCTATGCATGTGTAGCGCCTAAAAAATAGGAAACAACAATTCTCTTAGCCTGTTGCTTTTCTCTTAATTAATTTAAATTTTGTGCAAAGCCAGCTAATTTTCCTGCTGAATTTTTTACTTCATTAAAGGCGATGCCTAATTCACTTAGTACTTCTACTATTGCTTGTACTTCTTTTTCCATCCGACCATTTTGGTCTTTAGCCTCGGTCATAGCTTCTAATATATTAGTAAATTGTCCTTCTGTTTGAACCATATTTTCCTCACCAGAGGCTACCTCTTCTTGAATATTACTAAGCGAATAAACAAGTTTATCTGTCCGCTCATTCGTTTTTTGTAGTAACATCGCTACCGTTGTGACTGATTCCTTTGTTTGAATGGATAGTTTTCGTACTTCATCTGCAACAACACTAAAGCTTTTACCTGCTTCTCCAGCACGAGCCGCTTCTATTGCCGCATTTAAAGCCAATAAGTTCGTTTGATTCGCAATATTTGTTACAACATTCATAATCGATTCCATTTCCTTTGACATATTTGCTAACTGTGCAATATTTTCTGCTATACCATCAAGTGAGCATATAATATTATTCATATTTTGCGATTGACTCTTTAACCGTTCACGACCTTCTAATGCCTGACTCTCAGCCATAATCGACACTTGAAGTGATTTTTCCGCTAGTTGTTTAATCTCATCTGATTGTCCACTTAAGCGATGAAATGAATTGTTCGTTTCCTGAGATATTGTGGCAAGACCTTCCGAAGACTCTACGATTTCTTGCTCTATCGCTTCCTTGCTACGTTCCATTTTTTCATGAAGTTGCTCAATTGTGCGCTCAAACGCCTCTAAAACTAATTGTTGCTCAAAATTTGAAATTTTTGAGATGGCTCGAATTATATTAAGCTGATCCATTGGATGATTAATATGTTCTTCAACCAAGTCAATAAATGATGCTGTTAAATCTTGAAAGGCGCAAATATACCATTGCGTTTTAAGCCCGATATGGACATGCACTTTAGCAATTTTAATTCGTCTTTGATAAAATTCATCATCAATCGTACCATTAAACATTTCGATAATATGACGTCGTAATGTAATTTTCAGCTTCTCCACAGAACTATGTTTATTAATAATATCCACTAAACTACGTTCAGTTCCAATCATTTCATAAAATTGATGAACAATTTTATCAATATTGCTTTCTACAAAAGGTTGAAAGGCTTTTAAATATTGTAAATCCCGCTTTGTCAATTTAAGTAAATCAATTTGCTTTTTCATTGAATGGCAATTCGCTATATCCATTTTTACAATGTATTGCTCTAAATCTAAAGCCGTTGTCTTTCTCTGTTTTTGAAAAATCACACATTTACCCTCTTTCATGCCGTGTACTTTTGAAAAGCCGAGAAAAACATTCCGTCCATCAAAATAAATATAAGAGATCAGAAGGTTCATCCCAAACTTCGGTGATAAGCCATCAGGTTGTTAGTTAATCATTATTATCTATTTACATTACTTATGACGCTGATTTCTGTTCCGGGCCACAATGAGCTAAAAAATGGTAACATTATTACTAGCTATTACTACTAGCTACTCTTTCAAAATCTCTTATATACGTTATACATTTTATAAATAGCTGTCAATTTTTGAATATACATTTTTTACCTTAAATTGTATAAAAAGTCCCTGTTACCTTACTTATTATCTAAAGCAGTAAAAAAGCTACCACAATACTTTCGGGCAGGCAATTTACATCATCTGTTTTTTTTATGCTTATTTTTTCCTTATTTTACTTTACAGTACTTACGCTTTTTTATATTTACAATCAGCTTTATATAGGGATATAGACCTGTATGACGTATAAACAATAAAACAAAATATCTATACACAAAGTGTTGATATTCGAATCTAAATACCTATTATTTTTTTTGAAAATTACTAGCATCGCATTAACATAAACCAACTTATTTTTAAAAATTGAATTTTCTGTTATATTATTCAGCGTAAAAAAAGCCTTTATAACGGTTGAGCAGTAATAAACCACCCAAATCCAAAATAAAGGACACAAATACGAATAATTTTACACAAAAAACATCTTTTGAATCGTTTCAACAATTGATCGCTGTTAGTTGATATTCTTAAGTTGATGGGCATGTTGTGCTACCCCTAAGTGAAAACCCTGATTTTAAGTAAGTTTGGAAATAAAAAGTAAGGCTATGACTCAAAATTATATGTATCTTGCTGTACCCCTAATTGTTTGTATAATTGTCCTAATACTTTTACGAATAAAGTTAAAAATACTTAATTTTTACAGAAACAAACACTGGTAATTCAAATAAAAAAACATCTCAAATATTTGAAATGTTTTTTTACGATAATAAAAATATTCTATTCAGCTGGATAACATGACCAATTGTCAATCGTTTACTGTTCTTAAAATCAAATTCACAACCAATTAATATTTTTTCTTTACGTAAATATTTGTAATCCATACTGGCGAACTATATTTAGTTCTATTTTCCATATGAAAATATAACTTTTTAGTTTGTGGACCTGTAGTGAATGTGAATTCTCCTTTTTCATATTTAGAACTATTAGTAAAATAAATATCCCCTAATATTCCCAAGCCGTCACCAGATAAAGAGCTTGCATATATATGAGTTACACGTCCATCTGAGTCAGAGCGCGAATTAAAATTAACTTTATAGGTCGTATTTGGTTCCACATCCAACACCTGAGAGAAAGCTGGAGTATTATCTGTATCACTACCATAAATATATGCCGCGGAAACACCATTGTCATTTGTTACATACGCAGGTAGTTTCCCGTAATCATTATAGATAGTCCAGCCTTCAGATCCTAAACTAAAATTTCCGTTATTCAGTATATTGTTTCCAAAAATTTCTAAAGAACTTATTTTTGCATATCCGTTTAATTTATTTCCCCATAAATCATCTATAGATTCATATGTATATTCTAAACAATCAATATTAGATTTATGCAAATCGGATGGTAACGTAAAGGAGAATTCTATTTTAGTCCCATCTCCAGTATTTCCATGACCGGCAGAATAGATTTCAATAGATTCTCCAGTATTAAGTTTAGCTGTTATAGCGTATTTAGTTTTGTGTCCCCCAGGATTTAAACCGCTAAGATATGATGTTACATTAAATACATCTGTATTTTTATTATACGTTACAGTAGGCTCCGGATAAAATATGTTCCATCCATATGCATCTGAAATATCCATGTCTATAATATCTGTTTCTTTAACTTCATTTCCTACACCAATATTAGAAGTTGTTTCTGCATACACACCAGGGATTGCCCCAACGAATCCTGTTCCTGCTATAACTCCTGCCAATGCTACTGTTACAATCTTTTTCTTCACTTTAGTATTCATAACCATGTCTTTACCCCCATTTGGATTATCACTTTTCACATTCGTCTTCTTTCGAACACAAATTCATTGTAGGACAACAATATTATGTGAGTGTTAAGCAATTTTTAATTTTAAGTAAATAGTGATAATAATACCTTAATAGCTAGGAATTTCCAACGTTTCAAGTTAAAAAATCCAACAAAATCTACACTAACTGAGCTGAAATGTAAATTTATTATTAATAATGTAAATTAAATGTAAATATTTTTATTTTTTCTTATCGTATATCAGCCAAAATCAGAAACATAGAATTTAACCTGTTGTTTCACCATTTCTATCAATCCCCATAAACTAATCAGTACTCTATTATAGGCGGTGCTTGAACGTGTTGGTGAAGACATCGCAATTCGTGTAGATATAAACCAAGGATGGGGCAATGCGTCCACTACATTACAAGGTTTACGTGCATTGAGGATTTAAATATCGATTGGTTAGAGCAGCCAGTGGATAGTGAAGATATTGATGGCCTAGTAGAAGTGAAGTCGAAATCTGATGTACCATTAATGATTGATTAAGGGCTTCGCGCTGTACGTGAAATGCGTGAAATTATCGCAAAGCGTACCAGATAAAGTCATGAAACTAGCAGTTATGGCTAAAATGGTAGGCATTGAATATCAAATTAGTTTATGAAGGCATGCTTGATGAAAAGCCATTTTTTGTTACAATATTAAATCTTCAGCATTTGCAAGAAATTGAAAAATTACAGGCTTAAGGTTGTGGGATTGCTAAGGACGAATTTCATAAAGTTTTATATCAAGAAATCGAATGTCTCCCCAGCATTTCATGGGTATGGATTACAAAAAACATTAGCTCAAGTCGTCATGGCTCATATAGATTTAGAAAAATATGATTATGATGCTCAACAGTAAAGCCATATAATATCCCTAGTTAAAAACATAAATTTTCTCAAAAGTTAGTCGTAAAGGGATTAAAGATTAAGTATGTAGATAAGCTACGATATGTTTTCTATAAAGACTTGCGACAAGAACTACCAACCTTTACAGAAAAGAAGACAATCTCGATGGATGATACAGATGGTCAGCAACAGCTTTTGAAACAGGGATATATAAGTACTTCTATGTATGAGGATCAACACGATTGGTTCGTCATTTATGAAAAATAAATAACAGTAAAAAGCCTTACCTTTTACTTATTGTGAGAGGTAAGACTTAGCTTGTCGACAAAAGAATATCAATTAAGGTGTTTCAATAAATAAAGGTTGATTTTCACTCCGAGTTGGCGTTTTAAAGAGGTGTTAGGCGTTCCTGCACTCGCTTCGTAGCCAAGTTTGTCACGCTTTTCCAACGATTTAACCAAGAATCACTCAAGCATTTACAACATGCAAACCAAGGTTTATTAGTTCGTGTGTACTTTGCCCAATAAGCGAATGGCACTTATTTTTGATGTAGATTCCTCACACGCCGATACCTACGGAAATCAAGAAAATAGTGCATGTAATGCGCATTATCGCATAGTTGACTTTCATCCACTTGTCGCATTCGACGGGCTGACCGGTGATTTTAAAGGTACAATTACGTCCTTAGAACGTCTATACGTCAATGGCGTAGTCGATTTTATACGCCCATTAATCAACAACATTACAACGAATACGGACACGCCTCATCAAAATGGCAAGTAAACTCATGAAATCGGGACGCTCTATGTACTTCAAATTATCGTCTGGCTTTGTTTATAGTGCATGCTTTTGGGATGTACTGACCCTAATTCAGGCCTTGCAAATCAAATAATAGAAATCCTCATTTTAAAAAAACGAACTGGCACCTAGGGAGGGAGAAATCTGGCTAAAAACGAATTTACCTTCTTTTAGATTCACCATTACTTCTATAATTTCAAAAAAGAACCCAATTATCACCTCAAAACTTCAAAATGTACCGCCAGTTATCAAGAAACACAAAATTCATAGTTGGTTATGAATAATTCAGGTTAAATTTCTTTCAATTCTTGTAGTAAAATTGCAGCCTCCTTACTTCCTGCATCCGCTGCAAGTCCATACCACTTTATAGCCTCTTTAATATTTCTAGCCATTCCTTCCCCTTTATTGTATAGGTGTCCTAATTGTAATTTAGCTTCCGAATCTCCTTGAAGGGCAGCTTTTTTAAACCAATGAATACCCTTTTCAATATTTCGTATACCTGTTAACCCTTGGCTCCAAATAAAGCCCAAATCATAAAAGGTATCGACATGATATTGCTCTGCCGCTCTTTCATACCAATATAATCCACGGTTCACATCTTTAGGTTGCCCCAACCGTCCCTCTAAATAAATTCCTCCAAGCCTGTATTGTGCTTCGACATAGCCTGCTTCAGCAGATCTTCTATAGTAGCTACATGCTTGCTCCTCATTTTTGTCGATTCCTAATCCCTGCTCGTAAATCATTCCGAGTGTAAACATAGCCTCTGCCACTCCTTGTTGTGCGGCGAAGTCGAACCACTTCTTCGCAAGCACCAAATTTTCTGGTACTCCTTCACCGTTAAAATACATATCTGCTAAATTATTCGCAGCATCTGGATGCCCTTGCTTTGCTGCAGTCTCATACAATATAAAAGCTCTATTATAGTTTTCTTGAACACCTAGACCTTCAAAATAAAAATTACCAAGTGCATATTGTGCATCGGCATTTCCTTGTGATGCTGCTAACTCAAACCACTTTATTGACTTTTCTGGTTGAAAGTATTCGCCGTCAATTGCACTATAATATTCTCCAAGCTGAAATTGTGCATCTGCATCCTGTTCCTCAATGGCATCTTTGTATAAGTCAATGATTACCTCATGATCTAGATTTTCTTCGTCAAACGCCTTAACCTGTTCATTTTGGTGAATAAAATACCATTCCAATATATCAAGTACATCATCAACAACTTCAACGCAATTGGATAACCTCTCCAGTGAAGAAATTTGCCAAATAAAAATATAGATAGGGAGTGGAATTGCATCACGCAGTAAATCATCATATTCAGCTAAAAGCGTTAGCACATTCTCCTGTACTGACTGTGTCTGTTCTGGATGTATAATTTGTAAGTGACGTTGTTGATTTTTTTTCAAAAGTCCTCGTACAACTTGATATAATATTTTGTGCAAGGCTGCTAATTGTACTTGTTCGACTGTTATCAAATTAACATTTTGCCCAAACCATGTATTTTGTGTTTGCGTGAGCTTCTGTAGGGATACTATTCGCTCTTTATTTTGTTGTGCTAACAATTGCCCATACATTCGTTTCCCCCCTTGCACCCTTTCTTGCCACTATTATATGGAAGACAGTTCTAGATTGGTTACACATATGCTCTCAAGATTAATCCAATAAACAATGTAATGAACAAAAAGACAGTGACATGAATCCATTTATACATTTCTAATAAACCGATAAATTCACGCGTAAATGCATTAGGTACATAATAAAAGGCAGTCTTTGAACCAACACCTTGTGCATCAAGCTTCGCCTTTTTAGCATAAATACTTGCACGAAAAACATGGAAATTATTCGTTACGAATAAGGATCGATATTTTTTTCCTTGAGCATGCTTATCCATAATTTTTTTAGAAAATGCCATATTTTGTTCAGTATTTGTCGATTGATCTTCCATTATTACTTTTGGAGCTGGTATTTGATGTTCGTCAACTATATATTTTTTCATGGCATAGGCTTCTGATACTTTTTCATCATACCCCTGTCCACCTGAGACGATAATGGTAGGTCGTTCTCCATATTTTTGAAATCGCTTTACCGCCTCGTCTAAACGACTAGCTAAAAGTGGTGGTACCTTATCTCCAATTAGTCCTGACCCTAGCACAATAATATAGTTAGGCTCATAAAAGATCGGCGTAAAATGATAGAGAGTGGCATAGGCCATTATGCTTGTGTATAAAAACATTGTATAGCCAAAAATCAAAAATGCATAGAAGAAAAGAATGTGCCAAATTTCATGGTCAATATTCGCAAAAATTATAAATACATACCAAATCATCATGATAAAAAAGCTCAAGCCAAAAACAGCTAACAATAGATTACGAACTTTACGGCCTTCTTTTTCAAGTAAAACTTTACTATTAAAAAACGTCGCAATCGATAAAATAAACATCATGCTCGGGAAACTTCCTAGTATAATGACGATACCCATCTTCGACACAATCCCCTGCTCATTTGGGAGAAAAACAGGATGGCTAATTATTGTGCTTAAAATAAACAACCCCAAAAAACCAAGAACTACTACATTGAGAAAACGTCTTTTTTCCGTTATATATAACAGTAAAAAAATTGAAATTAATAGTGATGCTATCGAAATCATCGTCTCACTCCTTACTTTTTATATACCCTATTTAGGGCTTATCATCATAACGATTGATTTCCGTTCCGATTAGGCTCGGCGTCCAACCTCTACTACAATCAATAATATACAACATACGTGATGAGGACTGACACTTCTTGTTCAAATTTATGAATATTCCTAAATTGATGAAAGCGTTTATTTTATTTTTCGAGATGGTTCATGTAAAATTACTATTAAGAACTAGTTTATGACAAAACTAAAATTATATTGGAGGAATACAAGTAATGAAAAAAATTCTTGCCGCTCTTTTTGCAGCGACACTTATGTTTGCGACAGTTGGTGCAACATTGTTCATCTCAGATACACCAACTGCAGAAGCTAAATCCTATAAGTCAGGTAAAAAAGGTTTCTCAAACAATAATAATAACAATAGCTCAAATTTCCAAAAATCTCAGGATAAATCTAAAGATCAAAATAATGCAACAACAAATAAAAACAATACAACTTCTACGAACAAAACAGATTCAACAGCTAAGAAAGGTGGCTTCTTCTCAGGCGGCCTAATGAAAGGCTTAATGCTTGGTGGCTTAGCGGGCTTATTATTCGGAAGTCTTTTCAGCGGTATGGGTATGCTTGGAAATATTTTAGGTTTATTCATTAACGTTGCAGCTATCCTGGTTATCATCATGCTAGTTGTAAAAATTGTTAATATGTTTAAAGATAAAAAACGTAAAGAGGAAGCACAATGGCACAAATAATTAATGAGCAAGATATTATAAATGCAATTTGCTTATCACAGGCCTACTATAAAAATATTCGCCCTGAGGATGTACTCGTTGAACTAACATACGATGATGACACAGGCTTTGGTGCAGAAGTTGAAGTTAATGGTCAAATCGAGTTGTTCAATACAGCAGCAATGATCGGCGCATTACGTGTATGGATTAAAGATGTCCTACATGGTGATCCTTTTTCAACAGGCATCGAACTCATCCTAGACGATGAGGAAGGCATTATTGCTAAACTAGCGTAAATAAGTAAATAATAGCAGAACAATAAATCTTAAAGATTTATTGTTCTGCTTGGTTAATTCCCAAGACTTTTTTTGCTGGTTCTTTCTTTTCTCATCCACAACTTTTGATGTGAGCCCCTAAATTATACTAAATATTCACCGCATTAAAAATAACATATGTAAACGTCAAAAGGTAGGGGTTTCTATTCATAGCCCCTACCTATTTTTATTCCAACTGTACCTTTCCATAAATACCACCACCACCAACTTCGATCGCCAATTGCCCCGTTCTTGCTAAATCGATCATCTTGGCAATTTTGTGCGGCACGATTTGTTTGAGTTGTTCTAGCGCAACTAGATGCAAAATGTTCATCTCTGTACCAAATGCTTGTACTAATCTTTCCATCATTTTCGGCCCCAATCCCGGTATAAAATCCAGTGGTACTTGGTGAATATATGGTGGTCGTGCGCGTTTATCTATAACTTGCTCTGAAAGCTCCTTAATCCGTGTTGCAACACCTTTAATTATTTGCGTGCTTTCACAGTTTGTACAGATTGTGGACGAATTGCTAAGCTGTTCACTGCATCTTGCGCAGACAGTCTGATGATATTTACCAAGCAAAGGATTTAAGCCATAATTGGCTGTTACTGCCCGACCTTGCTGTTCATAAAGCGCCATCTTTAATTCTGTAAAATTTGCATTAGCTAGTCTTAATTTTTGATATTCACGTGCCATTTTCCCAAGTGAATGCGCATCAGAGTTGCTGACAAATGTATATGCTTGCAGCTCTTTAATGTTACTCACCATAGCGGTATCGGAGCTCAAACCAAGCTCTATCGCATCTATGAGCTGAGGGTCAAAGACTTCTGTTAAACTACGATACACCCCTTTACCAAATAAGCTTTTAAATGGTGTAAAAACATGAGCAGGAATAAAAAGCCCTCCTAATTCATGAACCTTTTGCTGTAATGTTCGGCCATCACAATAAATACGCTGAGAGCTTAAATGAATATTTTTCATATGATGAGACATCCAATTTGAAAATTCCCTCATAAGCAAAAGTGTTGGAAAATAGGCAAGTACATGAATTGGCCCAAGGCAATGATGATCATAAATCTCCATTTCAGTACCTGGAATAAGTGTTGTTTCTTGAAAACGAAGCCCTCCCTGTTTTAGCTCCTTCAGTTCTCCTTGTTCTATCATCTCTGCCATTTCATCCATTACTTCTGGTGAATGGCAATCGATAATCCCGATCATATCTAGTCCCTTTCTTGCACTTGAAGTCTCTAAAATTCTTGCTAACGTTAATGTTTTACTGCCAGTAATTTTAACAGCACGACCACTTAAAGTACGTCCAATATGAATATGTAAATCTGTATAGAATTCTTGCATCATTGTGCCCCTCCTATTTTTAGATGACATAAAAAAACCTCACATTGCTGCAAGGCATTTTATTCTTAATTATGATGGATGATTGCTGTGAGTACTATTGTTTGACTCGAAGCATCATATGCCACTCATGTCATTCCAATATTCTTTTCTAGCTCATTAATTTTTCCAAGCTGTTGTTGACCTAGTTGCGCAATCTTTATCCACTTCATTTTCTTTAAATCCTTTCACGAATAAAGTTCCCCAAATAAAAAACATATATACATAGCAAAAGCAATGACTCTTATGCTATTATATGCATCCTTTAACTATTTACAGTTAAGCATTGCCTATGTCATTTGGGTTGGCATTGGTACAGTTGGTGCTGTTCTCGTGAATATTATTTTGTTCGGTGAATCAAAAAACCTGACTCGATTTATTAGTATCACCGCCATTATCGTTGGTATGGCAGGCTATTTGAATTCGTGCTAAAGCCTATTATGGCTCTTTTGCGTCGCTTCAACGCTTCTATTCGTTATGTTTAAATGAATAAAAAAATATCCATAAATATATAGCATACTTATGGACATTTCTATTTTTAAATGTATTGTTTCACCCAGTTTAAGAAGTTATCAACAACAACATCTAGGAATTTTATAGTACCTTCATCTGTTAAATTGCCATCTGCATCAAATTTAGTGTGTACTGCTCCAATATAAACATCATTACCACTAAGTAATGGTGAATTTACTCCAGGTGAGAATAAAATATCTCGTAAATGTAATTGTGCTTTAACAGTACCTAAGTTACCCATTGACGCCCCCATCATAAATGATGGCTTGCCAATCACTACTTTATCAACGCGAGATAACCAATCGATGGCGTTAACCATAACACCTGGCACTGTACCATTATATTCTGGTGTCAACCAAAGAATTGCATCTGCCGCTTTTACTTTTGCTTTAAAATCAAGTACAGGCTGTGGTGCTTCATTTTCGATATCTTGATTATACATTGGTAAATCTTTCAAACTTAATATTTCAAGATCAATTTTCTCTGCATAACGCTTTTGAACAAATTTTGCTAATTGCATATTATAAGATTCTTTACGGATACTACCGACGATTGCTACTACTTTCACAATAATTCCCTCCCAAATGTACATTAACTTCCATATTTGTAAAGCAATTATATTTTACACTGCACTAATAGTAAGTTGCAAATTCTTCAACCGGTTTACGGTATCCACGCAAGCGGCGGCTACTTTCTTTTTCCTTCCCAATTGTAATCATTAGGGCTATTTCATGTGTTTCTGGGACATTTAAAAGAGCTCTTATTTGTTGCTGATCAAAGCCAATCATTGGACATGTATCCCATCCACGATTTTTGGCTGCCAGCATAAATAACATAGCTGAAAGTGAAGCGTTACGAATGGCTTCCTCCTTCATAAATTCCTCGCCACGTTCTTCATAAAATTTAGCGATTTCATTGACGATATTTTCTAATTCACAAGCATTAATAATGCCTAAGTCTACCATCCCTTGATTAAGTTTAGCGGTATTTTTATAGGCTTCTTTATTTCCTAAAACAAGTATAACCGCTGAGGCTGCCTGTACTTTATATTGCCCGAATGCTGCTTCTCGTATTTTTTCTTTTTTTCCTTCATCAAATACAACGATATAATCAGCATGTTGTAAATTAAAAGCGGATGGAGCAAGCTTAACCTCCTCCAAAATGGGACGTATATCTTCTTCGCTCATCTTGATGCCCTCTATAAAATTATTCGCAGAGCGACGCTTATCTATTAGCTTTGAAAATTCCATCTAACGGACCTCCAATCATCTTTCTTATAAGGGTTTTTAATTCAGCAGAGACTTATGTCCCTCTGCTGAATGGGGTGAAAAGTATTACTCATATTCTTTATCGAACGTAAGCGCACTTCTTACAGTGTCAATCGGGCGAACAAGCTCTTCAATTTGTGCACGCTTTGGCTCTAAAAATGGTGGCAACGACAATTTTTCACCTAAAGTTTCATAAGGCTCATCACCCATAAATCCTGGGCCATCAGTAGCTAGCTCAAATAAAATTTGTGGTGCTACTCGCGCATAAAGTGATTCAAAGAAGTGACGATTTACGTAACCTGAAGTATGGAAGCCAAAGCTTTCAAATCGTTCAGTCCATTCATTTAGTACAGCTTTATCCTCTACGCGGAATGCAGCATGATGTACTGTACCGAAGCCTTGACGAGCTACTGGTAAAACTGTGTTAAGTTCTACAACAATTTGTGCACCGTTTCCACCTTCACCAACCTCAAACAAATGGAAATCTCCTTCTTCAGCAATTTCTGTAAAGAGCATCACTTTTTCTAGCATATCTTTGAAATATTTAAAATTAGCAACTCTTATAAAAACTGGACCTAGGCCTGTAATTGCATATTCAAGAGGAATCGGTCCATCCTGCCATGGAGTGCCTGATGCAACACCTGTATTGTTTTCATCAGAAATAAGTTGATATTGCTGATCGTCAAAATCGACGAAAGCTAAAGTTTTCTTGCCAAATTGCTCTTCAATACCTGTATGTTTAACATTTAATCGATCGAAACGTTTTACCCAATAGTCCAATGCCGCATCTGTTGGCACGCGGAATGAAGTTTTGGAAATTTCATTTGTTCCATGCACACCTTTTGAAATGTTTGGGAAATCAAAAAATGTCATATCAGTGCCAGCGCTACCTTTATCATCAGCAAAGAATAAATGGTATGTTTGGATATCATCCTGATTAACCGTTTTTTTCACTAATCGCATCCCTAACACATAAGTAAAAAATTTATAATTCTCTTCCGCACTACTTGTAATAGCAGTAACGTGGTGAATTCCTTTTAAATGATTCATTTTCTGTTCCCCCTATTTATCTCGATTTCGAGATATTTACGTAAAAATTTTTTATTTATTAACTGCGTTCAAACCAACCTTTTTCAGAGACAGAATCATTGTGTCCATCTCCTGTTGATCTAATACTTCAAAAATCTCGTTAATTTTTTGTTCATGCTTCGGAAATATTTCTTCCATCAACGTTTGTCCTTCATATGTTAATAAAACATATGTGACACGACGATCCTTCGGGCAAGCACGTCGATACACAAAACCTTTTTGTTCGAGCCTATCAATAACATACGTAATACTACTACTTGCGATTAAGATTTTCTTTCCAATCACTTGGATTGGTTGCTCACCATGGTGATATAAAAACTCAAGTACCGAAAATTCGGTTTGATTTACATCGTATTGAAGTAAATCTCTCTTTGTTGCATCTTGAATCGTTTGATATGCCCGGAACAAGACCGTAAAAGCTTTTAAATTACGATTGTCTTCCTTCATACGACTCCCTCTTTCCATTTACTTCGAATTTAATTATCTTTAATTTGAGATAATAATATCATTTCGACTTCTTAACGGCAATTCTTTTGTTTTGCTGTAATCTCCTAAAGTACAATGTTGGCTCATTTATTCGTGCCCTTACATGAGAGACGATAATCTAGCGAAAAAGCAGCAACCCCCACTTCAACCTCAATCGATTGGAAGTCTTCGGCAATATCAAATACTGATATTATCTAATCTATTACCTCAGCGTTTGGCGTAGTAGAGTCAAATGTCTGTTGCTTGAACATTGGTTCTAATTTTGTATAGGCAGCAGCATCTTAAAGCTTTTCATTTTTACGTTCATCCTTTAACTTCGCCTCTATGCCAGATTTTTTATTTTCATACTCCTCCTCATAAGACTCAGTGGCAGTATCACCTACCTGCTGTCCAGCATTTTGTTTTAGTCGGAGCATTGGCAGGAACGTCTTGTACTTTTTCCTTATTACAACCACAGGGTGCTACTGTCATTAATGAACAATTACTAATTTTATTGTCATCTTGACACTCCTTTCTTCAAATTCCCAAATCGCCTACAAACAAAAAAGAGTATCCCCAACCAATAGGAAATACCCTTTTCATTATCAATTACCAGTAATGACGAACGCTGTTATTTTCATTAATAGCTTTTGCTAAACGAACTGTGGAAACAGCTAAATCTGCATATGTCACGTTCTCAGTAGCATTAAATTTATTTTGCTGTGCATCCATTAATCCCATTGCGCTTACTAAAGCAATATAGCCTGCATACGCAGGATCAATCGAGCCTGCATCAGTGAAGTTTAACTTATAAACGTCACCATATTTCGCCACTTTTTCCAAATCCAACACACGTACTAGCCATTCTGCAAGCTCTTGACGAGTCAATGTTGCATCGTCTGCAAATTGATCCGCTGGTTGTAACATACCCATTCGTACAGCTTGTTCAACAGTTCCGTATAATGGATGCTTTTTATCAATATTATTGAAGGATTGCTTTTCGTTCTTTCTACCAAACGGGCCATAATCATAATATCCGTAAGATAATGATTTAACTAAAATTTTCAAAGCTTCTCCCTTTGTAACAGCTTTATCAGCATTAAAGTTTGCTGCGTCTTTAACGTCTAACACATTTTGACGTAGTAAATAAGTTAGTTCTTCACTAGCTGTTGGATGTGAGATGGCTGGTTTTTCTTGAGCATTATCTGCTTTTAGTAGCCATTCGCCAGTTATTGCATCAATCTGATTGAACAAGCTTCCGTTATAAACTGGAGAGAATACTAAATCATAATGGTTTTTATCTTCTCCATCCTGTTTTGAATACTGTAGATTCACTTTTAACCCATCGCTATACATTGCTTTTGCTTGATCCGCAGAAACAGCCTTGTTTACAGACGGCCAATTATCAATCTTGTAATTATTTACATTTAAACCACTTAATTTCCCATCTGCACTGATATGAACATAAATTGCATCCCCCATTACAGCAATACCATTAACAATACGTGGGAACGAGAAGCTATATTGCTTACTACGCTTATCATATATTGCATCTTCTAATGGTTTTGAATAGTTATGAAGATATGACGGAGCCCACTCTTTTAAGTAGCTTATTGCCTTTTCTAACGCAGCATCTATTGAGATTGGCTCTACTTTATCGTTTGTCTCTGAAAATTCTCCGCTTATATTCCTATAGTCTGTAATCTCGCCTGTTGCTTTGTTCACTTCAAAACTGGTACCTGTTCCACCATCTTTATACTCGTACATGTAATTTACTGAATAAATCGGCTCGCCATTTTCATTTTCTCCTTCATCAATCGATTCAATTCGTAGCTTTACTTTATCTGAATCAACTTTTAAGAAAGACTTTGCTAACTCTTCAACTTCAGCTAATGTCATATTTTTCTTTCTAGGCTCAAGCGGTTGTGCTGAAAGTTTTTCCACACCTTTTGTCTTTGGTAATTGTGAAGTAAAACCATATGTTGTTTGCCATTGCCCATTTAAAGCATTTACACCTATGAAGCTTGTCGGCGTGTACACGAGCTTAGCAATTGCTTCATCTGTTCGGTAGTTATAATCAATTAAATAACATAACGCTACTGACAAGTTTTCACGAATCTGTGCAAGTATATCTGCCTCATTTTTTTTCTGTTCTAAGCTGTCAAATGTCGCTTTACTAGCTAACTCAGTATTACGATACATACTTACAACTTCACCATTTGCTAGAACTTCAATATGCATACTTTCATCACTAAATGGCACACCATTATGAGTTGGCGAATAAACGAATAAATACGAAATTGGTTCAGATATCGGTCTACTGAAACCAAAATCATCATTTCCTAAATCTTCACGAAGTTTATAGTTTCCATTATTTAGTATTTTATTCCGGAAGTCTTCAGCAACTTTTTTTGCCTCAGCCTTGGAATATTTAGCAGGATACATTGCATCCGCTACATTGGCAGGTTGATAGTGGAAGCTTTCTAATGCTAAATCGTCGCCTTTAAAAGTAAAACCACCATAAACATCTTTACCATCGACTTTCTTTTGGAAGCCCAATTCATAGCGTACCGTTTTATCATCATTATAGTAATGCCCTTGTCCCATATCGAAATCATTCTCTGTGACAAAATTGAATTTACCTGGAAATAATGTATTCAGACGCTTAATGAGCATACTTTTTGTTACTTTAGTTTCTGTTGATTCTACTTGAATTGCAACTCTTTCGGGAGATTCCTTAACATTTGCAGAAGCCTGTGCCATTGGTGAAAGTACACCGACAGAAAATGCAGTAGATGTTAGTATGATACCTAACTTTTTAAAGTTTACCAAAATACCCCTCCTAGAATCCTATTTAGGTTCATCACCATAACGTGTGGTTGATTTCCGTTCCGGCTGAGCGCTTTCCTCGGGGTCTCAAGCTAACAGATGTTTTTTGCACGAAAGCGCAGCGACAGCAACAACGTGTTTTGTCTGTGCGAAAGCGCAGCGACAG
>DAMBVB010000027.1:0-29458 GCA_032053185.1 Lysinibacillus sp.
GTGTTACTGGCACAATCTCAGCCGGAACTCCATTGGTAGTAGAAGCAGTAGAATTAGTTACACAAACTTAACGATTCATAATTAACAGCATAAGCTTTCTAGCCTTTCTTCTATTCTGATGCTTAGGGTCACTTTTATCCCAAGTGACCCTCCAAGCCTATATATGTTTATAGAGAAAGCATTATATATAATATTCCTTCTTTTCTAATTCTTTTCATTACTACTTTAGTCATTTCCTTCTAAGGAGATGGCTCTTTTTTTCATCCTTGTCAATGTTCCTATTGCTGTTTTATTACTATTAAGATGATTTTCGTTTTCTTTACCTATTTTGTTCAGTTTGAGTTTTTCCAATAAGTGTTTGATCCATTACATGTTAAAGTTGCATTTTTTGGGACCTGTTTCCTTATGAGAAGAAAATTTAATAAATCAACTGACGATCCTATTGAGTTAAGTATGATCAAGAGCTTTAATGTCGTTGTTAAGAGTCCAAAAACACTTAAAATCAAGGGGAAAATTATTGAAATTATTATAAAAGGAGCAATCGTAATGAACATATATCTTGATTTCGAAATCTCTTCTTCCGTAATTACAAAAGCACCGAACAAAGTAAGCCCTACAAAAGTTTTTTCTGATCTCATAAAATTAGGAATGAACATCAAATGCAGTAATTCGTGAATGATTAATAGTAATACGATCCCTAAAATAACGCTTAAGTTAATGGTTATTGATATTCCACCAGAAGTGAATCCAACATCTTTTAAAGAAATACTGGAAAAAATATTTATTATCCCAATAGAGATCATTGAAGCGACAATCATTAAAGGGATAGATAACAATATAGCACTTACTAAATTTTTAGGTTCTTTCATCGGAATCCAGCCATTTTTAATTAAGTCTACATGTAAATTGGGGTTACTTTTTGGACATTTATTTAGTATTTTCATGTACCCCCTCCATCTCTATTGATTTTTAATAATTTGTTAAAAAATTCCTTCGTTCATTTCATCGAGTGAAGCATATCCATAGGAGATTCGTATAAACAACCCTGACTTTTCGGCATAAAGAAGGATATTGCATGATAACTCTTTAGTTTGCTATAGTAGATTAAAGGATCAATGGTTGAATTCATCGACCATACGTGAAAGTTTCATAAGCGTTTTCCAATTACGGACAGTTGCTGGAATCTCAAGCTTTTTTAGATTATTACCGAGCTTGGCATTTCGAATGCTGTCATAAAATAAAAGATACACATCTCTTCCATCTATAACACTAAGTTCTCTTTCGCTTGCGTAGGATAAAAACTTGTCACTATTGACCTTCGAAGGAGCTGTCGGCAATAACGCAACATGTAGATATTCCCCTTTACATGATTGAACCGCTTCTGAAATCTCCTGATCTGAAAAAGGGGATTGACTAACAATTTGCTGTAATTCTTCTGCAGTCCTAATAACAATAACACTAGATATCCCAAAATCCGCGTTAATTTTATCGTGAATTTTCGTTTGCAAAAGCTCCTCAGTCTCGTCTGATTCAAAAAGGATGTTGCCACTTTGGATATACGTCTTCACATTATGTAATCCTAATTGCTCCAGAGAACTTCTTAATTCTGCCATGATGATTTTATTATGCCCGCCTACATTAATTCCTCTAAGAAATGCAATATATATGGTCATACATTTCATCCTTTCTATTTACAATTTATTTACTAGAAATAGCTACATTCTTATATTGCTTCAAAGGTTTATCCTCTAGAAAATCAATGATCATCTCATTAAAAATAGTTCGAGATCCTTTCCCTCCATCCCTTCTCCTCCCATTACAAGCGTAGGTGACTTTATTTGATACAATTGATCAATATGAATTGGAAATGTTGCTTTTTTCATTGCAAGCAACATCTTCTTGTCAATTGAAAAACAACTCTCTTAAAATCCGTTGAGTATAAGAATTCGCCTTATAAAACTTCATCATATTGTACTATATTAGCAGACTAAATATAAAATTTGATAATCGACAATACCCAACCTGACAAGTCGATGCCCATGCGTTTGAATGCAACTGATAAAAATCTCGCTTGCTACCAGGAATCCCTACTAAACCTGAAAATATTGTCGAACGGACAACAATTCCATTTTTTTTATATTTGCAAGTATTCACCATAATTTTTGTTCTTAATATTTACCCCCCCTAAATTAAAACTAATTAATTTTATCACATGTGGCTCATCACCAATCATGTGGTGATGAGCCACATTCCATTAATTTTTGACACTATTACAATGCTCAAGTATGTAAGTCATACATTGAATAGTGTCATCAATGCGTTGTTTTTTCGAGCTACAATAACGTATATCGGAACCTTCTCGAATACTGATGGCTTCGTTAATAATATTGTGAAATTCTTTTGGTAAATGATGCATTGCATATTTACAAGCATCTATTTTCGAAACAATATCGTGTTCTTGCAGTGTGTAAAATTGTCGTAAAATCCCTGTTATTGACCACTCTACTTCTAAATCAACTAATTTATTTGGTATCAAAAATGCTTTATATTTTTTAATTTTTTTCAATCTACTCGACCAATAACTGTTCATATTTTCTAAAACATACTCATCAAGCACTCTTTCATCTACATTGAAGTTATATGTAGCTACATCTGGCCCTAAAATGGCAATCCCTTTATTTTTCAAAATCCACCAGGTAATTGGGTTAATAGTATCATTACCCCAATTTGTTCTGCCTTCGTTTACGTGCAAACAACCTTTTACCTCACTTTGTTTCTTGCCAATATCCTCAACAAATAAATAACATCCATCCATCCCTGTATCCTTGTATTTTCGATTTAATTTTTTGTGAAGAGCAGATATTACTTCGACATCTTGAGCGGTTAAGGATTTATTGACAACTGAAATAAAGTCGACATCACTAGAACCATTTATGTAAGCGTCAAGCGCAATTGAGCCATGTAAATAGAACCCTTCCAGCGTTTTTGGTAGTTTATTTTGAAATAGGGTTATATAGTCATGTACAACTTTTTGAACCGGAATAGGAACTCTAGAATCCATAAAAACTCTCCTTTTCAGCAATTATACTTATATTACCAAAATTATTATTTATGCGGTTATCATCAACTTACATGGCATTCGTTTTAGACAAAGGTTATTTCTACTTTTGAAAATAAATCAATAATGTACGGATTCAGTTATTTTTTTGTAAAACATAAATAAAATTAAGCAATTCGAATTCACTCTGCTGATTTATTGGAGTATCTTTTAAAATTTCATTGGGTATTCTAGGGAGTAGATAAGGAGTGGGAGAATTTGTACACAGGTTATATACAGATAGTTGTTCAAACGATTATTAGTTTTTTTGTTCTTCTGACACTTACGAGGTTTCTAGGTAAAAAACAACTAAGTCACTTAACCTTCTTTAACTACGTAACTGGTATTACAATTGGTTCAATGGCAGCCAATATGGTAGTTTTAAAAACAATTGTATACACAAAATTTTTAGTAAGCTTAATTGTTTGGTGTGCGCTTACTACTATAATTAGTTACATCGCTCTAAAATCCGGAAAAGCAAGAACATTACTTGATGGACAACCGACAATTGTTATTAAAAAAGGGAAAATAGATAGAAAAGCTTTAGCCAACACTAAAATTAATATTGATGACCTTACGATGATGATTAGACAGTATCAAGTTTTTTCAATTACAGAAATTGATTATGCAATATTAGAACCAAATGGCATGCTTAGTATTTTGAAAAAGCCAGAATTTCAAGAAATGCAAAAGATAGATTTAAAAATCTCTCCTTCACCTCCGTCTTTTATACCTATTGAAATTATCACAGATGGGAAGCTATTAACAAAAAATTTCCTTGAAGTTGGAAAAAGTAGAGAATGGTTAGATAACGAATTAAAAAAGGCAAATATCCAATCAATCGAAGAAGTTTTCTATGCCGAAATACAACCGAACGGTAAACTATTTATCCAAAAATTTGATTGATTAAGGAGATTTTTTTATTTAGTTGCTTCTCGGCACTTTAAACTTGACAAAAAAAGTTATTTGTACAATAGGATTCTCCTGGCCAGGGGAATCCTATTTCTTTTTGAAGGAGTGTATTTGCATGAACAAAGGTGAATCCAGTGTAACTGCATTAATCTCAGCTTTTAGTAGAGCCTAGCATAGTCAATTCGATACCCCTAAAATCTTTGATGACTACCTAGCAAAAGACTTAATTACACAACAAGAGTTCAATGACATTCAAACAAATATGGTTCAAGGCATCCATTTTTTTAACAAAGAAATCGCAGAAAAACTTAATGGACAAACTGAAGAGTTATTAAAATGGATTGTGCAAACACAGCTCTCCCCTACTCCCTTGGCACGTGCTGCATATTGTGAAAAAGTTTTGTTAAATGAAGTCATGTTAGGTTTACAGCAATATGTCATACTTGGAGCAGGATTAGATACGTTTAGCTTAAGACACCCTGAAATTGAAAACATTTTGGAAATCTTTGAAATTGATCATCCTGCAACACAAGAATTTTAAAAAAAAAGATTGGCTGAAGTTAATTTAAAGCTTCCAAGGAATGTACATTTCGTTTTGATGGATTTCACAAAAAAGTTTTCATCTGAAAATTTATTGGATAGCGGCTTTGACAATAAAAAAACTTTCTTTCGTCTACTAGGTGTTTCCTATTATTTAACGAAAGATGAAATTTCAAGTTTAATTGATCACTTGTTTGCCAATGTACCAACAGGAAGTTCGATCGTGTTGGACTATGCAGATGAAAAACTATTTAAAGAACAAGGAATATCAAACCGAGTAAACAACATGGTAAAAATGGCTGCAGCTAGTGGTGAACCGATGAAATCGTGTTTTACTTATGAAGAAATGGAAAAAATGTTAGAAAACTCAGGTCTACTTATTTATGAACATCTTACACCAGATAAAATTAAGAAATTTATTTTAACAATAGAAAAGATTATTTATCAGCCTTTGAAACAATTCATTACGTTCATGCTGTGAAAAAATAATGAAGACAAACTCAAAGAAAGCTGCACTCCACTAGTTAAACACATCTAACAATTGGAGATGCCGTTTTTTATGAACATTCATTTAGAAATGTTAATTGCGGAATTTGCTATGATTAGGTAATGCAATCTGCTCAAAATCAGTCGCTAACTTATGCAAATTTCTAGTAAGCTCTTCCCCCTTTATTGGTAATCCATGTCCCGTAATAGCAACTGACGGATTTAGGGCCTCTAATTTTTTTACAGAATCCCAAGCAGCCTGCCAATCTGTCGTAAAATATCGTGGTGGTCCGCTAATTTCCTTTTTTTGTAGCATCACTTTGTAGAGTGACTCTTGTTTAACCGTAACAAAGGCATCTCCTACAATTAACGCTCGATCCTCTTCGCGAAATAAAGATATATGCCCTGGTGTATGGCCCGGCGTATGAATCCAACGAAAACCATCCATATATGGAATACTCCCATCGGACGGAAGCGCCTCAATGTTGTTTCCTAAGTTTATGGCTTTATTCGGGAAAATTGATGATACTTTCGCTATTAAGCCACCATTTACAGCAGTATCAGGTTCAGGATAATTTTTTATATCTGTTAAATAAGGTAATTCTAAAGGATGGGCATAAACTGGCATACCCCAATGTTCAATTAGATCAATTATTGCTCCAACATGATCAAAGTGCCCGTGCGTTAAAATTATTGCTTTAGGCCGACTATTTGATCCAAATCTCTCCTCGACTATTGAAATAATTTCCTTTGCACTTTTTGGCATGCCTGCATCAATTAATACGAACTCTTTCTTATGAGGTTCACCGTAGAGTACGATATTAACAATTTGAATCGTATGCTGGTATAAATCAGGTAATACTTCTACACCATCTCCACTCCAAATTGACGTTGCTGGAATATATTTAAAGTCGCTACCATAATTCATATCTTTATGCATAGAAAACCCTTCTTCCTTCATTGAAATATAGACAATGATATTTTTCCTTTCTACAGTAAAAATATAGCAAGAAAAAAATGGATTGTGTCTAGTAGTTATATTGGTTGATCCAGTTTATGAGGTTTCCAAAATAATATCTGCCAGCATGAACCAACATGAAAAAATCAGGCTCCTATTTGTGAACCTGATCTTTTCATTTTTCTTATTTATCTCTCTCTTTATAGATAGACATTAAATACTTTGAGTTCACGATAAAATGACTAAAGATACTTTTCATTGAAGCAACTCAATGATTTATGCCGTGAACATTTCATTTTGAAAGATTTTATGATAAAATAAGAACATATATTCCTATTCTCTTGATTTCTTAACGGGAATATTTTGTTGTGATAATAAATTGGGGGCGAGAATATATCTTAAACTATAATATAAAATGTCGGATAATCTGTTGTTCTTTGCATAGATGAGACTCTGAAGCAAAAACCATAAGTTATTATCCTTGATAAAATAGGAACAACATAGTACTTCGGTCAGTTAGCCAATTCTCATACTTCATGAGGCCACACGATGTCACAGAACGTGGCGTTCTAAGACTGAGCAGGTGTACCGGAAGCGTAGCGACAGAATGAGCTGCATCTCCTAACCTAGGCATGCACACTTTTTACAGAAAAAAGTAATTTACCTTTTATAAATTTGACACCTTAATTTCATTGACAGCAAAGTTTTTAACAACGTGAAATAACGGCTGCTTTACAAGCAACCGCCATTTATCCATAGTTTATAGTGCCTTGAAAGCCTGATGAATTAGTGCTGCTACCATTTTATCCATTTGTGCAAAACGATCGTCTTTTGTTTGACCATTCACGTATCGATCATAGATTTGCTGACATATTACTGCTAATTTAAAGTAGGCAAATGTAATATAATAATCGATGGCTGAAACATCACGCCCGCTTTTCTCTGCATATCGGTTTATGAATTCCTGACGTGTATAAAACCCTGGTAAAGTCGTTATTGGCGGTTCACCAAATGCGTATAGTAGCATTTTTGGGTCATCTGCATGCATCCAGTAGCTCATGGCCACGCCTAAATCTGCTAATGGGTCCCCCACAGTTGTCATCTCCAAATCAAAAAGACCAATCATCTCAGCGTAATCGCTTGTAAACATGGCGTTATTAAGCTTGTAGTCATAATGAATTATGGTTGCTTCATGATTAGAAGGTACATGATCTTTTAACCACTTTGTCAATGCCGCTACTTCAGCATACTCTGCCGTTTTCGCTTTGTCATAGCGCTCAATCCAGCCATGTACTTGTCGTTCCATAAATCCGTCTGGCTTCACCATATCTTTTAGCTTCGTTTCCTTATATGGTATTGCATGAAGAGCAACAAGTGAATCAACCATCTTTTCTGAAATGAGCCGCCCTAAATCCTCCGTATTTTCGGTTCCAGGTGGGAAATGCGTATCAAGTACGATACCCTTTTTGCGTTCCATTAACAAGAAATCACTACCGATAATCTCTCGATCTTCAACGTACACATAAGGTTTTGGTACAGCAGCTAAAAATGGATGTAATGCTGATAAAATCGTAAACTCTCGTTTCATGTCATGTGCTTTTTTAGCAACTGGTCCATGTGGAGGACGACGAAGAACAACTTCAAATTCGCCTACTTTTAAGCAATAAGTCAAATTTGAATGTCCAGCACTAAACTGTGAAATTTCTAGCTTCCCCTCTGGTAACTCCGGAAATTGACTCTTTAAAAATGAATGTAATTTCACTTCATCAATACGTTCACTTGCCCTTACTTGTATCGTATCCATTGTACCCCTCCTATCCATTATGCCTCGGCATAATTGTTGCTGACGCTTCGCTTTCGCTACAAAAGATATGTGCTGAAAGAAGTTAAACGATTGAGCTCATACCGCCATCAACAACAATGACGTCCCCCGCAATATAATCTGAGGCAGCCGCGGCTAAAAATAATGCAACGCCTTTTAGGTCATTTTCAGTTCCTAAACGTTTTAACGGCGTCACGCCCATTAAATAATCTTGTCCGCGTTCAATTAAGACTTTCGACATTTTGGTTGGGAAAAATCCTGGGGCAATCGCATTCACATTGACGCCATATGGCCCCCATTTTACCGCTAAATCTTTTGTTAGCGTGATGACCGCACCTTTACTTGCGTTATAGCCAATTGTATCCATGAAATTAGGTAATGTACCACCAAGCCCTGCAATCGAGGCGATATTAATAATTTTTCCGCTCTTTTGTCCTAGCATTATTTTGCCAACAGCTTGGCTCATTAAAAATGTACCATTGACGTTAACATCGAAGACTTTTTGCCAAGCCTCAAACGGCATTTCAACAGCAGGAGTACCCCAAGACGCCCCACTGTTATTAACTAAAATATCAATTTGGCCGAATGATTCAAGCGTTTTTGACACGACGTTATCTATATCCTCTGGCTTTGTCACGTCACAGGCAAGAGCTAATGTTTGTACACCTAGTTTAGCTAATTCTGCAGCTACCTCTTCGCATGCCTCGACCTTTCTTGAGCACAGTACAATGTTAGCACCAGCTTCTGCAAAGCCTTGTGCAATTTGGGCGCCAAGACCGCGTCCTCCCCCTGTTACGATGGCCGTTTTCCCTTTTAAGCTAAATAAATCTAGTACCGTCATTTCACCAGCTCCTCTTGTTTTTTAGCATGCTTTTTCAGCTCCAGCTTGGCAACCGTGTTACGGTGCACTTCATCCGGTCCATCTGCTAATCGTAATGTGCGAGAATTTGCCCACTGTGCCGCAAGCGTCATATCAGGTCCTACCCCAGCAGCACCGAATGCTTGAATTGCTCGGTCAATCACTCTTAATGCCATATTTGGCGCCACTACTTTAATCATCGCAATTTCTGTCTTTGCCTCTTTATTTCCTACTGTGTCCATCATGTACGCTGCCTTTAGCGTTAACAGTCTTGCCTGCTCAATATCGATACGGGACTCCGCAACACGCTCACGCAGTACACCTTGGTCTGCGAGTGGTCGATGGAAAGCGTGTCGCTCACTTACTCGCACACACATTTCCTCTAATGCACGTTCAGCAGCTCCAATAAGACGCATACAATGATGGATACGACCTGGTCCTAAACGACCTTGCGCAATCGCAAAGCCTTTTCCTTCTCCCCACAATATATTTTCAACAGGCACCCGAACATTCGTAAACGTCACCTCACCATGTCCTTCTGGTGCGTGATCATAGCCAAATGCCGTAAGCATACGCTCTATTTTTACTCCGGGTGTATCCATCGGCACTAAAATCATCGACTGTTGCTCATGGATTGGTGCTGTAGAATCTTTATGTTTCCCCATAAAAATAGCAATTTTACAGCGAGGATCACCAGCTCCTGTCGTCCACCACTTATGTCCATTTAAAATATAATAATCGCCATCCCGTTCAATACTTGCCTCGATATTTGTTGCATCACTAGACGCAACTGCAGGCTCAGTCATTGCAAAGCAGGAACGTATTTCTCCTCGTAATAACGGCTCTAGCCATTGCTTCTTCTGCTGTTCTGAGCCGTAACGCACAAGCACCTCCATATTTCCCGTATCTGGCGCATTGCAATTAAACACTTCAGGAGCCAGTAAAGAGCGTCCCATAATTTCACATAAAGGTGCATATTCTAAATTCGTCAAACCTGCACCATATTCGCTATCTGGCAAAAATAAATTCCACAAGCCCGCTTCTTTTGCCTTATGCTTTAATTCCTCTATAATTGGTGGGATCGCTCCCCAACGATCCTCCATTGCTTCTACCTGTGCAGCAAACACTCCCTCATGTGGATAAATGTATTGCGCCATAAAATTTGTCAATTTCTCTTGTAGTTCAACTACTTTTTCACTATAAGAAAAATTCATAAAAAAACCCCCTTTATTTGAACATCAAAATGACAAATGAATGAATATTCATTTTTATTCTTACATTAAATGTTACCGTTATATTTCTTGTAAATCAATGTCTATTAAACAAAAATTTGAATTATAGAGAAAATTCATACTCAAGACAGTATTTTGAGCGGATAGAAAATCTTGTTACGATAAAAAAATACAAGCTAAAACATTATTTTGCCATAATATGTATATTTAAATCAGAATAGCGTCTTTTTCATAACGTGTGGTTGATTTCCGTTCCGACTGGGCGCTTTCCTGGGGGCGTCCGATGAGCCGCTTCACTCGCGTTGCTCGCTCCAGGGTCTCATCTGTGACGCTGATCCCCGAGGAGTCGCCCAGTCTCCACTCCAATCAACTTTTATAAATGGTATACGTTTTAACAAAAGTCATCCAAAGTTTTGGGTGATGAACCACTTCATTAGAATTGATAAATTAGGTAAAGAAACAATTCGTAGCATAAAAAAGAGTAACTTCTAATTCAAAGAAGTTACTCTACTCAATCAAATTAATCTTTACCTTTATTTTTGTGTCCATTAGCTAACTTCATAGCGAAAAGCTGAGGGATTAAATTTAAGACACTCAAACGTGTCCTCCATCCTGCCGATACAATATTACCGATAATAAAAGGAATTGAGTTACATAGAAATTTCCCCCAAAAAGCAAAAAGTGAAGTCATTACAATCATCAGTAAGTTGCCGAGCATTGATCGGTTAGCAAAATCTTGGTCCATCGAAAAATAAACAAAAGGAAAACAGTATAAACAAACTATTACAATACCAATTACTATTTTTCTCATATTGTCCCCTCTCTTTTATATGGATAATTTACGTGAAAAACTTGGACAAATGAATTTTTAACATAATCCAAGCATATGGTTGCTTTTTGTCGTTTAAGCTTTCTATAGTCTAAAGTGTTTTGCCTATCTTCATAATATCAGTAAGCAATTCACGAATAGCCAAAGGTAAATGACGATTTTTTAAATACACTACATAAACATTTCGCCGTAAATTGGGGCAATCTACTTCCTTTTGTACAATAGTTTTAGCTGTAGGACCTTTTAAATAATTTTCTGGTAGAATGGTAACGCCTAAATTTTCACGAACGAGAGATACAGCCGTCTCAAAGCGTTCAATTTCAAATTGGCTATTCATGTTTTTTCCAGCCTTTTCAAATGCATCTAAAATATCATGTCTCGTTTGAAAGCCCTCTGTACTAATAATAAAAGGCTCTTCACTTAAATCGGCGATCGTCAGCTTCTCTTTCTTCGCTAATGGGTGATTTAATGGTAAAACGGCTACAAGTCGCTCTTCATATAAGCAGTTCACTTCGAGCTCTTCATCATCCATAATTTGATTTGTAATAATTAAATGTGTTTTATAGCTTTTAAGCGATTTTTCAACACGTTTACTCCCTAAAATATCTACTAGATGAATCATCATTTGTGGATATTCTTTTTTATACTCTGTAATGACTTTTGGGAGCCAATGCTTAATCGATTCCATCACGCCTATCGTTATTTCACTTGTGCCACGTACAATTACCTCATCCATTTCTATTTTTAAAACTTCCATGTTTTTCAATATTACGTTTGCTCGTTCATATAAAAGCTCGCCTGCTTCTGTTAATTGAAGATTTCTTGTATTCCTTTGAAGTAAAGGTGAGCCAATTTCTTGCTCTAATTTTTTAATAGCATTACTTAGAGAAGGCTGAGAAATATGCAGTTTTTCAGCCGCCTTTGAGAAATTCATTTGCCCCGCAACTGCAATAAAATATTGTAATTGTTTAATATCCACAACAACATCCCCCTCATTTATAGTTTTAAACTATAGATTAATAATAATTATATATTAGATATTATAATTATGTGAATATATAATCTATTCATAAACAATATTTTCACTGCAATAATATTGGAAATGGAGTTGATGAAGATATGTATACAATGACAGATCAAAAACAGTGGAAAGGCCGTATAGATTCAACTACTAATACGAGTAGTTTTCGTTTACATCAAAAAGTGAAAAGAATTCCTATTAATGATGTAAGCGCTTCAAATAATCAGCATGCCGGTATTGTCGGCTTTATATGTGATGAAGGTGTGCGTCGTAATCAGGGACGTGTAGGGGCAGCAAGTGCACCTAATGCTCTTCGTGAAGCATTATCTAGCTTACCTTGGACATTTAATGATGAACAGCAAATTATAGATGTTGGTAACGTTCTTTGTCTTAATCACGCTTTAGAAGAGGCACAGCATGAGCTCGGTGAAATTGTCAAAACATTGCTAAATAAAAAAATACAATGTGTCGTGCTTGGCGGTGGACATGAAACACTATACGGACACTATTTAGGCGTTCGTGCAGCATTACCTAAAGATGCGAAAATCGGGATCGTCAATATCGATGCTCATTTCGATTTACGACCATACGATGAGCAACCATCGTCCGGCACAATGTTCCGTCAAATTTTAGAGCAGGATCCTCATGCCGATTATTTTGTACTTGGCATACAACGTTATGGCAATACAAAAGAGCTGTTTAATAAAGCAGATGAGTTGCATGTGAATTATGTGTTAGAAGAACATATGACGCCAGAAAATAAAGCGCAAATCATGCATGATCTTCAGCAATATATGAATAATCATGATTATATTCTCTTAACGCTCTGTATGGATGTATTAAATGCTGCTTTTGCACCGGGTGTTAGTGCTCCATCACCATTTGGACTAGATCCAAAAACGGTACGCACGATCCTTCAACAAGTCACTTCACATCCAAATACACATTCTTTTGATATTTGCGAGGTAAATCCTTCGCTGGATGAGAATGGGCGCACAGTTAAACTAGGTGCTTGTTTTGTTTACGAAGCACTAAATCACTTACTTAGGAAATAAGGTTCATGATGGAAATTAATCAAATTACAGATTTTTTAAACGGGAAAGCCTAATTCCTTCAGGTGTGGGATGAGAGTGAGGTCGGATACGGAGTCTATTAAAAAACTGAAAGGTTTGTGGTACTTCAAGTATCCGAAAATTCCGCACTTTTTTGTATGTATGTTGCATTTATAAATAAAGCTGATAAATTTAAGTTGAGAGAGGAATTTCCTCATCTTCAACATTTGCCAAGCCAATGGACACGTTCCTGTATCTACCGCAGGAAACGTATCGAGTGAAATCATCAAGCATTATATGGAACTAAAAAAAACAAGAGGGGAATACTAATGCTTCTACATAGGCCCAAGCCTGCAAGCATTGTATATTGCTGAACGACTGTTTTATTGGCAAGTGTACCGAGAACTTCGCCACTTGGGCTAGCAGTTAAATGAAGCACAGCGCCATTAGTAGCATTTACTCGCTTTTTTGTCGCAACAGGTTTCTTTAAAGAATTTGTTGCAACATAGCCTGTGTGATGACCATATTGGACAAATGACCAACCTCCAGGTGCTGATCCATATACAAAGACCATACTATTTTCGTAAATCTGTCCGACTTTTTGTGCACTTGGACTAGGATATGTAAATAAAGTTGTTCCATCTTTTTTCGTCACTACATATTTTTCGGATGTAAGGCTTACTAATGCTGCCGTTTCTACATAGCCCTCTAGCTGCTGCACTGTAATTCGAGTCCATTGCTTACTTACAGGTGTAGCGGTTACATAACTACCTTTCGCTATTTGACCCATTTCAGCACTTTCTACGGAAGGTTCTACATAAACTGCTGAGTCTTTAGCTACTGATTGAATAACAGGTGTACTCTCCGCTTTTGCGGAAGCATTATCTACAAACATAAAACTGATTAAACATGTCAAAATAATTGCATAGGGTAAAAGTTTTTTCATTGTTTTACACCGCCCTTTTCATCACAGATGTCTGTTCTCATATGTTTTTTTCATAAAAGTTTAAGATTCAACGCTAATTATAGAATATTAGATTATTCCAGGAAATAGTAGGAATCAACTAGGCTTTTGTGAATGTCCGATGAGCCCCAAGGAGTCGCCAAGTCGGAATGGAAAAACCTAATTATATGGCATTTTAACCACTCCAGTAACTAACACTTCTAGAAATTTCAAACATTTTCTCATCGACCTCAAGGCATTGGAACTAAAATTCCGCAGATCGTTGCATGATAAACAAGTGTTTTCCTTGAAGTAGATGATGAAAATCAATTATTTAATGTAACACCTCCACTCTTAAATCTAATGATCGATTGTTTCCCTAAGCATGAATACCGTGCCAACTTTCTTTGTCAAAGGCTGCTATGACAAGTACCCTATTCATAAGACGATTGGAACGGTTAAAAAGTTATTATTTTTTCATATTTTTTCCTTCTATAGTGCATCGTACGCCGTTAGAGCATCGTCAATATGGAATGCTGGTGTCCAAGGCTGCCCATTCGCATTAGTTGTAACGAAAATATATTTTTCACCATCTTTTTCAATAATAGAAGCTAAACAAAGACCAGCTTCAGGTGTGTAGCCCGTTTTCCCTCCCAATATTGCACCTTCCCCTCCTGGTATTTTCGCTAATAGTGAGCTTGTTATCGTTAATTCATTTGGGACATGCGTCATATAACTTTTCGAAGTCAAAATTTGATAAAAGGTAGGATTTTTAATGGCATAACGAAATAGCTTACTTATATCACGGACACTGGAGACATGAGCGGCATCATGTAATCCGCTCGCATTGACAAAATGGGTATCGTTCAACCCTAATTCCTGCGCTTTATGATTCATTAATGTTACAAATGCTTCTTCACTCCCTGCCATCGCATCGGCAAGTGTTCCTGTTGCATCCGCCCCAGAAGCAAGCAGTGTGCCATATAATAAATCCTCTATCGTTACAAAATCTCCTGCCTTAAAGCCCGCCATGGAAGCATTTTGAGCAGTAAATTTAGAAATCGTTTGTGGTGTAACAATTGTTTGCTTCTGCAAATTAGTAGTCATTTCAATAGCAACAATTGCTGTCATAATTTTCGTTAATGAAGCAGGATAAATAATGTCATCTGCATTTTTTTCGTATAAGACATCTCCTTTTTCATTCAGCAACAAAGCATTTTTACTATGCAATGAAGGTAACTCTATTTGCGCCTGTTCCGTTGTCGTGTAATTTGTATAATAAAAAAAGAATACAGCCGTACATATAAAACAAAATAAGACAAATTTTTTCATAAAAAACGCCCCCCACTCATTATAATAGGAGGCATTTATGAATATTCCTGTAGAAAATTTATGACGAAATTCTTAAGATTTGTTTGACGCTAATAAAAATCATCGAACTCCGAACAAATTTTCGTGATGGAGGAAAACGATATGAAAGATTACAAGCTCTCTTCATAGTTACTTCTCTGTTCTTTTTTAGTGGGAGATTATATTCTATCATCCGATTAATATACGTTTTTTCAACTAGAGCCTAAATATGAAGCCTCAACGGATATCTAGATGCGCCGAGGATAAAAAATAATTTGAATGATTCAAGATTTCGCCTTAACCGTATAACATAGCTGTTGAACGCACACTTTGTAAATAATCTGCAAGCTTCCCAGCATATACTTTTTCTAAATAGGGTAATTGTGTGATACAATGGGGTGTCATTAATGCTGGGTTTTGATAAACTTTCAGCCCACCAACCTTTAAAAGAGTCGCTACAAATTGTGAGCAAAAATAAGCACGCTCTCTTCGTACCTCCTTTTGCATCATCACACCAAAGAGCCCGATAAAATTATATTTATAGCGATCACGATTCCAATACATATAACGCACGATTTTCATCATCTCTAAGTATTGATACTGAGATATTTGACAACGATAAATGACACAATCAGCTGTTTCAAATAGCCCTCTTTCTGCATTCTCTTGCAAAAAACCCCCACTTAAAGGATTGTTTAATTGTCTACGTCCAAAGCTATACATTTCAAAAAGTTCCTCATCAAAAGCAATGGACGCATGATTCATCTCTTTTCCAGTATACATGCCTATAGCTTTTGATAATAATGTCCCTGTTTTTGTTAATACTATGTAAATGGTATATGCCATGTCCTCACCTACTTCAATATTCTTCCCTACTACCAATACGTTTTAAATATACAAACGGTTTCATACATTTCCTTTTTTATAAGTATATCTAACGAATTTATTTTTTTCCTTAACAAAAACTGAATATTTTCTTATTTTTTTAGACTTTTGTTCTTAAGCCACCTTTATTTATATGTTTTGAATCATATTCTTATGTGATTTTTGCCGAAGCACATGGGAATATGTACGACGAGAGAATATGATTGTCAAAATATGTGGTATAAAGTTTGAGGCTAATTTTTTATTGGATGATAGCAGAAAAAACAGATAACTAAAGTTGTCTGTTTTTAAGAAGATGTATTAGTTATAATTAGGGAGTACAGTATGATTTCTTTGAAGTTTTCCTTTTGTTTAAATACTTCATAAAATCTGCTGTTGTTATTTTTAGTTTTCCCTATTGTATGATATAATCGCTTTACTGACTAACCGAAGCAAGTCAAATTGAGCTGTAGCGATACCGTACGCTACAGCTTTTTTTGTATTCTCTTCCTCAAGGATTATTGCTTTCCAAATACCCCTCGGCTAGTTGTGGATTTTTATATATGGCCCTATCAGTTTTCAAAGCCGATCTTTTCGTAAAAAGGTTCATTTCCTGTTGTTGCAATTAGCTCAATACAAGAAACATCCTCTGAAAGAGTTCTAGCTATCCCGCTTCCTTGATAATTTTTATGTACTACAACATCATAAATCGCAACATTAAATACTCCATCTGAAAAAGCTCTCGCAAAACTTATAATTTTATGATCTTTTACTGTGTACTTGCATTGAAAATTTTTTTATTACACGATCGTCATGTTTCATCCACCCTAAAACATCTCTTAGCTGCTTAATCTCTTTTTTTTAGTTTGTCCTTAACTTGGGTACCACATTGATTTCTGTATATTTTTAATCCTTTTTTCTCTTAGATTCTGTTTACTCTTGTACGCAAATGAAAAATTAAAATTCGACGCAGATTTTTTTTATAGATCTATATATCATTAAAAAACATAACCTTTTTGTGTTGAAAAAATATAAATAGTTAAAGAAAAAATACATGTACAAAAATGGTCTTATAATCAGGTTCGTGCATGATTTAGTTAATACAGAGAAAAAATTAATGGAAGTAGAAAGTAAAAACCGTGAAATTTGAAGTGACCCCTAAAAGTTAGAAAGAAGAGATCAACTATTGCTTGAAAACATTAGAGATACACAAAGGCATATTCAGAAACAAAAATGGAAAGGTTTTCTCGGTTTTTTTAGAGATTAAATGTGGGTGATATTTTACGTTGAATCCTAATGGAGGTATGTGTAGCAATGGAACTAAAACTTAGCGACATTTATTTTAATAAAAATAGATGCAATGAGATTTATAAGCTCAATGAATAATATCTGAAAATAAAAGTAAGTCTATGATCTATTTCTACATGTATCTCGATCGAATCTCTAAAAGACCCATTTTGGATATAATCATAATCGCTAATACTTGTTGCATTATTCTGTTCCATTTCCAGACAAAGGCTATTTTCGATGATGTGACTTCATAATAAGAAAAAGCGAAATCTCCAAAGGAACTCCGCTTTTTCTACATACAATAAATTTCAACATTTATTAGCTATTTTCAAACAAATCACTAAACTTTTTTTCTTTGTCTTACACTTTTTAGCAAATTAAATGGTTATATTTTTTCTAAGTTATTTATGGACGTAGCTAAAATTTGCTCTTTTAAATAACTATCTGCTATATAATTAATAGTTGAAACTGAATTTCCTGAAACTGAAGCACCATATGTGGCAATTCCAAATCCTTTTAAAGGAGCTAACATGCTATCCATTAATAAACCTATTGGGTGCGCACCGCTAGTATCTCTGCCTGGTAGCCCAGTTTTTTCCAATAGTTCCTCGGAACTTATAAATGAATCCGCACTGTCTATTCTTATTTCATCATTTTCATCAATTTCACCAGTTTTTGAATTATATTTATTTCCTACTACTGTTACATCTACTAGACCACGAGACCTAAACTCTAACCCAGTCATAATATAATCATTAGGTAAGATTATTGTACTCACATACGATGGTCGGATAGTATAATATTCGGCATTATTACTAGCCATAAATAATTTATCTGAATAATTATCAATTTTATACATATAGAGAGTCTCTAAATCAATTGTATAATTTTCCTTTACCTTAGCTTGATAAATGCCGAATCCTATGGATCCATCGTTTTCTTCTATCCACTCTAGTCCAACAATAGTATATCCAGGATCGGCTTTAAATACTACATCCTTTCCTTTGCTATTATCAATAGACTTAATCTGTAAACCGTGTTTAATATAAGTAGTGGACAACAAACTGTCGTATTTATTTATTTGATTGTCCGTAAAAGTTCTAATTTGCTTTGTAGCGCTTTCCTTAAGCTCTGAAGAAAAATCATAATTTGGATATCCTAAAATATCTCTGCATGATAACAACGCTCCATAAGCCCTTACCTGTAATAAAAGTAGTGATGCTACAAATTTATAAGCCGATACTAGCTCACTTTCCTGAGTAGTTCCATATCCTTTATTTGTAATTAAAAATTCACCTATAACCTCTATACCAGATCTTCCCATCAATGTATTACCGGAAGACACATCTCCAAAAGTAGTTAAATAAAATAATAAATCGTCTATATTAGAACTTACTAATGATTCGGCAAACTCTCTAATTTCTACCATTTCATTATTAAATATTATTTCAGTTTCTTCTTTAGATATATTTTTTGTAAGTAAAGTGATTTTTTCTTCAGGGTTAAGGCGTTCTATCAATGTATCAAAACGTTCAGCAACATATTTAATTCTTTGGAACGAAGGTATGAATTCAGTGATTACTGAATTTAAAATAACATTTGTATTAATTTCTTCTAACTGATGTGAAATATAATATACGGCTTGTAACGTTACATCTAACTGATTTGCGATTAATTTGTTTTGCTTTGATATTTGTGACAATTGATGCATAATATTAGGAAAATATATATTTAGTGTATTTTGAATATTATCAAGTTTATTTTCTATATTTGTTAACATAACTGTTTGATTCCCAGATAGTCCAAGCAATTCTTGCAATAGTTCTTCACTTATTTCATTTCCTGCTATAATACCAGAAAGTTTTCCGTCCATTCCCGTAAGTTGTTTTTGTATCTCTTGTAATAGTGCCTGATTATTCAATATTTGGTCTAATGTTTCATTTTTATTACCTCCTGAAGAAAATATTGTACTTAAATTATTAATAAATGAAAAGATATTATTAAAATCCCCTATTACACCAAGTATATCTATCCTTGGTTTCGACCTGATAATACTTCTATTATCTTTAATGGTTGTTAAATTATTTTTCATTTTTCCTTCACCTCAAATTTTATTTTTACTTGATTTTTTTAAAAAATATCAAAATTTCATTAGATTGTCATAACATTAATAAATTAACGATATTTCATGATTCATCTACTCTCCCTGCAGATAGTTTCTTGTGAATACAATCCCCCCTTTGTGACACCCATTGAGCCACAACAAATAGTCTCATATAGGCCGTGTTTTTCAACTTCAAATTGTAAAGACGTTTCCACTGGAAGAGTCGTCGCGCCGTCAGCAGTACTGAAAATGGCTTGATAAAAACTTTCCTTGCTGTTTCGGCGTACGTATTTACTAGCCAAGCTGTATTAGAGCATAAAGGCTTTCCCTTGTTTGGGGAGACGGAGTGATGTCCGCAACTGGTGGCATCAAATCATTTGGCGGAATCGTTTCATTACCCGTTTCATTCTTTCTTAATGTAAAGGTCAATGCTTCAGCCCAATCAAGATTAAGGGCCAAAAGATTCGCCTAGTTATTACCAATAGTTTTCCCCTTTCCTACATAACCATGTTGAGGGAGAAAATGCATATGGATGTATCCGTCACTCTTTCAATCTTCCTACTTTTTATTCACTATAAAATCAGATGCATAGTGAAAATAAAATATATTCCATACGCCTACATGACCTGTATCTTATATGAAATCTAGTCAGTAAAGTGCAAGAATATTTCATGATGCCACGATCAATATTTTTTAATCACATTACCTAAATAGAACCATCAAAATGAACCATAAATGTTCCCTCCCTTCCTGTGTAATCGATTATATTCTTTATTTTTCAAAAAAATATAAACCTTTTTTCATCTGAGCGTGTAAAACATTTTGTGTAAATGTATAAAACGACAAAAAAGAAAGACCTTTTCTTGAATGAATCAATTTACAACAGAAATTGTCAAAGCTCTAGTAAAAAAACAAGATATTACCGAAGTTTTTCGTACACATCTAGAAACAGCGGGTAATACGTTACTTACGACAGAACTGACGGCTTTTTTAGATTATGAAAAATATGATCAATATGATCGAAACGGCTTTAACTCTGGCAACCTATGTAATGGTTCGTATTCACGCACATTACATACAAAATACGGTAATTTAAACATCCAGATTCCACGTGACCGCGACGGTGCGTTCAAGCAACAGACCGTCGTATCCTATAAACGCTCAAATGACACAATTCATCTCTTCCAAAAAGGGATTACAATGTCAGAATTGCTAGTTTAATCAAAAAAATGTATGACCATCATTACACACCGCAGACAATTTCGAACGGGACAAAAGTAGTCACAGAACAGGTTGTCCCCACTGTCATCAGCAGCTATACCTTTAAAAATAAGAATTAATTTATATACTAAAGAAATTTAAGAGTGTATAAGTCATTTACAACCTCATAATAAAAGCAGATGGCCATGTAGAGGTCCATTACAGAACTTCTAAACCATCTGCTTTTATAGGCAAGCACTTTTTTAGTTCCTCTTCCTAAGTCTCCAATTCTACACTTCCCCTTTTTTACGAGCCGCCATTTCATCTTTCATTTCTTCTTTTAATCCTTCAATTGACTTTTGACGTCGCTTATTTTTTTCTTTAATCATTTCACTTTGCATAGGGTCCGCAAACTCCAAACTAATTTCCGCTTCATGAAGTTTTTCTTCTGTGTTTTTAACGATATCACGGATTCGTTCAACGTTATTGGATCGATCATCTGGTTTCGAGTGTCTTGAATTAGCCATGGTAACCTCCTGAAATTTGACATAAATTTAGATTGGCTAATTTAGAAGGTTCCTATGTGTGCTAATTTTTACTAAGAAGAATGTACGTGCCTTTTATCGATACAACTAAAAAAAGCTACCCCTAGCTATTTTCTATGGCTTTGGGATTAAAGATAGTTTAATGCTACCTTTTTTATTCCCACTTATAGTAAGCATTCGAGATGACAAATATATAAAATAACGTTCAACTCAAATGGCATAAGATTTATCTTGCATGCAACTGTACACATTTGTATCAATTATGCCCCGGCATAATTACATCCAGAATCGGCTTTGTGCTTAGGCCTGCAAATGGTTTTTGTGCGAAAGCGTAGCGGCAGCAACAGATGTTTTTTGTGCGAAAGCGTAGCGGCAGCAACAGATAAATTGCCACTGGACGTGGCGTTCTTAGACTGAGTTCCTCTATTTCAGCGGGTGTTTGGACACCCGCTGAATTAAGTTAAACGGCTATAAATGAGCTCCTCTACCTGTGCCTTTAGAGCTTGTTTGGCATAACGTAGCACTTCATCTTCGCCTGCTGTTTTGATGATTACATCACTGAAATATTCATCAATGTTAACCCACTTTACAACAGCAATATTTTTCTTCGCTAGGACTCGCCTCTTATTGTAGAAATCATGTCTTATATTTTTTAATAAATCCTCTACAATATGGATGTAGATTTTGGACATTTTTAACTTTTCAAGCGATGAATAGTCTTGTTGTAATGACCTGATTGCCATATCTAATTTAATAAACTCATACAAAACACTACGATCCTCACCATTAATCATCAACGTCCACCATCTTTGCGTCTTGGATTGTATCAAATGCAATACGTTTGATAGCTACATCCGTCTCTAGTAACAATTCCTTTTTGACTATATCAGTTCCTGTAACTAGCCCTGTCTCGTCATGCAAATGATTGTTGTTCCACAGCGTTAACGTAATCCGTTTTTGCATTTTACAAGCACGTTGTATCGCCTGCTCTATTTCCTCTAACTCCCACTCGCTTAATTCTCGCTTTTTATCGTAAAATTGCTCTTGCTTCCACACTTTAATGAGACCAAGATGCTCAGGAAGCATCATCGCTGTCCACTTCATTGATCCACGGTCACGTATCATCTAAACACTCCTCGAATTCTTAAATAATTCCTCTATCTCGTCTTCTCTCATCCCCCCTTACGCTAAGTGCCCGCCTACTAAGCGATGACGTGTAATAGCTGTGCCAGTCTTTGTATAAGAAGCCGCCCTTAATAAGGCTACCGCTCCATATTTTCTTCGAATGGCATCCATAGCATGGCCAATTATTTGTCGTTGCTCCTTGCGTTCATCAAATAAATCCAACTGGATGCTATGCGCTGGTTCTAGATTCGTTATTCTAACTGACAATTGACGTGCTGGCTCGCCTGCAAAATGCTCATCCAGTAATTCTAGGCAAGTTTTATACATCACTAGCGTTTCACTTGTTGGTATTGCAATCGTTCTAGAACGGTGGAATCCTTTTGTCATCGCATTGCGACTATAGGAAAGTCCTAAGCTGATTGTACGGCCAACATATCCCGCTTCACGCGTTCGCCTCATAACGTCCTCACACATTTCAAGTAGTACGACAGCAATTTCTGTTCGCGTGTGATAATCTCTCATTAACATTTGCCCTTTACCGAAGCTTAACGCTGAATTCGTCACTAAAGGCTCTCCCAACGTAGAAAGGTCAATCCCCCATGCATGGTAATATAATTGATTGCCCATAATACCAAAGCGCTTTTCTAATTCCTCTACATCCGCATTAGCCAATCCACCGACCGTTTGTATACCCATTGCCTTTAAGTTCGCTTCCATCTGTTTGCCAATGCCCCACATTTTCGACAAAGGTCGTACCTGCCAAAGCTTTTTAGGAATATCTTCATATGTCCATTTAGCGAAGCCAGATTTTTTCGCATCTAAATCTAACGCTAATTTAGCTATTAGCATGTTTGGCCCCATACCGATTGCGGAAGGAATACCAAATTGCTCGTAAATCGCCTGTTGAATCATTTTGGCCGTTTGCTCAGGTGGACCCCACAGTTGTTCTGTACCAGATAAATCCACAAAGCTTTCATCGACGCTATAGACATGAATTGCCTCTGCAGGTACATACTGAGCTATAAGGCGAGTGATCGCCATAGACATTTTAAGAAAAAATGACATTTTAGGTTCAAAAAGCTTTATATCTGGATGCTTAGGTATTTCATAACGCCTATTTCCTGTTTTGATTTTAAATTTTTCCTTCATCATCGGTGAGGCTGCTAATACGATACTACCAGGTTGCTCAAAATTGCCAATAACTGCAATGGAATCTTTCAAGACATCTAAACCTTCTAGCATTGCGATACAGCTTGCGTAAAAGCATTTCATATCAATACAAAAAATGTCCTTGTGCGGCAGATTGTCGTAATTCATATCACCTCACGCTTCCGGTGTGTGGCAGGCATTATTGCTAGAACATTGTTAATAATAAACGTACGCTTTGCCTGTCTCGTAAAGCAAAATGCTGTAAAGGAATCACCCATCATCTTTAGGATTTTCACACGCCTTTTCGTAATGACACCAGACTTAGCTATATACATCATGCTAACTACTTGTTGACGCTGCATTATTTTTATTAACTGTTCTTTCATTCTAGTTGCTCCTTTTCATTAGCTCTGTTATACGTAGTTTTTTGATACAGAACAAATGTTTGTGTTTTAATTATACGCACATACGTTCTTTATTAGAAGAGGTAATTTCATCCAATTACTAAGGAGGTCTTAAAGGATAAATCAAGTGGGCGTTCGTGTAAGCTTAAAATAACTTTGTACATATTCTGTGCAAGACATGTATTGAAAAATTAATTAGAAAGGATGTAATTATTCGTTCAAATATTGATTATACTTCCCCATCAACTCAGTTCACTTTCGATGTAAATGACAGTACTTTTTTAAAAAAAGATGATCGGAATTTTATTAATATTCTAGGTGTAGAACAATTAAATACGTTAGGAAATATATCTTTGCTTGATATTTTTCTAAGTAAGAGTAAGGTGATAGAGCCTCACTATCATCAAAATGCAGCAGAACTTATTTATTGTATTTCTGGTGCTGCCATTGTTTCTATATTTAATCCCTTTACAAAAGAGATTAAAAACTATTCTATCGAGCCTGGCCAAGTCGCCAATGTACCGCAAGGATGGTGGCATTATGAAATTGCTACTGAGAATGACACGCATTTACTGGCTATTTTTGATGCTCCAACTCCCGAAGTTATTTTAGGCTCAGATATATTGAAATTTACACCTTCCAATGTTATGGCTCACACGTATTGTTTAGACGAAACTCAGTGGAAGAAAACAATTGCGCCTATTGTACCATCAGCATATATCGGTCCACCTAAAGACTGCAACCGTGTAAAATCAACTTCTGAAAAGCCAAAAGATCCACATCATAAACATAAAAATAAGTATAGACCTTCCCAATTTATGAACCCATATCAACATCGATATATAAATCCATATATCAATCCTTATGGCTCATATTATTAAGCAAGAGAAAAAACGGAAAATTGCAATCGTTCATACAGGTGATTATAAGCTCTACATCTTTCATCGCATAAAAATAAATAAAAAGGAAAATCTATATTTTAAGTCATAGCTTCGTTATTACTAAAAGAGGTGTAGAAAATGGAATTATTTCCAGTGATTCATACGAATTTTTGGGATGCTGTAATAGCCGTTCCAGCTGTGTTAATTATTACACAGTTAATTAAGGTATTTATGCATGTTCAGCCTAAATATGTTCCCGCGATCGCCCTTGTTATTGGCTTGGTTATTTCTATCTTCATTAGCCATAGACATCATCTTATTGCAGGAATATTTATGGGCTTTTTTTATGGTTATGCAGCTATTGGAAACTTTGCCGCATTCAAAACAACCATTACTAGCTTTAGAAATAAGAAATTAAAGGGATAAACTTTTTATTAGCTCACGATGATTGAAATTTGGGATGAGGTGATTGGTTTTTGGTCTAACCTAATCAGTTTTACCGATGACCCGATCGCTTTTGAAGGCTACCTGATCACTTTTACCGCTGACCCGATCACTTTTGAAGGCTACCTGATCACTTTTACCGCTGACCCGATCGCTTTTGAAGGCTACCTGATCACTTTTACCGCTGACCCGATCACTTTTGAAGCCTACCTGATCACTTTTACGGCTGACCCGATCACTTTTGAAGCCTACCTGATCACTTTTACGGCTGACCGAGCGAGAAGGCCCTTATATTGTAAAAAGTGATTAGAATTTCATTTATTAACACATCCTAATCTCAAATACATGAACGAGAACATGGGTTAGGATGTGTAATTATGGAATTGGCAAATGGGAATCTAACATCATTACGCGAAAAGGAGATTTTTAAGATTTGGACGCAGATTAGCGTTAATAATGGCTATATAGCTTCAAATCATCCGTTTTTCAAGCACGCCGTTAATAAAAATTTGAAGGCGATTATCGTGGATTTTGTGCAATGTTTAAAAGATGAAAATAAACACCTAACAGCGTTATTAAAGGAGAATGGGGTGCTTGTTCCTACTACATCAATCAACTACAGAAAGTTGGAAATGAAAAATATACGAGGGAAAAGAGCTATTACTGATACAGAAATCAGTACCCTATTATCGATGAATATAGCTTCTTCACTTATTTCAGTTAGTCAGGCTTTAGAAACATCCGTTAAGAAGAAGCATACTGCAAAATATGGAGAACTTCATATGAGGTATGCCATACTTGGCGCTAAGCTAATACGCCTCAGTAATGACAAAGGCTGGTTACTAGTCCCTACTACAATTTAATGTTAAGAAGCTCTCGTTTCAACAAAACGTGAGCTTCAATACTTTTTCATGATTATCGACTTCTCACGAACAACAGCTTGTACCACTGATTCACGAGGAACGGTAGCACAGACAAGCTGTAAATAAAGCCTAATTGTGCAGTACTTAATGTGGCAACCTCAAAGACACTTGAAAGCATTGGCATAAACAATACTGCGTGTAAGCTTAAAAAACCGATTAAGAATGCAAGCCAAGTATATTTATTCGAAAATAATCCAATCGCGAAGATCGATTCTTTAGCTCTGGAGTTAAAGCCATGCACTAATCGTGACAAGCATAATGTTGTAAATGCCATCGTGCTCGCCGTTAAAGTATTTCCTGTTGACAATCCAATTTCAAAAGCAACCGTTGTAGAAATGGCAATTAGTAATCCTTCGAGCACCACTTGAGTAGTAAATGCTTTATTTAATAATGGTGTATGAATATTTCGGGGCTTGTCCTTCATCGTTTTTTTATTATTCGGCTCGAGACCGATGGCAATTGCCGGTAAACTATCCGTTAGTAAGTTGATAAATAATAAATGCACAGGTGCAAAGGGAACTGGCAAACCTAATATTGTTGCATATAAAACAACAAAAATGGCACCCGCATTCCCAGATAATAAGAACAAAATAGCGTTTTTAATATTCGTATAGATACTCCTACCGTTTGCAATAGCCTTCACAATTGTTGAAAAATTATCATCCGTTAATATCATAGAGGAGGCATCCTTCGCGACCTCTGTGCCAGTAACGCCCATTGCCACACCAATGTCGGCCTGTTTTAGGGCGGGGCCATCATTAACACCATCTCCTGTCATGGCGACGACATGTCCTTTTTCCTGCCACGCTTTCACGATACGAATTTTTTGAACTGGTGTTACTCTGGCATAAACAGAAAAATCGTTAACCTTTTCTTGAAGCTGCTGATCGGTTAGACCTTCTATTTCATGCCCTTCAATCGCTTCAGAGGGATCATGTAAAATCCCGATTTGATTGGCAATAGCCGTTGCCGTAATTTTATGATCTCCTGTAATCATCACTGGTTTAATACCAGCTTTTATACATTTTTCAACCGCACTTTGAGATTCTTGTCTTGGAGGATCCATCATCGCAACTAAACCACTAAAGATTAAATCTTTTTCAGCTCTTACATCGATTGCTTGCTTTCCCTTTACCTCTTTATAGGCAACTGCTAGCACCCTTAACCCATTCATAGAAAAATCACGATTTACTGCTTCAATTTTTTGGCGTTGTTGTTTTGTAATAGTAACTATACCTTTAGAAGTTGCTATTTTTATAATTTTAGGAAGAAGGACATCTAGTGCTCCTTTTGTAATCATAATAGATTGCTGATTGATAGTATTTACAGTACTCATGAGCTTTCTATCTGAATCAAAAGGAATTTCTGCTACTCTTGGATAACGCTCTCTCACCTGTAATTCGTTAAAACCATATTGCTTCCCTAATTTTACGAGTGCAATCTCAGTAGGATCACCGATTTCCTTATCGTCCCTTCCTACAGCATCATTACATAATATGGCCTTTAACATAAGATCTTTCTCAACGGCATTTCTAGTGTCTAGCTGATCATGTGGAATAATTTTTTCATCCACATATACCTCTTGTACAACCATTTTATTTTCAGTTAATGTTCCTGTTTTATCTGAACAAATGACAGATACACTGCCGAGACTTTCAACAGCATAAAGCTTTCGAATAATGGCATTTTCCTTTGCCATTTTTTGTGTCCCAAAAGCTAGCACAATGGTAACAATGGAGCTTAATGCTTCTGGAATTGCTGCCACGGCAAGTGAAACAGCAAACATAAACGATTCTACTAGCGCACGTCCTCTTATAAGATCAATCATAAAAATAGCTAAACAGATTAATGTTATCCCTAAAGCTAATTTTTCTCCGAAATGATCCAAACTTACTTGTAAAGGTGTTTTCTTCTCTTTCGCAGTATCGAGTAAATTTGCAATTTTGCCGATTTCAGTTTGCATTCCGATAGCTGTCACCATGACAATACCGCGACCTGTCGTCACAAAGCTCCCGGAATATACCATATTCCTTTTATCGGCAACTGTTACATTGCCTTCTTTGATAGGATCGATACTTTTCGCTACAGCAATTGATTCACCTGTTAGCGAGCTTTCATTGATATGCAAATTATGACTTTCTAATAATCGCCCATCTGCATTTATATAATCACCAGCCTCCAAATAAAGAAGATCTCCAACAACGATATCTTCCGAAGAAATCTCTATGAGCTGATTATTTCGCATTACTTTGGCAATTGGAGAGGTTAAGGCTTTTAAATTATCCAAAGACTGTTCTGCCTTGACATGCTGGACAGTGCCTAGAATAGCGTTTAATATAACGACAACCATAATCACAATCGTGCTTCCTACTTCCCCTAATAGAAATGAAACGAAAGCAGCGATGATTAAAATAATAACTAATAAATCTTTAAACTGTCCAAAGAAAACAGCGAATGCACTTGTTTTTTTTCCTTCCTCTAATACATTATAGCCGTATACTTCTTGCCTCTTTTGAACGTCATAATCACTCAATCCTTGATCTGTCACGTTCAAATTTTTCATAACTTCTGCTGATGATTGTTGATGATAGTCTGACATTCGATTCCCCCTCCATTTGAAATTATAAAGTAACTCACAGCAGCCACCCTATCCCGAATTCCTTCTCACTGACTGAACTCAGGAGAAAATGCTGTTATTCGTTAATACGTTAGATTCCCAACAGTAGACCCCTTTGAATTATCTATCTTAGGCAGAGAGAAACTTATATATCCTAAAAATAGTATTGAATCATCAGACTCTCTATCTACTCGAGCCCCTAAAATACTTTAACTACAACAATCTATTCCTTGCCCTATTCCAGTATGATAATAATCGATATAGAAATTAAATATTTGTTTAAGGTGAAATATAATAGAGAGAGAAGCTTGAATTAGTGGGGTTTCTTCATCTTCACCAATCGGATTTTATCAAGCAGAATAAGTCGCGATGACCATTAAGCCAAATTGGACACAAATAATACCCTCTTGCTAGCTATGAGCACAAAAAAGACATTTGGAATATGGCTCTCCAAATGCCCTTCGTCGCATGCGTAGACCTCCTATAGGCCAGCATTGCAATTATTTTATTATCTCTCTTTATTTGCAACTAAAAAATAATCGCGTGCACTCATTCTAGTAAACAGAAGTTAAATCTTTTACCAACCGCCGCTAAAGTTGATTTCCCGTTCTGGCTGGGCGCTTTGTTGCTGCCGCTTCGCTTTCGCACAGTTAAAACATTGTTGCTGCCGCTTCGCTTTCGCACAGTAAAACATTGTTGCTGCCGCTTCGCTTTCGCACAATAAAACATTGTTGCTGCCGCTTCGCTTTCGCACAATAAAACATTGTTGCTGCCGCTTCGCTTTCGCACAGTAAAACATTGTTGCTGCCGC
>DAMBVB010000027.1:29558-49668 GCA_032053185.1 Lysinibacillus sp.
TAAAACATTGTTGCTGCCGCTTCGCTTTCGCACAGTAAAACATTGTTGCTGCCGCTTCGCTTTCGCACAGAGCAAAGCTTCGTGGAGGCGTCTTAGTCTCCACGCCAACCAGCAAATATAAATGGCCTACGTTTTAACAAATGTCTTCCACAACTTTTGGTGATGGGCCCCGTAAACTATGAGTTGTTGTGAGCCGATTTCAGCCCTAGCTCAGCCTCATGTGAAACTGGCGCTCTTTTTAGAGAGAAAATAGCACAGCCTAGAGCACATAAAACTAAAATGGCACCGAAGCTAGCTAAATGCGTAGCAGATCCTGTAACAGCAAACATAGCTCCACCGACAGCTGAACCGATGGATATACCGATTTGTAAAGCAGCAGTGTTTAAACTTTGTTGAATGTCAGACGTTTTTGGATCAGTTTGTATTAAATAATTTTGTAATGGAGGCGTAAGTGCCCAGCTAAGCGCACCCCATAAAACTGTCACGACTAAAAAGAGTGGAAAAGCAACAATTGTGTAAGGAATACTAAACAATACAACGGCAAATGTAGAGACAACAATTAGAATGGCTTTACCCGTACCAATTTTATCACTTAGCCAACCACCAAGAGCATTGCCACTGACGGACGCTATTCCGAAGATTAGATAACAGATACTAATCCAAGAGGCGCTCATATCAAATGCATCTACTAAAAATGGCGTTAAATAGGCATAAAGCATATAATGACCAGCCAGCATAAACAATGTTGTTAATTGTGCACTTAAGATTTTTAAATTCGCTAATGATTTAATTTGAGCCTTTAAGGGGACAACTTCTACAACTGGCATTTTTTCAAGCAGTAACGCAATAAGAATCATCGATACAGTTGAAAGAAGCGCTATTCCTAGGAATATAGCTCGCCATCCAAATGCTTCTGATACAAATATCCCCATTGGCACACCGATGACAAGTGCCGAACTGACACCTATGAAAACAAGTCCTAACGCTTTTGCACGATGTCTCGATTCAACAATTTTTGTGGCAATCGTTAAAGATAAAACGATGACCAATGCAGTACTCATCGCTGTGAAAATTCTAGCAATCATGACGATCAAGAATGTCGTACTAAAATACGTCATAACATTACCTAAAGTAAAAATAAATAAAGAAATAAGATAAAGACGCTTCCTTTCCACTTTTGCAGTTAATGATAAAAGGACAGGCGCAGAAATTGCATAGACAAAAGCAAATAGTGTAATTAATTGTCCCGCTGTTGCTAAGGATACATTTAAATCCTCTGCAATTGTTGGTAATATGCCACCTACAATTAATTCCACCAATCCTACCGCAAAAGTAGTAACGGCAAGAATATACACTCTCCAATTCATAATAATCACCCTTTTTGTTACACTTTCATTTTTGTAGGGAGATTTACATAAAAAATCCTGACTACAAAAATAAAGCAAATTTTTGTAGTCAGGATTTTATGGTTCCTGGTAGAGACCCTCAATCCATATCATTGAGGTTATACAGATCAAATATTTATGTTAGCTATAGTAGCATATTGAATTTTGTATAACAACATTTTTTTCTTATTCTCCACCTCTGTCTTCCCTATCATCCATAAAATTAGTTCACTTTAGCACTTTTAAATACCGAAATGTAAACGCTTACCTAATGAAAACCCATTTCAAAAGAGAGAAATTTTAGATTTCACTTATATTTTTTTAAGTTTGACCATACATACTAATATAACAGAACATTGCGAGGTGATTGTTTGCGTATAGTAGGTTTAGTATGCTATTTTTTATTGTTGTTTTATGGTGTAGAACCAGTAGTAGAAGAGCTCTCAATCGACAAACCAGCAATCAGTTCCCCTAGTCTGAACGAACAGCAAATCTCCATAAAAGAAACTGTTGGAAATTCAACACTTTGTGTCTACTATCCCACTTATAAAGTTTGCAAAGCATTATCAGCGAACTAAAAAAGTGAAAAGAAGCTACTCATCGTTTTATTGACAGTCAAATTATAAGCTGAAACTATTTTAAATAGTGAATTCTTATTTAATGATCACACATTAAATGTATAGAAATTAAAAAGATAGAAGAGCTTAAAAATTTCGCCTAAATTGCAATAAAACATTATCGATAATAAATGTACGCTTTGCTTGTTTTGAGATCATAGTAGTTTATTATAAAAGTATATAAAAGGGGGGGTTGGTAACGGAAACATTATTTTCCTTTAGTAGTATTTATTTAATGCCCATTTACGGATTTTTATTTAGCTTCTATCTTATTAAATTCTTAAAAAAAATAATCAAAGGACAAGGTGATACAACTACTGAGACGAGCATTATTATAGTAACTTTTATATTAATTGTATGGAGTATCAGTTATACATTGGTACATATTCACTAAAATAAGATTTGGCAAACCACTGAGAAATTGTGAGTAATTTTTATTCCTATAATTTCTCAGTGCCTACAATAATTAAGAAGCTTTATTTACTTCTGCGCTGCTGAATCGTAATCAGCCATTCCTAGACCATCCACAGCATAGGACACTAAAGCACCAATTAATCTACTAATCGGTCCTATCCATCACAGCTTATTTAGACAGAATGTTCAGATATTTTTCGGAAATTGTGCTCTTTTGTCTTTTTTATACGGATGATATTTCACGAATTAAATGAAGTTATAAGAAAATGATCTAAAATATTTTGGACTTTAGGGCATTATTATTTAACTAACTGTTGTCTATTTAATTATCAATCGATACGTTTTTGCTTTTGCAATTTTGAGAGTATAAAATATTTTGTGTAAATGAATAAGACGACAAAAAAGGAAGACCTTTTCTTGGTAGAATTAAGTCACCATAACCAATCCTAGAAAAAAGGTCTTCCCTATGAATCAGTTTACAACAGAAATCGTCGAAGCCCTAGTAAAAAACAAGATATTACCGAGGTTTTTCGTACACATTTAGAAACAGCGGTCAATACGCTACTTACGACAGAACTGACGGCTTTTTTAGCTTACGAAAAATATGATCGAATCGGCTTCAACTCGGGCAATTCACGCAATGGTTCGTATTCACGCACGTTACATACAGAATACGGTGATTTAACCATCCAAATTCCACGTGACCGTAACGGTGAGTTCAAGCAACAGACCGTCGCACCCTATGAACGCTCAAATGACACACTAGAATCAACGGTCATTCATCTCTTACAAAAAGGGATTACAATGTCAGAAATCGCTAGTTTAATTGAAAAAATGTATGGAACAATTTACAAGGCAGCGCATAAAGAAGCAGGACAACTCGCGCTAAAAGATTTCTATTCGAAATGGCAAAAAGCCTATCCTAAAGTCGTGAAATCTTTGCAAGACAATGCTACCTCCTGACGTTTTATGGATTTCCAAAAGCGATTTGGCGTAGTATTTATAGCACCAATATGATCGAGTCATTTAATAAAAAAAGCAAGAAATATACAAAACGTAAAGAGCAATTTCCTAATGAAGAATCACTTGAACGTTTCCTTGTTTCACAGTTCGAAGATTACAACCAAAACTTTGCGACACGTTGTCATATCGGTTTCAATCAGGCACAAGCAGAACTTGAAGCGATGTTTGAATGACAAGAATAAGGAGAAGGAACACGGCAGCGCGAAATTTTGGTTATTGGGAAGGTTAACCCTTCCCAATAACCAAAATCATATCTTCGAATAAACTTATTTAAAAATCAAAAAGTGATGATCTATAAGAAAAGGTTGGATTGTCATTTACACAAAAATATTGACAGTCCCTGGATTAAACGCTTATGAGGGCTCAGAATATTAGTTATATGCCATAAAGATAAAGACGTAATAACTTCAATCATTAAAGTAAAATCCAAGAAGACGATTGAAAAAAGGGGACGAGGTTATGTCAGAAGATAAAAAAAGTATACAAAAAAAGATGCAGGGAAATTACAGGAGGAAAATAAACCAAAACAGGATTAATAAGGATTTCGATAAAAAAGAGTTTATTATTCTGGCTATAATCGTTATTATAATTTACTTTTTGAATGCTATTATCCCAGAATTTTAGAAAAGTGCATTTGCCCCTAACATGTGAATAAAGTATATGTATCTATAGGCATATTTACGATTCACAAAACATCAATAAAAAGGCAGATTTATTCTACACGTTTTGAAAATCTGCCTTTATGTTTTAACAGCAACAATCTTTGAGAATACAGCCTATATTTTTAATCATAAAAAGCCATAAAGTATCCATTGCTTTTGTGCGTCAGTTTTGCCATATAAAATTCAGCAGCACCTTTTACACCATCATCATCAACATAACCTGAAATACCTCGATATTCTAATGCGAAATATTTAGAGCCGGAAATCGAATATTGTTTCCCTACATTATCATCAACATATGGATCTTGTTCCCTTAATTGATAAAAAACTGGACCGAAATCAGTTTGCTCTATTTCTACTTTAAAATCTCCTCCAGTAGAATGCCAAATGCTTGAGTTTGAGTAAACCGTTTCATATCCAAGTAAATCCCATACGCCGTTATTTAATGTATTTATGCCTAAACGATTGGTTCTTTTTAATAAAGATTCACTTGGCTCGATTGTTCTGATAATAACTTCATCCGTGATTAATATATCTTGTTTGTCAGTATCGTAATAAACGATATTATCTGTAGACTCGGATGGTTGACTTGTGGAATTGCTTAGTACTGCTGCTGACGCATCATTATTAAATGATAAAAAACTACTTGCAAAAATAAGACCTGACAATAAACTTTTTTTCACCCTTATTCCCCCCAATGATTGTGATATAATGTAAATAATAACGTATATCTAATGATATACAAATAATTCCTGTATTTTCAAAAGATTTAACTGAAAGAACATTTACTATAATTGAGTCTATTATTTTATTTATAGGGGTGTTGAAATGAAAAAAATAATTTTATCAATTTTGATTGTTACTTTTTTGAGTGGATGTAATGGTTTTCCAAACGGTACTTTTAGTCAGCCTGAAGGCAAAGTTATTGTGAACGGAGAACAATATACTATGATTTCAAGTAATTTCGAATGGGATGAAGACGATGTAAAAATAACAGAAATGCGTTCTCGTGATCTACATGCATTAGTCGATGATTTTGAAACATTAGATGTTGAAAAAAAAGATATATTAAATTTTGAAATTGAAAAAAATCCTTCATTTATAACAATAACTAAACAGAATGAAGATGGTACAATTGATAATGTTGAAATGAAGGATTATAAAATAACAATGCCATCTAAAGAAGGATATTATATTTATGAACTAAAGGTAACATGGGATAAAGGAAAAGAGACCTTTGTTTTTGATGTTAATGTAAAATAAAAACTACAATAACATTGATTTGGATAGAGGAATCAAAAATTCAAAAGCAAAAACGTATCGATTGATAATTAAATAGACAACAGTTAGTTAAATAATAATGCCCTAAAGTCCAAAATATTTTAGGTCATTTTCTTATAACTTCATTTAATTCGTGAAATATCATCCGTATAAAAAAGGCAAAAGAGCACGATTTCCAAAAAAATATCTGAATATTCTGTCCAAATGAGCAAGTGTTAATCAATCTTTTTTATAAAAAGCAAATTAGCATTTATAATAATATTTTGCACATATATTTAATCACTAGCGTCGCATTAAAAATAATTTACGCTTTTAAAAAACTGAATTCTCTGTAATATTATCTATGCATAAAAAAAGCCTTTATAATGGTTGGGTGATAGTAAATCATCAAATCCAAAATAAAGGAATAAGCATAGATACATAGTACACGAAAAACATCATTTGAACAATAGTTTTCACCTATTTCTTCTACACAAATGGAGAAATTAGTTGAAAATCATCAATTAAATTACGATACAAAGAAGCTTCACATCGCTTCATTTTTGAAGAAGTTATTACTGTTTGCACAGCTGATTGAAATCGAAAGTCTACGTGCCATCAGTGACACGCTGTTATCAGAAGACCTAAAAAAAGCAACGGATATAGGGTGAGGACACTGAAAAAGTCGATTTGCCATCATGGATTCCAGCACACTGCCATTGAACTTAAACAACCATAGATGGGCTGAATTCCGTAAAACAAAATCAGGTGTAAAGTTACATTTGCGCCTTGTTTACGTAGAAAAGGGTTGTTCGTACCCTGATAAAGCGGTGCTGACGAATGCGAAAGCACATGATCGTGGTCAGCTTGAAATTCTAGTGGATGACAAGGAGTGCATGTACGTATTTGACCGAGGCTACTTAAATTATGAACGCTTTGACCGCATGACAGATGACGGATTTTTCTTTGTCTCACGCTTACGAAAAAATGCCGTGACACGGGTGATTGAATCCTTTGAAGTACCTGAACAGTTATCGGTGTTATCGGATAAAATGATTCTGATTGGCAACACGCAAAATCGTGCTGAAAATGTATTTCGCCGTATCGAAGTACTAGATTCAATTGGTAAAGAGCTATATCTGATTACGAATCGTTTTGATTTAAGTGCAGATGAAGTCGCTGAACTGTATAAGTCACGCTGGGCAATCGAACTGTTTTTCAAGTGGATGAAACAGCATCTGAACATTAAAAAGTTTTACGGGCAAAGCGAGCAAGCTGTGCATAATCAAGTGTACATTGCGATGATCGTTTACTGCTTAAATGTGCTAGCACAGCTTCACACAAACAGTTCGCGGACCTACTGACAAATGAGTAGGTACTTAAAGGCAACACGATGGAAACCGGCACGTATTTGGCTTCGGAAAATAGAAGGAAATACGGTCCCATAAGGATTTTGAACTGTAGGTGCCTGCTGCATTATCAATAATATTTCCAAGATCCGTTTTATTCCCACGACAGACAGGATTGATAACATTTCATCAGAAGGGAAATTAAGAGTAACTGCTTGATACGCCAGTTTCACTAACTCTGATTCATCGACTTCTGATTTTATAGTACCTTTCTGTTCAACCTCACTAACTGGGATCACCTTATTAAGTTGCAATAAATCAGATTCAATAACTCTCCAACCCTCTTTATCACTACCTCTATAAGCGTTAGGGAATTTGCTTAACCATATCCAACGTTTAATAGTTTCTTCGTGTTACCTAATAAGTCAGCCACTTCTTTTACTTTATGCCCCAAACAGATTGTACGTTCTATTTCACCACAACATTGTGGTAGTCGATGCGTTTTTTAGAGGTCTAACAAACAAAAAAAGTACACCACTATATATGAGTGATGTACTAATTATTTAGTATAATGTGTGACATTAAATATTTTATAATACATTCACTTGCCTTTAATTTTACAGAGTATAGCCTCTTTTTTCACTTATTTTGGACCAATATGGAAACGATTAAACGGATATATTGTTAATTTTGCTTCACCATAGATGGCATCTTTAGAAATTAAGCCATAATGGCGACTATCGGAACTTTTTAAACGGTTGTCCCCCAGCACAAAATACATATCCTCAGGAACCTTTTTTTCATTTGATAATTGCTCTAACGTGAAATTTTCTGTAATACGTAATTGATTAGGATCATCTGTTTGACGATTCACATAATCTTCTTTGTATGCTTTGCCATTAACATACAAAACATCGTCCTTCATTTCAACTGTATCACCTGGCAGGCCAACCACTCGTTTAATATATAGTTCATCTTCTGTTGGTGATTGAAAGACTATTTGATCAAAGCGTTCAATTTTACTCATTTTACTTACAATAATAATATCTTTATCATGATAAGTGGGGTACATAGAAGCCCCTTGCACTTTAATCGGTGCAAATAAGAATTGCTTACAGCCTAAAACAACAATAGCCGTAATCACAATAATTTTAAGATAGGATATTAATTCATTTTTAAAACTACTTGTTCTCTCTTCTTGCATGCTCATTCCCCGATACTGTTTTTTTATAGTATAACATTTTCTACAGTATATTGACGAATTAAGCACATAAATTGTTCCAAGTTCACAAAAATATCTCATCACCATAACGAATCCACTTGTCTTGAGCTCCAGGGTGTCGTCTATGACGATCAGTCCTCACGATGTGAAGTTCTTAGCCTGAATTCCTCTATTTCAGCAATTATTTGGATACCCGCTGAAAAAAATAAAAAATCATTCAACTAGGCAACGCTACCTGAATGATTTTTTTATTTTTTACATGAAAATTTTTAAACACAATAGTTGTAAATGTCGCATAGCTGAACTGACTCGATTTTTTTGAACCTTACGCTTAGGTACGTAGCTTTGCATGCAATTGTTTAGAGCTGTATACCTAAGCACCTGGGTCCTCCCATTCATTGATCTCCCTCCCTTCATTTGTCAATAGATTTACAGCTACCATACTTAAGTTGTCACTCTTTATTGTAAATGGGCTTTTAATTCCGATTTGATTTTTTCTAGCTCTATCTCTTCAGGGATGAAATACCATATATGGTCAATCTTTTTGCCATTTACCTCTTTAAACGATAACTGCTCAATATCACCATCCATTTTTTTATAAATACTTTGTAGTTGGATTAAGTCCTTCATCGAAAAATTCATACGAACATTTTCTCCTACTACATCGAGCATATCTGTAGCCTTTAATAATAAAGAAGGTGTCGACGAGGCTTTTTTCAGAACCGCTTCAATAATTTGTCGTTGGCGAATCTGACGACCAAAGTCACCGCGCGGATCTTCATAACGAATACGTGAAAAAACTAGTGCCTTATCACCGTTTAAAGTGATCTCACCCTTCGGATAATGGTAAGAGTCATAGGTTAAATCCATGTCATTATCAATCGTTACTCCACCAATCGTGTCGATCATTTGCAAGAAGCCTTCCATATTAATAAACACATAATAATCAATTGGTATATCTAAAAAATGCTCCACCGTGTTCACCGCCATTGGGACGCCTCCAAATGCATAGGCATGGTTGATTTTATCGACGGAATTATGGCCGATAATTTCTGTACGTGTATCACGAGGTATACTAAGCATCTTCATTGTATGTTTTTCAGGATTCACCGTTATGACTATCATCGTGTCAGAACGGCCACTATCATTTTTACGTTCATCCACTCCAAGCATTAACACTGAAAACGGGTCCTTTTTCGTAACTATTTTTTGTTCTTTATTTTCATCACCTGTCGCTTCAATTAATGGTGTATTTATTTTATTCATCGTTTTTTGGATTGTATAATAAGCAGTACCTATAAAAATTAAAAAAATTGTTAATAAGCTACCTACTATCCATAGCCAAATTTTCTTCTTGCTCTTTTTTTCCTTAGAGCGTTTCATATTTTTTTCCATACATAAGTCCTCTCTTGCAAAAAAATTATTCCTCTTTTTGACGTTTTAAGTTGGAAAAAAGTTAATATAGTCTAATTATATGCATATTGGACGAAAAAAAGACGTACACTAGTATTTACTAAATAATCAACAACTTATTCCTTTATTTATAAATATATCCTTTTTTATTTCAACTTTTACTTTTACTCATCACCATAACGAAAGGTTGCTTTCCATTCTGGCTGACTCGACGCTTTCCTCGGGACGTCCGATGAGCGGCTTAGGTCAACGATGGCCCATATTTTCCCCATAAAAAAAGTCGTTCTCCACAGTGAAACGACTTTTTTGTCTATATACTCGATTTTGACTTAAACCTAAGCCCATTATGACTACCATATGTACGAATCGCTTTAATGCCAGCCGACCAGCCTTCCTTCCTTAAGTAGCTCTCGCCCAAGTTGTTTAGTAAACATATTACCGATGCCATTCATGCTTAGCTTTAAATACTTAAAGTGAATATCCTGTAATGATTTACTATGAAATACCAATTCGTTGTGCATGCTCAAATATCTTCCCAAGATTTGTATGACCGTGAAGTACACCATCTTCAATTGGGCCATCGATATATGTTTTCGTAGCAAAGCGAAGCAGGTCCTAATAAATCCAATGCAGCGGCACTAACTAAAAGCTTATGCGTAGAAGCAGGGCGTATCATTTGTTCACCTTTTTCTATATCTCATACGGTAATGCGTCCACAAAGGACTATTCACTTTTGCTGTCATCGTTTGCTTACTAGCACTTGCTTTCTAGACAAAAGTGAGGGCATTCTACGAAAAAATTAATATTTTAACACTTTTTATTGTACAACGAATAATGTGTCATCTTTTTTATTCGACAAGAATAAACTGTAAAAGCTAGCTAAATCATTTCGGGAAAGGAGTTGTTTATAAATGGGTGATAAATGGATAAAGATTTCAGTCTTATATTTAGTGTTTGTTCTGGCCTTTGGACTGTTTATGCATTATACAATTCAGCTCGAATGGAAGACGACACATGCACACATCGGCGTAGTAGGTTGGTTAACAACTGGTTTTATCGGTTTAATTTATTCCATATATAAAGATGCAGCCGAGACAGGACTGGCCAAAGCACAATTTTGGTTCTACAATATCGGATTGCCGTTCCTCTTTGTTGGTATGATGATGGATTTTATAGATGTACCGCGCTGGTTATTTGAGCTCTTTGTATCTGGTGGCAGTATCGCAGTGGCAATTTCAGTGCTGTTCTTTGTTATCAATGTCTTTAAAAATATAAAATCCTAAATAGAAAGCCCCACTTTTTTCCATAGAGTGGGGCTTCATTTATTCCATAATTTATTGCAATGAATTCGCCTGCATTTGATACATTTTTTCGTAAATGCCGCCCTGTACTAATAGCTCATCATGTGTGCCACGCTCAACAATCTTACCTCGATCTAAGACAAGAATACGATCTGCATTTTTAATAGTAGAAAGTCGGTGAGCAATAATGAATGTTGTACGTCCTTTTTTTAGCACATCCATCGCATGCTGAATAATCTCCTCTGTTTCCGTATCGATATTAGAAGTAGCCTCATCTAAAATTAAAATAGCCGGGTCAAAGGCAAGGGCACGCGCAAAGGAAATTAACTGACGCTGTCCAGATGATAGTGTGCTCCCCTTCTCAATAACAGGCTCATCATAGCCATTTGGCAAGTTCGCCAACACACGTCCCCCACCAACTGCCTTTAAGGAGGTTTCTATTTTTTCTCGTGAAATTTTAGGATTATTCAGGCTGACGTTCGAAGCAATAGTACCTGTAAATAAGTACGGGTCCTGTAGGACAATGCCCATATGTTCACGCATTGTTTGGCGAGGAACCGAAGTGATATCAATTCCATCAATCGTAATTTTCCCTTTAGATGGGTCATAGAAACGGAACAATAAGTTCATAATAGAGCTTTTTCCAGATCCTGTATGACCTACTAAGGCAATAGTTTCACCTTGATGTGCTTCAAATGAAAGGTTTTTCAAAACGTATTCCTCATTTTTATAAGCAAAGGAAACATCTTCGAACACCACATTTCCTTTATATCGAGGTAAACTTTTTTCAGATACTGGCTCCCCGTTCATATCTAACACCTCAAAGACACGTTTTCCTGCAACAAGTGAGCGCTCAAGCTGAGAAAATTGATTGACGATATTCGTGATCGGATTAAATAATCTCGTTAAATAATCGACAAAGGCATATAATGTCCCTGCAGAAATAACTTCTGTTGCCGTAAATGACTGCGTACCAAAGTAAAAAATAAAGATCGTAAACATAAGAAGTCTTAAAGTATTCACAAGGTTGAAGGACGTTGCAGAATCCAGGAAGAGCAGCTTGCGTTCATATGCATAATGCTCATTATTCATATCATCAAATTCCTTCGTCATTTGCTGTTCACGACGGAATGCTTGAATAATCGTCATCCCTTGAATCGATTCATTAATCATTGCGTTAATATCGGCAATTTTCGTTCTAATGACATCGTTATATTTCGAAGCCACTTTACGGTATAAAATCATCCATAAATAAACGACTGGCACCATTGCCAATGCTAACAATGCCATTTTCCAATTTAAAATGAAGAGTGCGATATAAACACCCACAATAGAAATTAAACTCGTAACGAAGTTTGACAGCACTTGCACATATAAATTACGAAGAGCCTCGGTATCATTTGTGACACGGGCTACAATTTTCCCTGCTGGTAAATTATCGAAGTATTGAATTGGCAATGTTTGAATATGCTCAAATACATCCTTCCGTAATTTTTGTACAACACGGTTGGCACCCATTTGTAAATAAATATACATAAAATAGCGTAAAACGGCTGTAGCTATTGCTAAAAGTAAATAGACAAGTAATAGCCAGGCAATTGGCTTTAACTCAATGCGGCCAATTGTCATGTAATTGTCAATGATATGCTTTGCAATAAACGGCCCAACAAGCTCCGTAAAGACGGCAATTGTTAAGAAAAATAGTCCAAGTAGTATCGGTTTTTTAAAATACATGGCATAGCGTGTTAAACGTTGACTCGTACTCATGAGGCACCTCCTTCCAGCTGCTGACGGTCAAATTGCTCTTTATACCATCCTTGTTGTGCAAGAAGCTGCTCATGTGTTCCCTGCTCTACAATTTGACCTTCATCGAGCACGATAATGAAATCGGCGTGCTGAATTCCTGATAAACGATGTGTTGTAATAATCGTCGTTTTGTCTTGTCGCTCTCGCTGTATATTCTCAATAATTCTTGCCTCTGTTTTGGCGTCTACAGCAGAAAGCGAGTCATCAAGCATTAAAATTTCAGGGTCTTTAATAAGCGCACGTGCAATGGAAACGCGTTGCTTTTGACCACCTGAAAGTGATACACCTTTTTCACCAACAAGTGTCTCAAGGCCCATCGGTAAATTTTTTAAATCCTTTTCAAAGTATGCTGCACGAATCGCCTGCTGCATTTCTGTCTGTGTAGCATCTTCTTTCCCAAATAAAATATTTTCACGAATAGTACGTGAGAATAGAACATGATCCTGTGGAACATAACCAATCCAGTCGAGTAACTGCTCCTTCGTTTGGGCAGTAATATCGACTCCATCAATCGATAGCTGACCCTCGCCAATTGGATACTCACGCAATAATTGTCGCAGGAAGGTCGTTTTACCCGCTCCTGTTTTACCAACAATCCCAAGTGTTTGCCCCTTTTTCAACGACAACGAAATTTGCTGGAGATTTTTCACCTGACTCATCGGATATTGAAAGGTTAAATCATCAAAGCCAATCGCATTTGGTGTCACAATCGTTTGTGGATGCGTACTATTCTGAACATCTGCCTCATAGTTTAGCGTTTCTTGTACACGATCAAGAGAAGCGTTACCTTGCTGCATCACATTGATCAGTTCCCCAATTGCAAATATTGGCCAAACTGCTAGCCCCAAGTAAACAATGAACGTTACAAGCTGCCCAACCGTCATAGCATCCGCCGCTACTAGATGAGCACCATAGCCAAGCGCTACAACATAACTAATTCCAGTACCGACCTTTGTAATTGGTCCAAATAAGGCGTTAATTTTTGCGGTATGCATATTTTTTTCATAGACAATCTCACTCATCTCCGCAAAATTTGTTTCGTCCTTTTTTTCTTGTACGTATGCCCGTACAACTCGCACACCTGCAACCGACTCTAGAACACTATCATTCAGCTCTCCAAATGCATCCTGCGCCTTCATATAGCGTTCATGCACAATTTTCCCTAAATATTGAATAAGGATGGCCATAATCGGTACCGGTAGCATGGCAAAAAAAGTAAGCTCCCATGAAATCATAAAACCCATGGCAAAAATAATACAACCCATATAGATTGTGGAATCAATCAATGTCATAATCCCGAAACCAGCAGTCAGTGACACTGCATTTAAATCATTCGTCGCACGTGCCATTAAATCTCCGGTACGGTTTTTCTCATAAAACGTTGGTGTCATGCGCAAAAAATGCTGCATAAGGTTGCGGCGTAAAATTTTCTCTAAGTTAATAGCCCCTTCGAATAATCTGAATTGCCACACAAAATTCAGGACATAACCCCCAATCATGATACACACAAAAATCAAAATATACTGCGTTAAAAGAGCTGACGTCATCTCTCCAGCAGTCAATATGTCAATAATTGACCCTAGTAAATACGGTGGAACAACTTCTAAGCCACTTGCTATCATTAATAGCGTAATGGCTACTGTATATTGCTTCCAGTATTTTTTAAAAAACCAGCTTAATTTACTTAAAACATCAAACATACGTTATAACCTTCTTTCTCAAGTGCTGTTAAAACTTTGCTACCCACTTTCCATAAATTTCTTAATGAAAATCATTTTTTGTACTTTGTTTCGCATACACATGCACTCCTTTTTTATGGTCACTACAACCCTTTTTTGCAACAAAAAAGACACATACCCAAAAAAAGAGCATGTGTCTCTTCATAAAAGGCCAGGAGTTACCCATGCCCTTTACTTACAACGCAAAATAAAATATTAGAAGACATGGACAATGTATGCAGTTGTACTTTGATTTGATACTGGTAAAATGAACATCGTCATGCCCTCCTTTACTTAAGATTGTTAAAGTGTTCTTGAAGATTATCACACTTTAGAAATATTTGTCAACTAACTTATTGTTATTTTTTACGTTTTTCAGGAAATAATTAACGCTTTAAAGCAACGAATTGCTAAAAATACAATCTAAGAATAAATTACACGGGGCACCTTAAATACAATAACTTTGTGTATTGACTTTTACTAAAAGTAAGAAATATTGAAAAGTCAAAGAAATGGTATGGAAACGTCTAAGTTTCAATTCAATATTTGATTTTCCAGATGCTAACGGAAGAGCGAGAGTTAAGTTGCTGCTGGAAGACCCTATCGAACAAAGCCAGTTCGAAAGGGTCTTAAGATTTTATCAGAACAATTTTGTGATTTATCGGAACAATTTTGTAATTTATCGCCCTAATTTTTTAGTTTATCACCTAACTTTAGTTTATCACCCACTTCTAATATCAAAAATGGTGATCTCATGATACACTTTTCAATATAGACATTTTAATAAGGAGTCTTTACTTTGAAATCATTTTTAGCTGTTGGGATTGGCGGATTTTTGGGTGCCATCTGTCGATATAGCCTCGGTTTAGCACTTCCAAATACAGGTGGTTTTCCTATTGCGACACTTTGCATAAACTTAGTTGGTTGCTTTTGTTTAGCATGGCTTTTTACTATGTTCACAAAGCGGACACCCGTTATTTTAGGAATCGGTACTGGCTTTTTTGGTGCCTTTACAACCTTTTCGACATTTTCGTTAGAAACGCTATTACTTTTGCAGGGTAGTAAGTGGCTACAAGCCGTTCTTTATATTGTAGTGAGTGTTTTTGGCGGTTTAGCTTGTGCATGGCTAGGATTTAAACTTGCGAAGGGGCGCATCGTATGATAGTTATTGGTATCGGTGGATTTTTGGGCGCACTAACAAGATTTTATCTCGGAAAATTGATTGTCCATACATACCCATGGGCAACATTTTTTATTAATATAACGGGTTCTTTTGCGCTTGGCTTTCTATTTGCATTACATCTAAGTGATTGGCTTTGGCATTTTTTAGGGCTTGGTTTTTTAGGGGCCTATACGACTTTTTCAACATTTGGTTTTGAATGTTTGCAACTCTTAGAGCAGAAAAAATGGAGATTAGCGATTGTTTATATAGGCACTACCGTTTTATTCGGTTTACTTTTCGCTGCACTTGGCTTTTTTCTTGTGTAGCAGCATTTATGAGAAACTAGAGGTGATTTTTTGACACAGCCATCCATTGAAGCACTCGAAGCTGACATTGAACAAACACTATATACTTTAATCGACCTTGAATTAGAAGAAAACTTTCCAGAAATGAATACACGCTTTGCACAATTACTTGCAAAGGCTCAAGCAGCTCGGTTAATTGATTTTAAACTTGACGTCCTCGTTGACCCACAAGCATTTGCAACAGAAACATGTATGCTACTACAAAGTTTAATAGAGGCAAAGGCTAGACCACATAAAAGACAACGCCTTCTAACACATCGTATGATTTTAAAAATATGGCTTCGTAAAAATCGACGCTTTAAGAACGAATTTTTACCACAAATGTTTTAGGCGACCCACGACTTCTAGGGCGCCTCCTTTTACGTTGTCATGCTTCTTTTAAGTCCCCTTTATTTGTTACACCAAATGTCCACAGCCGTACAAAAAATGACAGTTTCCTATCCTCTGATTCTTTTACTTGTTCAAATTCCTTGTTAAATATTTCAGAATATAACTGTTTGATTAAAAATATGTTGCAAGCTTTGATTTTTTATTATAGTATTTATTATTGTGAAAAAATAATATATTTGCTTCTTATCAAGAGAGATGGAGGGACTGGCCCGATGAAATCTCGGCAGCGGAACTTAGATTTAAGTTACTGTGCCAAATCCAGCAGGCAAAGGCTTGATAGATAAGAGGAGTGTTTTATAAATAAGACCTCTTCTTGTTGTGACAAGAAGAGGCTTTTTTCGTAAAAAGGAATGGACAAAAGAAGTGTGCAATTTTATTTTTTGGAGGTAGACATGAAGAAAGAAAATCCATGGGCGCTGATCCCATTCATCGTTTTTTTGATTTTATTTATTGGCTCAGGGGTTATTACAGGTGATTTTTACGCCTTTCCTGTCATTGTAGCCATTTCCATTTCAGGCGCTGTAGCTTTGGCAATGAATAAAAAAGAATCATTTGCGCGCAAGGTTGATATTTTTTGCAAAGGCGCAGGAAATGTAAATGTCATGCTGATGGTTGTTATTTTTCTCTTAGCTGGTGCCTTTTCAACGGTAGCAAAAGGCATGGGGGCAGTGGACTCCACGGTAAACTTTGCATTATCAGTCGTTCCGCCAAACCTGCTTGTCGTAGGCTTATTCATTATCGCCTGCTTTATCTCCCTATCAATGGGTACATCGGTAGGGACGATTGTTGCACTGGCGCCAATTGGAGTTGGGATAAGCGAGCATATCGAACTTCCCATGGCTTTAGTAATGGCAGCGATTGTTGGCGGTTCGATGTTTGGCGATAATTTATCGATTATTTCAGATACAACCATTACTGCCGTTCGTTCACAAGGCGCACAAATGAAAGATAAATTTAAGGTGAATTTTTGGATTGTGTTGCCTGCAGCTATTGTAACGAGCATTATTTTAGGGATTATCACAATGGGTGAAACGGCATATGTCGAGCATGTAAGCTATAGTTGGATAAAAATTGTTCCCTATGTTTTCGTTATTATTTTAGCGTTAGCTGGCATGAATGTTTTCCTTGTTCTGGCATTTGGGATTGTTCTCGCCGGGGCTGTTGGCTTAGCGGATGGTAGCTATCATTTAATGAGCCTTTTTCAAAAGATCGGCGAAGGAATGGCAGGCATGTATGAAATGGCATTCCTTGCGATATTAATAGCTGGAATGGTGGAGGTTATAAAGTTTAACGGAGGGATTGACTTTCTACTTCACCTTGCAACAAAAAGGATTAAATCGAAAAAAGGTGCTGAATTTGGTATTGCCGGTCTTGTAGGCCTAACTAATTTATCGACGGCCAATAATACGATTGCTATATTAATTGCTGGTCCGCTTGCAAAAAATATTGCTGAACAGTATGAGATTGAGCCGAGAAAGTCCGCCAGTATATTAGATATTTTCTCCTGTGCGACCCAAGGCCTCCTACCATACGGAGCCCAATTCCTGGCAGCCGCAAGCGTAGCCGGAATATCGCCAGTGAGTATCCTGCAATACTCCTTCTATCCAATTCTTATAGGAATCTGCGGAATCATCGCTATCCTCCTCGGATACCCGGCAAAAAAGACAACCGTCACTTTAAAGTGACGGTTGTCTAAAAATATAAACAAAAAAGAATCCATTTTGAAAAAGATTGATCAAAATGGATTCTTTATGTTTAAAAGGTCGATTATTTTATCTACGTTCTTCAACGAATGTACCATATAGTTGAATACCTGATTTACTGATTATATCTTCAGTTCTTCCTATTTACCTACATAGATATAGTTTTTGTTGCAACTGTTTGTTGAAATGCCTGATCATGCTCCACAATAACCATTGTAGGATTAAACCTTTGAATAAGCTCTTCAATCTGCATGCGCGAATAAATATCAATAAAATTTAACGGTTCATCCCAAATATATACATGCGCTTTTTCACATAAACTTTTGGCTATTAGTAGCTTTTTCTTTTGTCCACCAGAATAATGCGCTATATCTTTCTCAAATTGAATTCGCTCAAAATCCAACTTACGTAGGATGGATTTAAATAACGTTTCATCTATTTTATGCTCTTTAATAAAGTCCGATAACAGTCCCTTCAAATGAGAAGTATCTTGTTGAACATAGGAAATAATGAGACCCGAACCTAAACGGATTGAGCCTGTATGCTGTATCGGCTTCCCTAAAATTAGTTTGAGGATACTACTTTTTCCACTTCCATTCTTTCCATCCAGTACAATTCGATCACCCTGTTCAACTTTAAAGCTTATTGGCCTATTCACTATTTGGTCATCGTACTGAACAGACACATCGGCCAAAACAATCAGTTCACGTAACTGAAATTCCAGTGGTTCTAATTTTAATGACTCCGTTTTTTCCACATTTTTTAGCAGTTTTGACTTTTCCTCAATAGCTTTTTGTTGCCTTGATTCAATGTTCTTTGCTCTCTTCATCATCTTTGCCGCTTTATGGCCTACAAAGCCCTTATCCAACTTAGAACCCGAATTCGTTGTCCCATTTTTAGAAGATTCCACTTGATTCGACCAACCTGCTGAACGCTTGGAAGACTGTTTTAATCTCCCTATGTCTTTTTGTAGCCTCTGATTTGTTGCCGCTTCATGTTCCTGCTGTCTATCAAAATTTAACTTCCAAGAAGAATAGTTACCACTTTGAACTTCAATATTTGCTCTATTTATAGATAAGATATGATCAACGCAACCATCTAAAAAGATTCTGTCATGTGAAATTAAAATAAACCCTTTTTTCTTACTTAAATAATCAGAGACAATCTTTCGTGCATCAGTGTCTAGATGATTGGTTGGTTCATCAATTAAAAGAAATTGTCCCTCCGTCAAAAAAAGTGCAGCTAGTAACACCTTTGTTTGTTCTCCATTTGATAGTGTTTTAAATGGTCGGTACATGACCTCTGCATCAACATTTAGATAGGATATTTCACGAAGATATTCCCAATCTTCTGCTTGGGGGCAAATTTCTTCCATAATTTCATGAGTATACTTATTTTTATCCGCAACTGGATAAGGGAAATAATTAAATTCTACTGAAGCATTAATTTTCCCACTGTACTCATACTTCCCTAATAATAAATGAAAGAATGTTGTTTTGCCTCGTCCATTTCTACCGATAAATCCAAGTTTCCAATCCGTATCTATTTGAAAGTTTACACCTTCAAAAATATTGTCAAAGCTACTTGGGTAAGAAAAAGTTAAATCTTGAACTTTTATCATTGACATAATAATTCCTCCTTTGTATAGCAACACTTTTTACTTTTATACAAAGTCGGCACATCCATCTATTTTCAATTTCTCCGTATACGTTTGATGGATATTAACGACTTATACGGAGTATTACATGCGTAACAATAGTGTCTGAATCGCTCATTTTTCACTCTCCTTTATTTATTAAATGAAAGGTACAGAATAAAAAACATGAATCTTAACCATAAGAGGATAAAAAATCCTCCCAATGTTAAATTGGAAGGATTGGTCTTTAACTTATATTAAATAAGTTCTTTTTTGTCATTGGAACCATGACAAATAAAGTGTAAACTAATTTATAAAAACGGACAGACTAATCCTATATTTTGTAGTTTGAAGTGTTTTTCAAATAAAAATATAAATTAGTTAATCATTGTCCATCCATCAGTCCTCTCATAATGGTGATTTTATAGTAACAAATTTTTTCTTGGAATACAATTACTTCTGTTGATTGCTTAGCCTCTCTACGCTTACGAAATTCCTTCAAACAGAAATCAGTTACAAGGTTTCACTTGGGACGGATGAGCTTGCTGAATGGCTTAGAAGAAGACTTCGCCTGGGTTTATGGAACAATTGGAAGAAGCCTGAAAGTGCGTTACTTTGCTGTCCCATATTACACAGAACCCTTGGTAACTCTTATTGGAGTAACCAAGGGCTCAAAAGTCTGCA
>DAMBVB010000028.1:0-49616 GCA_032053185.1 Lysinibacillus sp.
AAAAACTTTATTGATTACGTTTTGCTTGTTCAGTTTTCAAGGTTCATGTCGTCACCATTTTCTCAACAGTAACTCTTATATAATATCACGTCGTTCGCTAGATGTCAATAACTAATTTCTATTTAATTTAATTGTTTTTCAGTAGCTATCTTAACGACTTATATAATAATATACTCTTAATTCAAAAAGGTCAACACTTTTCCCGAAAACAGTTTATAGTTTTTCACTTCATCGAGAAACTTCCTATTATAGTGATTATGAAAACAGTTTAATATTAAACTCACAATCAGAAGTTAATTTTCCCACTTTCGCATCTTGAAATAGCTAGGTAAAGCGGCCAACCATTTAGTCATTTGACCTTTAAAAATGTCCATGTTTAAAACAACTTCAGCTTTAGCTAAAGTTTGGAAAATAATTAGAGATTGTAAGGCTGACCAAGAACAATGACTTACACTCAATGAATTATACCGTGAAGCAAAGCCATCTATAGGTAAAAAGGGCATTCTTGGCTCCATCCATGTCACGTTAGATAATGGGATTCCCGTTAAAATACTCTTTATCCGTAATCGTAATAACGAAGTGAACGGCTCGCTATGCGCTGGGATATTGAAGTGTTTTTCAAGTGCAATAAATCCCTTTTAAATCTCGAGAAAGAGTACCAGGGTCGTTCTTATGACATGTTAATTAGTCATACAACCATTGTTTTCACTCGCTATATTTTAATTGCATAGCAGATGCGAGAAGAACGAGACCTGAAAACATTCGGCAATCTCTTTTTTGAGCTTTGTGAAGATGTAAAAGACATGGACTACCTTATATTATAGATTGGTATAGACACCATTATTTTACCAAAAGTGAAGGTGTCTTTCTTTTTATACAAACAGGAAAAGCAAATATACACACTGAAGTTTCCTTGGCATTCCCTTTGAAAGAAAGGACTTGCCTATCCATTTATATAGTTCTTCTATCTCCACCTAAAAAATTCCCTTCCTTATCTCTGTTGTTTGAACTTCATGCAGTACACAAAAAGGAGCGATACATAAAGCACACTCCTCACGCTTCCCTTATTGTTTTACATAATAGTCGATTTGCTGTGCCTTCATAAAGCCCGCCTTCTCATAAACAAAAAGCGCTTTTCTATTGTCAATTTCTACATCAAGCATGACGATTTTTGCTCCAATTTTACTAGCATAATCTTTTGAAAATGAAAGCATCGCAGTACCTATACCTTGCCCCTCACGGTTTGGATGAACTGCCAATGCAGTAACCCATTGAATTTCATTTTCCTGGGCAGTCGTTACTGTTCCAACAATTTCTCCATCTTTACGTGCTACCCATAGCTTTCGTCCATTCGTTGATGTATTAAAAGTGATTAGCTCCTCAGATTCTTCAGGTAGGTCTCCAAACGCTGCACTATAGATGGCAATCAGCTCTGCCTGTTCATTTGTATAAGGAATGATGTCGATATCATTCTTTAATTCTACTGACTCTGCTCTTGTTTCTAAAGTGGCCTCTGAAAAGCTATATGTAAAGCCCTTCGTTTCAATAAACGTGTGTCCAAAAGGTGATCCATCTATCACTACCGCTAATTGACCTTCTGCCCCACGCTCTTCAAGGCCGGTCTGTAAAGCATCCACTAAAGCAGTTCCAATCCCCTTTTGACGGTACGTAGGTGTTACAACTAAAGACCACTCATATGTATGAAGCCCCATTAAATCTATTGCACTAGCTGCACCAACTAATATATTTTTGTCATCTTCATATGCAAGTACCATAAAGCCCTTCGATTCAAAGGAACTCGCTAAAGGCAAACCCATAGCAGTTTCATATACACGATAATCATGTGTAGTCGCTTCTTCGCACAATAATTTTAATTCATTTAATGTTTCCCCGTCTAACGGAAAAGACACTGTCATCACTGAAATATTCATCATTCACTCCGTTCTTGTATCAGACTATTGCCCTATTGTAGCAAGAAAGAAAATAAGCTGGCAACAAATTATACTAACATACTTTAATCACTTCTAATTATTAATAATTTTATTCCAAATATAGTGAAATTAAAAGGTTTTATATGATTTCGGACGGTTATAAACTGAAAATCACCAGAATGAGGGATGCATTTTTATACACCATTATTCACTTAGGATTCCAATCTCCGGTGAACGTCGAGTTGCTCCTAAGTATTTCCTTTAGACCCACAACTTTTGGTAGGAGCCATAATTATACTATTTCTATAGATAAATTACTTCAAATTTTGAATAATTGTCAATATTTTAACTAAAAAAAGAGCGATCCATAATTTTGAAATCGCCCTTTCTTCTGTTTGTAGAATGTGATTTACACCTACATCGTTACTGTCACCCTACTCATCAAGATGATGGGATGAAGATTGTAACATCTGCGCATAGATGCCACCGGATTCCATTAATTTTTGTTGAGGACCTGCTTCAACTAACTCACCTGTGTGCATAACAAGCACAATATCAGCATTATGCACTGTATTTAAACGGTGAGCAATAACAAAGCTCGTGCGTCCCTGCATTAACATATCAAGTGCCTTTTGAATCGCAAGCTCCGTAACCGTATCAATACTACTTGTCGCCTCATCCAACAACAAAATTTTCGGGTCAGCAATCAATGCTCGTGCTATTGACAATAACTGCTTTTGACCTTGAGAAATTCCACTACCATCTGCAGCAAGTACTGTGTCATAGCCATCCTTTAATGTCATGATAAAGTCATGTGCATTTGCACGCTTCGCTGCTCCCACTATCTCTTCATCGCTAGCATCTAATTGACCATAACGAATATTGTCACGTACAGATGCTTCAAACAAAAATGGATCCTGTAACACAAAGGCCATTTGCGAGCGCAATGCTTGTCGTTCTATTTGCTGAACGTTTACACCATCAAATAACACCTCACCTTTCGATACTTCATAAAATCTTGCAAGAAGCTGCAAGATCGTTGTTTTTCCTGCTCCAGTTGCACCAACAAGAGCTACCGTTTGTCCGGGTTCCACGGTAAAATTAATGTCCTTCAAAGTGTAAGCTTCCTCTGCTTGCTCATATTTAAAGTACACATGTTGAAAGCTCACATGCCCTAATAGCTTATGTTTCTGTGCTGAAGCAGCTTCCTCTTCAGGCTGTTCATCCAGTAACGTAAATACACGCTCAGCACCAGCAATCGCAGACAGCACGGTATTAAATTGATTGGCCAAATCATTTAAAGGTCGTGTAAATTGCCTTGCGTATTCTGTAAAAATAACAATTACGCCAATTGACACATGCCCATAAAAAGCAAGTACACCACCAATACCAGCTACAATTGTAAAACTCATATTGTTTAAAAAGTTCATGACCTTTGGAATATATCCAGAGTATGTCTGCGCCCAAAAGCCAGTACTTTTTAAGCGTAAACTTTTTTCGTGAAACTCCTCTTTCATGCGTTCCTCTTGTGAGAAAGCTTTGACAATTCTCTGTCCCGAAATCGTTTCTTCAATCATGCCATTCATAGCTCCTATGGCTGCTTGCTGTTCTTTAAACAAAGGTGCCGTTCTCCGTGTGATCCAACGCATTGCCCAAAACATAATCGGTATAATGGTCATCGTTAATATCGTTAGTAAAGGGCTTAAACTTAGCATGATGATCACTGTTCCTGTAAGCGTTATTACACTAGAAAACACTTGGATAAAGGAGCTATTTAATGTTGAGCTTACCGCTTCAATATCATTCGTCATGCGACTCATTAATTCTCCATGCTGACGACGATCAAAAAAGGCAATCGGCATTCTTTGGAAATGTGCAAAAACACTCGTTCGTAATCTATAAATGGTTTGCTGAGCAATACCAATCATCCAATAGTTTTGCAAAAATAATGATACTGCTAATAGAGCATAAATGCCGATTAACAGCATAATCCCCTTCTCTAATCCTACAAGCTCTCCATGCGTTACATACATGTCAATCATTTTACCGATTAAATACGGCCCAAGTAGAGTCAACATTGAACTCACAAAGACAAGTAACAGCACAATAATTAGTAGTACACGTTGTTCATCAACTATCTTCCATAAACGTAGTAGTGTACTTTTCCAATCTGTCGCACGAGGTCCCTTCGTTTTCTTAACAGCCTGCTTCACATCTACTTTCGTCAAAATCGGCTCATAGCCAAAAGGTTTTTGGAAAAATCCCATTATTCCTCTACCTCCTGTTGGGAGATTGCAATTTTTTTATAGAGCATCGACGTTTGCAAAAGCTCTTCATGCGTCCCGTATGCGACTACTTCTCCTGCATCAATGAGTAAGATGCGATCTGCGCCTCTAGCTGTCCGAATCTTTTGAGTGACCACTAGCATCGTTGCTTGTTCCTCACTCAATGCCTCCCACAATGCCTGCTCCGTTTTAACATCAAGCGCACTTGTACTATCATCAAGCATTAATATATGCCCTTTTCTTAATAACGCTCTCGCAATCGATAATCTTTGTTTTTGACCGCCTGAAAGATTGACGCCCTTCTGACCTACCTTTGTCTCGTAACCATTCGGGAAATCCTCCACAGAAGCATGGATTTGCGCTTGCATTGTTGCCTGTAGCACTGCATCCATGTCAGCCTCTCCATCGCCCCAACGAACATTATCAGCAATGCTTCCTGTAAATAATAGAGATTGTTGTGGCACATAGCCGATCGTTTCGCGCAGTTCTTGTAAATCCCATTGCTGTACATCTTTCCCCTCTACTACTATTTTACCCACAGTCACATCGTAGAAACGTGGAATAAGCTGTAACAGCGTTGATTTCCCTGCACCTGTTGCCCCCATAATGGCAAGCTTTTCACCAGATTTCACTTGGAAGCTTACATCGGATAGTACAGGCGAGTCTCCCCCAGGATAAGTAAAGCTAACATGCTCAAAAGCTAATTCACCAAAATTCAAGCCTTTAGACGCTTTCTCTGAAGATGATGGTAGCTCAATCTCGTTCTCAGTTGAAAGGACTTCTGCCATACGCTCTGCGGAGGCTTTTGCACGCGCATAAAAAATAATAATAAAGGCAAACATCGAAAACGATCCTGTCATACGCATTGCATAATTGACAATGGCCACAACATCTCCAAGCGGTGTTGTACCTGAAGCTATTTGTTTTGTCCCAAACCACAGTACTGCAAGTAGACTCATATTCATGATGAATAACAGCACAGGCATAATATACTCCATTGTCCGTAAAGCCTTTACAGTATCTATTTTTAAGCGTGAGGCAACTTCATCAAAACGAGAGGCTTCATATGCACCGCGTAAATAAGCTTTCACTAATCGAATAGCTTGTAAACTTTCCTGTAGTACACGATTCAAACGATCTATTCTCTTTTGCACAAGTCCAAAATAAGACACGCCTTTTGCTACCATAAAAATAAGGAAAACAAAAATAATAGGTGCGCCAATAACTAAAAACAACGCTAGTTTAGCATTTACAACAAAAGCCATAACGATGCTACCAACAACGGCAAGTGGTGCACGAAGCATAATACGTAAACTCATAAACAGCACCGTCTGAACTTGCGTCACATCATTCGTTAACCTTGTAATAAGAGAGGCTGTTGAGAATTTCTGAAAAGTAGCTAATGTAAAGGATTGTATTTTTTCAAACAATGCATTTCGTAAATCATAGGAAAAACTCTGTGCTGTATGCGATGAAAAATACGAATTAACGACACCAGCTATCAAGGCTATGAAAGATAAACCAAGCAAAACAATTCCCCATTGCCCTATCATTCCTTGATTTTGAGCTCGTACTCCGTCATCTATGATTTTAGCCATGATAAGTGGCTGAGCGAGCTCCACAAACAATTCCAACAGCATTAAACAAAACGCAATAAATGCAGTCCATTTATAAGGCTTTACATAGGAAAAAACTTCTTTCATATTCTTCCCCCTTGCTCTTAGCAAAGGAGTTCCATAAATCTCAACTATAGCAAAGAACTCCTAAGCAGATAGTATTTTTATGTTTTCTACCTACAGAAAGCCATGTTACTCAAACAAGCATAATGAAGACACCAAAACCTTATGATGTACCAAACACGATAACTGAAATAATCATTTGTAATGGTTCAATTAAAGGTACTTGTCTCAACTGCTGTAATATATTCCATGCTCTTTAAGGATCAGCACGAAAGCCAAAGTCCGAAGAATATTAAAATTATCATAAAGCACTTAACTACCCCCATATAATGCTTTACTACTAACCAATAAAGCATCAATTAAAGCGTTCGCTAGTAGGAGAAAGAGACCGATAAGTGTGCCAATAATCCCTAACGCAACATACGTTAAGGCGAAATTGATTGTTAACTGAAAAAAATATTTGTTTTGAATTGTACCTGCACAATTCATTCCTCTTTAAAACCGATGACATCAGCCGGACGCTTTATCTTCATTCAGTAGGTGTTAGGGTACATGCGGAAAAGGAACCACATCGGCATTCACCTCACCACCTTCAACGTGGGAGTCTTCTGCTGAATGAAGAGAAATATGTAAGTAATTTACTACCTGCGACCGATAAACGAATTGTTAACATACAGGAGACTGTCAATAGCGCGTGGTTGAGTAACCACTCCATTAAAGGCCAGTTGCTCCCCATAACATCACACCTAAGATAATAAATACTATTTCGTTTATCCGTTTCATACACCTCTCACTTCCTATATATATACAAAAAATGTTATTTCTCTTGAAAACTTTCCATGTTTTCCATTAAAAAAGTCCCAATTTTTCAATTACCAAACTTTTACAACCATATTCATAATGACTAATTCCCGATAATTAACTATAATATATAGTATATATAGATTACTCAAGGAGATCGAATAATCATGAGTCACATGCATAAATCATTTACGATCGATGAACATTATTTAAATTCACTTCCTTTTCCTGCTATTGTCATGAATCAAGATGGACAAGTTATAAATTTGGGAAAGCTTGCTGAACAGCTATTTGATTTTTCAGCTACTACTATTAAAGAGCATAATACTTCATTCATTCATGAAAATTTACTACGTCAGCTTTCATTAGAAACCTTTCAAGCCATTTTGCAAAATAATGACAGCACGTATATCAATCGAATGCAACTGAAAACGTATACAAATGAAGAAATTACAACAGCGCTACTAGCTAAACCATTTACTGAACAAGGGGAGCATTTCGTTCTTATACTATTTATGCTACCAGAGTTAATGATTAATGCTGCCTCAAATAGCAGCACTCTCGTAGACTTAAAGCAGGGGTTAGACTCGACGTTTATGACAGTAACACTTGATCATGATGGGTTCATTTTAGAATGTAATAATGAATTTCTAAAAACGAGTCAATGGACACCAAAACGCGTGATCGGCAAAACGTTTTGGCAGCTATTCCCTGAAAAGAAAGAAAGCGAAAAGATCACAAATACCATCTGGCGTAATTTAAACAATGGTCATACGTGGCAAGGTGAAATTGAAAAAGTTACAAAAACAGGTCAGTCTTATTGGGTACTACTTACAGCCATTCCAACATTTAATCTCGAAACAAATGAGCAACAATTTTTATTAATTGAAAAGGATATCACCAAGTCCAAGACAATACAACATCAGCTTGAAAAAATCGCTTATATCGATACAGAAACAGGTCTTATGAATGCACATCGACTCGAAAAAGTGATTTCCAATATGATTGAGGACGAAAGAAACTTTTCTTTTGTCTATTTAAGTATTGATAAATTTTATACATTAAAAGAGTTACATGATCAGCAAATCAATCAAAGTCTTATCGTAGAGTTTACAAATCGTATAAAAATGTACTTCCAAGATAGCACAATGGCACGTATTAACGAAAATGATTTTGTCGTGATTACACCATTAAGTGAATGGTTCATTCAAGGATTCCTGTCTTACTTACAACAACATCCAATTTATAACAGTAATGTTGCTGTCCCTATTTCTATTAGTGGTGGAATTACACGTTATCCAGAGGATCAAACTACATTCTCCCAACTAATGAAGGCATCCATTGCTACTATTACAACTGTCCGTGAAGCAGGTGGCGATAAAATCGTCTCACTATCCAAAGCAACACATAAAGCATTAAATCGTAAAGCTTTAATTGAAAAACGTTTACTTCAGGCTCTTGACCAAAAAAACCTAAAAGTCCTGTATCAGCCACAAATTGATGTTTATACAGGTAAAATTACAGCTGTAGAAGCACTAGTTCGTTGGGAAGATGAAGTAATAGGCGTTGTCTCGCCAGATGAACTTATTCCAATTGCTGAGGAAACTGGTCTTATTAATAATATTGGTTCCTTTATGCTAGAAAAAGCTTGTGAACAGGCACTAATCTGGAAAAAAGCTGGTCTTGATTTAAAAGTATCGATTAACTCTTCTGTACGTGAATTCCGTGATAAAAATATGGCAAAGTCGATCCTTGGAACTTTGGCAAAAACCGGCTGTCCTGCAAGCCTTATTCAAATCGAAATTACCGAGAAATTTGCCCTAGAAGCAGAAGCTGCTACCTTTATCACACAACAAATGCGTAAGCTTGAAAATGAAGGTATTGCCTTTATACTAGATGATTTCGGTACCGGGTATGGTTCATTTAGATATATGCAGATTTTACCAATAGATACATTAAAAATCGATAAAGCATTTACAAGTTCTTTATTAAAGTCCGAAAAAACGCAAAAGCTAATGCACGGTATGGTGCAACTCGGGAAATCTATGGAACTAAAAGTTGTAGCAGAAGGTGTCGAAACGGCTGAACAAGCTGACCTTCTAATTACTTATGGCTGTGATGCCATTCAAGGTTACTATATTAGTAAACCAATTCACGCAGAGGAAATTGAAGCATTACTAGTTAAATAATTATTAAAGAGGCTGAGACAAATGTGTTTCAGCCAACAAAAATACCGAACTATCCAATGAAACTCTTATGAAGTGTTTCGGAATAGTTCGGTTTTTCTATTTATCGTGTTTTGTTATTTGGAGATTATTCGGCTTTATGAAGTAACCATTTAGTTATGTCCCAGCCTCTTATAATATTTGTTCTATCCGCCGTGCTCACCCTTACATTTAATGTAGAGTCTTATTTTTTGTAGACCTTTTGGAATGTCGCCTTACCGTTACGTACAGAACGGAAAATAAGCTGTATTAGTACCTCTGCAAATACAAGTCCTATAACGATGGCACCTGTAATTAAAAATGCTTTTAATCCATACTGTAGCCCTTGTATATAATCATCCTCTACAACATTTCTCATTGCATTATAAGCCATACCTCCAGGAACTAACGGGATAATACCACCGACAATAAAAATAATCATCGGCATTTTGAAGCGCCGAGCATACAAGTGGGAAACAATCGCAATTATGAAAGCGCTAAAAAATGAGGCATTTACTATATCCATGCCATGTTCTGTTAGGATAAAGTAAATCATCCAGCCTACTACCCCAACAAAACCACAATAAATCAGGGTTCTTCTAGGTACATTAAAAATAATTGCGATACCCGCAGTCGCAAAAAAACTAAGAATCAACTGTACGATATAGTCCATGTCATCTGCCTCCTAAAACGATAGAGTGACGGCAATAGCTGCACCAATTGCAAAAGCTGTTAGAAAAGCCTCTGCGCCCTTTGCCATCCCTGACATAAAATGACCTGCCATTAGATCCCGAACTGCATTCGTAATTAAAATACCTGGTACAAGTGGCATAACCGAGCTAATAATAATTTTATCTATTTCCGTACCATGGCCATATTTCACTGCAAAGACTGCAATATATCCTACTACTAATGAAGCCGTAAATTCCGAGAAAAATTTTACTTTTGTTAAATAATTTATCATTATAAGCACTAGAAAGCCTAACCCCCCCGCTAAAAACGCAAAAGGAAAATCAGACCATCCCCCCTTAAACATTATAAGGAAACAACCGCTCGCAAGAGCAGCTGATATGACTTGAATATATGTTGGTAAAAAATAATTTGTTTTTTGTATCGACTTTAACTCGTCATAAGCGTCTTCTAATGTTATCATGTGAGATGTGAGTCTCCGAGATACTGAATTTACCAAGGATATTTTTTGTAAATCTGTAACTCTGTTGGAAATTGATGTAATTCTCGTCGGCTGTGTCTTGCCTAACGAAAAAATGATCCCTGTAGGTGTAGCATAACATTGCGCATCCAGCATATTTTGAGAATGTGCCATACGTAGCATTGTATCCTCAACACGGTATGTTTCTGCACCACTTTCAATCATAATTCGACCCGCAAGCAATAAGCAGTCAATCGTAAATTCATTATCCGCTTCATGTAAAACCATTACAGTTATCTGCCTCCTTTAAAAGGTTCCTTGCCAATAGTATCGAACTGCAAATAAAAACTCAACTAAAAATTTTTTAACTTTTAACCAACGTACTTTGGCTTTCATATACTGAAAATGGTAAGCTACTGAGTAATTTATTTATGAAGAGTAGCTTCCTATAAATTGGTAACAAAACTTCGTAGATTAGTATAACTTTTTCAATGACTACAACGTCTGATGTATAAGAAATTAAAAAAATAAATAAGGAAAGGAGCGTATCTACCAAAATGCCGGAACGCAGAAAAAGACGCGGCCCAATGATTGATTTCCTATTAATTGGCCTCATCATTACATTAACAACTATTATTTTAGTCATTATCCTATCAAAGGATGACTTTCAGTTTCAAAAAATTAGTGCCTCTAAAGAGACATTTTCACATTCAATAAAGAGTAATCTATCCACAGAAAGCTCGACGTTTCCAGGTATACGTATTGTAACAGATGTTTCTAATGACAAGCGAACTCCTTTTGCTATTCACTATCCAGAAACAGATAATAAAGCTTTTAACGATGCTGTATTACAGTACATAACGGATTCAAAAGAAAACTATCTGTCATCTATGAAAAAAAATAAAGATAAAGAGGTAATGGGTGAGCTTAATATTAGTTTGGAAACTTTCCCATATCAAAAGCATTACTATTCCTTTGTACTAACAAAAATGTTGTATACAGGCGGAGCCAATCCCGAGGTTTCAACAAAAACGTTCTTCATCAATCATGAAACTGGAGAACAAATTTCCATTAAAACATTGTTAAATAACGATAAAAACAATTTATCAGCATTAGCTACCTATGTACGTAATGACTTACAACAAAACCTCAAGTTAAAGAATGAGCTTTTCAAGGATGAGTTAATCAAGTCAACTGATCCGAAGTGGTCTAACTTTAATCGCTTTGCTCTCGTTGATGATTCGATACAATTCTATTTTGATAAGTATGAGATTGCTAGCGGAGCAGCTGGTCCACAAATTGTGAAGCTTCCGCTTTCACTTATCAATCCGTTGTTAGCGTCTGATTTCCAGATTGCTATGGAACAGCCGGTACAGCCAACTAATACAGGAGATCCAAACCAAAAACGTATTGCCTTAACCTTTGATGATGGCCCACATCCAAAGGTAACAGAACAAATTTTAGATACTCTCGATAAATATCATGCAAAAGCTACCTTCTTTATGCTTGGTAGTCGTGTACAATATTATCCTGATATCGCAAGAGACGTACTTACACGCGGACATGAAATAGGTAATCATTCATGGAACCATCCTGTATTAACAAAACTGTCACTAGAGTCGGCAGTAAATCAGTACACATCTACAGATGCGGAGATAGAGAAGGCCATTAATCAAAAGCCAACTGTATTTAGACCACCGTATGGAGCAACAAACGATACTATTAACGCTCAAATTCCAATTCCTGTTGTTTTATGGTCGATCGATACATTAGATTGGAAGCATCGCAATGCGCAACAGTTACTACCTAATGTCAAAAATAATTTACACAATAACGCCATTGTCTTAATGCATGATATTCATCAATCGACTGCTGATGGTCTTGATGCCGTACTAGCTTATTTACAAGGGCAAGGCTATGAATTCGTGACAGTATCGGAAATTCTTCCATATCGTCAAAAATAACCAAAGAAAAATTCCAATGAACTCAAGGATTTAGCGTGGAGTTTGTATGTATTTTTTGGTGTATTTGAGTAATTAAATTAATCTATTATTTTATTTTGAATTTACTAGTATCTTTTTTTGACTTTAATATAGGGGGCAAATTAGGGGACGTTGATAATTAAAAAGTCACTCATTAAAATAAATATGAGTGACTTTTTTAAGCTATTCCAGCGATTTTCACTCAAGATACGGTGCGGACAATCTGACCAATCCTGGTGTTTTTTCACTCGATCAATGCCCCAGCCGTATTGCTTTACTAGCTTGGTGAACTGTGTTTTCTTCTGCAGCAACGTAACGGGCGCCACCACTTTTACTGTAGCAAATTTCAACGCCGAAATACCAAAAAGCAGGTCTTTTGTATATTAATTTCAGTAAAAAAACTTTAACAATACTATATTTGCTCTAGACCAAAACTAAGAAACGGTATATTATTAGATTATTCTGAAAACTAAGGAGGAGGATAAAATGAGAAATATTTCTAAATTTTTAACAACTCTTTTTGCTTTCGCTTGCTTTCGCTTGTATTTTCTTTATTGCAAATAACAGCACAGCGTCAGTAGCTGAGTTAAGTCAAGAAGAAAAAGAAGCATTACATCAACAATATGTAGAAATTTTAAACGAAGTAAAATCTACAGTTTCATGGGGAGACAGTCTAGTAGACATTGAAGTTACTCCAATTAGTAAATTCAAAGAAGAAGATTGGGTTTCACCAGAAGTGTTTAAACAACGAGCAATCGATGCGACACAAGCTAACGCAGTTGAAGTTCCTTCAACTGGAATAGCTCCACGATCTACTGGTTCTGCATCACATAAGATTGAAATTAACCATGGTTCAACTCCTGTTAATATAACAGTATCTGCGTCTTTTACAACACAGCTATCTGGTGGCCGTCAAGTATTCACTAACTATTCTAATTTAGGCTTCACTTCTTCAAAAGGTGATTGGACAAAAACAGGAGTAGATGCTCGTATTATTGACGGAGGCAGAACTTATACATTCACTATTGGTGGAAGTTTAAACTATCTTGGTCTTACAAGTTACCACACGTTAAATACAGACTTCTTATGCAGTTCAACTGGTGTAATTTCATAATTTGAACAACTTAAAAACGAAAAGGAGTAGCATTGGTAGTGACCCCTTAAAGTTAGAGTTTTTATTATGCGGCTAATTGGCTGGCGTGAGTTCGGTATTTTACTGGACTCATGCCGGCCAGTTTTTGTTTAATACGTTCATTGTTATAGTAGTTGATATACCGTTCGATTTTCTTCTTCAATTCTTCATACGAGATTAATACTTCACCGTAATACATCTCTTGTCTGAGTATGCCAAAGAAGTTTTCCATCGCCGCATTGTCTGCACACGTCGCTTTGCGAGACATGCTTTGGAAAATCTTGTTTTGTCGTAATGTTTTCACCCATGAATTATGTTGATAATGCCAGCCTTGATCCGAATGAATCGTTGCACGATATGTAGCTCGGTTCTGAATGATCGGCAGAACTTGATGTAGCGATTCTAATACAAAATCCAATGTTGGGCGCTTGGACACCCAATGATTTCTCCATTGTAGAGATCCATAATTGGACTTAAATAAAGTTTTTCATCTTCTGTACACTTGAATTCTGTTACGTCTGTCACTAGTTTTTGTAAAGCATTTGGCGTGTTGAAACGGCGGTTTAATCGATTCTTTGCGACTTTACCCACCTTGCCCTTGTACGATTTATAACGAGATTTACGAACGAATTTCACACACTTTAAACCTAATTCCTTCATGATTCGCTGTAGTTTCTTGTGATTGATGATGTATCCTTGTGATTTTAATTCTGCATGGATTCGGCGATAACCATATCTACCTTCATGCTTCTCAAATAGCGCTAAAATCAATGTTTTCCATTCTTGATCGGGGTCTTCATTTTTTAACTGTTGGATATGGTAATGATATGTTGCTTCAGGGATCTCAACGATTTTCAATACATCTTTCAATCGGAACCCTTCTTCTTTAAGTTCGAACGCCAACGCTGCTTGTGCTTTTCGAGGAAGGCATCCGGGTTCGCCTCGAAAGCGTCTAACTTTTTTAAGTACGCAATCTCTAAACGGAGAAGCTCATTTTCACGTTCTAGCTGTTCTTCACGAGACATTGTGTTTGGTTGTTTGACAGGTTTATTTTTAGAATTATTAGACATAGGTGGCCGTCCCTTCGCTTTTTCTTGCAGGCCTTCTATCCCTTCCTTTAAAAATTTACTGTCCAGTTCGCTATTAACGCTGGATTATTCATGTTAAATTCAATCGCTGTATCTTGATAAGAAGCACCTGTTTGTTTCATAAAGTGTAATACATCGAGCTTGAATTGAACAGAGTAAGCTTGTTTTGTTACTTTTCTACGTAATCCAACTTCTCCAAATTCTTTATAGGTACGTACCCAACGCTCTATTTGCGAATGATTTGGTATGTTATGTTTTTTCGCTAATAAGCTATACCTTTCATATATTCATTAACCACATTTATTTTGAATTCTTTACTGTATTTCACCATATAAAAAACACCCCTAAAGTTAGATTTTGACTCTAACTTTAGGGGTGCAGGACCTTTACATTTTCCTATTTCTCTGTTTATAACATTGTATTGCCGGCATAGCCTTGAAAATTTTACAGGCAGTAAAATTTTCAAGGCTACTTGTTATTTGTCGAGGTTTTGTCCCAGCCTGTTCTATTTAATCGTTAATGTATCAAGTAGTTTGAAGTCTTTTAGCTGATAGCTCTTCACTTCATTGTTCGCTACTGTGTAAAGAGCGTCATCTATATAGACTACTCGCTGTACATGCTGCTCCCAATTTTCATACTGATCGCCAATGCTTTTATTAACAATATTTCCTTTTAGGACGATTCCTTTATCTGCAGTGATTTCATAAATTTGTGCACCTTGACCTTTGTAGATGATTTCATCACCCTTCCCTGCATCATACAGGACAACTGGGAAACCGAAGTATTGGTATTCCTTATTGCGGAATAGCGCTTTTGGATTGTATTGAACTTCGGAGTACGAGCCTTCTCCGCCGATTTTTACTGTTGATTGTTCCGTTGGATTTTTGAAATCTGAAACATCAAACAATGACATTTTCATATTCGTTGTGACCGTAAAATTACGCTTCGAATAGGCATCATAGCGTTGCTCGGTATCATAGCCGATGCCGATTAAACGTGTATCGTCCAGTGGATGCAAATAGTTACTAAAGCCTGGAATCTTTAGCTCACCTAGCACAGTTGGCTTTTTCGGATTTGCGACATCCATAACAAACAATGGATCCACTTCTTTAAATGTTACTACATATGCTTTTTCACCCATAAAGCGTACAGAATACACTTTTTCACCGGGAGCTAAATCTTTTACTGCACCGAGCTCTTGTAAATTTTTATCTAAAATAAATAGGTGGTTTCGTGATATTTTTTGTGCATCCCACGCATTTCCTTCGGTTGTAACGAGGCGGAAATTACCGTCATACGCATCCATTGAGTATTGATTTAATACTGTTCCTTTTACTTCCGTAGTACCTACAAAATTTATGGCAGTTCCATCAATATTCCATTTAAAAACTTGTGTATTAGTTGTTCTCGGTATCCAGATCATATCCATCATGCGACCAGTAGCAGGCACTGGATTTCCATCGTAAATGGGTGTTGTTAAATAAAGTGCATTCTCCGACATATAAAGTCCACTACTACCACCTAAGTATCCCTTAGTATGCGCAGTTGTCTTTGCGCCATTTTTTAAATCCACTGCTGTCATTAAGCTATATGTTCCATCCAGTGTATTTGGTAAAATAGAAATTTTCTCAAGAGGTAAGCTTTTATATTCTTTTCCTTCTACACTATCATATGTTTTCGGTTTTAAATCCGCCGCTTTTTGCTCTCTAAGCACCCAATAATTCGGATACATATTACCGATTAAATATAATGTGTCATTTGTAATTCGAATATCTTGCAAATATCCCTCTTGCCCCACTTCACGTATTAGCTTTGGATTTTTTGGCTTTGAAATATCAAATAAAGAAGCTGTCGTCATGCTTGTGCCTATTTTTTCTAAATATTCATCGCTAATTGCTATTAATAAATGATCGTAAACTGCTAGCTTCGAAATATTTCGTGATTCCTTCATCTTGATCGTTGTCGCTAGCTTTAAATTTTTCGGATCTTTCGCATCTACTACCGTAATGCTATGATCTTTTACAGCATAAATAAAGCCATCTTTGACAACAACAATATCTCCTTCTTCCACTCCTTCGACTTGATTATTCGTTGTAGAGGAGTTGCTCAAACTTGCTTTGTCCTCGCTCTTTGCCATTTCTGTATTTGCTTCATGCACCTCTCTTTGTGCATTAGCTAAAAGTGTTTCGAAATATTGTTGTAGCTCTTTTTCTGATTTTACAGCTTCAAGCTTTTCAATGATGGTAAACGCTATTACTTGCGATGTAGTTTTAGGTCCACCTAGGACAAACGCTTCTTTATTCACATGTAATTTATAGCCTCCAGGTGCTAAATCGCTTACGATAATGGTCTTTTTATCTTCTCCCAATGTTACGGTTGCTGTTACTTGTTGACCATTGCTATTTGTAACGTAAACATTGTCTTCCGTTATTTTGCTTTCTTTTAGTGTCTTAGTAAAAGATACTTGCCAGGTATGGGTTGTCATATTCGCACTTGCAGTCTGTGCCTCTACTTTTGGCGCCGACATCAACATAAAAATTCCCGGCAAAATAGCTAGTATGGTGATGAGGAAAATTGCTATCCATTTCTTTTTCATCCATTTACCTACCTTTCATAAATTTGTTTATTAATTAGACTTTCCAAAGCGTCGAATAGTTACATTATTCCGAATTTTTCCTCAGTAAAAAACGAGAGGGACTAAAACCCTCTCGTTACGTTAGTTACTGCTCTTTTTTATGTTATTGTATTTTTACTGTATATGTCCCGTTTTCATTATCCAATTTATAAATATATAAATAATACTTTCCCGGTTCAGCAGTAAATTTACCTTTTATAATATTTCCGTCCTCCTGTCCATAGGATGCGTAATTTTGCCTATCAGACTCATGATAAAGCACCCATGTCATGCCAATTTGATTTTCATTTACGACAGAAATATCTATTTCTTCTGGAGACGTAACATCAAATGTATATACATCCGTATGAGCATCATCACTCAAACTACCTTTTAGGGGCATATTAAATGGAATCATACTTGCTTCTTCTGGACCAATATCTGTTTTTGCTCCATTCCGTACATTGACTGTATATGTCCCGTTTTCATTATCAAATTTGTAAATATATAAATAATACTTTCCTGGTTCCGCAGTAAGTTTACCTTTTATGATATTTCCATCTTCCTGTCCATAGGATGCGTAATTTTGCCTATCAGACTCATGATAAAGCACCCATGTCATGCCAATTTGATTTTCATTTACGACAGAAATATCTATTTCTTCTGGAGACGTAACATCGAATGTGTATACATCCGTATCATCATCAATCAAACTACCTTTTAGGGGCGTATTAAATGGAATGATATTCGCTTCTTCCGGATGATTATTCTCTGTTTGTGCTCCCTTCCGTACAGTTACAATTGCTTGATCTTTACTTTCTATGCCCTTATCATTTTTCACTGTTAATGTCACATTATATGTTCCTTCTTTTTCGTATACATGCGTAGGGTTTGCCTCTTCACTAACTTTTCCATCACCAAAATCCCAAAGGTACGAAACTATTGCTCCATTCTTATCTTTTGAACCGTCACTCTTAAACTGGATTTTTTCATTTTCGATTCCAACATATGGACCGTTCATATTTACAATAGGTGCTTGATTTTCTCCCTCATCCGTCGCAACGCCGTGGAAAACAATATCATATTCAAACTGATTTGCTGCATTCACACGGTAGTTTACAAAATATGCCGTCACTGTTTTATAGCCGCTCCACTCTTTTTGCGACAGTTGATCCAGTACTTGGTTCACTTGTTCACTCATCGTTTTCCAATCTTTAGATTCACCTTTTGTTTCACTACCTACATACGTACCTTCGACTGTAAATGTATCAAAAAATTGAGATTTATGTTTTATAATTTTTGCATCTTTTACGTTAGCAACATCGGCAATTTCTTGCACCACTTCGTTTAACGCTTTTGGTTTATGTTCCACTAAATAATCTTCTGATACTTGTGGCACCTCGTATTTCTCTTGATTATCAATCAATTGCTGCATATACGCTTGGTATTCCATATTCAGTTGTGAATCTTTACTTAATACGTCACGATACGCATCATAATTTTTCACATCGTTCGCACGAATTAAATCTTGAATTCTAACAAATGTATCGAATTGATGATTATACATATAAGACTGTAGTGCAAATGAATAATTATAAAAATCCCATGATCCATATTTTGCAAACATTGTTTGTTTAACTGTGTAGCGTTGTGATGGTTCATATGATAATCCACTAATAATACTATTCCGTGGAACTACATCATTTGTACGTGTTGATCCTGCAAAGAATTCTGCATTTCCTTCCTGGAACCATGTTAGCCGTTCATTTTGATACATATCTCCTATTCCGAATAAACCAGGAACCTCGTACCTTCCCTGTAAATAATGTGTAAATTCATGACGGAACAACTCTTCTAAACTATAAATACTTTGCTCCGGCGTACGTTCATATGTAAAGAATGTTCCCTTCTCTTCGATATAAATACCACCATTATTTGTTTCATACCCATACAATTGTCGGTTTAAGTCGTATTGATCTGGAGAGTCATAAATGACAACTGTTAATACATCGTCAGCGTTGCCTTGTTCTAATGCTTTATCATTCCCAATTACACGATGATATTGTGCTTTTACTTCTTTTGCAGCCCAGTATAATCTTTGAATTTTATCTTCTGTTACTTTATCTCCTGTCTTAAATACAATTGATCCATCATCAAATGTATATGTTTTCGGTAGATACTGCTTCTTTCCTTCTTCACGTATTTTCTGTAAATCTACTATATTTCCACCATAGTCTTTTCCACCATAATTTGTTGTAATTTGCTCTGCCGCAACAAAATAAGCTTCACTTAAATAAGGATACATTTGCATTGCTTGTGTAACTACATCCAAACCTTTATTCGGGGTACTATGGAATTCTCCTAAACGTCCTGCATAATAAATGCCATTATTGATTAACCAGCTATTGCCATCAGTTACATTATGTAAAAGAGCAATTTTATTAATTTCATTTATGAAACTATCAATCTTTCCATACCACATCGTCGTAGTAGCTTCTTTACTTGTCTCATACAAATACGACTGCAGGTCATAATCAATCCCTTTAATTAATTCATATATAGCTTGTCCTTTTGAATATTCGCCTTCATATGTAGAGAGATTTTCGTTATACTGTTTTAAAATCTTCGCAGCATTCTGAACTGTTTCCGTATCACTAGAAGCATTACCTATTAATTTTCCATAGGCGGATACCACTTTATCTTGCTCATCTGTACCAAGTTTAAAGTTTGGATTCTTAGCTATTTCCTTCAATGCTGGTAAACACTTATCGTGGAAGCTTCTCTCGTTTAAATAACCTAGTTCGTTATTATAAAATGCAACATAAAAAGCAGAACGTAAAAGCTCAACAAATGTTTCAATACCCTTTGAATCATCTTTCGTAAAAGAACTACCTCTTTTCTCTAATTCATTGATAATAACTTGCATACGTTCTTTATTTTGATAAAAAACCTTTGTTTCCTCACTAAATTCGAATAAGTCTGAAATTTGATTCCAGCGAATATTTCCTAGCGTATCTATTAACTCATTATCGCTCATTCTATCAAGCTCTGCCATCGAGTACTGTTGCTGCAATTGCTTCGATTCAGCAAGTTTTATAATTGGATCTGGTTGTTGAGAAAAATCACCAATTTCCAAGCGTTTTTCAAATGATAATATTTCATCAGCCTTTGTAGAATGTACAATTTCATCTTTCGGAGTATCTATGCCAGCAGGTTTCATTTGTAATACATTATAAGGCGTTTTTTCTACTGCTGATACTTCTGCTTGTAACGCTCCTAATGATAGTGCCATTGTACTAATTCCAATTAACATTTGATTGAGTTTTAATTTGTTTTTCATAACAAGCCCTCCTATAGTGCTATCTTTATACATTGGTGATATATTGATTATTTGGAACTATATCCCTTAATTAAAAATAACATATTATGTGAATAAAGCAATAAAAATTGTTAAATTAAGCAATATTTCCCTATATAATTTGAACGCTAAGACACAATTAGGATTCATCACCATAACGTATGGTTGATTTTTTGTTCCGGCTGGGTGCGATGTGATCTGACCCCAAAGAGTCGCGGAGCCGGAACGGAAATCAACTTCTCTACATAGTAGACTTTAACAAAAGTCATCCACAACTTTTGGTGATGAATCATTCCATCAAAAAAGAACCCGAATTCGGATCCCAAAACTAGAAAGCAACTGCACCATTTAGACTCTCTGCGGCCACTACAGACAACTTAACCGTAAGAAAGCCGATTATCCCCTTAACGTTTAGGAAATCGGCTTTTTCTTTATGAAATTTTACCTTAGCGTAAAAGTTTTGTAATTGTTTTGATACATGTAAATCAATTATGCCGCGACATAATTGCGTCCAAAGACTTTAACTTCGGATACACCAATAAAAAGTCTCGATAAGATCGTTACTCTGCAAATGGCCATTTTGGTAGCATTTTTGTTAATGGCTTATCTTGACGCTTTCCTAATACATAGTCAGCCTGCATAATCGTATGAATCTCTCGCGTACCTTCATAAATAACTGGTGCTTTCGAGTTACGTAAATAACGAGCGACTGGATATTCATCCGAATAACCATATGCTCCATAAATTTGGACAGCGTCATCTGCCGCTTTATTGGCAAAATCACAAGCTTGCCACTTTGCTAATGATGTCTCTCGCGTATTCCGTACACCTTTGTTTTTCAACTCTCCAACACGATATACAAGTAAGCGGCTCATTTGATAGCCCGCTTCCATTTTGGCAATCATTTGCCCCACTAGCTGGTGCTCTCCAATAGATTTACCAAATGTTTCACGTTCATGACAGTATTTCACGCTCGCCTCGAGACACGCTTGAATAAGACCGACCGCACCAGCTGCTACTGTAAAACGACCATTATCTAACGCAGACATGGCAATTTTAAAGCCTTCTCCCTCTTCTCCAAGGCGATTCTCTACAGGTATACGTAGATTTTCAAAAAAGAGCTCGCCAGTATTACCAGCACGAATACCGTATTTACCTTTAATAGCCTTTGATGTAAAGCCCGCCATGGACCGTTCTACGATAAACGCGCTAATGCCATGATGCTTCTTCGATTTATCAGTGTAGGCAAAAATGATAAAATGATCCGCTATATCACATAAGGAAATCCATGTTTTCTGTCCATTTAACACGTAAAAATCTCCATCCCTTACAGCGGTGGTAGACATTGCGGCTACATCAGACCCTGCTCCTGGCTCTGTTAAACCAAATGCCCCAATGCGCACTCCTTTTGCCTGTGGAACAAGATATTGCTGTATTTGAGACTCTGTTCCCCATTGCATTAAGGTCATACTATTCAGGCCTGTATGAACGGAAACAGCTGTGCGAAACGCCGTATCTCCACGTTCAAGCTCTTCACAAACGATGGCGAGTGCATTGTAATCCATACCACTACCACCGTAGTGTTCTGGTACACAAACACCCATTAAGCCTAGCTCAGCAAGTCTTGACCAAATCTTCGGATCGAAGCCACCCTCGGCATCCCATTTTGCAATATGTGGAATAATCTCGGCATCCACAAACTGCCGCACTGTTTTACGGAGCATTTCCTGCTCAGTGGTAAATTCGAAATTCATGATCAAGCACCTACCATTTCACAATCATTGCAGATATATGAGACGTCTCCTTAATAACAACACCACGTTTAGCCATTTCTTCAATATAAGTATCACCCGGTACAATTGATTCAGGTGCAAATACACCGCGCTCTGTAATTTTATTTTCCCCAATCATTTGAGCAACGACAGAAATTGTATTTGCTGTCGTACGAGCCATCGCTGTTTCATTAATTGTCATATCTTTACGCACGACCATCTCGAACTCATACGTCACTTGTTGTTGCGCTTTTTCACCTGCTACAATTACGCGCAGTAGCACTGCATCTGGTTTTGTACCAAGCTCAAGTTTCTTTTTAAGTGCCTCACGAACAACTGGACGCACAGAAACCTCCTGATCTTCTACCTCTACCTTATTACTAGCATCGAGGAATCCTAAATCTGCTAATAGCTTAAACTTCTCTGCATGTCCTTTATAACGAATCGTTTTATATTCTAATGTTTGGATATTTGGGAATGTCTTATACAATGTCGATATACCGCCAGATGTATAAAATGCCTCAAGCACACCAAAATCTTTGAAATAAATAGGTTCTACACCTGATAACGATGGAACTTCTTGAAGTTTACCTTTTTGAATCATTTTGGATGGCTCTGTATAATGATCAAAGACACCATCTAAAGAAAATACTCGCGTATAGTGAAGAGGTGGCTTCGGGTCTGTAGGAATACCACCTACAAATAGTTTAATAGATTCTACCTCATCTAATTTCGAAGCACCGTAGCCCGCTAAAATGTTGACCATACCTGGAGCAACACCCAAGTCTGGAATAATCGTTACACCTTTTGCTTTCGCTTCTTCGTCGAGATCTAATATTTTTTCTGTTACACCGCCAATATGACCACCTAAATCCACGGAATGAACACCAGCCGCGATTGCCGCTCTTGCTACACGCTCATTAAAGGAATAGAATAATGCATTAACGACTACATTGCCTTTTGAGATAACCTCCATTAACGAGTCATCGCACTCAGCATGAAACTCTACAACCTCAATCTTATCTGTATTTAGCGAATCCACAAAGTTCTGCGCTAATTTCACGTCGATATCCCCTAAAAATACACGCTCCACTTTGCTATTTTTTATTAAATCACGAGCTACCTCTTTCCCCATTAAACCTGCACCTAATACAACAACTCTCATCAAGAACATCCCCTTCCATTGATCTGTTATTCTGTATCGATTTGTGCTCTTTGTAATTTTCCGCTATAGTCTACATAAATACTTTTCCATTCTGTATAGACATCTAAAGCAGCTATACCCGAGTCGCGGTGACCGTTCCCCGTGCCTTTTGTGCCGCCAAATGGTAAATGGATTTCAGCACCTGTTGTGCCAGCATTCACATAAACAATACCTGTATCTAAATCTTGTTGTGCGCGGAAAATCGTATTAACATCTTGTGAGAAAATTGAACTGGATAAGCCAAATTTCACACCGTTGTTTACGTCGATTGCTTCATCCAAACTTGCTACTTCAATTAGAGAAACGACCGGACCAAAGATTTCTTCCTGCGCAATAATCATGTCAGGCTTCACGTTCGTAAATAATGTAGGCTCATAATAAAACCCTTTATCATAAGGAGGCTCACATAAAATTCTACCTCCAGCTAACAATGTCGCCCCTTCCTGTTTGCCGATTTGCACATAATGATTAATCTTTTCTAATGCGGCTTTGTTAATCACAGGTCCGATTTTCACACCTTCATCTAGGCCGCCCCCAATTGTTAGCTTTTGCATTTCGTCTAATAGACGTTTTTCTAGTTCTTCTCTTACATCTTTATGCACGATCACGCGACTACATGCTGTACATCTTTGACCAGCAGTGCCAAACGCACTCCATAAAATGCCTTCAGTGGCTAGCTGTAAATCGGCATCATCCATAACGATGACTGCATTTTTTCCACCCATCTCTAAGGAAATCTTTTTTAGGTGTTTACCACCTAGCTCCGCTACTTTACTTCCTGTTGTTGTAGAGCCAGTAAATGAAATGACCTTAACGTCTGGATGTTCAATCAATGCCGTGCCAACTGTTGGCCCTGTACCGAAGACGATATTTGCTACTCCGTCTGGTAAGCCAACCTCTTCAAAAATTTTGCCCATTTCATACGCCATCATTGGTGTCTCATTAGATGGCTTCCAAATGAATGTATTGCCAGCAACAATGGCAGGGAATGATTTCCAAGTAGCAATAGCTACAGGGAAATTCCATGGAGTTATTAATCCTACAACGCCAATAGGTGCTCGTACACTCATAGCAAATTTATTGGCTAGCTCAGACGGTGTTGTCTCTCCAAATAATCGTCGCCCTTCACCAGCCATATAATAGGCCATGTCTATCCCTTCCTGTACTTCACCTCGAGCTTCTTCAATAACCTTCCCCATCTCTTTCGTTAAAACGGTCGCTAAATGCTCCTTTTTCTCTTTCATTTTTTGACCGACGGCATATAAATAGTCAGCACGTTTAGGTGCAGGTACTAATGCCCATTTTTTTTGTGTCTGTTTTGCAACCGCTACCGCTTCATCTACCTCACTTGCAGTAGATAGCGGTATTGTAGCTAGTTGCTCCCCATTAGCAGGGTTGGTCACTACTATACTTTGTAAATGCGAATGTGATACCCATTCACCGCCGATATAGTTTTTGATTTCCACTACATACACCCCCTGAACTTTCTATGGTGCCTCTGCCTCATTGTTACCAATCGCATTGCCTCTAGACAGATATCATCTATTACTCTATATTATATAGAATTAAATATGCCAAAATTCCAAATTTTTAATATATAGAGGTCTCAACGAGCATGCTTTTGGATCAATAACATCGGTGACAATCATCAGAGGCTTTATTTTCCTTTAGTTGAACATTGCTGTCAGTTACGGTTGAAAGTCTTTTGTGAGCATTAAAAACAATGACAAATTTTCAGCTAAATGAAAATAAAAAATACTCATTCTAGTCTTTTATATTCGACATTCCCTAGCTTATCCCTTTTTTTTCTAAAATAATTAATCATAAAATTATTTTTCGGAGGAATCCCTTTATCAATAATCAGGACATTGACTACAAATTATATGGCGACGATATTCATACGTGCAAAAAGCTTGAGCTTTAATGATGTTGGATGATTCTATTTATATGGAAACTATCGTTGGCGATAGTTCAAGAGGACGTCTAGAAAGTGGTCTTATGGGTAAATTATTTGGAGCTAGAAAACGTCTAATCACAGGTGAAAGTTTATTCATGGCGACATGTATGTTAGCTGCTACCAAAGGAGTTTCAATCGGTGTTGGATTCTTTGGTGGCTTCATTATGCAAAAGCTAGAAGGAGACGGCATGGCTTTTGTATATGCAAGTAGGTATTACGTGTTAATATCTGATGTGGGTTACTATCGAAATGTTGGAGGCGTAAAAACTTTGGCTGTGAAGGTATCTTCTTCGCTACTATAAAGGGGCCGGGTAAAGTAAGGATTCAATCATTACCATTTAGCCGATTACAAGCCGCGTCTTTGCTGCAGCACCAATTTTCCAAGGCGGTGGCGGTCCATCATAAGGCGGAGGTGGCATTGGCGGTTTATTTGATATGTTTAATAGATAATGGATTTAAGGAGCTCATCTAATTGCAATGTGCTCCTAGTTAATATACCACTACAGACGAGGCTTTGTCGCAAAGACACTCCTAACTTCTGCTATCTTCGGTGTCATCAATCTATTCGATTCGTTACAGCCTTTCCTTGCCCATATGCGCTAAGCTCTTTAACGTTCAGCATTAGCATAGCAGTTCTAGTTTGAAGCGAGGCACTACCAATATGCGGAAGTGCTACAACATTTGGAAGCGTCATTAATGGATGATCCAACGCAATAGGCTCTTGTTCAAAGACATCTAGTCCTGCTGCCCACAGCTTACCATTTTTTAACGTATCATACAGTGCATCCTCATCGATAATGCCACCACGCGATGCGTTAATTAATACCGCGTCATGCTTCATCAAAGCAAGTTCTTCTGCTCCTATAAGTCCTACTGTATCATTGTTAAAAGGTGTCATAATGACAACAAAATCCGATTGTTTTAAAAGATCCTCCAACGATACATATTGAAAGCCATACATTTCTTCTACCTCATGACGTCGTCTGCGATTGTTGTATAAAATTTTCATATCAAAACCTTTTGCTCGTCTTGCCACAGCTTGGCCAATACGTCCCATACCAATAATTCCAATAGTAGATCCTGAAACATCTTTACCTACTAATTGCATTGGATACCAGCTTTTCCATTTACCCTCACGTAAATATCGTTCGCTTTCTGGAATTCTTCGAGCAGTCGCAAGCAATAATCCCCACACTAAATCTGCAGTCGTATTTGTTAAAACTCCCGGAGTATTTGTCGCCATTATTCCACGCTTACGCAACGCTTTGACATCAATATTATTATATCCAACAGCTAAATTTGTCACGAGTTTTAGATTGGGTGCGTGTAATAATAACTCTTCATCGACTTGGTCAGCAATCGTTACCCACAATACCTCACAATCAGCAACAGCTTCCAATAGTTTTTCCCGTGGTATAACAATCTCTTCCTCCCCCCATTGGTTGATATCATAATACTCTTTTAAAGGTTCAACTATATGCGTTGGGAACTTTCGTGTAATAAATAATTTCTTTTTCATATTCCGAACACCCCTCAATTCAATTCGCCTATAGCGTAACACTTAGAACGCTCATTTTCTAGGGATTTCTTATCTTTACATATGTGATAGCTCTTCCTTTTTATCACTCTACAAACTTCATCCGTCTATTTATTGTTTTATCCTTTTTAAAGGCGATTTTGTCCTATTATTTATAAAAAATAAAGGCCCGACACCGCCAGAAAAGCGCTCAGTCGGAACGAAAACAACTACATAGTTTATGAAGATAAAAAAACTATGCACAGGCTTTATGCATAGTCGTTAGAAATCTCTGATTGTTGTATCTAATCGATCGGCAACTTGTTTTAGTTCCTCGGAAGATTGTCCAATCGATTCTATCGTTTCCGCCAGTTCTGTTATTTTTAGTCCGACGTTTTGGAAGTTTGAGATAGAACCGTTTACTGAGTCAGATATTGCATCGAATGCTTTTAAAGATTCCTTATTTTGCTCAATACTGTTGTTCACCAGTTCTTGAATCTCGTGAATTGCTAGAACAACTTGATTTGTAATTCCATTAGACATAGTTATGAGATCCGCAATCTGTTCAACCGAATTTTTCGTCTGTTCTGCAAGCTTACGAACTTCGCTCGCCACGACCGCAAAGCCTTTCCCATGCTCTCCTGCACGTGCAGCCTCAATAGCTGAATTTAACGCAAGTAAATTTGTTTGACCAGAAATATTTTTCACTATTTCAATGACAGCATTGATTTTTGAGGAAGAGTGATCTAATTGCTCCACCATACCCGACATTTCAACTGTCTTATGATGAATTTTCCCCGTTTGCTCATTTATTAATATTATTTTAGAATAGACCTCAGACGATACCTCTTGCATGTTTTTTGCCTCATCGATACTTTCCTTAAAGTATTCATTCACTTCCTTGGCGTTATAAACAAGTTCGGTTACTGTTTCATTGGTACTATGAGATTGAGTCTCTAGCTGCGTAGAGATCCCACCTATAATTTCCTTAACATGTCCTCGAACAATATCCTGTTGCTTCTCCATTAATGTATTAGCATAATTATCATATTCCTCTAAGACAATCTGTTGTTCAATACTACATATTTTACTAATGGCTTCGCAAAACTTCTCTTCTTCATCCCTCGTTAATTGAAGCTTATAAACAATCTTTCTTAAAAATTTTTCAAGGTTTTGAAAGGCTGCTAAATACCACTTAGGATATAAGTTAATCTTCACATGCATTTTTGCCACTTGCCGTCTCTTCTCTAAAAATGCATCGTCTATACGCCCTTCGAACATTTCTATAATATGATGGCGTAATGTTTGGCGTAACTTCTCACTAGAGCTATACTTTTCAATAACCTCACGTAAAGCTGGCACACTTTCAATCGTTTGGTAAAATGCTGCCACTACCTCTATAACATTTCGTTCAACATACGGTTTTAAACTTCTAATTAACTGTAAATCTTCTCTAGTTAAATTTACAAGATTGAACTGTAGTAAACGTTCCTGATCTTGAATCATAACCCCTACACTTGATTCATCACTAATTTCAATTGTATTTCTCTTAGGTCTATTCCCAATACGAAACAATTTCTCCACCCCGCTGTGTCTAGTCTATTCTACTAAATATCATTCGCAAAACAACAAACTTTCTGAATCAATTATATGTTCTATCAATATGACAATATATAGGCAAAAAATATCTGTTTTCGTAATACAGCTTAATATATCATACTTTCTAATAATACTTTTTTACCATCATTTGTTCTTTAAATGATAAAAAAAGCCACTCTCCCTTTATGAAGAGTGACTTTATTCATTACATAAAAATAATAACAGCTAGTACCGCAGCTAACACTAAACGATAAATAGCAAATGGCATTAATTTCACTTTTGAGATAAGGGCTAAGAAAAATTTAATTGATAGTAATGCAAAGATAAATGAACTAATGAAGCCTACTACATAGAAGCCAAAATAATCCATCGATAGCATATCCCAGTTTTTCAGTACAGATACTAGACTAGCACCCGCCATAATCGGTACTGCCATAATGAAAGTAAAATCTGCCGCCACACGGTGACTCATGCCAAATAGTACACCACCAGATATTGTTGCGCCTGAACGGGAGAACCCTGGCCAAAGTGATAAACATTGTACTAACCCTACTTTAAACGCTAAACCATAAGAAATTTTATCCAGCGAATCCACTTTTGGTTTTTTTGATGCAAATTTATCGGCAATAATCATTAAAATTGCCCCAGCTACTAAAGCATAAATAACATGCTCTACTTTAAATAAATGATCATCAATAAAATCTTTCAACGCAAAGCCAATTATAGTTGCTGGCAACATGCCCACAATAACATGCGCTAAATTAAAGTGACCTTTCACTGATTTCGACTGGCCATCAATTTTATAGAGTCCCACTAAATTTAACATTCGTTTCCACATAACAACGACTACTGCTAAAATGGAGCCTAGCTGTACAACGATTTTAAATGTATTGGCGGGATACTGCCCTAAAAACTCCTCTGTCTTTAACCACATATCGTCCACAATAATCATATGTCCTGTCGACGACACTGGTGCAAACTCTGTCATCCCCTCGACAAAACCTAAAATAAGCGCCTTTAATAATTCAATGATATCCACGTTGTCACCTTACCTTTTGTTAATTAATACAAACATATTAGCAATTTACGCTATGGCGTAATTGCGTCCGGATTCCTCTTACGCCTTATAGAGGTGAGAGTCTCCTACTGAATGAAGATAAAATACACTTTTTTATATACTATGACTATAGCATTTAGTTATGAGTAAATGACCTCATCACCATAACGTGGGGTTGATTTCCGTTCCGGCTGGGGTTCATGTTAGTCACGAAGCTTTGTTCCGCTATTACTAATCCCCATGGAATGGAATGGCCCAACCTCCACTCCAATCAACTTCTTCACATGTCATACAGTTCAAAATTTTATCCAATACAGCACCGAGCCCCATTTACGAACTAACGAAAATTTATATCTACAACCCATAATTCAGACCGGCTGCCTATTCGCATTGGAGGACCCCAAAAGCCGAAACCTGATGAAACAAGTGTATGCATTTGCTCCTTCATCTTATAACCATAATCGAGCTCAAATACACGAGCTGTTATATACTGATTAGGCCATAGTTGACCTTTATGTGTATGACCTGACATATGGAAGTCTACGCCTTTTTTTGCAGGCGTACGTAAATCATTTGGGGTATGATTCATGACAAACCACGGTAAGTCATCTGTTGTCTTCAGTGCATCTAGTTGCTGTCTATCCTTGTTTGTCTTATCCTCTTGCCCCGTTAATACTAACACATTATCGATTCTAATAGTTTCATCACACAAAACTTTTACATTCGCATTTTCCATTTCTTTAATAAATTCGGGGATTTTCTTGCCATAGTACTCGTGATTGCCCAGTACACCATATACGCCATATGTAGAGGTTAATTGCTTCATCACATCTGCCATTCCCTCTTTAACGAACCATTTAGGATCGTCATCTACAATGTCCCCAACTAAAAAAACGATATCGGGCTTTGCTTCATTCGATAACGTAACAAAACGCTGTAAATGTCCTTTATTTGCTAGAACACCTAAATGGAAATCTGATGCAACCACCACTCTCATCGATTCTAGCTCACTTCTCTTTTTATCCATCGTTATTTCTAAATGGCGAACAACAGGTGAATAAGCTAAATAGGTGCCTACAATACTGAGTACCAACAACATAGCCATTGCAATACCCCCAATTATCTGTAAGCTTTTAAAGGGACTTAGCCAAAGAATCAAATGTGCTGCCAAACAAAGTAGTAATCCGTATTCAAAAATAAACATCCAGTAATTATGGATGATTGAAAACACCCGTAAAGACTCATGCAAACTGCTAATAATAATACTAAACGCAATGATATACAGAACTAACCAATATAAAATTGGATAACGGAACCATCCCATTGCCACAAGCCAATGTTTCAATCCCCATCCTAAGTAAAAAGTTAATGTACTATATATACTTAATAAAAGAATTCCGCCAACTACTTTAGGCATTTTAGTTCCCTACTTTCATATAGTCTTAGTTGATTATAGCATTATACTTAACCTTCACATTTACATGAAGTATTTCTTATAGAAAGGAAGTGTAAAAGGGTAACCAATCCGCTCATTATATTATCTCAAGTGTGCATTTTCCTTGTCATTTAATCGTATGATTTACATAACAATCTAATTAAGAAAGTGACAAAATCTTAATCTAAAGTATTACTCAAAGTTGTTACATACTTAAGATTACGGATAATATACTTTGTTTTATCTGAATATTTCAGTAACATTATTATTGCAAGACAATTTACGAGTATATGGAAGAAAAAGGGGTGTTGTTCATATGACAAGATATACATTTGAGTCAACAGAGCATGAGTTATTTCGTAAAACCTTACGTAAGTTTTTAGCAGAAGAAGCTGAGCCGCACTATCCACAATGGGAGAAAGAACATCTTATTCCACTTGAGTTTTGGCGTAAGCTTGGGGAAATGGGCTATCTATGCCCTCAATTAGAAGAGCAGTACGGCGGTCTCGGACTAGATTTTAGTTTTGGCGTTATTATTCAAGAAGAGCTTGAGCGTGTAGGTTCGAGCCTTATTGGCGTTGGTCTGCATAACGATATTGTCGTGCCTTATATTGAGGCATACGGCTCAAATGAGCAAAAATCACGCTGGCTCCCGAAATGTGTTACAGGCGAAAATATTACAGCAATCGCTATGACAGAGCCAGGTACAGGTTCAGATTTGGCAAACATACAAACAACTGCTATTCGAGATGGGGATCATTATATCGTCAACGGACAAAAAACATTTATTACAAACGGTATTCATACAAATTTAGTAGTCGTTGCTGTAAAAACAAATCCTCAGGTAGAAAAAAAACATCATGGCATCAGCCTCCTTGTCATTGAAGACGGGACTCCAGGCTTCACGAAAGGTCGTAAGCTCGAAAAAGTTGGCATGCACGCCCAGGACACAGCAGAGTTATATTTTGAGGATTGTCGCGTACCTGTAGAGAATCTCCTTGGCGAAGAAGGCAAGGGCTTTATCTATATGATGGAAAAGCTACAGCAAGAACGTCTAGCCGTAGCCATCGCGGCACAAACGGCCGCTGAGGACATGCTTGCTTTAACAATTGATTATGTAAAATCACGTGAGGCTTTTGGCAAGTCCATTAGTGACTTCCAAAATACGCAATTTAAAATAGCTGAAATGGCGACAAAAATTGAACTTGGCAAATCATTTTTAGAATCTTTAATAGAGGAGCATATCGCAGGAAATGATGTTGTGGCAAAAGTTTCGATGGCAAAATACTGGATAACAGAAAATGCACGCGAGCTTGCTGTCCAGTGTATGCAGTTACATGGTGGCTATGGTTATATGGAGGAATACAAGATTGCTAGAAGATATCGAGATATTCCTGTCATGTCCATTTATGCAGGTACGAACGAAGTCATGAAAGTGATTATTGCCAAAAATTTAGGCTTATAACTAATAAAGTATGGCTTTCCGGCACAACGAGTAGCCAAAGTGACGGAATAAAAAGAGGAACGACGGATTGAAATTCACAACATTCAAAAAGAATTCCTCCATAATAAGAACAGCGGCAAAATATTCGCCGCTGTTCTTTGTCTATGCTGCTGGAATACGAACAATTACCTTAAATAAATCTCCATCTACCTCAATACTCATACGAGCATCATGCAAATCTACAATGGATTGTGCAATGGCTAAGCCTAACCCTGAGCCCTCTGTATGGCGTGATGCATCCGCTCGCTTAAAGCGTTCAAATAATTCATCAGCATCCTCGCTAATTTCATATTTTGCAACATTCTTCACCGTGAATTCAGCATCACCTTCCGCCGTACGTTTCAATGTTACAAAAACACGAGTACCCTCTAATGCATATTTTAATACATTCACAATTAAATTATCGATTAGTCTCCACCATTTTTGTCCGTCCACATAAGCGTAGATTGGCTCATGTGGTTTTGTCATACGTAAATCTAAATGGGCTTGTGCTAAATCTTCTTCATGCTCCCCTACCGCCTGCTGCACAAGCTGCGTTAAATCAACTCGACTGCGATGAAGCTCCATATTACCACTCGCCATTTTAGATACTTCAAAAAGATCCTCAATCAATAATTTTAGACGTTCTGATTTTTTATCAAGGATATGAATGTATTGCTTGCGCTCTTCCTCTGTAATATCAGGATTTTTCAATAAATCTGTATACGTAATAATGGATGTTAACGGCGTGCGTAAGTCGTGACTAACATTCGTAATGAGCTCTGTTTTTAAACGCTCACTTTTTGCCTGTTCATGCATAGACGTACGTACGCCTTCTCTTAAATGATTAAGATTCTCTGCATGCCCTGCGAGTGGTGATTTGCCCATTACCTTGACATCGCGATTTAAACGCCCTTGTGCCATGTCTTTTGTATCCTTCATAATTCGGTTTAAATAGCCCATTCTAGAAAGGAAGAGAATCACGGCTGGAAAACCGATTATCGCGCAGATGCCCAATACTAGTACGGGGAATCCACCGCCACCTATCATGGAAGCAACAAAACTTCCACCACCGAAAAATGCGGCCCCAATCACCACAATCGAATGTAATGCAATGGAGCGGTTTATAAATAAATCTGTCATTGATTCACCTAGAGACCATAAATAACTAGCTTTTAAATTCTCCTCTAATTTCTGTGCTGTATTCACTCGATCATACAACCAAATTAGCTGTACAAAGAACAGCATAGCTATCATGATTAAGACTACAATTTTAAACAGCACACTAGTGAAGTACTGTACATAGTTATAGTTGGATTGATAAGTAAACTCAATCGCTTCAAAAGCCATTTCAGATGCTACTAAATATATGAATGCACTTATTAATAATAATCCAACCGGATAATCGATTTTCATTTTTGCAAGAGCTTCTTTTTCCTTTAAACCTCGTACCATTTGCAGTACTTCTTTACGCCCTTTCCATGCAAAAATAGCTGCCACAATACTCGTTAACCATACAAAGTAGAACATGTATTGATTGCGTGTAAAATGGTCATATCCTCGAAAGGTGTCGACTGCTTGTGCTGATTTTTTCGAGATGGTTATGATACCAGTGTAATCAGAAGTTTCCCTCAAATCCTCTATATCCACGTAGGCATCAGTTCGGTAAACAAATTGGTTTAAATTATCACTTATATTCCAAGTAGTTAATGGGTGTTGTCCGTTATACTTAATTTTGAACGCACTACTATCCGAAACATCACCTGAACGATATGTTTTGCCTGTTTCCGTGTTCGTTAATTCATAAGACCAATAATGATTATTTTTCTCAAACCTTTTGGCTTCTTCTTTTGCTGCCTTTATATATTGATCAACAAGCTCTTCCTTTTGGGCCAGAATTTTTTTACGGACATGCTCATCATCCTCGAAATTCGTCGTAATATCTTTAATTGTTGCATCCCGCTCTTTCTCAAGCTTTGTTTTTAACTCCGTTGCATTTACATTAGCAGCTTCTTGAATACGTCCTTCATATTGAGCTTTAATATTATCGATCTGTTCTCCTAATGTTCCATAGTAATTACGATGTTCTTCGATTTCATCTTGTGTAACCACGATTTTACTTTTTAAATCCTTAGCCGTTGGTACATTTAACACTAATGGTCCTAACTCTGACTGAAAATTATTTAGTTCATTCTGGAAATCATCAGATTGAAAATACGACTTTCCAATATATTGGTACCCGGTATTAGAGAACGTAAAAATACCGAAAATTACCCAGATTAAACATAGAAGAGCGAGAAGAGGTTTCCACTTTTTTACCATACTTTTAACTCCTCTCTTAAAAAATTCTCTCGAGCAATTGTAGCATCCCCGAAGAGCGTGCAGTTACTATTTGATACGCATACACACCGAAATAAATTAATCCAATAACGCCTGCTACAAACCCTGCAATTGTAACATACTGCTCTATTTTATTTTTCCATTTTATAGCCAACGCCCCACACCACCTTTAAATAGCGTGGATTTTTCGGATCTGCTTCGATTTTTTCACGTATTTTTCGAATGTGTACAGCCACAATATTTTCTGCATTGTAAGCTTCCTCATTCCACACACGCTCATAAATCTCTCTTATCGAAAATACACGCCCTGCATTTTTCATTAATAGTTCCGTCATTTTATATTCGATTGGTGTTAATCGAACAGGCTCCCCTTCTAAGATGACTTCCTTTGCATCTTCATCTAATACAAGTCCGTCGATTTCCACCTTTGCCGCTCCCTCATTGTACGTCCCAAGTTGTACATAGCGTCGCAGCTGAGATTTTACTCGAGCCAACAGCTCTAACGGATGAAAAGGCTTTGTGACGTAATCATCTGCGCCTACAGACAAACCATGAATTTTGTCGCCATCCTCCGCCTTTGCACTAAGCATAATTATTGGAATGTTGCGCTCTTCTCTAATTTTAAACGTCGCTGTTATTCCATCCATATTTGGCATCATAATATCTAAAATAATTAAATGTACTTCATTGTTTTCTAATTTTTCGAGTGCCTCTAAGCCGTCTGCCGCTTTAATGACATTGTAGCCTTCATTCTTTAAATAGATTTCAATACCATCACGAATATCTTGATCATCGTCTGTTACAAGAACTGTTAGTTTCGTCATGATATACACCTCGCTCTCCTTTAATAGTGTACCTTTTAAATCTTAAAAACCAGTTATTATAAAAATGAAGAATTTCTTAAGGTTTTAACTTCTTTCAACGGGTGTCCAAACATCCGCTGAAATAGAGGAACTGCAGAATGTGCCTTCAATTCCCCATACTGATAGCCTCTTTCCCATTATTAACAAATTTCCATTACAGGCTGCTATTCCCCACACCTTTGTCGGCTGTGATTTCTATAGTAGCATTCTACAGCACCAGAAAAAACAGGGGAGCTTCAGCTACACCTGTTAGACGAATGGATGAGAAAAAAGGCCTTGGAACAACGCAATGCTCGCCACAGTTAAAACCCGTCTATTTCCATGACCATTTCACAAAGTTCATTTTACATAGCAAATTGATAATAGCTAATCATCATTTATTGCCCTTCGACTGTCACCACTCATTAACATTAATAATACAGATTTATCCAAAATCAAACAATTACTATTTTCCTTTTTCTTTCATTTCTTAACCCATAGTAGGTTTTCTATTAATGGGAGGTTATAATAAAAACAACAAAAGGAGCGAAAATGATGTATAAAACAATTGAAGAAACAGCCATCGAACTTGGTATGCCAGAGGATCAAGTGCTTCGCCTAGTTTACGAGGGCCGTATTCGTTCCGTATACGACGGAGACCAAATACTAATTAATAACGGGCAGTTTAGCACTTATTTTGAGCAATTAGATCGTATTAAAGAGGAAATAGAGATTTGGCGGAATACACCTATTCCAGAGGATATCGATGTTAAAGATGAGGATTAAAAAAATGCCTATCATTCAAACAATTAGAACATTGTTGAATGATAGGCATCTATTATATTGTTACGACAAATCCAGCTCGCTTACCGATAATTTCCGCATAATCCTCAACCATTACACTAGCTGTTGGATACATGCCTGCCCCAGGTCCAACTAGCGTCAATGTGCCAATATAATTAGTATCCAATGCCACAGCATTATTGACATCATCAACGGGATAAAGTGGATGTTCTTTATCAACTAATTGCGGGCCAACCTTTGCGACCACTTTACCATCTGCTAGTTTCTCAACCTCAGCAACGTGGCGGTAACGCAAGCCTTTTTCACAGGCTTCTTTTACTTGCTCTGTTGAAATACTATCAATTCCAACCACTTCAACGTTTGCCCAGTCTGGTTGTTCACCAAATGCCAAAGCACTTAAAATCATTAATTTTTTAAAGGCGTCCTGTCCTGAAATATCATTATATGGATCTGCCTCCGCATAACCTAAATTTTGCGCCTCTTTTAATGCAATTTCAAACGACCAGCCCTGTGAACGCATTTTCGTTAATATATAGTTGGATGTCCCATTTAAAACACCCTGAATACGACTAACATCATTGACAAGCAAAATGTTTTTCATCGTTTTAATAACTGGTACACCGCCAGCAGTCGTTGCCTCAAAACCTACAAAAACACCGTTTGCTTTTGCAAGGTCCTGTAGCTCCAAGCCTCGCTTGGCAAACATTACTTTGTTAGCTGTGATGACATGACATTTATGTTCAATAGCGCGCTTTAAATAAGTAAATGCTGGCTCCTCATTGACAATCGCCTCAAAAACAACCTGCATAGCTGGTTCCGCTAAGACTTCATCCATACTAGTTGTCATTAAATGCGCAGTGCCTGGTACACGTTCACGGCTAGCATCTGTCACTAAAATTTTTGCTACTTCTAACTCAATTCCTAATTTATTTTTAAGCTCTTCACGCTTTTCGTTTAATATATGGTAAATTCCCTGACCTACCGTTCCAAATCCTAATATAGCTGCCTTTATAGTTGCCATTGTTGTATTCCCTCCAACTTACATTCCGCAGTTTCATTAAATTTATTTCGTCTTTAGCTTAATTCGTACAGATTTTGAATTGTGCGCCGACTATGCAAAGCAGGTCCATTTGCCGTGTTTCTAACACTTCGTTTTCAAACAGATATTTAGTTACGTCATCTCAGCTTCGCTACAAAAAATATTCTGAATGAAGATAAAAAACCTTTGAAACACACACAAATTCAAATAATTCAAAATTCAACTCAAAGAAAATTGTAACGCAAATACATACATTGCACAAGAAGAATCTTTCTAGGATGGACATTTGTTTTCTGTAGACGTGCAAAGGGAATTGTTTTCATCCCTTTTATTATATGATTTTTCACTTGATCTATAATAATTGAACAAATTTTGGCAAATCTTTATTAATTATACCTCGGCAAAATTGCGTCCGGAATCGGCTTTATGCTTAGCCATTGCATGAGGGCCGATGTCAGTCATTTCGGTAATACTACAGGACGTGGCGTTCTTAGACTGAGTACCTCTATTTGGAGTGGATGTTTGCAAACCCGCTAAAAAGTAACTTAAATACGCATTCATCTCACCACCTATAGAGGTGAGAGACTAGCTGCGCTTCGCTTTCGCCAAAAATGTTTACTGAAAAAAGTTTAAAAAATAAATGCCTTTCTTCTATTATTATATATGTATGTAAAGACATTCATAAAAATTGTTCTTTTTAAATATATTAATTAAAAATTTTTCAGTATATCTACCACCATCTAATGAAAAAGCTCATTCCCTGTAACAGCAGAGAATGAGCCTAAATATATGAGGGATAATTAACTAGCGTTGGCTAACCATTTATAACGATATTGTGTTAAAGTTTGTTGCACCAGTCCTATTTCCTCTTGCGTGAAATTCGGTATTGCATACGTACGTTCCACTAATTGAAATGTGCCGTATTTTAAATAATACTCTGTCGCAGGTAGAGGAATATGATTTGCTCCATAGCCTTCATAAGTTTCAAAAACTTCTTTTACTGTATAGCCTACCTCTTTGGCATAAAGCATTTCCTTAAAAGCAGAATGTCCAAAAACCTCTTGCCATTTATGCTCAACTGACGCAAGTATGTTTTGAATGGACATGTTGTTCACAAACACATGACCCTCATTTAACTCATAAATAAGATAAGATGCAATGTTTTGCGCACTATACACATTTCCCATTTAAAACACTCCTTTATCATCCGTTTTGTAGAAAAGAGTAGTTACTGGCTGAGTAACTACTCCTCTTCATATATTCAAAAGTGGGGGGAGCACTTATGAAACTAAATTAGTTTGAGCATTGATTGAAAACACTTTACCGATCAACAAGTCAGTGCTTAAATTACTTCTAGGTTGGTAGCCCTTATTTCTTATTTCCTAGTATAGAACAAGGATTTAAGTAAGTCAACAATACTTATAAAATTACTAGGCATTAATGGTGGAACTTTGCAATTACTTCACCAAATGAGGCCTATCGAATGACAAAATACGTAAACGCTACAACATTAGCCATATGTTTTATTTATTATGCTTCTATTTTTTATTGTGAAGCTGTTGCTTGTTCAAGGGCTTGTTCTAAATCTGCAATAATGTCCTCTACTGCCTCTAAACCGATGGATAAGCGAATGAGCGACTCGGTTACGCCAGTTTGGATTAGCTCTTCAGCTGATAGTTGCTGATGTGTAGTAGATGCTGGATGAATAATTAATGATTTCGCATCCCCTACATTTGCTACGTGCGAGAATAATTTCACACTATCAATTAATTTACGCCCTGCTTCACGCCCACCTTTAATACCCAATGTCAGCACTGACCCGAAGCCATTTCTCAAATACTTTTTAGCTAACTCATGGGTAGGGAAATCTTCTAAGCCATTGTAATTTACATATTCCACAGATGGGTGGTTTTGTAAATATTTTGCTACCACTAATGCATTTTCATTGTGTTTAGGAATACGCAAATGAAGCGTTTCTAAACCTTGTAATAAATTAAATGCTGCATCTGCACTTAATGTTGGACCAAAGTCGCGTAGTAATTGCACACGCAGTTTTGTGGCGAATGCAGCCTCTGCTGTGTCAATACCATAACGCAAACCGTGGTAAGAAGCATCTGGCTCAGTAAAGCCCGGGAAACGTCCACGAGTCCAATCGAACTTCCCTGCATCTACTACAACGCCACCTAAAGTTGTTCCATGACCACCAATCCATTTTGTTGCGGAATGAACAACGATATCTGCTCCGTAGTCAATTGGTGTAGAGCCATATGGTGAAGCAAATGTGCTATCAATAATGAATGGCAAGCCGTATTCATGTGCTATATTTGCTACTGCTTCAATATCTAGTACCTTTAAACTTGGGTTACCGTAAATTTCAGCGAACACGGCCTTTGTTTGATCAGTAATAGCAGCTCGGAAATTTTCTGGATTTGTTTCATCTACAAAAATCGTTTTAATACCGTAGTTTGGTAGTGTGTTGGCGAATAAATTATAAGTACCTCCGTATAAAGAGCTACCTGCAACAATTTCATCGCCTGCCCCAGCAAGATTTAAAATGGAAAACGCGATAGCCGCTGCTCCAGATGAAAGTGCTACTGCTGCTGTACCGCCTTCTAATAAAGCGACGCGTCTTTCAAAAACATCTACAGTTGGGTTTGTAATTCGTGTGTAAATATTGCCGGCTTCCTCTAAGGCAAAAAGACGTTGCGCATGAGCAGTGTCTTTAAAAACGAAAGCCGTTGAGCGATATACCGGTACTGTCCGCGATCCTGTTACCGGGTCTGGCTCTTGGCCACCGTGTAACAGCAATGTTTCTGGTTTAAACTTTGTCATTGTATACCTCCATATGGTTATTTTTTTACGATGGTACCGGAGATGAGGAGGATTTTTTTAGTAGAAAACAAAAACCCTCTTCAGCTAAGAAGAGGGTTGCGGTTGCAAGTTTTCCTCCCTTATCTGCCAGATCCAAATAAGAATCTGTAGGAATTAGCACCTTAGCAAGTTCGTCACTTACTGGTTGCCGGGCATCATAGGGCCTATCCCTCCGCCGCTCTTGATAAGAGTATTGATTCAATTTCCATCGTTGTTACACAGTATAAACATAGACTATTTCTCTGTCAACTTAAATTTTATTTTTTTCGAAACTTCTGTCTTTTTTTACGTAATACGAACGCATCCACTATTTTAATATTTACATAGCTCACCAGCAAAAATTAGGGGTGAAATTTGTTAAAATGTATGCCCTTTATATCAGTTTATTGGAGTGGAGACTAGGCGACTCCTTATTAGCATCATAGATGAGACCCTAAAAAATTAGAGGAACGAAGGCTAAGAGCATCACGCCCTGTGATCACGCCTTCGAGACAACAAAGCGCTCAGGCGGAACGGAAATCAACTTATTTACATGTAGACGTTTTAACAAAACGCATCCACAACTTTCGGTGATGAACCAAAAATAATACCTTTTGGATATTTTTGTCTTTTCTATGACCGTATATTTTCTCGAAACTGCCCATTATCGCTATAAATAGAGGATATTTCAAATATTAGTTTTTATACAATAAATAGACAAATTAACTTTCTTAATAAAGCATTTTACTAGCCGATGTTATAGAAAATTACAGTCATGTTTATCTTCATTCAGCAATTATTTTGTGTAGCGAAAGCGAAGCGACAATTACTGAAGACTCCCATCTTTAAAAGGTGGTGTTTCCTTTTCAGCAGGTGTCCAAACACCTATTGAATGTAGATAAAGTCTCCGGCGGATGTCATAGATTTTCAAAAGAATGAATTGTGCAGGCACAATTCAAAATCTAAACGCATTGTTTATTTGTAGCGAAAGCAAAGCGACCGCTCCAATTACGCCAAGACGTAATTGATAGTAGAAAGGATGAAAAAGTATGTCTACTTCTGAACAAGCAAAACCGAAACGTAATTTAAAACCACTCTGGATTGGATTAGCCTTCGCTTCATTAATCATCATTACTTTTTTACCTAACAGCGGCGATTTACCTGTAGCTGGACAACGAGCTTTGGCTATTTTAGCTTTTGCGGTCATCCTTTGGGTTACAGAAGCAGTATCCTATCCCGTTAGCTCTGCCATGATTATTGCTCTCGTTACAATCTTACTAGGGTTAGCTCCGTCAATGGATGATCCAACGAGAGCGCTAGGAACATCAGATGCATTAAAATTGGCATTAAGTGGATTTAGCAATTCAGCAGTTGCACTAGTAGCCGCAGCTCTTTTCCTAGCGGCGGCCATGCAAATTACCAATTTACATAAACGACTTGCACTATGGATCCTTTCACTAGTAGGAACAAAAACGAAAGCTATTGTATTCGGTGCTATTTTAGTATCTATTGCACTCGCATTCTTTGTCCCTTCTGCCACTGCACGTGCAGGCGCAGTTGTGCCAATACTACTTGGGATGGTAGCTGCATTTGGTTTACCACGTGATAGTCGACTTGCTGCTCTACTTGTCATTACCTCTGTGCAAGCTGTCTCTATTTGGAATATCGGTATTAAGACGGCCGCAGCTCAAAATATGGTCGCTTTAAACTTCATCAAAGAACAGTTTGGTGTGGATATTTCTTGGGGTGCTTGGTTGCTTTATGCTGCCCCCTTCTCCATCATCATGTCAGTCGCTCTATTTTTCATTATGATTACACTAATTAAACCTGAAACAAGCAATATTGAAGGTGGTAGAGAAGTAATCACAAAACAGCTTGCGGAACTTGGTCCATTAAAGGCTCCCGAAATTCGATTAATCATAACATCGGTAGTTTTACTATTTTTCTGGGCTGCTGAGGGTAAACTTCACCCATTCGATACGACAACGGTTACAATCGTTGCAATCACCATTTTATTAATGCCAAAAATCGGAGTCTATACATGGAAGCAAGTTGAACCGCATATTCCTTGGGGGACAATTATCGTCTTTGCAGTAGGAATTATGTTAGGGACAATCTTGCTTAATACTAAAGGTGCATCTTGGTTATCTGATAAAGTATTCGGTTCACTCGGTTTAGATTCTATGCCAATTCTTGCAACCATTGCCCTTGTCACTTTATTCAATATACTTATTCACTTAGGCTTTGCGAGCGCAACAAGCTTAGCATCTGCGCTTATACCAGTATTTATCGTTTTAGCTTCAACATTAACGGCTAATGTCGATCAGGTTGGTTTCGTTATCGTGCAACAATTCGTTATTAGCTTCGGCTTCCTCTTACCTATTAGTGCACCGCAAAATATGCTTGCCTATGGTACAGGAGCCTTTACAACAAAGGATTTCTTAAAGTCTGGTATTCCATTAACAATCATCGGATACATCCTAGTTCTGCTATTCTCCGCGACGTATTGGAAATGGATTGGATTACTGTAAGAAGTCAGGTTTTCTTTAGATAGCTGAGCATTCGGGGGATTCTGATCACTTTTCGAGGATACTCGATTACTTCACGGGGGTACCTGATCATTTCTGCGGCCTACCCGATCACTTTTACGGGTTACCTGATCACTTCTGCGGCCTACCCGATCACTTTTACGGGTTACCTGATCACTTCACGGGCCTACCCGATCACTTCACGGGGGTACCTGATCACTGCGGGGGTACCTGATCACTTCACGGGCCTACCCGATCACTTTTACGGGTTACCTGATCACTTCACGGGCCTACCTGATCACTTCGACGGCCTACCCGATCACTTTTCAAAGATGCTTCTTTGGATTACATTTTTAACAAATTAGAAGCCTTGAAGGAACAGATTAATTGTCTCCTTCAAGGCCTTTATTACTTTTTTATTTCGATAAAGCAGGGTTCTTCATCGTACCATTTTTTGCGTAATTCACATGCCATGAGAGCGCTTTTTCTAGATTGTGTGGCGTATGGTGTCCACCTGTTGCTTCATTGGCATCGTTAAAATACTTCCATAATTGTTCACGATATTCCGGATGTGCACAGTGATCGATAATGAGCCCAACCCGTTCTTTTGGAGCAAGTCCACGTAAGTCTGCGACTCCCTGCTCTGTGACGATTACGTCTACATCATGCTCTGTATGGTCTACATGCGAAACCATTGGAACGATACTAGAAATATTTCCGCCTTTCGCGTAAGATTTTGTGACGAAAATACCTAATCGTGCATTACGTGCAAAGTCTCCGGAACCGCCGATTCCATTCATCATTTTTGTGCCAGAAACATGCGTAGAATTCACATTACCGTAAATGTCCACCTCTAATGCTGTATTAACAGAAATTAACCCGAGTCGGCGTATAATTTCTGGTTGGTTAGAGATTTCTTGCGGACGTAATACTAGTTTATCTGCATATTTTTCGAAGTTACCATAAACTTGGTTTCCAACTTCCTCTGAAAGAGTAATCGAAGTAGCAGATGCGAAGTTTACCTTCCCTGCATCCATTAATTCGAATACCGCGTCTTGCAGTACCTCAGAATATACTTCTAAGTTCTCGAACTCAGAATCTTTAAAGCCTAATAAAACGGCATTTGCTACTGAGCCTACACCTGATTGAATGGGTCTTAAGCTTGTTGTTAAACGACCTACTTTAATTTCTTCACGTAGGAAGTTTAATAAATGATTAGCCATAATATCTGTTTCTTTATCTGCAGGAACGATTGTTGATGGCGCATCTAAAATATCTGAAATCACAATGCCTTTTACTTTATCTAAATCTAGTGGTATACCAATTGTACCAAGCCGATCGGATACATGTTGTAATGGAATTGGATCGCGTTTCCCCTGCGGTCCTGGTACAAAAATATCATGGACACCCTCTAATGCATCAAGCTGTGCTACATTCAACTCAATGATGATTTGGTCTGCCTCTTGCACAAAAATCGGGGAGTTACCAACTGAAGTTGTAGGAATTAGTAAGCTGTCTTCTGTAATAGCAGCCGCTTCAATAATCGCAACATCAATAGGACCAATAATGCCTTGACGTACTAGCTCCGCATTATGTGATAAATGCGCATCAACGAATGTAACTTCGCCACTGTTGATTTTGTGACGAATACCGGCATCCGCTTGGAAAGGTCCACGTTTACGAATAACGCCCGCTTCTGCTAAGTATTGGTCAACCTCAGGGCCAAGTGAAGCACCTGTATAAACATCTACCTTGAAGCTCTCTTTTTTAGCTTTCTCCACAAGTGCAAGAGGTACCACTTTCACATCGCCAGCACGGGTAAACCCGCTCATCCCAAGTACCATACCATCCTTAATCCAAGATGCTGCTTCTTCTGCTGTTACAACCTTGCTTCGTAGCTGTTCATTACGAAGCTTTTTCGCCAACTTTTCTGCCATTCCTTATTCCTCCATCCCACCTTATTTTTTAACTAGATTACTCGGTCCTTCTGCTATAGGCATCCAATTATTAGAAACCCAACCAATTAAACCGTTCATACATAATTTTAAACTATTTAGAATTTTTAATCTATAACTAACAAAATATTTTATTTTACGCATTCGCAAATTATCCGAAAATAACTTCAATATCGGAAAAATTCGATTTTGAAGAAGAAGCGTGATATGCTTTTGATATATATAAAGGGGAAAAGGAGATTTTATGAATGGTTAAAGAATTATTACGAAACCACTCTTCGGTTCGTATTTATGATGGAAATCCGATTTCAAAGGAAATTATTGAAGAATTAATTTCTACTGCACAAATGGCCGCTACATCGCATTTTGTACAAGCTTATAGTGTAATTTGGGTAACAGATGCGGAGAAAAAAGAAAAATTAGGATTGCTCTCTGGTAATCCTCGTCAATACGAAACTTCTGGCGGTGCCTTTGTCTTCTGCGTAGATTTCAAGCGTCTTCAATCAGCAGGCAAATTAGAAGGCGTAGATATTGTGGCTGATTCGGCAGAAAACGTACTTGTTGGAGTAGCTGATGTATCATTATTTGCTCAAAACTTTGTCGTGGCTGCAGAATCTATGGGGTATGGAATTTGTTATATTGGCGGGGTGCGTAATGCGCCTGAAGAAATCAGCGAATTATTCAATCTACCTGACTATGTTTTCCCACTTTTCGGCTTAACAATTGGGGTTCCTGCTCGTCGCAATGAAGTAAAACCTCGTTTACCGGTTGCAGCAGTATTACATGAAAATGTATACAACGTAGAAAAATACGAGGAGCTTTTACCAGCTTACAACGACACAATGGAAGCATACTACAATACTCGCTCATCCAATCGAAAAATGGATAACTGGACAAAGCAAATGGCTGATTTTTTAATTGAACAACGCCGTCCTCATATCAATGAATTTTTAGCAAAAAAAGGTTTCAATTGGAAATGATTTTATCGACAAACTGTGTGAAGTTACTTTCGTATGAAAAGTACTTTTTACTAATCACCAGGAAAAAATGCTTCGTTATATAGAATCCCAGCCAACATAAAAAAGACGACCTTCGTAGTATAGTACGACTAGATCGTCTTTTTTTGTCGCGACAGCAACAATTACGCCAAGGCGAAATTGGTATATTTCTATTGTAATCCTTTAATAATCAGTGACCGAACTGGTAAGAACTGCTCTCCTGTATCACCATAAGTGAGAATGACATCATCACCTGCTTGCAAATAAATTGCCAGCGGTTCTGTTTCTGAGCTTACTAAATAGTTTTCACCGTTATTTAGTAAAAACGATACAACTGTATAATCTCCGAGACGTTCCTTGTAAACGCGAAGCACCTTTCCACTCGCATTTTTCTCTTTTGCATGTGAGCTTCCTTCGACTGTAGCTCCACCGCGACTTAAGGCTGTTTTATATAATTTCAATGCCTCTTTAGGAGTTGTCGCATATACGGAAATTTCAGGATTTGCCGCGGATACGATGAAATAATTTTGTAAGAAACCATTTGAGTCGAGTACCGCAGTCAACCAGCTAGCCTCACCGTAAAAGTTATACAATACCGGCATTTCTCCAGACCATTTTTTCTCGATAAATTTCTTCTCGATAATTTGTAAGTTACCTTGTGAATCCATATAAGAAGCATCTTGATTTCCAGTATAATAGGTTGCTTGACCTGTTTTGGCATTTGTTAAGGAATAGCCAAGCATTGAATCGACACCCTCTTTAGGGCTCGTAAAGTCTGTGAAATAATACATTTCGCCCTTCTCATCAAAAATTGGGCTAACATTTGCCTCTGTTCCCTCATCAGAAGGAAGTTTTACATCTTTCTTACCAAACTTACTATTCCAAAATCCATGTACATAATTACCGAAATAACTATTTTGTAAACTTACTGTCTCTGGAGAAACCGCTCCATCGATAAATTCTGGGACATCTTCCAGCCTAATCACTTCTGATTTTCCTGTTAGCGCATCTACAAGCACGATCCCTTTTACATCGAAGCCATTACGTGCAGAAATAAATTCACCATATGAACGGATGTAGTATGGTTTACCCTCATCATCTATTTCAAGTTGTACATCGCCACAAAAAACAAGGAATGGATGTTGTAAACGTATATGACGCTCTAAATTTGAATTTAAATAAGCAGACGGGACATACCTCATTTCTTGCTTAACAAACTTAGGATTGTCCGCTGAATCCGTTGCACTCATTATAAAGTAACCAGGAGTCGTATCGCCGTTCATCCATTTAAAGAAACCAGAGAATTCAACTGGTGCTATATAAACATACTCGCCATTCACTTTTTGAATTTGTAAGCGCCCTAGCTCATAATAACTCGTATTTGGTACTTGTCCAAACGCTTTTTTCATCTTATTGCGCGCAAATTTTGGAGGAACACTAGCTGGTGTTTGTGTTTCATCGAATGGTTTTATTTCAACCTCTTCCTTCATTTCAGCTGACTTGAATTTTTCATTAGCATTCCATAAAGGCGCTGATAATACATACACTGCAACACCTAAACTAGCTAAAAATAAAACACCCTTTACTTTTCTTTCTATACCACTTGCAAGAAGGGCGCCGCCTACTGTTAATAGCATAAAAGCGGGCCAAAAAGCAAGCCAGTTTACATCCATTTTTGTCACATAAACTGTTATACCAGTAGCTAAAAATCCTAGTACAAATACACCGATAAAGAAGTATCCGATTACCTTTTTCGATCCGTCTTCTCGCTTTTTCGTTATAAGCGGTGTTAATAAAATACTCGCGATTAGTCCAATAACTGCCGAAGCTATTAATAGCTTGGTCATTTCGTTCACCCTTTCTTACCTTACCGTCCACTTATTTACGGTTACATACTAAAAAAGTTTCATACATAAGATGAATGGGTCCCTCTTGTGCATGTCCTTTACAAAAGAAATAAAGGAAATTCTAACATTGATAAAGAATTTCAAAGAAAAGGAGATGAGAAATTTGTCTAAAAAAATTTTAGTAGCATTTATTATTTTGTTCGGTCTTTATTACATTTTTTTCCCTCATTATATTCCAGAAAGCTTGATACTTGTCTTTAAAGTCATTCCAATGCTTTTAATTATTATATTAGCCGCTACAGTAAAAAATTTAGGTATTAAAAAGTATCAATACCTGATTGTCATCGGACTTGCATTTTGTATGGTCGGTGATTATACGCTACAGTGGTTTCTAATTGGGCTAACAAGCTTCTTAATCGGGCATATTTTTTATATCCTCGCCTTCTTTTCTACTAATGAACGACAAATACCTACTTGGGCGAAGATTGTCTTACTCGTTTACGGTGCAAGTATGGCTGTGTGGATTGCAGGTATAGTGTTTTCATCAGGCGAAGTCGTGCTTGGTATCGCGATAATTGCCTATATTGCGGTCATATTAACGATGGGTTGGACTGCGATTCGTACAGATTCTACATTTGCAACGATTGGCGCTCTGCTCTTTATTTCATCAGATTCCTATTTAGCTATTAATAAATTTGTTATGCCTTTACCATTTTCACACGAGGTTATTATGCTGACATATTACAGTGCCCAAGTACTAATTGCCTTTAGCATTCTTCAATATTCCGAACTCCGAAGTAAAGTGTTACAATAATATCAATTATGCCTCGGCATAGTTGTGTCCGGAGGCTGAAAGAAATTAAACATACACATTAGGAGGCCCTATTTATGAAAGAACAAGTAATTGAGCGTTTAATTCGTTATGCAAAAATTGATACACAATCGGATTTCACAAGCGAAACAACCCCTTCAACACAAAAGCAATTTGACTTATTGCATGTACTAAAAGATGAACTTGCTGCAATAGGTTTAACTGACATTACATTAGATGAAAATGGTTATTTATTTGCGACACTCGAAGCAAATACAGATAAAAAAGTGCCTACTATTGGCTTTTTAGCACATGTGGACACGACAACAGATTTTACTGGCACAAACGTTAATCCACAGCGCATTGATAACTATGATGGTGGAGCGATCCAGCTCAATGAAAATCTTGCGATGTCACCAACAGATTTTCCTGAGCTTAAAAATTATGTAGGTCAAACGTTAATTACAACGGATGGAACTACATTATTAGGCGCTGACGATAAAGCTGGTATCGCAGAAATTATGACGGCTATGGAATACCTAGTAAACACTCCTTCTATTAAACATGGTCAATTGCGTGTAGCGTTTACACCTGACGAAGAAATTGGCCGCGGTCCTCATAAATTTGATGTAGCTGCATTTGGAGCCGACTATGCGTATACGATGGATGGCGGACCACTTGGCGAGCTACAATACGAAAGCTTTAATGCTGCAGGCGTAAAGGTTGTGACAAAAGGTACGAGTGTACACCCTGGTTCTGCGAAAAATAAAATGGTCAATGCCATCACAATGGCGATCGCCTTCCAAAATGAAATGCCTACTGATGCCGTACCAGAAAAAACGGAGGGCTATGAGGGCTTTATTCACTTAATGGGCTTTAACGGTGCAATCGAGCATACTGAGCTTTTTTATATCGTCCGTGACCATGATCGTCAAAAGTTCGAAGCGAAAAAACAATTAATGCTTGATGCTGCGGCAACAATTAAAGCCCAATATGGCGAGGATGCTTTAAGCATTATTATGGAAGATCAATACTATAATATGGGCGAAAAAATTGAGCCTGTTAAAGAAATCGTTGATATTGCACGTACAGCAATGGAGAAGTTAGATATTACTCCAATTACATTACCAATCCGTGGTGGTACTGATGGTTCTCAGCTTTCTTACATGGGCTTACCAACACCAAACATTTTTGCTGGTGGCGAAAATATGCACGGTAAATACGAATATGTATCTGCAGAAACAATGGAAAAAGCAACTCAAGTTATTATTGAAATTGTACAGCTCTTTGAACAACAAGGAAAATCGAGTAGGAGGGAGTGATTAACTCCCGACCTCTCCAACCACCGTACGTAC
>DAMBVB010000029.1:0-36491 GCA_032053185.1 Lysinibacillus sp.
GTACCCTATAGGATAGACTTTTTTCAAAGTGTCTATCTTATAGGGTACAGTTTATCCAATGAATACTAGACTTTTACAAATATTATAGAGGGATGTTTCCGTGCTTTTTCTCTGGACGTGTTTCATGTTTGTTGGATAACATATCTAGTCCTTGAATTAGCTTAATACGTGTATCACGTGGATCGATAACATCGTCTACCATACCACGAGATGCCGCCACGTAAGGGTTTGCGAATTTTTCTTTATATTCTTCAATTTTCGCTGCACGTGTTGCTTCTGGCTCTTCTGATTTTACAATTTCACGCGCGAAGATAATGTTAGCTGCACCTGCTGCACCCATAACCGCAATTTCTGCGTTAGGCCAAGCAAACACTAAGTCGGCCCCAATTGATTTCGAGTTAAGGGCAACGTACGCACCGCCGTATGCTTTACGCAGAATCACTGTAATTTTCGGTACAGTTGCTTCTGAGTATGCATACAGGATTTTCGCTCCGTGACGAATGATACCACCATGCTCTTGTTTAACCCCTGGGAAGAAACCAGAAACGTCTTCAAAAGTGATGATTGGTATATTGTAAGCATCACAAGTACGAATGAAACGAGCAGCCTTGTCTGAAGAATCAATATCTAATCCACCAGCTAATACTTTAGGTTGGTTACATACAAGACCAACTGATTCACCAGCAATACGCGCAAAACCAACTACTACATTTTTCGCAAATTCTGCATGAACTTCCATAAATGAGCCTTCGTCCACTATTTGCTCGACTACTTTACGTACATCATAAGGACGAGTTGTTTCGATTGGTACAGCATCCACGATTTCTGGACGATAGTCATCACCCTCTGGTCGTGCCTGACGCGGAGCTTTTTCTTTATTATTTTGTGGTAAGTAGCTTAATAGTTTCTTAATTTGATCAATAGCTTCTTCTTCAGATGGTGCGCGGAAGTGTGCGTTACCACTAACAGCGTTGTTTACTTTAGAACCACCTAAATCTTCAGCAGAGATCTTTTCACCTGTTACCGTTTCGATAACTTTAGGTCCTGTAATAAACATTTGTGATGTTTTATCAACCATTAGAATGAAGTCTGTAATAGCTGGGGAATATACCGCACCACCAGCACATGGCCCCATAATAACTGAGATTTGAGGAATTACCCCAGAGTAGATTGCATTACGATAGAAAATATGACCATAACCATCCAGTGAAAGTACACCCTCTTGAATACGAGCGCCACCTGAGTCATTAATACCGATAAAAGGTGTACCATTTTTTGCAGCGAGATCCATCACTGTTGCCATTTTTTTTGCGTGCATTTCACCAAGCGCCCCACCAAATACAGTGAAATCTTGAGAGAATAAGTATACTGGACGTCCATTAATTTTACCGAAGCCTGTTACTACACCATCACCAGGACCTTCCATCTTGTCCATGCCGAAGTCTACAGTACGGTGTGTAATGAATGGGTTAATCTCAAAAAATGTACCTTCGTCTAGTAATAGTTCAATACGCTCACGAGCAGTTAATTTCCCTTTATTATGTTGCTTCTCGATGCGCTCATAGCCGCCACCTAGTTCAATTACTGTCTTACGGTCATACAAGTCATTAATTTTGTCGAACATATCCATAGTGATCACTTATCTCCTTTTCCACTTTTATCGCATAATTCATATAACACACCGAAAGATGATTTCGGGTGCATGAAAGCAACCTCTGCACCACCAGCACCTGGTCCTGGCTCGTCGGACAAAAGACGTACGCCTTTTTCTCGAAGCTCAGCCATACGCTCACGAATCCCTGTTACACCGAAAGCTACATGGTGAATACCTTCTCCACGTTTTTCGATGAATCCGTGAATAGTACTTTTTTCACTCATTGGTTCTAATAACTCAATTTTTACATTACCCGCATCAATAAATGCAACACGAACCTGTTGGGATTCTACTTCTTCCACTTTCAGCAGCTTTAAGCCTAAAGTTGCTGTATAATATGTAATGCGTTCATCAAGATCACGGACTGCAATCCCAATATGATCTACTCTCTCCATGGTGACATCTCCTTCTGTTATGGTACATACTCTATTTTACAGACTTTTTCATCAAAACTCTACCACTTGAGAATTTTTTCAGATTTGCTAAACTATTTATAAGAAACGAAGGAGCGAACGAGCCTATGAGTAATAAAAAATTTCAAAAAATCGTTGTTTATACGATGGTCGCAATCATGGTAATTTCATCTCTAGCATTCGGCTTATCAATGCTAGTATAATGAAAAGTAAGGCGTCCGCATTATTGCGGGCGCTCTTTCTTTACCTTCAATCCCTTGAAAGTCTGCTTTATTTCCAAATATCGATCCATTTCCTCTATAAATTGATAGAGTGCCGCTTGTGCTAGAAATTGTTCATGATTTTTCGGTAAAGGTAATTGGGCAAAATCTAGCTTTACCTGCTCTAATTTCTCTCTAAAATGACTAGCCGTATTTCCAGAATGTACATGCTCACCAAGGTCTTGCAAAAAGTCAGCAACGATCACTGCCTCTTGTACTATAACAGGTAAGGCCGTTATTTTCGGAAGAACCCTATCGATAATTTCTAGTTGCTGTTCACGCATATCAAAATACACGTAGTAATCATTTTTTCGTCTCGTAAAATGATTTTCAACATCTTTAAACGCTAGGGATTTCGCACTATTTAATGCTTGAATCGCTTCAATAATTTCCTGCCCATCCCACAATGTATCGCCTTCTCTTAAATAGTTGGCAATTGCTAAAAAAATCTTACTATAAAGTTCCTCAATTTTAACTCTATAGTAATTTAATTCCTTTTCGATGTCTGGCATATACATATTTATAGCTATTCCCGTACCATAACCAATCGCCATTAATGCGAATTCATTAGAAACAAGTGCCAATGAAAAACTTTTAGCTGCATAAATATGCATGATAATTACTGCACTAGAGACAAAGCCGTCTGCTACCTTTAACGACACAATTGTTGGAATAAAAACGATTAGCATACCTGCAAATGTAAGCGGATGATAGGCAAATAGCTCAAAGCTCAAAAATGCATAAAGCATACCGATAATACTTGCGACGAATCGTGTATAAGCAGCATGAAGAGATTTTTTCTTCGTTGGCTGTACACATAATATTGTTAGAATACCAGCAGATGCATAAGAAGCTAATTCAAAGTATTGGGCAATGGCAATAGCGATTGCTGCACCAAATGCCGTTTTTAATGTACGATAGCCGATTGAAAACTTCTTCAAGTCGACTGCCTCCCATCTTTTATTTTACAAACGTGTTGAAGGCTATATATCACTACAAACATAGGCACTTCACCATAACGTGGGGTTGATTTCCGTTCCGGCTGGGAGCTTTGTTGCTGCCGCTTCGCTTACGCACAGATAAAACTTTGCCGCTGACGCTTCGCTTTCGCGCAGAGCAGAGCTTCCTGGGGGCGTCCGATGAGCCGCTTCACTCGCGTTGCTCGCTCCAGGGTCTCGGGCCAACACGATGTTGGTCACGAAGGCGTTATCACAGGACGTGATGGTTTTAGCCTTCGTTCCTCTATTGCTTTTCCCCAAGGAGTCGCCCAGCCTCCACTCCAATCAACTAATATTCATTGAATAGGTTTTTACAAATGTCACCCACAACTTTTAGTGATGAGCCGCAATATATAGTTTTAGAAAAACAATGGGTTTCACCACAATAATGCCCAATATTTCTAATCAAGACACCTGTTAATTTTATTCATTTCGAACTTTAGGTGAATCATTTAGCCAATATTTCAAATATTCCGAATGTCAATTGACTAGTATCTTGAATATAAGAGACGATTATCTATGAACTAAGTAGTAAGCCTCCGCAGATGTTTTGTAGCTGCGGGGCTTCCTACTTAGAGAATAGCTTCTCTTTTATCTCTATGAATAAAATTAAAGTTCGTCGCAATATTCCTCAAAGTTTGCTTGTAAGTTTGTTACTACTGACATTGGGTCATGACCCTCAATTTCATAGCGCCCAACTTCTGCTACTACTTGTCCATCCTTTAATAACACAAATGATGGGGAGGATGGTAAATGATCTTCACCGAAGTGATAACGAGCAGCTGCAGTTGCTTCTTTGTCTTGACCAGCAAATACCGTTACAAGATGGTCTGGACGTTTATCGTAATGTACGCATTGTGCTGCTGCTGGACGTGCGATACCTCCTGCACAGCCACATACTGAATTTACCATGACTAAAGTTGTGCCTGGACGAGCAAATGCCTCTTCAACAGCTTCTGGCGTGCGAAGCTGCTCATAACCAGCACCCTCAATTTCTGCACGTGCTGTTTTTAAAATTTCCTGCATAAATAAATCGTAATCCATATAGCGATAGCTCCTTTCAAGTTCGCGTCATCATCAATTATGCCTCGGCATAATTAGTGTTCAGAGGCTTTCACTTCTTTCAGCTAAAAGAAGTGAAACATACTAGCTTTAGATAGTCGACGCACATTCATCTCCTATCATAGCAGTTAGTGACAGATTTGTGCAGCTAGTTGCTCATAATCCTATTATTTCTGTGATTGTTCATCGTTAAATAAACGATCAATACCTTGTGTGACTGTCAACTGTCCACTTAAAATTTGACGTTCTAAAAATTGCACCTGTGTTTTACGTTGTGGATTACCATAAAACATATCGATTAAATGATCGGTAATCATCGATTGGAACCAATCTTTTGTTTGATTTTGACGTCTGATTGACCAGTAATTATTTGCCTCAACGGTTTGTCTGAACTCCCCTATTGTATTCCAGACTTTGTCGAGACCCCGTTTTTCCCACGAGCTTACTGGCATTGCTGTGGACATCCAACCAGGAGTTGCAGGCTGCAAGAAATGTAAAATTTGCTTATACTCGGATACCGTTTTTTTAGCCAGGCGAACATTATCACCATCAGCCTTATGAACAACAATGGCATCCGCTAACTCCATAATGCCTTTCTTCATGCCTTGTAACTCATCTCCGGCACCTGTTAAAACTAACAGCAAGAAGAAATCAACCATACCGCGGACATACGTTTCACTTTGTCCAACACCGACTGTTTCTATTAAAATAACATCATAGCCAGCCGCTTCACAAACAAGCATCGTTTCACGTGTCTTCTTATGAACACCCCCTAGGGTACCAGCCGATGGAGAGGGACGAACAAATGCATTAGGCTTTTTCACGAGCTCCTCCATTCGAGTTTTATCGCCTAATATACTTCCTCCCGATAATGAAGAGCTTGGATCAATCGCAAGGACTGCCACTTTTTTCCCTATCTCACAAAGCATCGTTCCGAAAGCTTCAATGAACGAACTCTTTCCCGCACCAGGAACGCCTGTGATCCCAATACGGACACTGTTTCCTGTATGTGTTAGAAGCTCTTGTAGAAGTTCTTGCGCTTGCACTTTATGTGTTGCATTCGAACTTTCAATGAGTGTAATAGCTTTTGACAAATGTGTACGAGAGCCTGCACGTACTGCTCGTGCAAGCTCCTGTATGTTTAAATTGTCTGCTTTTTTCTTGCGGAATTTTTTCGGTGTACCATATTGCATTCCGTCGTGAGTTGCCTCTACTCCGCCCATAACAAATAGCGCACTTTCAGGCATTCCTTTGTTTTTGTCCATTATTCAGACACTTCCTCATAGCCTAAACGTTTGTAAATCTCTTCAATAATCTTTTGTGCCGATACAGGAATAACTGTACCAGGTCCAAAAATCGCTACTGCGCCAGCGTTATAAAGGAATTCATAATCTTGTGCTGGAATTACACCACCAACAATAATAATGATATCTTCACGGCCCAGCTTTTCAAGCTCTGCTACTAATTCAGGCACTAGCGTTTTATGACCAGCTGCTAATGAAGATACACCAATGACATGTACATCGTTTTCCACAGCCATTTGAGCTGCTTCAGCAGGTGTCATAAATAGTGGTGAAATATCTACGTCAAAGCCTAAGTCAGCATATCCTGTTGCCACAACCTTTGCACCACGGTCATGCCCATCTTGTCCCATTTTCGCTACTAAAATACGTGGTCGACGACCTTCATTCTCAAGGAACTCCTCTGTCATTTGTTTCACTTCAGCAATTTGCTCTTCATCTGAGAAGTTTGCAGAGTAAACGCCAGAGATGGAACGAATTACTGCCTTATGGCGACCTGAGACAACTTCGATTGCATCAGAAATTTCACCTAAAGAAGCACGAGCACGCGCTGCATCTACAGCTACCGCTAATAAGTTTTCTTCACCATCTTGCGCCGCTTTTGTTAATCGTGCTAAATGTTTTTGTACTTCAGCTTCATCACGCGTTGCCTTCATTGCTTCTAAACGTTCAATTTGCTTTTGACGAACTACTGTATTATCAATGTCAAGAATGTCGATTGGTTCTTCTTTTTCTAAACGATATTTATTGACACCAACGATTGTTTCTGCTTTAGAGTCGATTTTCGCTTGACGTTTTGCCGCAGCCTCTTCGACTTTCATTTTTGGAAGACCTGTTTCAATCGCTTTCGCCATACCGCCTAGTTCTTCGATTTCTTCAATTAATGCCCACGCAGATTTTGTAATTTCCTCTGTTAATTTCTCCACATAGTACGAACCGCCCCACGGATCAATGACCTTTGTCATCGCCGTTTCTTCTTGAAGGAACAGCTGTGTGTTACGTGCAATACGTGCAGAGAAATCAGTTGGTAGCGCAATCGCTTCATCAAGTGCATTTGTATGCAGGGATTGTGTATGCCCCATTGAAGACGCATTCGCTTCGATTAATGTACGTGTCACATTATTAAATGGATCTTGCTCTGTTAAAGACCAACCAGATGTTTGTGAGTGTGTACGAAGTGCTAATGTCTTAGGATTTTTCGGATTAAACGTTGACATCATTTGTGCCCAAATTCGACGTGCAGCACGCATTTTTGCTACTTCCATGTAATAATTCATACCGATTGCCCAGAAGAATGATAAACGCGGTGCAAAGGCGTCAATATCGATTCCAGCTTTTAGCCCTGTACGCACATATTCAAGACCATCTGCTAGTGTATAAGCAAGCTCGATGTCATTTGTTGCGCCCGCTTCTTGAATATGGTAACCAGAGATCGAAATTGAGTTAAATTTTGGCATATATTTCGCTGTGTATTCAAAAATATCTGCAATAATTTTCATCGACATTGCTGGTGGATAAATATATGTGTTTCGAACCATGTATTCTTTTAAAATATCGTTTTGAATCGTACCCGATAATTGCGCTGGTGTAACACCTTGCTCTTCAGCAGTCACGATATAAAATGCAAGAACTGGTAATACAGCACCATTCATTGTCATAGAAACTGACATTTGATCCAAAGGAATTTGGTCAAATAAAATTTTCATATCTTCTACCGAGTCAATTGCTACTCCAGCTTTACCAACATCCCCTGTTACACGAGGATGATCGGAGTCATAGCCACGGTGAGTTGCTAAGTCAAAAGCAACAGAAAGACCTTTTTGACCCATTGCTAGATTACGTTTGTAGAATGCATTTGATTCTTCAGCTGTTGAGAAACCAGCATATTGGCGAACAGTCCAAGGACGAGCCACATACATAGTAGGGTATGGACCGCGCGTATTTGGCACAATACCTGCTACATCATTTAAATGTTTTGCCTCTTTAATATCTTCTTTTGTGTAAATATCTTTAATTTCGATGCCTTCATTGGTCATGAATTTTTCTTCTGACGCTTGAGGAGTTTCTGCTGTTAAAACTTTTTCGATTTCAATTGCACTAAAATTTGGCTTACTCATCGTTGAACCTCCTTCACGCTAGCAAACACTGAGTTTAATGTTTCGATCATATTCTGTCCTGCGAACATAAAACCGTTTAAGCCATTTGCTAACCAAGCTTCCTCTTCGTCGTTAAATTTACCTGCAACATCAAGAATTACGTTAGCTGGTTTGCCTGCTAAAATGGCTGGTACTAATTCTTTTGTATCGACATCATTACCTGCAATTACCACATATGTTGCTTCTATAGCGTTTAACCAAGCTAACGCTTTTTCAGCTGTCGCCACTGGTTCACTTTTTTCTGGTACTAGACCTACAGTGTTTAAGTAACCTGACACGAAATCGGCACGTGTTTTTGAACTTTTTAGCGTACCTAATGCTAAGATTCCTGTTTGCACATTTGCCGCTGTCATTTCCGCACGTAACTGCTCAAAAGGTTTAGCAATTCGCTTAATTTCTGCAAATGCTGGGTTTGTTTCACTTTCAAGTACATCTGCTGGATTGGCATAAATATTTGTACCAATCAATGATAGTTTTCGTGTTTGTACTGCTTTGATACGAGCTTGATAGGATTTTTCTAGTTCCTCCTCAAGCTTTCCAGATGCAGTGTAAGCATCAATGCCTCCAGCCGCTTCAATTTCTATAAATAATGCCCAAGCTTCTTTCACAAAATCTGCTGTTAATGACTCAATAAAGTAAGAGCCGCCAGCTGGGTCTATAACTTTTAAAACATTTGTTTCTTCTTTTAAGATTAAAGATACATTTCGGGCAATACGAATCGATTGATCTGTTGGCTTCGTTAATGCATCATGAGGGTGAACTGTAAAGACATCCGCACCGCCAATTAAGCCTGAAAGTGCTTCATTTGCTGACCGCAATAAGTTTACATAAACATCCAACTTCGAGAAGCTTCGTAACGATGTTTCGGCAATCGTTGGAATTTTTACGCAATTAGATACGCCATAAGCGGATGAAAACGCTTTCCAAAGTACTTTAAAAGCACGGAGTTTTGCAATCTCTGTAAAAAACTGTGTATCCACTGCGAAGGATACATAAAATTTCTTCGCGAACGCTTCAAAGCTTTGTTCTTGTTTGGCGTATTTTGCGGCTAATGCCAGTGCATAGGCTAACTCTTGCACAGCATTTGCTCCTTCATTATGATAAACCGTTGTGTCCGCACCGATCGAGCGCACGCTCGGGTAACCATTTAAAGAGATAGGATTTTTAGATACGATGAAACCTTTGATAGTTTCTCGCTGATTAACTGCTATTTTGTCGAACACTGCTAATAATGGATCATTTGAATTTTCAACCACAATTTTAAACGAATATTCTGAGAAATAAGCCCCTAATTGTACCAATACTTCTTCAGTCCATTCGAAATTTACACGGCTATCAATTGTTACTACTTCATTGCCTCGAGCTAAGCTATCATCAAGCTGTGCAAAAAATGCTTCACTAGTATCAGCATATATTTGCTGTGCCACTTGAAATGCTTCGTTATTTTGTAGGGAACGGATTGTAGCAACTTGTTTATCAAGTTCTTCACCAAGTTTTGCTACTAAACTTTCTTGCGTGTAAAGAGGTTCTAATGTAATACCTTCACTTGTTTTCGTTAAAAGAGACTCGAATGCTTTCCCTTGTAAAGCCAAGATTGCTGCATCTTGCCATTCTGAATAAGACGGCTTTTCAAATTCAATATTTTTCATGTTGTTTGACATGCGGACGCTTAATCAGCTTCCCCCCTTAGTAGTTTCTATTTGTTATTCTACATGACAAATTGCGACTCGAAAAGCAAAAAAAAATCGGAAACCGTTATACAACAGGCTTCCGACAAGTCATCAGTAGACTGACGTTGAAGATTTATTTGTATTTTCGAGTATTTCTTTTACTCTATTTAGGAATTTACCACAGACAAGTCCATCAAGAATACGATGATCTAAAGATAAACATAAATTTACAATATCTCTTGCAGCAAACATGCCGCCAGGTAAAACAACGGGTTTTTTTACAATACTTTCCACCTGAAGGATAGCCGCTTGTGGGTAATTAATGATGCCCATCGACTGGACAGAGCCGAACGCCCCCGTATTATTGACCGTAAATGTACCACCTTGTATCTCTTCGATCGTTAGTTTTCCGGCACGAACTTTCATTGCAAGCTCGTGAATTTCCTTGGCGATACCTTTTATTGATTTTTCATCAGCGTGTTTTATAACAGGAACAAATAATGCATCATCTGTTGCCACTGCAATGGCAATATTTATGTCATGCTTTTGAATAATTTTGTCCTCTGACCACACGGAATTCATCATCGGGAATTCCTTTAGAGCTTGAGCAACTGCTTTTACGAAGAAAGCAAAATACGTAATATTAAAGCCTTCCTTGTGCTTAAACGCTGTCTTGATGCTATCACGATATGCAACTAGATCCGTCACATCTACTTCCATCATCATCCATGCATGTGGCACTTCATGAACGCTCCGAACCATATTATTGGCGATCGCACGGCGCACCTTCGTTACTGGAATTTCAATATCCCGTGCTTGAATTGGTTGTACAGATGCGGCAGGTTTAGAATTTTCCTGTGAAGTAGGCGCTGACTGTGGAACAGCTGTATTGACTGCAGGCGGTGCTTCAACTAAAGAAGTTGGTACATTTCCTGCTTCAATCAGTTTCATTAAATCTTTTCTTGTAATCCGTCCGCCTTCACCTGTACCTGTAATTTGATCAAGAGCAATTTCATACTCTTGTGCAAGTCGAAGAACAGCAGGTGAATAACGCACTTTATCCTGTCGAACTGTTTTTTGTGATGCTACTGTAGCTGTAGCTGTTTGCTGAGTCTCTTGTTTCTTTTGTACACCTGCATTTAAAATTGCCGTACTTACCGTTGATTTTTTCGGTGGGGGCGGAGGAGGTAACTCACTGTCACCTGCTATTTCAACGGAACAAACAACTGCACCTACTGGTAACGTTTGCCCTTCCTCTGCAAGTAGCTCTGTAATGACTCCTTCAAAAGAAGACGGGATTTCTGCATTTACTTTATCTGTTACAACTTCTGCCAATGGATCATATTTTTTTACCGGATCACCTGGCTTAACAAGCCATTTTTCAATCGTACCTTCTGTTACACTTTCGCCGAGCTGTGGCATTGTAATATTTTGAATAGCCATCATCTATTCCTCCCATCAATATTATGCCTAGGTGTAATTTTCTATCGCATTACTATCATAATTATAATTAACTCATCACCATAAAGTAGGTTGATTTCCGTTACGACTGGGTGCTACCGCTTCGCTTTGGCACAGAGCAGAGCTTCCTGGACGCGTCCGATGAGCCGCTCGGGCGGTCACGTAGGCGTTATCACGGGATGTGATGATCTTAGCCTTCGTTCCCCTGACGCTAATCCCTAAGGAGTCGCCCAGCCGGAACGAAAATCAACTAATACACATGACATAACGTTTTTTTTGACTTTTCATATGCCTCTATTTACGCCGATGAGTAGATAGCCATTTAGCTGTTAATCCGTCCGAGACTAAAACTTTCTTTAATGCTTTTATTCATTGAAAAAACCCAATACTATTTTGCAATAAGCTCTTCTATATTAGAAGGCAGCCAGTTCTCGCATCGCACGCTCTACTTTTTCAGGGTTGATCATAAAATACTTTTCCATTGTTGGTGCATACGGCATAGCTGGAACATCTGGTCCTGCAAGTCGCTGAATTGGTGCATCGAGCTCAAATAAACAATGCTCTGCAATAATTGCTGCAACCTCACTCATAATGCTACCTTCTTTATTATCCTCAGTAACAAGTAAAACTTTACCTGTTTTACTGGCCGCTTCAATGATTGCTTCTTTATCAAGTGGATATACCGTGCGTAGGTCAAGAATATGCGCTGAAATACCATCTACTGCTAGGCGCTCTGCCGCTTGTAATGCAAAGTGGACAGCTAAACCATACGTAATGACAGTAATGTCTTCCCCTTCCCGCTTTACATCTGCCTTACCGATTAGCAATGTATAATCGTCTACAGGGACTTCACCTTTAATGAGTCGATAGGCACGCTTATGCTCAAAAAACAGTACTGGATCCTCATCGCGGATTGCTGCTTTTAACAGACCTTTTGCATCATACGGAGTTGATGGGATAACAATTTTCAACCCTGGTGTCCCCGCAAAGAGTGCTTCTACAGACTGCGAATGATAGAGCGCTCCGTGAATACCTCCGCCAAATGGTGCACGTATAACCATCGGGCATGACCAGTCATTATTTGAACGATAGCGGATTTTTGCCGCTTCAGAAACAATTTGATTAACGGCAGGCATGATGAAATCAGCGAATTGCATCTCTGCAATCGGGCGCATCCCATACATCGCTGCACCAATACCAACACCTGCAATTGCACTCTCTGCAAGCGGCGTGTCAAGGACACGCTGTTCACCAAATTGCTCGTAAAGACCTGCTGTTGCTTTGAAAACCCCGCCTTTGCGACCAACGTCCTCTCCTAAAATGAAAACACGCTCATCACGTTCCATCTCTTCCTTCATCGCTAATGTAATCGCATCAATATAAGACATCACTGCCATTACACATCACCTCCGCCCACTGGTGCATACACATATTTCAAGGCATGCTCAGGTGTTGCATACGGAGCAGCTTCTGCATAATCTGTTGCTTCATTCACCTCTGCCATGACACGTTCTTCTATTTCAGCACGTAGTGTTTCTGTCATAACCCCTGCATCCGTTAAATACTTTTCAAACAACAGAATTGGATCCTTTGCCTTTCCTTCTGCTATATCCTCGGCAGTTCGATATTGACGATCATCATCATCCGAAGAATGAGCCGTTAAGCGATAAGTCACTGTTTCTATTAAACTCGGACCTTCACCACTACGCGCGCGATCAGCCGCTTCTTTCACAACCTTATAGACTTGTAACGGACATTTTCCATCAACCGTAACACCCGGCATACCATAGCCAATACCGCGATCTGATACTTTTGCACAGCCTAATTGACGTTCTACAGGCACGGAAATTGCGTATTGATTATTTTCTACCATTATAATTACTGGCAGCTTATGCACTCCTGCAAAATTCGCACCTTCATGAAAATCACCTTGGTTAGAAGATCCTTCACCGAGGGTAACAAAAGTAATAAAATCTTCTTTTTGTAGACGACCTGCTAAAGCTACTCCCACCGCGTGTGGAACTTGTGTAGTAACTGGCGAAGAGCCTGTTAGAATACGATTTTTCTTATGTCCAAAATGACCTGGCATTTGGCGTCCACCCGAGTTTGGATCCTCTGCTTTAGCAAATGCGGATAACATCAATTCTCTTGGTGTCATGCCAAAATGTAAAACAACACCCATATCACGATAGTAAGGTGCAATATAATCTCTGTTATGATCAAGAGCAAAGGCTGCCCCTACTTGTGCTGCCTCCTGTCCCTGACAAGAAATAACAAACGGAATTTTACCAGAACGGTTTAATAACCACATACGTTCATCAAGTCTTCTCGCCATTAACATCGTTTCGAACATCGCAAGTACATCTTCCTTTGATAAACCTAAATCCTCATGCTTAATTTGAACACCTTGCATACGAACACCCCTTCCCGACGTTTCACTTTCACTACAAAAGCACTTGTAGCTGTCTACTTTAGGCACATAAAATACTTTTTGAAAGATTAAAAATGAATCGCGCGATTATCCACTGCTAACGCTGATTCCACTAGTACCTCATTGAGTGACGGATGTGGATGAATGGCCTGGCTAATTTCCCAAGGCGTTGCATCTAATAATTTTGCAAGTGATGCTTCTCCAATTAAATCTGTCACATGTGGCCCTACCATATGAATTCCCAAAATATCATTCGTTTTTTCATCGGCAATCATTTTCACAAAGCCATCTGACTCTCCATTAACTAACGCTTTTCCAATCGCCTTGAAAGGAAACTTACCGATCCTCAATGAATAACCTTGCTCTCGAGCAGCCCTCTCTGTTAAGCCAATAGTTGCAACCTCAGGGTAAGAATAAACACATTTTGGTACATTTAGCACATCAAGCGCCTCTGCTTTCCCCGTTGCAATATGCTCAATAGCAGATAGCCCTTCGTATGAAGCAACATGCGCTAATTGGAAGCCACCGATAACATCCCCTATGGCATACATATGTGATTCCTTTGTTTGATACGAATCATTGACTTGGATAAACCCGTTTTCAACTTCGATTTCTGTATTTTCTAATCCAATACCTTGTGTATTTGCCTCACGTCCAACACAAAGCAATATTTTATCAGCCTCAAATAATTCATCCTTATCACTAACTTTCGCAGAAATGAAAACGTTATCATTTTCGATTTTAAAGGTTCCCGTATTTAAGCGAGCGTTTGTCACAATGCGGACGCCTCTTTTTTCAAGCTGCTTGGTTACTTCTTTGACAATGTCCGTATCCTCTGCAGGTAAAATGGATGGTCCATATTCAATGACCGTAACGTAAACCCCAAAATCACACAGCATAGAGGCCCATTCAATTCCAATCACTCCTCCGCCAACAATTAACAATGACTTTGGGAGATTTTCCATTTCCAATGCATGATCAGAATTCATCACATATTTACCATCAACTGTTAGTCCCGCCATTTCTCTTGGCTTTGATCCGGTTGCAATGACTACATTTGTTGGAACTAGCATTTCATTTTCATCGCCATTACTCATTTCAACAGAAATAGTACCAGGCATTGGTGAGAAAATGGACGGCCCTAAAATTCGTCCGATTCCCTGATAAACGTCTATTTTGTCCTTTTTCAACAATGTATTCACACCTTGGCTCAATTGCTCAACAATCGTTTGCTTTCTTGCCTGTACTTTGTCGAATTGCAATGTAACTTCTTTTATATCAACACCATATTCAGCAGCCGTTTTATTCGCCATACGATACACTTCTGCACTCCGAAGTAAAGCCTTACTTGGTATACAGCCTTTATGCAAGCATGTTCCACCTAGGCGCTCACGTTCGACAATAGCTGTTTTTAAGCCTAGCTGTGCAGCTCGAATTGCTGCAACATAGCCACCTGTACCTCCTCCTAAAATGACAACATCATAATTTTGAGCCATATGGATTCCCCCCTTATGAGAAAAATGCTAAAGCATCCTGTTCCGTTGGTCCTAAGGTATATAATCTGTCCTTGCAGTTTAAATTTAGTTAAACTAATAAATCTATTAAGCTCCTATAAAAATCGAGCAATGCGACTTCGGTTCTCTTAACGACCGTGTAAAATATTTTTTTCATTTTTTAAAAATTGGCTACGAGATTTAGATACTCGGGCGATACGTTCTTCCGCTAAGCGGTTAGCTGCAACATATGTCGGTATACCATCACGCTTAGAAATCTCAAAGATTTTTTCGATACTATCATAAATACCTTCAACTCGCTTCATCGCACGCTCACGGTTATATCCATATAATTCATCAGCTACATTTATTACCCCACCTGCATTAATGACATAATCAGGTGCATAAACTACCCCTAATTCATGTAAATAATCGCCATGGCGAGAATCTTGTAGCTGGTTATTGGCAGAACCTGCGATAACTTTTGCTTTTAGTTGAGGAATCGTTGCATCATTTAAAATCGCTCCTAATGCACAAGGTGAGAAAATATCAACTTCCTGTGAATAGATTTCCGCTGGTGCCACAGCAGTCGCATCAAAATCATTCACAACTCGGTCAATTGCCGCTTGATTAATATCTGTAACAACAAGTTTTGCCCCTTCATTATGTAAATATTCGCAAAGCTTGTAGGCTACATTGCCTAGACCTTGTACAGAAATAGTGCGCCCCTCTAGTGAATCAGATCCAAATGCTTCTTTTGCTGCCGCTTTCATACCACGGTATACCCCGTAAGCAGTTACTGGAGATGGGTTTCCTGATGAACCAAAAGCCGGGGAAATACCCGTTACATAATTTGTTTCCTCATGAATCAAATCCATATCTGTCACTGTAGTACCAACGTCTTCTGCCGTAATATAGCGACCATTAAGCCCTTGGATGAAACGTCCTAGTGCACGGAACTTTTCTTCATTTTTATCTTTAAATGGGTCACCGATAATAACCGTTTTTCCACCGCCAAGGTTTAAACCAGCTGCAGCATTTTTATAGGTCATCCCTCGTGCTAAACGTAATGCATCCTCTATCGCATGTTCTTCTGATGCATATGTCCACATACGCGCCCCGCCCAGTGCTGGCCCAAGTGTTGTGTCATGGATAGCGATAATCGCTTTTAACCCTGATGTTTCCTCTTGGCAAAATACCAATTGTTCATAACTATACTTTTCCATATACTTGAAGATTTCCATGAAAACTCGCCCCTTTGCTTTGGAAAGTGCATCCCCTAATGCCCATCCCTATTCAGTATAATAAATGTATCAATTATGCCTCAGCATAATTGCGTCTGGAATCTTTAAATTCTTTCAGCTGGTATTTGGACACCAGCTGAAAGAATTTAAAATTGTTTAACAATGGATAATATTGCTCCATTTATTTTTACAATACTCACAATTTTATAATTTATCAACTATTATTGCACTTTCTTGTTTAAGTAGGAATTTTCTAAACATTCAGTTATAACAATTATATTATACCTTACTTGTTATGGGTACATCAGTTATAAGCTTTATAACCTTTCTTGACATTCCAATATCCACAGGTACAATTAAATTTAGGAATAAGGAGGGACATGCATGGCTCGTTTAGCTGCATTTATTGTAATGCTTATTCCAGGTCTTATGGCTGCAGGTGGCATTAAATTTATGCGTGATACATTATTTGGTAAGCTCATCTCACCTTTCCCATTTTTATGGCTACAATTCGTCGTTGGCATTATTCTCTTTGTTATCGGCTTTGGCTTTTTCGCAGGATTTTTACTTCACCGCGATCGAAAAAATGGAAAAGTAGCTCCGCGCTTCCAAAAAAAATAAAAATAGCTATCCTTTTAAGTTCAAAAGACTTATTGGATAGCTATTTTTATCTTCCTTCATCAGAATGATTAACGTTGCTGTTTCGCCATTACTTTGTCGGGAAAATCAGTAATCCAACCAATGACAGAAGGGTGCGGATTCAATAAAAATGTTTCATCCCCATCAATTGCATAAAAACGACATGCTTTCTTACTCACTATACAGGCCTCTAAATATCTTGGCTTATAATACCTTTTATGCATATGAACACTGTCAATGGCTTTGTAATCACTTAGCAAATCCCATTTTAATTTTTTTGTCGCTATAAGTGCTGTTTCACAGTCCGGCTTATATTGTTTCACAATCTCTAGAAGCTCATAGTGAAACGATGAAAAATGACTGCCGACAGGCAAGGTAAGCCCATGAATCATTTGAATAAGTGCGCTTTTATTTTCGAGGATTGTTGATTTTAGTTCGATATTAAGCGGTAGCTGTTGTGAATTTGCCCATGCTAAAACTACTTCGAACGTCGGAATTTTATATGTCGAAAATAATCGCCTCCAAGGCTTTCCAAGTTTGAAGCCCATTAGCTCCTCTATCGTACATTCGTTCACAAGCTTATTGATGCCAACCAATCTTGACAGCTGTGGATCATGATACACAACCGGAATTCCTTCTTTTGAAAGCTGGATATCTAATTCAACCCCATCTGCCCCTAGCTCTAAAGCCATTTCAAAAGCCTTCAAAGTATTTTCAAGTGTATACGCTGAAGCCCCACGATGTGCAAATACAGGTATGAAAGATTCCTTAGACATTTAACTCACCAAATTCAATAAGAAATTTACCATTTGTCATCTTACTTAATAAGGATGATTTATTGCCAATTTGAATATAGGTACCAGGATGAGCTTCCTTCGTCACAATAATTTCTTCTTTTCCAGCATGACGCATTTCATCCATTATTTGCTTAACCTCATGGTCAATTGTCACTGCATCCGCTTTCAATTTTGTTAAGCTTTGTTTTGTTTCCTCAAATGAAGCTATCTGTTCCTTAGACATTTTGTTAAGGAAAGGTAGTATGCTTTTAATTTTCTCCTCGTGCTCAGAGATTTCTGATTGCAGCGATTTAAGCTGTGCAGCCTTCTCTTGCATAATAGAGTATCTTTCCTGTTTATTAACGCTTTCGATGATTAAGTCCGTTCGACGCTCTAAACGATTTCCTGAGATGGCTGTGACGATTGTATTCTTAGCTACTGCACGGCCCCCAATAATTTTCCCTTTTCGTTCATCCACAAAGATTGAATGTGCAGAGAATTGGGACCCTAATGCATAAAATCCTATATGAATGCTGTCAGCTGCAACTAGATTTGCTTCATTGACATGCTTAACGAAAATATTACCGCCTGCCTCTACAATAGTTGAGCCTAAACCAAAAATCCCTCCACGAATATAAACGTCTCCTTCAATGGATTTAATAAGTTTGGCACCGCTTACACCTTCAGCACCTTCGATGGAAATATCTCCAGTAGCAATGACTGTATAGCCTGATGTAACTGTTCCTTTAATACTTAAAGAGCCATTAAATTCGAGATTTCCTGTTTCAACGCCAACGTCTCCATTAATTGGCAAATGTCGATTAACACCGATCATGCCACTGACATCATCTAATACACCAGCTATTTTAGAACGGATGACAATTTTCCCACCCTCTTCCACTTCATAAGCTGATTTTTTATCATATCTTATAGGAAAATCACGACCTGGTACTGCAAATATCATTTCGCCTAGTACATTTTCCCCTGGTTCACCTAATGTCGCAGGGATTTTTTCGCCCAGCCACGAACCTTCTGAAATTTCAGAAATAAAGTTCATGTCATAATAATCAGCTTTCCCATCCTCGCGAATCACTGGCTTTCTCTCTGGTTTAGGTAAATATGTAATTTGTGCATCTGTCCCTGCAACAGGTGGTGTTCCTTGTGCAATTAAAAATGCTTTTCCTGGCTCAATTTTAGAAATATCAAAATCTAATATCCCATGAACAATTCCTTCATTCTCGATTGTTTCTAGAATTTGTTGAGTTAATTTCTCTTTATTCTTTCGTATATAATCGTGTGTTTCATAAACAAATATTGAGGCAGACATATTATCTCGTGCAATTTCTACTTCAATATTTGGAAGCCAGCGGCCAATTTCAACAGGGCTTGCGCTTTCTGTTGCTAAGACATTTTTTAATATTGAGAAATTTGACAATTTAAGGCGGGGATGACTACGTAAAATACTATCAAATTCTTTTAATGGATAACCAGCGCTATAAGTGAGCATATAGACCTTGCCATTTTCTTCGATTATTTCGAAGTTATCATTTCGAACTAGAATCAAGCTACCTCCTCCTTCCCTCTATCTGTAAGTATATACAATCTATTTACATTTGTTTAGAGACAATTGTCACTTCTGAGAAAGAATTTACCCATACTTTGTAAGTAATACATTCACATATCCTTTTAATTCCCACGTCAATATTAGTCGATTTATACTATAAAAAGATATACTTTTACGCAAATTTTAAAATCAAGCTTCATTAATTGAATAAATCCCACTATTAATAACTAAAAAATTCACAAAGTGAAATAATCATTTATAATTTAGGCTTTCGAAAGAATAGAGATGAATGATGCCCCGGCGTAATTGCGTCCGGAATCGGCTTTGTGCGAAAGATTAATGACAAGCCGCATCTCAAATAAAGGTTCTGCTAGCTGCGTTATTTCAGTTGTAAGTTTACGCTCTTCATATATTATAACCTAATTTAATTATATACGTTCAAAAAAAGAGAAACCACCAACAGTATTGTTGACCGCTAACCTAATACATATTTTGCTAGCACACGTTGGATTTTATTTATGTTAGTTGATTTATTAAAGTTTTTTTGTATCGGTAATTCATTACCTGAAACCCAAATTTTCAACTCTGCATCTAGATCAAACGTACCTGCAGTTTCTACTGAAAAATGAAGAATACTCTTATATGGAATTGAATGATATTGCGTTTTCTTTCCAGTTACTCCTTGTTTATCAATTAAGATAAGTCTTTTATCTGTAAAAATAAAAGTATCCCTTATAATTTTATACGCATTCTTAATTGTTTCATGAGGTGTTAATAAATCTTTAACTTCTTCCTGTAATTTTTCTAGATTTACTTCACTTGCATTCCCTATTATCCCATCAAATAACCCCATCTGAATTCCCCCTCCAAATGTCCATTCTCCAATTAAAATATGAGAATATTTTTCGATAAATTCAATACTCCGTCGTTAATCTTTAAAATGGGTTTAGCATAGGCAACAGAAAAAAGTAGACTTTTTTAGTTTTTTCTCAAACGCCATTTTAGACATGATTTCCGCAATAACTTTTCATTGCTTTCCTAGATGAATCCACGCTGTTTTATAATTAGTTCATAAGAATTAGACCTATTTGTTCACCCCTCTTTGGTAGGAGATTATTATTCAAATAAAAACAATATAAAAAACATATATAGTGTATAATTACACTTTAAATTCACCTCAAACTTACCCTTTTTCTTCTATTGAGTTCGTACATGCTCTGCCTTGACGCTTTTAATGCAGATACCTTGCGAATAGTCTACGTGTTTGTATTTTTTTTACTGAACAATCCAACATCTAACGGTCCATTTTTTGATTAAAAATGGATTTAAAAATATAAAAAATACGCCCCCCAAACAGTTGGCGTAAACTGTCTAAAAAGGCGTTATAATTTTCGCTATATAAGCGTTATCTAAATTAGATTTACCGATCATCCCAACGCTACAAACCTTGATATAGATTAACTAGCCATCATATCAATACGAATCTTGTCTGCAATCATGGCGATGAATTCGCTATTTGTCGGCTTCGATTTTAAATGATGTACTGTATAACCAAACATCGACGAAATCGATTCATAATTGCCACGGTAAGCTTGGCGGCGGGATTTACTTATTATATTTAACGATCATACTACGTAAGTTTAGCGGTCATTCTGACGATAGCCTTCGTAGTTTTTAACGGTTTATATTTACCGATAATTCTACGCTAGACTCACATAGAAGTAAAGCTAAAACTACGCTAACTTTACAATTACTTCTATTATAATGCGTTGTTCATTATTTGCTGTTTGAATAGTTGTCGAAGATGGAATAACTTCTGCGCTAACTGGAGATACATAAACAGCAGTACCTTTATTCAAACGTTCAATTACGATAGGCATAACGTCTCTCGGTCTTTTTCCCGAAGCAACCTCGCTCAACATCCAATCTATTTGTATTGCGTCATTACCTTTATAAATTGCACCTATCGAATCTTTGGGAGCAAACTCCGGAACTTCCTTACGAATGTCTCTAGCATATCCACGAATTACTGCTTCTTCAATACCGTATTTTTAGAAAAGTCGCCTGTTCTCATAATCATTTTAAAACCCCCAATGAACTATTTATATACGTCAATTAAACGCTCATTTGAAGGATTGCCGTAAATATCTAATATTAAACGTCATTCAGACAATTCCACTCGTACAACTATCCTGCTATGCGAATGTCGATGCGTTAGAATTGCGTCTGACAGTGCAAAAAGTCGGCTTGTTTTAAAAATGGTGTTTGTAATTCTCGAGTACCAGATGACGCCGTTCCGAATCGGTGGCCTTGGGGGTCACGCAGTTTTAACGCAAAAAAAAGAACGACCATTAACGAAACTAATCGCTTTTGATCGCATTTTTAACATCATCATTTATCATTTATAATCTTATAAACTGTTGCTCGTCCGATTGAATATTCTTTAGCAATATCTGTTGCGCTTTCACCAGCTTCAAATAGCGCTTTAACTTGACGCTTTGTCTTGTCATCAATCGCAGGACGACCTCCGACTTTTCCACGTTTACGAGCAGCTTCAAGACCTGCTTTCGTACGTTGTTGAATTATGTCACGTTCAAACTCTGCAAATACTGCTAACATACCGAACATCGCCTTACCTGTTGGTGTAGTTGTATCGAAGCTATCGTCGATTGATACGAAATGTACGCCTTTGTTCTCTAACTCATCTGTTAGCGTGTATAGCTCCTTAGTTGATCGTGCTAGTCGGTCTAGCTTATATACTACGAATAAGTCACCGCTGGCAGATGCTTTCATTGCGTTCCTTAATTCCGGACGATCATTACGGCTACTTTCCTTCTCAGTATATAGCACTAATTCCGCGTCCCTCTCCGTAGCATACTTCTCTAACGCCTGTACTTGCATATCTAAATTTTGTTCATCCGTACTTACACGACAATATCCGATTACTCTCACGTTCTTCGCCCCTCTGTCTATTTGTCCATACGTTTTATATACTTCTTATTATAGACGGGTTTATAGACAAAAACAACTGTTTTCTATCGTCCAAAATACGATTAAACGAACTATGTAAATTTTGTACATAAAACGACGGTTAAATAGACGCATATGTAAATTGTCAGACAACGATTTGTTTTCAAGGTAGCGCGTCCGCCAGCGCCTTCTGCCCGATGTTTTCTCGTATTTCGGAATCAAACGGAATCACCAACGCTACTTTAACGCATAAAAAAAAGAGCGAAGTCAGCACGTAGCCAACCTCGCATTTATAACGCTTTAACGCTCTAAAGCGTTGATATATCGCTGTTTATAGCTTTGCTTTAAAATTCGCTAACTTAGTCGCCAATGCTACCTCGTCAATTTTCTCCGTCTTATCCTCATATTCCACTCGGTCGATAAGCATACCTTGATTCTGCATAAATAGCTTCGTCATTGAAGCGTTACCTAACTCAGATTCACGGATTACGGCGCTCATGATACGCGCTCTATGCTCCTTAGTGTAAGTATCGGTCATAGCGACTTTGTAGTCTAACATAGCGTCTAGTTTACGCCAGTTATATAGAGTACGTACTTCGATACATAGTTCATCGGCAATCTGTTCATAAGTGCGACGTTGTTTAGGCGGTAAGGTATCATTCTCAAATAATAATTGAGCCGCTTTAACTTGCTCCGCCGACAATTCTTTCATAATATCTCTTAGTGTTCTATTAGCCATGAAGCTAATTCCTCCCTTTTCTTTTCGTAGTATTCATCAAATGTTCCTTGTGTACCTTCTCCATAACCATCGTCATAGCGTTCTTTGTTAGAAACGTGGTAAGGATAATCATTGATTTCTTTATCTATCAATTCCGCTAATTTGGCGTACCCAAACCGCTCATCACCTTCTATAGCTGCCTTTAAAAAAATTTGCGATATAAAGAAACAACGTAAACTTAGCGATCTATCTTTACATTCCCCTGCAATATTTAATAGTGCTTGCCATTCAAGTAGCTTCGGATGCTCTCCAACCACTACTACTTCTTTTGCATCTAGCAATAGAGTTGCATACTCCGCAAGAGACATCTTAATCTCTGACAAATGTTTGTAGTATGCTTCCTGCGCCCAAACATCACTAACGACTGGCTTATAGGACGGTTGATCTAAGATACAATAACCTCGTTCCATATCTGCTGCAGCCTTTTCTTCCTTTAAGCGTTTTAAGTCTGCGCGGATACGTTCAATATCAAGAGTCGTCATTTCATCGCTCCTCAGTTCGTTTTATTTGAAAAGGCAAGCAAAGCTATATAAGCCGATGCCTGCCCGTTTGTTTAAACGTTATGCCGATCCTTTAGCCAAAACTCGATGCGGTTCTTAGCCAATTTGCGTCGCCTGCCTTTCGATTAATTTCGCTAGTTGATACGCAACCTTTTCGATGTCTGCTTCTTCACGCACAGTAAACGAGTTGCCTGTGATAACGACTCCACCGCCAGCACCGTTGCTGCCTTTGCCTTCCGAATATTCTCGATTTTCTCGCGCAGTTAAAACGCGTTCACCTTTATGGAGACGCGCTGAATATCCGTCGTATGGGACAGAATCTAAACCGCTGTAGTGTGATTTCTTACCGCCTTTATCTCCGCCAGCGCCGATTAATCCCCCTACGAAGTTTACGCCTGCACTGATTCCGTTCGTAACCCAGTCCGGTAATTTAACATTGCCGATAAAGCCGATGAAATCTTTTACATGTCCGTAAGCTGACGATATAGCTCCGCTTAGTGTGTCGAATGCGCCTTGAACGATTTCCAATACGCCAGTAAACGCATCAAACGCATTTTTGACGCCAGTTAAGATGAAGTCAACTAATGGTGCCAATACGTTGTCCCACATCCATTTCATTACTGCGGATAGAGCTTCCCATGCTACAGATAGCGCCATTAAAATAGGTTTGGCAATCGACCATAAAGTCGAGAATAGCTGCGTTAAGAACGAAATTGCTGGAGCTATTACATTATCGTAAACAATCATTACAATGTCACCGAGCATCTGTATCCGGTCCCACAGACCACTCAAAATCGGCTCTATAATGTCCCACGCGCTTGTTAAGATGTCAGATACCGTATCCCATGCTGTAGAGAACGCACCTACTAGTTGTTCAAATATAGGCTTGAATTGCGTTATTTTTTCGGTAATATACGATTTGACTTCTTCGAATTTTGATTTAAGTGATTCGAATGAACCTTCTCCGAATATCTTGTCGAATACACCACCAATACCGCCCTGGTTAAAGGCTGATAGTAAATCGGATATTTTAGTTCTGATTCCGTCAATATATTTACCTACTTTTGCAGCCATTTCCGGGGAGAATCCGAGGGCTGTTAGTAAATCCTTCGACTCGCCACCCATAATCATCGAGCCTATGCCGTCGATTACGCCTTTTACTTTGTCAAATGCGTCCTTTAGGCTGTATCCGAATTTGCGGATAAGTGCGATTTGGTTCTCCGAGAAACCAGCCTTTGTTAGAATATCTAAAGACGCTTTATGTTCGCCTCCGAAAATGCTTGATGTACTCTTAAAAATTGCGCTAATCTTATCAAACGCATCTTTTAAGGAGTAAGAAAATTTTAGAATTAGTCTTATTTGATCCTTGCTGAATCCGGCTTCTTCGAGTAGATTTCTTGCTGTTCCGTATCCTTTAAGACCATTGCTAAATATTGTCGATACAGCTTTAAATGCACTTCCGATGCCGTTTATTGCTTTCCGGAATGGTTCTGATTTTTTATAAGCTGTTGCAAAGGCTAAAACGACCGCTGTAATTGCTGCAGCGACTAATCCGATAGGGCTTACTAACAGAGAGAAAGCTGCGCCTAGTGCGGTTAAGGCTGCTGATCCGGCAACTAGCGTTAATAATACTCCTAAGAATGTACCTAGCGGAACTAATAACGGCTTTAAGAATGATAGCGATTTTGCGAAACTAAAAAACGCATCGGTAATGCTAGGTATATAACTCGCCAATCCGGACAAACCTTTCAATCCAGCACGTAAAGCCGGAACAAGTTGTTGAAATATAGCTATCGCGGCTTCTGATAACCCGGACTTTAATGTATCCCAGTCGCCTTTGAGATTGTCAGTCATTATTTTGTATAATTTCTCGAGAACTCCGCTGGAATTACTGATGTCGTCTTTTAACGATCCGTATTCTGCACCGAGGCCCGACAATAATGCTTGGAAAGTTTTTAAATGTTCCTTACCAGCAATCATAGAAATCGCTTGGTTACGCTGTTCTTGCGTCAATCCTGAAAGTTTATCTTTGACCTTCAATAATCCGGCCTCAAGTCCGACGAAATTACCTTGCGCGTCCCACATAGATATACCGAGCTGCTTCATAGCCTTTCCGGATTCTCCACCTTTTGTGGTCAGGTTAGTGAGGATTGCGTTCATTGCCGTACCTGCTTCCGCGCCTTTATAACCACGGTTGGCTAAGATACCGAGTAATGAAGTAGATTCTGCTAACGGAACATTCAGTGAAGCAAACTGACCACCGGATACTAGGAACGCATCCATTAGTGACTCGATTTCAGTATTTGATCTACGAGATGCTTGCGCTACCATATCGAGATAGCCAGGTAAATCCTGAACAGTGAGTCCCATCGCTGCCATCGAATCTGTGACTAAATCTGACGTCCTACCCAATTCCATGTTTCCGGCAGCAGATAATTTTAAAATCGGCTCTATTCCGCCTAGCATTTGCTGAGTATCCCATCCGGCAAGAGCCATATAGCCCAACGCATCGGCAGCCTCTGACGCGCTTTTATTTGTATTCGCTCCCATTTCGCGAGCTTTCGATTCTAACAAGGCTAAATCGCTTCCTGTAGCACCGGATACTGCCGCAACCTTAGACATTGATGCTTCAAATTCAGCGCCAATACTAACTACAGACTTTGCAACCGCACCCACCCCAACTGCTGCGCCAAGTCCGGCTAGCTTACTTTTCAAGCCATCTAAATGAGATGATGTAGACGAAGCAGTAGAACCAAGCTGACTAACGGATGATTGCGCTCTTGACATACTATCGCTAGTGATCCGACTACTGCGGTTCATCTTATCCATCGTCTGTGTTAGCTGCCGTAGTTTTGCCGTCCCTTGGTCACGGACCTTAAATACGGCCGTCAAAGACATCGCCAATTAAGAGTCACCACCGTTCATTCCGCTAATAACAGAATCAAACTCTTTACATGCACGTTTAAATTCATCGAGGACATCTTGTCCCTCTACTTTTTTTATAGCTAAAGTAAGCGCCTCTAGAATCTTAGCTGCAGCTAACGACCATTGGAGGTCAGTCCATACAACTCGTAATAACTGAGGCTTAATGTCGTTAGCATATCGAATGTAATCAGCGTTAACTTTAAATTTACGCTTGTCGATATAGTTAACAGCCCCGCCGGCTTTTAATACTATTTGCTTTCCGTTCATCCCTTATATCCTCCTTTGAATAGAAAAAGCCACAACGTTGATTAAAACGTCATGGCTTGAGTTAATTTTGCGTTATTTAGTTTGTCAGTTAATACGCGTTTACTGGCTTAATCGTCCGTGAAGTAATAGCTGGCGCATGAGAAACTTTCGGTTGTTTTGCTTGTTCCGCAACTAACGCCTGCTGTCGTTCAAATGCTGCTTTGACTGCAAAATAACGCTTAACAAAGTAAACTCCTGCATATGATGCCTTGTCTGCTAAGAAAGCTAAGTTATGTGCGTCGATTTTTCGTCTGAAATATCTACTTGTGATACGTTGAAGCCTTCTGGTAATTTTTCTTTTAGTCGATCATCGCCTTTAATTACTGCCGTTCCATCTTCTCGGTAATAAACTTTAATCATAAATTGTCGTCTCCATTCGTTATTTATTTGTGAAAATATAAAAGGCGGAGTTATTTCCGCCTGTTACTCGCTTATTACGTGTGTTCCTGCCATGCCTCCAAATGTCTCAACTTTTCCGTCTAGGATGTCTAACCCCTTTGAAGGATCATTGATGTGGTTCCCTATTGCCCCAATATATGCCTTAACGGTGTCGTGCTGAGGCGATCCCTCACGGAACAATTTTATGTCCTCACTGTCGCTAAAGTATGCTAAGATATCGTTTGCTCTCGCAACTTCCGGAGTAATTGCCTTGGCCTGAACGCTAGTATAAACCCGCGTTAGTGCTTGTTTATGCATCGGACTATCATCGATAGCAGTTACTGTCTGAATAAGCGAAGGGAACGTTTTTTGTAGTTCGGTAGCATAATAAGGTTCATCATATTTTGATTGAAAAGCGTCAATTGTTTTAATTGCTGTATCTACGTTTGTACTAAGCATGATGGACGTCTGTAAAGCTGCGAGTTCTTGCTCGAACAATTTAACGTCTACTGTATTAGACGGTGGCTTAATAGCTTCTGTTTTCATCTTCTTAGCAAGTGCTGTAGCTTCTGCAGCAACTTTCGCGTATGTAGCTTTTTCTTTTGCTACAACTCCAAACACTTCGCGAGCTGCCTCTCGTTTTAACTCCTCTATTTTGGCCTTTTGACCGTGCGCCGTAAGATGTTTATCTGCTCTAATTTTAGATATTTCCTCATCCATTCCTTGCTTTAGTTGAATAGCGATTGTTGTGCCAAATTTCGATTGAATTTCATAGCCTTTATCAAATAACTCGTTTAATTTTTGGATTGTCATATTTTAATCTACCGTCCTTTTTAAAATTTTTGGATTGCTTTATAGTAGTGCTTTTCTAGGTACTCATGAATTTCTTTTCTTACTCTCTTTTCATATTCGAGCATTTCCTCAGAGTCGTAACTAAAAGGTACGTGAAAGGAGTTAATTACCATGCCGCCTGGCACTTTGTGAATTTTATAGATGTACTCAAACCCACCGTAGTGATCGACTTCTCGCTCATACTTATCCACTACAACGTCGATATTAATCACCGCCTTTTATCAGTTGCTGAATTACGTACATAGCTGCCTCAGAGTGTGCAAACCACCGAGCATCTAAAGGAGCAACTTCCGGCGGTAAAAAGATGCGGCGTTGGCGTTCGCCTTCATCGATGTAAACGCAATGTTCACCGTTATCATTACTGTAGTAAATCTGCATTTTGCTCCTCCTTTTCTCCATTAAAATAGCGACACAAGTCGTATTTTTCACGCTGTGCCGCCGTCATTTCTCGTAGTTTAAAAAGTGTTATCCAACCGCTGTTAACATCTCCTGCGTTATATCTATAGACGCCTCGCTCGATCTTTTGCATTGTATCGCCTCATTTCTTCGAACTTCTTCCGCCTCGTCTCGTAAGTGGCCTATCATCTGCTCGACTTCAATGTCCGTTAACTTTCGCTTAATCAATCCACCTATAAAACGCTGTACGAACGGACGTAATAGTTCCGGTTTGAATCGCTCTGGATATTTATCGAATGCTTCTATCGCAAATAAATCATGCTTTGTACTATTACAAGACCTACACGCTGGCAAGACATTAGCTTCAATATTAACTCCACCGTAACTACTTGATTGCGGGTATACATGGTCACAAGTGGCGACTACATTATCCTCTGAAAAGTCACAACCACAATATACACATGCCTCCGTCAAAATGGTTTCAATATATGCAGCACTTACCATCGGGGTAGTTTGTCCGGCTTTAATGGCATATGAGTAAGCACGCTGCCGAGCGTATTCACCGTTCTTCCTTCTGTGTTGCTTCCTGCACTCATTACAGATATTTTGATGTCCTGTTTTACTCTTTGCATCACGGCGGAATAACTCAATTGCCTTTGTCTCATTACAGATACGGCACTCAATTGTTTTAACTTCGCTTTTATTCTTTTCCATATCCCTCAATCTCTCCCTCAATCGTTTTTATAGTTTGGAGTATCTCGTCACGCACCTTGATTCCAGATGCTTGTACCCTTGCTAAAGCTGATAGGTATTTGATCAATAACTGCAATCGCTCATTCACTCGCTCACCTCCACAAAAAGCTTTACTTTTGACAATTAGTGTGTTATTGTGTAATCATGGATAATTTCATTTAATTTTTCAAAACTACGCAAAAAAGATACGAACTCTTCTGTAATTTCAAACTGTCGAGTAATCGCTGCTAAAAGCGACAGTGACGGATTTTTACGCATGTTCTCCACGTCGCTAATCGTAGTACGAGCGTAACCAATTCGAGATGCAAACTCAGCTTGCGTTAATCCGTGAAACTTACGTAACGACTTAATAGTGTGCGGACTCATCGTTTGTCCTCCTTTGTATTCTATTGTTCAATATTGACGCTACTACCTTTAAAATAAATGCGGGCTTAATCCGCCCTTAATACTTATATAGGTGATTTTCCGACATGTATTTCACTTCTCCGGTGGCAATATTTACAGTTAAAAACGGCTTAAACTCGGGCTTTCCAGCACTTTTTCGTTGTTTACCTTTCATCGGTGACGTGGCGATCCCTTTCGCATTCCTACGCTCGATTGCTTCTATAGGTTTGGCTACCTCACGCATCCTAACTGTGTCTCCGATATGTTCAGCGGTCTGCTCGAGGTAGAAATAGACAGGTAAATATGAGCCATGCTTTTTATATCGCTCCGTGGCGTCAAAATCTGCTTTTCTACAAGTATTGCAGCAGTAACGACTATCCGTTCGTTTGGAATCCCCCTGGCGGATATTATCGCCTTCAATCGGAAACATATTTAAGCAGTATTTGTAACGGCAACTCCGGAATTTCTTTCGCTCACTTCTGTAATAATCCCAATCTAGACGGTCAGTATACGTAGATAATGCATCACTTCCGAAAATCAGTAAGCGCATCAAGTAAGTAGCGACATTGTACCACTCCATGACCGATCGAATATCGTTATACAAGTCTTGCAACGTAAAGTCAGAACGTTCGACGTATGAGCGATCCGTAACAGGTGGATTTACGCGAGCCTTTTCTTGCTCCTCACTTTCCGACTGTTTGTTTAGCTGTAATGCTTCGTATTCCAACGAACCTTTCGGCGCACGCTTTAAATACACCTCATCAACATTTGCAAATCGTTCTAGGATAGATGGCTTTTTCGGCTTCGGAAAATCTTTACTATATAACGGTTTATGTCGGGCTTTTAGAATCTTACGTGTAAACACAGAACCAGGATAAACATTTTCATACGTTATCGGAATACCTTCTGCTTCTGCGATTTCTATTAATGCACGACCTGGTTTTCTTAATTTAGCTGCGACTGCTTTCGTCATTGGCTGGCCTCCATTTACGTGGTGTGAAAGTTTAACCACACGTTGTATTTTTTGTTCATGCTCTTTTAGATACCATCACTAATATATAAGAGTGATAGATAGCGTTTATTAATGCACTCTTTTAAGCATTAATGAGCGCTAAATGTTTTAAGTCTTTATAGGTAAGTCTTTATAAAGTAAGTCTTTATACGGTACAGAAATTGCACCACAGTAAAGTAAAAATTACACATTGGTAAATATATATTCACAAAAGACCTCGCTTCGCTGCCCTACGCTTAGCTTCAAACTCCTCTTTTCGTTCATGCCTCTGTTGAATATCTAATAGACGCGACTGTTCATGCTTAATTCTTTTCTCTAATGCCTCTGGGAATTTGCGCTCAAATGTAGATCGGTCATCAATAGGTCGCTTAAAGAAGTACACATCGTTACCGTGAGTGGGATTGCGCTCAACTATAATTAAGTCCAATTCCTTTAAAGCCCTAATTGCTGAACCAACCGTGGTCCGACTAATACATATCGCATCCGCTATTTGGTCATGCGTCGGCCATGCGTAGCCTTCGTTATGGTTGTAACGGAGCAATAAGTACAAGTAAACAAGCATCGTTGAACCAGTAAATTTCGGATGAAACGAATAAGTTTCGAAAATTGTGTTAGGGACGCCTGTCCACCCGGCATCATACTTAAACGGTAAAGCCTTTTGTACAACTAATTCTTTTGGCGCTTCTGTCGTCTCTGTCATAAAATCGTCTCCTTTAGCAGTTTAGTAGATTTGGCTGCGGATCATCATCGTCTGCGTGATTGTGTTAGTACCGCTTGTAATGCGGGCGAATCTTCAAATATGAATACCTGGTAGTTCGGTGACTCACGGCTAGGCTCTACTTTTAATATGCGATGACCACTAGCGGCAAGCTCGTTGGCAAGCCGTAGTGATCGGATAGCTTTTGTTTTCATGCGTGTACCTCCGTTTTTCTATAACTTTTCTCGTAATTCTTTTCGGCGCTCCTCTAATTCGAAATGACGCTCGAATAGTTTTACTTTCTCGTCAGGACTTAATTCGTCCGAATCAATTCGTTTATAAACTTCTATTGATTCCTGTATTAATTCGCCAAATTCACTTGAGACAATGTCCATTGAACTTAATGCATACTCCTCGCAGGCACCATCATAATAATCACCTTCACCGTGAATAAATGTAAGCATTGCTACGATTGACTGAACTGAAATGTCCGAGATTCCCACTTCTTCACCGTCTAAATAGCACACACCGTTTTCAACTTCGATAGTCAATAAAGTCTCTCCGCCTAATACCTCATATAATCGAATTTCATACGCCTTTTGCTCCAATACATTATCGTAACAATCAACTGTTAGGTTTTCTTTTTTATCGAAACTAACGCGAAACATTCCGTCGTTACCTTCTGGAGCACCTTCTATTTTCGAGTTAATAAACGTCGGCATTTCGATAATTGCCGCTACCACTGCAACCGGAATACTCTTCGTAGGATCATCTAATATATTTCCAACAAAGCCGCCCATTTTTTCATTTGCAATTGCTAACGCTTCATCTTGCGATACCTCATTACCATCTACCACAACATGATTTTCGTCGAAGAATAATGCTGTAAATACAATTTCACCGTTAATACTCCAAACATTAACAACATAAAATTCTTCGCTAGGAATATCGAAAATAGGACTCGCTTTACTTACTCCAATTCCGTAAAATTTATCTTCACTGCCCGGAAACGCTGGTGTTAAAAATGCAGCAGACTCTGCAAGCATTTCTGTAAAACTTTCTAATTTCCCTAAAATTGTTGTTTGTTTTGTCATAATAAAATCTCTCCCTTTTTGTTTGTTTTTTATTTTGTTATATGTGAACGCCGATTGATCGACGGAATTGCCTCCTACTTTGTATACCCGAATGAAAATTCAATTTCGGACATATTTCCGATAAAAATTTCTTCCTACTTTATCCTGGTCTGCAAAATTTAATTTCGTTAACACTTTCACAAAAATAACTCCCTACTATATACCCACAGTATTCTTGTCTTATTTGCAACAACTTTTCAGAAAAAATTTATTCCTACTGACTTATATCCACAAAATTTCCGTTTGTCGCACTTTTTTAAAAAATAAAATTCCTTCCCTACTATACTTATAGCCACAAAAAATGAGTTTCGCACACTTTCGTCAGAATAAAATTTCATCAATTGAACCACCCTACTAAACTAATATAGATAAAAAATGGGTTTCGCGCACTTTCAGATAGTCTCTTTGTGTCTATTTTGTGACAACTTGATAATTATCCTCTCTACTAAACTTATATACATAAAAAATTGAATCCGTAACTTTTACGAAAATGAATTTCAAAATGCGGTAATCGATTACTTGCATTTCGTGACCTCCTTACTCCTAGAAGCACACTATAATAACGTAATCTGCAACAATTCAATAAAATAAATTTAAAATGTGTCAATATACCTACGAACTATATCGTTGTTATAAAAAATAACGGTTCTCACGCAGCAACATGAAAACCGTCATATATAAGAAGGAAGTTCGTAATTCTCTCTAATTAACGGAATGTCGCCAACCACTCCGCTAGTTTAAATCTTTTAAAAAGTCGCCTGTATGTTAAATCGCTAAATACTGCCCTTTGCAATACTGTTGTTATTCTGTGAGCATCGCCAACTGCTCTGATGTATGTACGCAATAGAATCCGTCTAACTGCGCTCCGATCGCCTTCACTCAGCGTTGAATATCGCCAACTATCCAACCGTCGTGGCGAGTAAGACGTGCCTTTACGTCTGCAATATGGTCATCCTGAGCAAACTCCGTATTATTTACCGTATCAAATTCCTGTATCAGCGTCCGATACCGTAGTTTTTATGCTGAAATTACGTATTAAGCAATTTTAGCGGTAAGTAATCGCAAGTAACCTCTCAGCATCTTCGTAATCTAAGCAATAATCTTCATCGTCGATAAATAGCGTGGCTTCACGATCATGCTCACATGTAACAAGTTGAATATCCTCCGCTAAATGCGTTGTGACTATCGCTACCTTTGTATTTTCGTCTAATGCTACGTGTTCAATTGTTTGATTCATCTGCAAAACCTCCTATTTACTAATCACTACAAAAACAAATATTCCAATTACTATATATAATGCTGTAGCCCCGTAATACCAGGTTTTCAATTCATCTTCCGAGCCGTCATCTGCGAAGAAGTATCCCTCCACCTTTTGCATTTTGTTAGCCGCTTGTTGTGTGAGTAGCTTTATATACGACTTGATATAACTACGTTCAAACGACTGCGCTGATGGTTTACGTGTCGATGCTTGTTTCATACTTTCACACCCCTAAACTAAATCATACTTTTAAAGTATTACTTATTACGTAATATCAATATATCACGGCTCATATATTACGTCAAGAGTAATACGTAAAAAGATTTAAAAGGTGTATTTGCGTGTTATAATACGTACTAGAGGTGATAATATGAAAATTAAAATAACACTTAATGAAACTTTGGAAGGTAACCGCAAACTAACACGAAACGCAATCGCAGTACAAGCTAAGATACGTCCAGCAACGTTACACGATATTGTAAAAGGAAATTCAAAGAGTATTACATTTGCGACACTTGGCGCAATCTTGGACGCTATGAACGAGTTAGATGATACGCGCAGCTACGATATATGCGATGTATTTGTATATGATAACGAAGAAAAAGCGCAGGCCGACTAATTGGCTGCGCTCTTGTTTTCCTCTATTATGTTCTCTACTTTCTTTTTCTTCTTCCTTTTCTTTTTCGGCATTGTTGGAAATCCGTACTTTTCGGACATCCTAGCTACCCCTTCCACCATTGCTTTAAGCTGTTCCTCCGTCGGCAATGCAATCACACTCCATTTATATTTATAAATCTTCATATGTAATAAATTGCTTAAATATGTATTTATACCTCGCCTTGTTGCGTTAATTCTTCTTGGCGTTCTTCTTCCGTTGTTGGCGGAGCTTCATCGAGTTTCATTTGAGTGTGTGCTTTACCGATTGAGTAGGATCCGTCAAATACTTTTTCGTATAAGTCGGGGCGCTTGTCCTTTACCGCAAGTAAGTAGTAGATGTTCGTTTTACCTACGCCGGACTTCTTAGCGATTAATTCTGCTACTTCGCCCGTTAAACCCTCCTCCAGTCCTGAAGTAGGGTCATTTTGTGACTTACCCGCCAACATTCTTACTCTCGCCTTCTGCTTCTCCTCCTCTTAATACAAGTTAATTACGATGCAAGCACGTTGTCCCTTCGTTAATGTATCTCGCAATAGTTTAGTAGCCGTAATGTATGACGCTATTTCATTTTCGGGAATATCCTCAAAAACGACGTTCACATTTTCGCTTGACAACTGAACCGACCTTTTCAACAGAGTGGCTGTCTGCTTTAGGAAATGGACGCAAAGTTGTTACCTACTATCTAAAACTCAAATTAGAGTAATAGACAATAAGTAACTACCGATTTTCAACGTCATGGAGTTGCATGAGGTTTCTGTATCGTCTTGTTTCGTAGGAAATTTTCATTCTCATAATCTCATAACATTACAGTCCGATATGTGCTATTTGCAATTGATTCTAGCGTGATTATGATTACCGTTACCGTAGTAACCCTGTAATCCTCCTAGCCCTTAATGGTGGCTCTCACCAATTCAGATACACTCTAAACAAGAAAAGAGTTGTGCAGTATCCTAGCCATTTTTTATGCTATGGTATGGCAACCTTTCCAGTTTTGTTTAACGTCCTGTTAGTGGGCAACCAAGACGGAACGAACCTATTTTTGACAATAGGAAACTAGACCTTTGCATTTTATCTTTTTTTCAAGTAAAATGAAGGCATATCATCGCTCATATTCAGTTGTGAGTGAAACACTTATGCTGGCTGGCATATTTGTGTTAAATCGGAATAAGAAAGGTCTGGCGTTGGAGCGCTAGGCTTTTTCTTTTTGTTAAATGTCTAAATTCTCTAGCGGACTATGTTGCCGATACTTCTGCATAACCTCTTTATCTGCGAAATCTAAATAAATCTGCGAGGTTATTTCAACACTTGCATGTCCTAATAATCGAGAAAGTGTCGCTAGGTCACCACCGTTAATTAGATATCTTTTTGCAAAATTATTTCGAAGCAAGTGCGGCGTTACCTCTAAACCCACATCACGACTCCGTAATCTAAACGAACGCTCTACACCTTCTATACGCAACTTTGTGCCACGATTCGTTGGGAATACGTATGGGCTATCGTTATAGCGATCTTTATAAGCAATCCACGATTTTAGATGCTTACGTGTCTTTTCTGAATAGTAAACAAACCGTTGCTTACCGTTCTTTGTCTTACGTAGTAACATCGCATTGCCTCGCAAATCAATATCCGCAGGCACTACCTCCAATAACTCGCTAATTCTTGCGCCAGTATCAAAAATGATGCGCGCTATTACCCAATCACGATACTGGTCGAATTTACTTACGTCGAAAGAACGGAAAAATTGTTTCAACTCGTTATCTTCGAGCATAATCTTTACTTTTCTCTCCGGTTTAACATTCTTAACGTCTTTCAACGGATTTTTGCGAATCATCTGTTCGTTGTATAAATGCGAATAAAATGCTTTTATGTTACGTACATAATTCGCTATTGTCGTCTTGCTAACAGGTTTTCCGTAATCACCGCGTCGCTCCGGATAGTTAACAGGTGTTTCAGCGGCACTTACTTGAAACTTGCCCCTTTCTTCGATTGAACGGATATAAGCCTTTATATGCTCCGCTGTGACGCTCTTAACGTCAGTAATATCGAAGGTATCCTCCAAATATCGCGCAAATAGTTTTAAAGTTTGTTCATATGAACTTAGCGTTTTCTTTGATAGACCTTTCGCAGAACAATCGAGCATATAACGGTCGATCTCTATTAAAAACGGACTTAATGACATAAAAAAATACGCCCCCCTAAACAGCGTTAAAAACTGTTTAAAAAAGCGTCATCATATACGTAATATAATCGTTATATATAATAAGTTTACCGGCTATTCTCCGCTAGCCTATCGTCCACAAACGCAGTCATACCGCGATTAACTAGCCATCATATCAATACGAATCTTGTCTGCAATCATGGCGATGAATT
>DAMBVB010000029.1:36591-48366 GCA_032053185.1 Lysinibacillus sp.
AAATGATGTACTGTATAACCAAACATCGACGAAATCGATTCATAATTGCCACGGTTCCACGCGACTTCAATCGCATGACGAATCGCACGTTCAACTCGTGATGGCGTTGTGTTGAATTTTTTAGCGATTTCTGGATATAAAATTTTCGTCACAGAGCCTAATAACTCGATATCTTCGAACACCATCTGAATAGCTTCACGCAAATAAGAGTAACCTTTAATATGTGCAGGAACGCCGATTTCTTTAATAATGGCTGTAATCGTGCTATCTAATTGATGTTGATTTAATTTTTGAGGTGCCGCTGGTTGTAAAACACTTGTCTTTTTAGGGAGTGTAGACTTCTGTCCAGCGCAATGTAGGATCTTTTGAACCAATTGATCAAATTCAAATGGCTTTAGCATGAAATAGGATGCACCTAAGTCTACAGCCTGTTTCATTACATCTTCTTGACCAAAAGCAGTTAACATTATAACTTGAATTGATGACATTCGTTCATTTTGATACATCGACTCTAAAACAGCTAACCCATCAAGATGCGGCATGATGATATCTAGCAGCAAAATATCCGGTGTGAATTCCTCTAGCATTTGTAAACAAACTTTCCCATTTGAAGCAGTTGCAATGATTTCAATTTCAGGATGCCCTTGAAAATACTGCTCCATCGTTTTTAATAACTCACGATTATCATCTGCAATCGCTACTTTAACCTTTGTCATTTAAATTCCTCCTTCTGAACTTGCTTTGAATCACCTCAAAGCGTCACCTATCCCCTAATGCATTTTTTGCACACTGTGGAATTTTCGACATTTTTGTTTCAAAAACCTTTTGTATTTCCAAAAATGAGTATGTAGTCCGATACTTTCTTTTTATATCGACAAGTTTTGATAAATACTTGCAAAAACTTCGAATGCTTATATCCTTTATTTTAGTGAAAAAATGAAGATAAAACTACAGTTTTTTTAAAAGTATCGCTAATGTTTCATATAAACGAAATAATTGGTGAACAAAATATTTTCATGAAAGAAGGGAGCTACCTCTTGGCAGCTCCTTCGTTTATGATGATTTTTTTAACATTTCTGCTACTGTAAGTGCTGCTCCCTTTTTTGGCTCCTCCACAAACATATGTGTAACCGCACCTACAAAACGACCGTCTTGAATGATAGGACTGCCACTCATTCCCTGCAAAATACCACCTGTTTTTTCAATGAGCTTTTTGTCAGTGACTATAAATTCAAGGCGTTGATTTTCAACCTTGGTAATGTCAATTGAAAAAGTTCCCACCTTACTGCCCTCAATCGCCGTGTAGATTTCAGCCTTCCCTGTTTTTATATCCTTTTCATGCATAATTTCAATTGCTTTAGGCAAACTTTGTTGATAACCGTCTTCCCAACGACCAAAAATTCCATAAACTGTATTTTTATCAATACTCCCTAATCGATCCTGATGTTTTTCAATGGAGGATATTTTATAGCCAGGTTGACCGGGTATGCTTTTACGAATTTGTTGAATCGAAGCTAAAAAAATTGAGCCAGCATGGAAAATAGGGGCTTCTTGTAAGGTTGAATCAACAATTTGGTGGCCTAATGCACCGAAATTTTTTGTCTCTGGATCAATGTATGTCAATGTTCCTACTCCATCTGTTTCATCTTTTAGAAAGGAAATAACATGTTCTGCTTCTTGCTTCTGTAAATCAAGTGTCACTTCTTTTCCTTCACTTTTTATCGTCCATTTCTGTTGTCCTTGCCGAGCAACAGCTTTTTTGGCATCCGTTAACGTTTTTACTGTCCTATCATTTATTTTTTCAATTACAGCACCTCCTTTCATCCATTGATTGGAGGCTAATAGTACATCATGTGCTACAAATACATGTGATAGCTGAAGTTGAATACCAATTGCTTCGCCCATCGGAATTAGCTTTTTGGCGGCAAAAGCCTTTACGGGCATGAATAATAAAACGATGAGCATAGGCAAAATGACAAATTGACGCCAACGACGATACATACGACACCTCCTTTTTATTTTTGTCTTTTTACTATGTGTTGTTGTGACGTTCTTATAAGCGGTAAATATTTGCGCAAAAAGAAAAAACCCAGAAACAACGAGCCGTTTCTGGATTCTTTTGCTATCTCATTTGTTTTTTTCGTTCATTCGCCATTTTTAAAAGCTCTGTCGCGTGCTGCAAAGTTAACTCTGTAATTTCCGCTCCTGATATCATGCGACTGACTTCTTCAATACGAGCATCCGTATCTATTTCCAGCAATGACGTAAATGTTCGATCATGCTCGACTTCTTTTTTAATAAAATAATGATGATCCGCCATCGCAGCCACTTGCGGTAAATGCGAAATACATAAAACTTGAGAATTAACGGATATTGCTGCAATTTTTTCTGCGATTGCTTGCGCTACACGACCACTTACACCTGTATCTACCTCATCAAAAATAATGGATGTTATGCCATTAGAGGAGGAGAAAATCGTCTTTAACGCAAGCATCATACGCGATAATTCTCCACCAGAAGCAATTTTCGGTAAAGATTTTGGCGGCTCGCCTACATTCGTAGAAATATAAAAAATTACTTGGTCTTTCCCATTTGCATCAAAGTCAGGCAATTCATCAAAATTAACAATGAATTGTGCTTTTTCCATATGTAATTCACGTAGTTCGGCCATAATAGCTTCACTTAAATTATGTGCAGCGTCCTTTCGAACAGTAGAAAGTTCTGCAGCAAGTTCATTTAATACTGCTTCCATTTCCACTACTTTTCGTTCTTTTACTTGTAAAATTTCGTCTCGATTTAAAAGCTCATTTAACGCTGTTTTAATTTTATCGTAATACGCTAAAATTTCTTCAACTGTTGAACCATATTTGCGCTTTAAATTTTGTATTAAGGCTAAACGTTGCTCAACTTCATTTAATCGAGCCGGATCAAATTCTAATTCATCCAACACATTTTTGACCTGGTAAGCAGCATCCTGTAACGCATAAAAGGCAGTCGTGACAGCCTCTGATGCCTCTTTAAACTGCTCGTCAACAGTCGCAGCATCCTCTAGCGCCCCCATTGCATTGCCAATCCAGTCAAGGCCTTTTGAATCGCCTTGAATAGCTTCATATGCAGCACTCGAGCGTTCGAAAATCTTATTGAAATTCATTAGACGACGACGTTCATCGAGTAGCTCATCTTCCTCGCCAAGTTTTAAATTGGCATCCTCCAGCTCTTTCATTTGGAATTGGTACAAATCAATACGTTGCGCCATTAACTGTTCATCAATCGAAATCGAAGCTAATTCTTTTTTTAGTGAACGATATGCATCATATTGGGAACTGTACAAATCCTGAATAGGTGTCAGTTGTTCCTCGGCAAAATGGTCAAGTAAATAGATATGTTGTTTCTCATCCATTAATTCTTGATTTTCATGCTGACCATGAATATCGATCAGGCTAGCCCCAATATCACGTAAAACAGATAATGGTACAAGTTTACCGTTTACTCGACAAACACTTTTTCCAGAATCATTTAAATCACGGCGTAAAATAATGGTATCTTCTTCAATTTCAATGCCTGCCTCTTCAAGTTTCTTATGAACAGGATGCCCAGAACTTGAAATTTGAAATAAACCACCTAATTCAGCCTTTTTAGCGCCATGGCGAATAAATTCAGTATTTCCTCGTCCACCAGCAAGTAAATGCACGGCATCGATAATAATGGATTTTCCTGCACCTGTTTCACCTGTTAAAACAGTTAAACCACCTGAAAAACTAACGGTTAAATCCTCAATGATGGCAAAGTTTCTTATACTAAGCTCTCTTAACACAAAATGTCACCTCTGTATCAAATTACGCTGCTATTTTATAGCATGTCTAATAAGCGATTTTTAGTATTTTCACGCTCATCTTCATTACGACAAATAATTAAAATAGTATCGTCCCCAGAAATAGTCCCTAAAATTTCAGGCCAATCTAAATGGTCAAGTAGTGATGCAATAGCATTGGCATTGCCAGGAAGAGCTTTCATTACTAAAAAATGTGATGCACCATCAATACTGACAAAAGCATCAGCTAACGCACGATGTAATTTTTGTATAGGATTGAAACGTTGGTCTGCAGGCAAGCTATATTTATAGCGTCCATCCTGTACGGGAACTTTCACAAGATGAAGCGCTTTAATATCCCGTGATACGGTTGCTTGTGTCACATTATAGCCTGCATCTTTTAAAAAATCGACTAAATCATCTTGTGTTTCAATTTCATGATTGGCAATAATATCCCGAATTCGTATATGTCGTTGTCCTTTGTTCATGCCGGTCACCTCTTATAAATAGTTGAATATTTGTATATTTACACTACCATTTTAGACATAAAAGCACAAGAAAAAACACGGCCCTGTAAACGAGCACGTGTTATTTTAGTGCACTATGCGCTTCTTCAACGAGTGCATTAAAAGCTGTATATGCAGAAATTTCTTCATGACCAATTGGATTCACTAAATGGAATAAAAATTCAATATTTCCCTCGCCTCCTGTAATCGGAGAATACGAAGCATCCTTCACGACAAAGCCAACGTCTGTCGCCATTGCAGCTGTCTTTTCTAAAACTGCTACATGTACTTTTTTATCACGAACAATGCCCTTTTTACCGACATTCTCTTTTCCCGCTTCAAACTGAGGCTTCACCAGTGCCATGACATCGCCACCTGGCATTAACAATGTTTTTAAGACAGGTAAAATAAGCGATAATGAAATAAAGCTAACATCAATTGTTGCAAAGTCTGGCAAGCCCTCTGTTAAATCTGGCGCTGTCGTATAACGGAAATTTGTTTTTTCCATGACAGTTACACGTTCATCAGAACGGATTTTCCATGCTAGTTGGTTGGAACCAACATCTAATGCATAGCAATGTCTTGCACCATGCTGTAATGCACAATCGGTAAAACCTCCTGTAGAGGAGCCAATATCAAGCATTAGCTTCCCCTCTACAGACATTTCAAAAATTTGTAGCGCTTTCTCAAGTTTCAAGCCACCACGACTAACATATTTTAAATCAGAGCCTTTCACTTGTAGCGGTGCATCTATAGCAATTTTTTCCCCCGCCTTATCGATGCGAGTTTCATTCGAAAAAACAAGCCCTGCCATAATAGAGCGCTTTGCTTTTTCTCGCGTTTCGCATAGTCCACGCTCTACAAGTAAAATGTCTACACGTTCTTTTGGTTGTTTTGTCATTATTTATTCGAACCTACTTGCTGTTTTTGTTGAAGTAACACATGCATCCGTGCCACTGTATCCTCAGCCGTCATATGAATTTCTGCGAGAAGCTGATCTACATTACCATGCTCAATAAAATGATCCGGAATACCCATGCGATCGATTATTGCAGTTAAATAGCCATGGTCATGGGCAAATTCTAATACACCACTACCAAAACCACCTTGTAGAACCGCCTCTTCAATCGTCAAAATTGGTTTATGACTAGATAATATACGGTGGAGCATATCCTCATCCATCGGTTTAATGAAACGAGCATTGACTACTTCTATCTCTACACCTTGCTGCGCTAAAATATGGGCAGCTTCCATTGCCATCGGAATCGTCGTACCAAAGGTTAAAATCGTTGCATCCTTACCTTCACATAACACTTCCCAGCTACCAATTGGTAACGTCATAAGCTCATCATCTAACGGAACGCCTATACCATTACCTCGAGGATAACGTAACGCAATAGGACCGCCATCATAGTCAATGGCTGTTTTCACCATATGCTGACCTTCATTTTCATCTTTTGGCATCATAATTGCCATATTTGGTATATGACGTAGGAATGCAATATCAAATACGCCTTGATGTGTTTCACCATCCGCGCCAACTAAGCCCGCACGATCAATCCCAATAAAGACATTTAAATTTGGACGTGCGATATCATGTAGTACTTGGTCATAGGCACGTTGAAGGAATGTTGAGTAAATGGCTAAAAATGGCTTCATGTTTTGGGTTGCTAAACCTGCCGCCATCGTTGCTGCATGTTGTTCAGCAATCCCTACATCAAAGAAACGTTCTGGGAAATCTTTTTGGATGCCTTGTAATTTCGAGCCCACTGGCATTGCAGGAGTGATTGCGACAATGCGTTTATCGTCATGCGCAATTTTGCGGACAGTCTCAGCAACTAAGCTACTCCAAGCTGGACCTTTTGCCTCAGACTTTACAAACGCACCGTTTTCAATTTTATATGGACCTGTCCCATGCCAATTACCAATTGTATCATCTTCAGCAGGTTTATAACCTTTGCCTTTTTTCGTAATGACATGAACGAGCACCGGACCTTTTACTTTTTTAGCTTGTGATAATGTTGTCTCAAGAGCATCCAAATCATGTCCATCAATCGGACCTAGGTATTTAAAGCCAAGTTCCTCAAAGAACACACCCGATACCACTAAATATTTTAAGCTATCCTTTAAGCGCTCAGCAGTTGAAGCAAGCTTACCACCAAGTACAGGGATTTTATTAATGAGCGATTCCAGTTCTTCTTTTGCTTTTGAATATTCCTTGGCTGTACGTAGACGTCCTAGTACATTGTGTAACGCTCCGACGTTTGGAGCGATTGACATTTCATTATCATTTAAAATGACGATCATATTTGTTTTAGCATGGCCGATATGGTTTAATGCCTCTAGTGCCATACCACCAGTTAAAGCTCCATCCCCAATAATTGGGATAACGAAATTCTTTTCTTTTTTGATATCACGTGCTGCTGCCATACCCATGGCTCCTGACAAAGATGTCGAGCTATGACCTGTCTCCCACTCATCATGTTCACTCTCCACATACTTTGGGAAACCACAAAGCCCTTTGAACTGACGTAATGTGTCAAATTGATTTGCACGACCTGTTAAAATTTTGTGTACATAAGCTTGATGGCCAACATCCCATAAAAATTTATCTTGTGGACTGTCAAACATTTTATGGAGCATAATCGTTAGCTCCACAACGCCTAAGTTCGGTCCAATATGACCACCTGTGACAGAACATTTTTCGATTAAGAAGGTGCGAATTTCTTGTGCAAGACGCTCAAGACCCCTCTTATCTAAGCTTTTTAAAAAGGCTGGACTAGTTATCTGATTTAAATCCACCTTTCTCACACACCTTTTCAATAAATTATTCACCGCAATCGTGTTTCCACTATTATAACAGTGTTTTTAATATGCTAAAAGTACGAACACTTTATTGTTTGCATATCTGCAAACGCCCTCACCTATTCTAGCATATTTTGTGCCTTTAACGCCTCGTTTTCCCCCTAGTTTTTACGATGTACAATATAAGCTGCAAACTCGCGTAATAAGCTGGAATCCACTTCCAATTTATCTAATGCGTTAATGGCATGCTGATAATGCTCAGCCAGCTTTTCTTTTGCTCCATCTACAGATAATAGCGCTGGGTATGTGCTTTTATCACTTGCTACATCTTTACCTGCAGTTTTACCTAGTTCTTCTGTAGTCCCCTCAATATCTAAAATATCGTCTTGAATTTGGAAGGCTAGACCGATATGATGCGCATATTCCTTCAAAGTTTCGCGATTTTCTTGTGTTACATCCGCTAATACTGCTCCTGCTTCAATACTAAATCGTAATAGAGCGCCCGTTTTATTGACATGGACATGCTCAAGCTCAGCTATGTTTAGCTGACGCTTCTCTCCTTCCATATCAAGTACTTGACCCCCAACCATACCTTCTGCACCAGCTGCTTTACTTAACAGATTGACTAGTTCAATGCGTTTTTCAGCTGGTACATCCATGCGTGCTAAAATGCCAAACGCAAGTGTATTCAATGCATCGCCTGCAAGTGTCGCTAATGCCTCACCATAAACTTTATGATTGGTTAGCTTACCCCTACGAAAATCATCATTATCCATACTTGGTAAATCATCATGAATTAACGAATACGTATGGATCAATTCAATGACAGATCCTACCGTTAAACCATCCTTCAAATTTTTATTGTATAGTTCAAGAACAGCCAATACGAAAAGAGGACGAATACGTTTCCCTCCAGCTTTTAATGAATAAAGCATTGATTCTATCAAATTGGCTGGTGCGTCAATTTCCTCGACTAGTGCAAACATTTCAGCTTCAACTTGTGGTATGTTGCTTTCAATAAAATGTTTTAATTGCTCGTTCATTTCTTAGTTCTCTCCCTTTAGTGGATCAAATGCCGTAGTCTCACCTGTCTCTTGGACAATAGAAATTAACTGCTCCTCGGCATGTTGCAGCTTGCTATGGCAAAATTGTGATAGCTCCATTCCTTGTTTATATAGATCAATTGCATTTTCTAGCGGCACATCACCTTGTTCTAGCTGACGGACAATTTCCTCAAGTGCCGTCATTGCATGTGCGAAAGTTTGTTGTTTCTCTGCCACAATTATTCCCCCTCATTTTTCGGCAAGATCTTTACCACATCCGCAATAACCTTTCCATCATGAAAGGAAAGTGTTAATTGATCCTGTGGCTTTATATCAGCTGATGATTTTAACATTTGATGATCTTTATAAGCTACCGTGAAGCCCCTTGTTAAAATGGCAAGTGGATTCAATGCCTCTAAAGTTCTAACAGTCGCCTCAAATTGTTGTTTTTGCTTCGTTACATAATGCGTTGCAGCACGAGTTAATTGTTGGACGTGCGTTTCTAGCTCTCGTTGATGGAAAGATAATGCCTTTTTCGGCGAGTGCTGCTCTACCGCACTATGTAATTGTTGAAACCGCGCTGTCTTCTTCATCAAATCGACCTGCATTGCTTTTTGTAATCCCGATTCAAGTTGTGCTAGCCTTTCCGTAAATGGTCGATATAGGCGTTGTGGCATTGACAACGGATAAGATTGTTGAAGCTTCTTTAGACGCTGACGTTCTGCCATAAGTTGGGCTCTTACGATTTGATGCAGTTGTGATTTTTGTGTAAGCATTCGTTGACATAAATCTTGTTGATCCGGTACAGCCATTTCAGCCGCTGCCGTTGGTGTCGGTGCGCGCAAATCAGCTACATAATCCGCTATAGTCGTATCGGTTTCATGACCTACTGCACTTATAATAGGGATACGGCTTCCAAAAATCGCTCGCGCAACAGCTTCCTCATTAAATGCCCATAAATCCTCAATCGATCCACCGCCACGCCCAACAATCAATACATCACAACTCGCATCAATATTTGCTCGTTCAATGTTGTGAACAATATTTGGCGCTGCTTGTGCTCCCTGTACAAGGGTTGGATAAATAAAAACTTCAGCAAGTGGATAGCGTCTCTTTAATGTTGTACAGATATCTCGAATGGCAGCACCTGTTGTCGACGTTAAAACACCGATTTTTTCTGGAAACCTCGGAATTGGTTGTTTCCACTCAGGTTTAAAAAGCCCTTCTTGTTGTAAATGCTCTTTCAGCTGGTTATAGGCAACAAACAAGCTACCAATTCCATCTGGTTGCATTTCCTGTACATATAATTGATATGTACCGTAGCCTTCATAAACGTTGACATCTCCACGGATAAATACTTGCATACCTTCCTTTGGTTCAAACGCTAATTTTGTAGCTGCAGTTTTAAACATGGTAGCGGCAATTCGTGCTCCATCATCCTTTAATGTAAAGTAAATATGCCCTGATTGATGAATCTTGACATTGGAAAGCTCTCCCTTTACAAAGACTTCACGTAAATGCGGATCAGCATCAAATTTCCGTTTAATATATTTTGTTAATGCTTTTACAGTTAAATAAGAAGCAGATGACATTTTCCCGGCTCCTTTACTAAAATCAAGTTTTTCACAAAACTACACCTATCATAACATTTTTTATTGCGCCTGACGTGCCAAAATGCAGTTTCGTTAGAAAAAACGACTGTCTTTCTCATACTTTGAAAACCTTACTATACCATTTCTATTGAATAGTTACCTAAATAGAGCTACTTTAAATTGATATGATTGCTTTAGAAAACGCATTACATTTACGAATTTTGATATTTTACTGAAATAAAACAAAGAATCACAAAGGTTATTAATGTCACACATTATATTAAATAATTAGTACATCACTTATATATAGTGGTACTTTTTTTGTTTGTTAGACTTCTAAACGAACACATCTACTTCCATAACTAACCTGAGTAAGGAAATATTCATAGCAATTAAAAGTTGCGGTAATTAGAACGTACATTCTGTTCGGAGGCAATAGCTTGAAAGAATATAAAGTAAAAGAAGTGGCTGACTTATTAGGTAAACACGAAGAAACTATTAAACGTTGGATACGGTCAGGCAAATTCCCTAACGCTTATAGAAATAGTGATAAAGAGGGTTGGAGAGTTATTGAATCTGATTTATTGAAACTTAATAAAGTGATCCCAGTTAGTGAGGCTGAACATAACACGAGTTGGAGGAGGTTATCGAATTATTGAGAGATATGGAGAAGCGATTTAGTGCAATGAATTTTTTTTGATTGCATTCTTAAATAATGAAGTAACTCCCTTGATGCAAACTCAACAAACCCACTGATAAAATCCTAACCTAACTTATCTTCTGCCAAAAAGGGGTATACCCTTGAGGATTCCCCACCTATCCTTTTGGGACAATTACCTTGCTCTTTCTCCTCCTTCTTGCCATTGCTCTATTTCCTCTTTGTTCAATAGCTTAGGGGATTGTTCTTTGATTATTCCTTCTCTCACTAAATCAGGGAAATGTTTCAAAAATCTCGCTGTCCCCTGCGCTCCTGCATGAAAATCAGGATAACTCGGAGGAGGTTCAAAGGAACCAAAGGAGAAATCGATATCAAGACCCTTTTCTTGTCTATATCGAAAAGCAATTATCGGATAGTTTGTATATTTATCATTTAATGAACAAGATTATAAACTACGTAACTTATAATTTTTTGTCTTGTGATTCACCATCAAACGAGCACGATGTGAGGTCATCCAATTTTCAGTCGCGCGAGGAGTAAAACGACGTATATATCTAGATGAGCCGAGGCGTTATGATAGTGGGGATAAAAAAAATTAATATTTTCGAGGTTTTTCCTTAACCATATAACATTGCTGGTGAACGTACACTTTGTAAATAGTCTGCAAGCTTCCCGGCATATACTTTTTCTAAATAAGGTAATTGTGCGATACAGTGAGGTGTCATTAATGCTGGGTTTTGACAAACTTTCAGCCCACCGACCTTTAAAAGCATCGCCACAAATTGTGAGCAAAAATAGGCACGCTCTCTTCGAACCACCCTTTGCATCATCACGCCAAATAGCCCAATAAAATTATACTTATAACGATCACGATTCCAATACATATAGTGTATGATTTTCATCATTTCTAAGTATTGATAATGAGATATTTGACAACGATAAATGACACAATCAGCTGTTTCAAATAGCCCTCTTTCTGCATTCTCTTGCAAAAAACCCCCACTTAAAGGATTGTTTAATTGTCTACGTCCAAAGCTATACATTTCAAAAAGTTCCTCATCAAAAGCAATGGACGCATGATTCATCTCTTTTCCAGTATACATGCCTATAGCTTTTGATAATAATGTCCCTGTTTTTGTTAATACTATATAAATGGTATATGCCATGTCCTCACTCATTTCAATATTCTTTTCTACTAGCAATACGTTTTAAATATTTTTCAAACGGTTTCATTAATTTCCTTTTTATGAATCAATTTCATAAAGAGCTTAGACTGCTCCTATTAAGAAAACTTACGTTTTTTAAAATTATGCTGCTTGCGTTTCTAATTGTAATAAAGCATTTAACCGATCCACTGCCA
>DAMBVB010000030.1:0-43676 GCA_032053185.1 Lysinibacillus sp.
CTATAAAACCGATTACCACAAACAAAATTCCTAATACAATTGAAATGATTAGAGAGATCATGATACCTCGACTTGAATCATCTTTACTTTCCGTATTCAATGCACTTGCATATTTTTTATTCAACTCTGTCAGCTCTATACCTTTTGATATAATATCATCAAATACAGGCTTGGCACTTGTATTAAAGAGATTTATGGCTTCCTCATTTTTATTGACATCACTTAGTTGAAAGACTTCCTCCATACTTTCTTTAAATCTTGGATATTGCTGAATCAGTTCACCTATTAATTTATCCTCATCCGATTTCAAATCGGCTTCTTTCAGTATTTGAAGATTCTTTTCATTCTCTTCAAAAGCTTTCATCGCCTCACCTTTAATTTGCTTAAAGGTTGCATCATCTGTAAAAATGAAAGAACGATACATATCTGTTACAATGATCCGATTATTAAGCCTATAATCTGCCATAACTATACTTGGTTCTAAACGGTTTTTAAAAATATTTTCTGAATTATTCTCCAAAGATTTCATTGTGATATATCCATTCACTTGGATAATACCAATTGTTAAAACGGCTATAAACATTAGTAGGACTAATTTTTTAAATATAGATAGATTGCGTAGCATGGTTAATACGCTCCTTTAAAATTCAATTTAGTACACATTTTAATGAAAGACAATGAATCGTACATTATCAAAGGTGCGAGCCTCCATATTTGTTTACAACACGGGGGCTCCCCTGCTTGTCTAGTTTAATCCTATGTTTTCATTATAGTTACTCTTCGTTTTCTGAAAACCTACTTAAAATTAATAATGAATTCCCCTGCTTATAGCCCCTCCCAATACATTAGAAAATCTTTCGTACTATTCACAATATTCTACGACATAATTCGATATTTTTGAACTAAAAATCGTCAAAAAAAATACAATTGAGTAAATCAACCTAAATTACTACATTTTTTTCAACGAGTAGTTCTTTAGAAGCGCTTCCAAAAATTTTTCTAAAGAAAGGGGGATGTCCTAAAAGTCATTTGCAGACTTTTGGGGCATCCCCGCGAATATGTAGTTACAACCTTGCTCATTGTTTGGCTTATACCAAGCCATAACCCTCTCTACTTTGACAAACATCTTCATTGCGCTCTTGCCATAGCCCTTGATATCGCCCATCAATTTTAAACATGCATTTCCAATAGTTTCCGTCATCCGAATGAATCCAGTATATTGGCCTAGATGCTAATTTTCCACTTTAATGCCCTCCCCTTTTCTTGGAAATTAATTAACCTTGATAAAGTAAAGAGCATGTTTTAAATCGAAAACTGATTAAAACACGCCCAATTGAATGATTCTTATATATAAGTTTAATCGTTTAATGAAACATATTGCACTAAAAGATCTACTGATTAGAAGGTAATTCCAGTAAAGATAATAATAAATCTTCTACTATTAGACAGCCTACCGTAATTCTTCTTCCTCTTGTATAACCTGCGGATTCCTGTTTTCTTCCCTACGCTGACTTATATTATGCCAAATAAGAGCTGAAATTACAAGTAGAGTCCCTGTTATATCAAAGATTGTTATTTTACCAATGTAGTAATTGGAACAAAATTAAAGAATAAAATTCCATTAATGGATGATAGGATTTTTACACCATAATTCCAATTAAGCAATGTGAGTATATTACTAACCATTCTAGCGTTTATTATAAGGAGTATCCGAATGTAGGCTTAACACTGCAAGCTGGTTTAACTGTGGAACTTATTAAAGAGGTAGCAGATCATCAATTAGATGGGGCTTTTGTAACTGGACCAATTAAACATCCAGTATTAAAACAATATATGTATTTACCGAAAACTCGTAATAGTTTACTTTTATTCACAAATTTTTTAAAGGATAATAAAAAGCTGTTTAATTTTCAGTTAAACAGCTTCTCGTAGTCTAAGTCAAGATTTTTAAGATTTCTTTTCGTGTCTTATGATGACATATTTTATTCTATTTTGCATTTTTATCGGGTTGATGAATACCGAATACATTGCCTTCGGTATCAATATAGTATCCCTGCCACGCCATTCCAGGAAGTGCATATTTCGGCATTGCCACCTTGCCGCCATTGTCAATAATTTTAGCTTCCGTTACATCGTAATTTTCCACACCAATTGTACAAGCAAATCCATTTAAAGCTTGGTTTGGTTCCGGTGAAGCACCTTGTCGTTGCATTAAAGCACCATCGATCCCAAGCTCGTCCTTATTGCCAGTCACCGCTCCAAAGTAAGGCATTCCTGCATAATCGCTCCAGTCTTGAAATGTCCACCCGAATACCTCTCCATAAAATTCCTTTGCTCGTTCCATATCACTTACATGAATTTCAAAATGAACTAACCTTCCCATGCTTTCCTCCTATATACTAAAGAATTAAATTACTCACTATGTTTGTGTACATTACCGTATATTATTATACAAGGAATGGAAATAAAAAAGAAGAGAAAGTATATAAAAAAGAAGACAATAAACATTTTAATGCTTGTTCTCTATTTTTGCTTTTGAGTTCGTTAATTTACAGCGTTTAATGCTTTTAAATACTGAATAAATGGATGCTCTTCTATTATTTGATATGCGTGTCATATAAATAAACTTTTGCTGAATATCTGCATGTTCTACATACACCCGAGCTAGTTTCCCATTTGTTATACGGTAGGACGGTGCTAAAGTCATACCGTACCTGCTTCCACTACTTTAATCGATTCATGTAAGTTCCCGATAAATAAAGTCCTCATTCGATAATTTGACAATTGATTTGCAAGATACTACAGCTGTAGTTGTCAAAGTTAAAAACGTCGATACAGCGAGGACAGATTTTTTAATGTATTTCAATTCTTTTCTTCTTGTTTAAAGGCAATGTCTTTTGCGATAAGTTCTGCATCTTGATGAATATCATTCCAACTCTGTTTAGCTGCTTTTAAATCATCAGGTATTAAAGAGAGCTTATGTTCTTGCATTTCATCGATATTATCATATAAATCTTTATAATTTGCCCCCATTGTATTCCATTGTTGCTGAATATTCGTTAGAGACATGATCGCTTGATCGACTGTTTGATACAGGTATGTCAAAGTGTCTTTGGCGTTAGTAAGTGCAATAACTGCTTGGTTAGCAAAATCGGCTTTCATCGTTAATTCTCCGATTTTATTCGAAATTTCGTTATAGGAGTTCATATGATTAGATGCAGTAACACCAGTTGCAGTTCCTAAACCAATACCAGCTGAACCGAGAGCTGCAAGGCCTCCTACAACAACCGGCGTCGCTGTTCCGCCAGTCACAACAATTACTACCCCTCCTGCAATCGTTCCAATAACTAAAATAGCTGCTCCTAATCCACCACCAATTGACCATGCTAAAACATTGTCAAAGTGTGCTTTCTGAGTGGAACGTAGATTCTCAATTTCAGCTTGAAGTTGTGGAATCAATGCTTGTTTTCCCGCTAATATTGCCGTTAATCCACCTTTACCATCTGGACCGCCAATATTATTTTTAAAATCTATCGTATTTGTATACAGTTTCATTTTGAAGTCTTCTAATATTTTAATGACATCTGTAACTTCTTTTGAATTTGTATGAATTGTACTGATTAAATCACCTATACCTTCTTTTAAGCCTTCCTTATCTTTCTTTTGCACAGTGTCTATTAATACGTCGTAATAGTTATTAAATTGTTCATCATAATTGACAATATTTCGCGCCGTCTTTTGGATTTTAGGCTTCGCCGTGTCTAACCAAAAATTCGCATTGATTCGAGACAATTCCTGACTAAGGTGAATATTTTTGATGAATTCTCCCCCTTCTGAACCTAAATCAATATTGGATAGATTTACATTCGGCTGTTTAATCATTGTTTTTGCGTACAAATCCATAACAAGAATATGAGATCCTGTTTCAGCTACCGCTTTTTTCAGTCCTTCAGGTCCTAATGTATAATAATTTTCTATTTTTTGTTCCTGAGTAATCTGTTCTTGTGCAAGTGCATGAATAGTGCCACTGTTAGTTGCGGTTATAACCGTTGCCAAAGTGGCCACGGTCAATACTTTAAATGGTAATTTCTTCATATTAAATCTCCTCCTAAACTCGATTGATTTTTACAATTTCAGTTTTCTGAATTTTACAAATATTAAAATTTATCAGCCTGTTCCTCTAGTTGACTTATTAAATTGTTTAATCGTCTTAATGTATCTTTTTGAGTATCAACATCAGCACTTAATTTTGTGATACTATTTTTTATTAAATTCAAATCTTCTTTATAGCATTTCAATAGGTCAAGTTCTACATCCACTTGGTTAGCAAATGTATGCAAATCATGTTGCATGAGAAGAAGCATTGATTTTTGTAAATCTGCTATCGTTAGTTTCGTTGTTAAATTATATAATTTTTGGTTTTGTTGCTCTAAATCAACTAAATAGGCTCGTTGTTCTGCCTTTAGATTATTTACTTCAGCGAAGGTACTATATGTTTTTTTGACTTTTTCTAGGTCAAGTGCTTTCATAAGATCATACTCTTTCGCTTTTGTAGCTGCAGCTGCAGCAATTTCACCTTTTTTATCTTTCTCAATTGCTTCACGAGCTTCTTTTTTAGCCGCTTCAATCTCTAAAGCAGATTTACCCTTTTCCTTTGCTTTTTGCTCTGCTTTTTGCTCTGCTTCAAAAATAGATTTATTTACCTCTTTTCCTTTGTTATACGCTGCCGCTGCTGTTTGGGCAGCTGGTTCGATCATATCTTTTGTAAGACTATAAATCTCTTGGAATAGTTTAAGTCCTTGTACATTTAAAGTCCCTGGTAAAAATGCCATTTGCTGTAAATCATTTTGAATTGATTTTTTAGTATCGAGTAATTCGTCTTTTAGCTTGTCTATCTTCCCTGTTCCCTCTAAACTAAGTACTCCTTGAGCTTTTGTCACATCCGTATCGAGATCTTTAAGTTTTTTATCAAGCTGGAATTTAAGATCTGTTAATTCATTAATCTGAAGTTGCACGTTATCTTGATTGGTCATAACCATTTCTTGAAGGACTTCTAGTCTATCCAAAAAGCCTTCTTCATCGTCCCTATTCTCCACATATTCCTTTAATGTTGGATAATAGTGGTGAAATTTAGTGGCAAATCCTTTACTTTTTGAATTTATTAAAATTAACGTTGGATAATGTTCCGATGACCATTCTTTCATATCCTGTTTTATTAGAAATTGCTCTGTGTTTAAAGCTGGTACTTCCCCTAGCTGTACATTAGGGCTTATTAAAGCCTGATCTATATACATTTGAATCAATTTAGACTGTGCACCTAATTTTCTTAAAGATGAGGAAATAGCCATGTTCTCTTCTTGAACTTCCGCCCGAACTAAAGGCGTTGTAAAAGTATGAATAGGAATAGCCCCCGTCGTAACAATGGACGTTATCATTAATCCTGTAATTATTTTCTTTTTCATTTTATGTACCTCCTTATAATTCAAAATAATTTATGCAATGCGTTTTTAAGTACCCCTTATAGTTTTAGGAAATATCCTTGCTAGAATAATTTACACTTCCCTATAATACAAATTTTAGGTGTAGACACAGTTTTTAGCAATTTTAAGTAAAAATAAACCATTTTATGTGCGAAATAGTTTATTTTCACTCTAATTTTGATGTTAAAATAGCTTAATATGAACAAAATTAAAATGAAAGTGTCATAATATGGTAGGAATCAGCAAATTGGAGGATGGATATTGACATATTTTTTCCATAGTAATAGAAAACAACTATTCAAAATTTAGGATTCATCACTAAAAGTTGTGAAGGACGCTTTTTATTGGAAAGGCACAATGCATACTTTCGTGATATATTCTATTAATGAGGGATTTTCCACCCCTTACTTAGATAGAAAACAAAAGAACCAATTGCCGCTTAAAGATTAGCAATTGGTTCTTAGAGTAGATTTTTGATTTGTTTTATAGAAACTAATTAGACACGGCCTAAAAAGTGTAGATTAAGATTGAATTTTCACCCAGCGCGCATTTCTCCCTTTTGAAATAAGTTTTATTTTACCTAATAATTGTAAATCAGTTAAAGCTTTACTAATTGTACTTTCAGCTATATCCGGATAAATGCTTCGAATACTTTCTTTTGTAAAAGGTTGTTTTTGATTATGAATAAAATTCTGAATTCGCCCTACCTTAGTATGTTTACATATAGAATCCAGTACCCTGCTATGTAGATCTTTATAAGCCTCTAAAATAATATTTAAGAACTCTTTTAACCAGAAGCTAATATTATGCCCATTACAGTACCAATTAACCGATGATTTATATATGGCTTCATAGTACTCTGATTCTCTTTTCTTTATATATTCATCTAAACATACATATTTTACAAATGTATGTCCACTTTTTACTAATAGTAAATGCATTAACATAAGTGTTAATCTACCATTGCCTTGACTAAAAGGGATTATGCAATAAATATTCAATATAAAACGAGCTATCAATATAAGTGAAGGTAACTCTTTTTTATAGTTTAATAAATTGTATTGGTTGCATAATTGTTCTATAGCCCGTGGTATATTTTCAGGTGGAAGAGGACGATAACAAATCGCGTGCATTCCTTTTTCAGGTAATCCTGGGATAGAAAATGGCTTTTGGCGCCAATTTGCACTGTCAGAGGTATTATAATGAATTAATTGAAAATGCAATTCTTGTATAGTATCTGGACTTATAGAAAAAGTACAAGATTTTTTATGTACAAGAGTCAAAGTTTCGCAATAACAAAATATCGCATCTTCCGAAATTGATTGAGGTATCATATCATCTAAAATAAGTTCTTTTAATCGCTTATTCGAAACTTTTATATCCTCATAAACTGAAATATAGTTTTTTATGTATTGTAAGGGTATAGCTTTTTCAAGGCTAGTGAATATATCAGGCCTTTGCTCTTTATAAGCGCTCAACTTTCCTTTATACTCACTAATTTCACTAACTAAGTAAATTAGTTGTTGCTCAATATTTATGTACGGGTCTTCGAAATAATTTCTCATCTTGTTCCTCCTGTTACTATCTCACAATGCTCTTTTACAATAATAAATTTTTTGTTTTTTAGAAATTCCTAATGTTATTTAAGTATTACTATTCAAATAGCATCCAGTTTAATGAACTTTTACTTTCTAAAGAAAGAGGATAAATTTATTATATCAATTATGTCTCGGCATAATTGCGTCCGGAATCTGCTTTGTGCTTAGGCCTGCATGAGGGCCGACACGATGTCGGTCATTTCGGTAATGCCACAGGACGTGACGTTCTTAGACTGAGTTCCTCTATTTCAGCGGATGTTTGGACACCCGCAAAAAAGTAACTTAAACCCGCATTCATCTCACCATCTATAGAGGTGGGAGACTTCTGTACCTGTCGCTACACTTTCGGTACAAAAAACATTTATAGCTGCCGTTTCACTTACGTTACATCAAACATCTGTAGTTGACGCTTCACTTTCGCTACCAAAATACTTGCTGAAAGAACTTAAACTTTTAAAGTGAATACGGACTTTGAAATTACCTATTTACTTCGAAAAGTTTTGATGTATCGTCAATATAGATGTTAGATATTATTAAATATCGGAATATTATCTTTTATATGTACTGATTTTCTTATTATTTTTTGTGACATTTTTTTCATATATTTTTCCTGTAGTTGTAATACGTTTACTGAATGAGCATTTACAAAATAATAATCTATGTTTTTTAAAATTTCACTTAATTTATTGAAGTGTAAAACTCTGTAATACCCATCAACCGTAATCAATTGCTCATTAACTAAACCTTCAGAAAACTCCGAGCATTTAAAACGTTGATTTTCCTTTCAACCATTCAACTTGTTATTGCTTAGAAAGAACTTCTAAGCCTTTCAATCTCCCTATAAAGTTTGTAAGTTTTAATTTTACAAATAAATCCAATACCTTGCTATTTCCATTGAAGAATACATTAACACAAGATACAAGTTTTCTAATGTATTATTCTCAAATAATATGTTTAAATACAAAGCCTGGAGAACTTTACCGTTAGTAAAATTCCCCAGTCTTATTGTTATTTAGTTAGGTTTTGTCCTAACATCTTCTTACATAACTTTTAATTTACTTATGAGCGATTTTCTTTTACGCTCAATAACTTTTTGAGTGCCTAATGTAAAGATAAATATTAAACCTACAGTTGTTGCCATCATTCCTGCAATAGACGTATCCCAAAACTTTGCGAAATAGTATCCCATTATGGATGCGGAAGCACCAAAGAGCATACTATAAATAAACATTTGCTTAATCGTTTTGCTAATTAAATAGGAAGTTGCTGCTGGTCCAATCAACATCGCTACAACTAAAATTGCACCTACACTATCAAATGCAGCAACTGTGGTAAAAGAAATAGATGTCATAAATCCATAATGAAGGAACATAACTGGAATACCAATAGAGGCAGCATAAATTGGATCAAATGTTGCTAACTTCATTTCTTTAAAGAATAAAAGAAGGAAGCCTATATTAATCATTAACACGAATAGTAGCATCCAAACAGCCTTTGGCATTGTAATCGACAGCAATGTCCATCTATCCCAAGGTACGAAAGCAATTTCACCCATCAATACATGTTCAACATCTAAATGCACATTGCCAGCAAATAATGTAATCAGTAGAACACCTGCAGCAAACAAAGAAGTGAAGACTACGCCAATGGCGGCATCCTCTTGAATGCCAGATGAATGTAACAATTGTACAAGATAGGCTGTCAGTATGCCCGCGATGGCCGCACCAACAAGCATCCAAAAACCATTTAATGTTTGGGTAATGATATAAGCCATGACGATGCCAAACAATACTGTATGACTAATTGCATCCGCTATCATCGACATTTTTCGCAAAATTAGAAAGACACCTGCAATCCCGCATGTAATGCCGACTAATATGCCGGTAAAAACCACCGAAAATTCAATCATCCTAACTCACCTTGCTTTCGAAACTGCATTTTCCTACGATATTTATTAAATTGCCCAGCTGGACTAATGAAATAGGAAATAAAGAAAATGGCTGCTGCTACTAATACAATAATCGGACCCGTCGATAATCCTGTCCGTATTGAACTAATAAAGGTTCCAGTAATACCTGACACTCCACCAATTGCAGCACTAAGTACGAGCATTGAGCTCAGTTTTCTTGTCCATAATTTAGCACTAGCGGCTGGAATGATTAACAATGCCGACATTAAAATTACACCCACTGCTTGGATGCCTGTGATGATAGTCATGACGATTAAAACAGTTAGGGTAGCTTTTAAAGCTTCAATCGGTAAGCCAATTCCCTTGGCATAAACAGGGTCAAAGATAAGGAGCTTCCATTCTTTATAAAGAAGCAGACTGACCACAATAATTATGGTTGCACTTAAAAGCAACCACATTAAATCAGCTTTTGTCAATGTCGCTGCTTTCCCAAAAATAAAATTATTTAGACCACTTTGATTGCCTAATGGACTACGATTGACAACTGTTAAAAATACAACGCCAATCCCAAAAAATACAGTTAAAACCAACCCAATCGCTGCATCTGCTTTCATCTTCGAAAAAGAAACGATCCATTGTATACAATACACAGACAAAGCAGATGTGATTCCAGCTCCAAGCATTAATATAGGTAATTCTTTTTGCCCTGTTAATAGAAAGGCCAGTGCGATTCCTGGCAGTGCGGCATGTGCCGCCGCATCGCCAACCAAACTTTGCTTTTGTAGGAAGGAGAAGGTCCCAGTTATGCCAGCAGCTATTCCAAGTAACATCGTACCGACTAGTACCCATAGCAAGTTACCACTTAACATATTTTCCCTCCTTATACATTTTGTAACATGAATAGTTTGCCACCATATGTTTTTTGTAATTGCTCCGGTGTAAAAACATCTTCTGTTGCGCCTGATGCTAAAATTGTTTTATTTAAAAGAATTGTATAATCAAAGTATTCTTTTACTGTTTGTAAATCATGATGTACGACAAAAATACTTTTGCCTTGAGCTTTTAAATCTTTTAAAATATCGATTATCGTTTTCTCTGTAGCAGCATCTACCCCTGCAAATGGTTCATCTAAGAAATAAATATCCGCATTTTGGGCTAGCGCTCTTGCTAAGAACACCCGTTGCTGTTGTCCGCCAGAAAGTTGACCGATGGAACGGTTAGCGAAATCTTGCATGCCTACACTAGCAAGAGCCTGTTGTGCTAAAGTTTTATCCTTCTTAGTTGGTCTTTTAAATAATCCAGTATGTCCGTAACGTCCCATTAATACAATATCAAGAGCATTAGTTGGAAAATCCCAATCTACAGCATTTCGTTGAGGAACATACCCAACTACTAAGCTTTTTGGTTCGAATACTTTCCCAAGAATTTCAATTCTCCCCACCTTATTCGGTAGTTGATTTAAGATGGCCTTTAAAAATGTAGATTTCCCCGCTCCATTTGGACCTATAATGGCAGAGAGATGTCCTGTAGGGACTGATACACAGGCATTTTCTAATACTGTTTTCTTATCATAAGCAACGGATAAATTTTCAACTGTTAATGCATTCATCTTTTTCACCTACTTCAATGAATCGACGATTGTATCGATGTTATGTTGATACATACCGATATATGTACCTTCTTTTGTACCCTCAGCACCCATAGCATCCGAGAATAATTCTCCACCAATCACAATGTCGTGATCTTTTTCTTTTGCACCTTCAATAACAGCTTTCATTGCTTTATCGGAGACACTTGATTCAATAAAAATGGCTTTAATTTTGTTTGCCACTAAAAAGTCCACCATTTCTTGTACATCTTTCACACCATATTCTGAATCTGTACTTAGCCCCTGTAAGCCTCGCACTTCAAATCCTTGACTTCTACCAAAATAATTAAACGCGTCATGGGCTGTTACTAATATACGCTGCTTTTCTGGGATCTCGTTTACTCGATCCTTTGCATATATTTGTAATTCATCTAGTTTTTTCAAATAAGCTTCCTCATTTGTTGCAAAATCCTCTTTATATTGCGGATATTCTTCCCGAAGTTGGTCTCCGATTGCCTGTACGACTCCTTTCCAAAGTTCAATATCAAACCAAATATGTGGATCATGTATCATCGTTTCATCATCACTTTTAAGTAGATCCTTTTTATTTAATTTTTCTCCAACAGCGAGCACAGTTTTGTTTTTTGACATTTGCTCAAAAATATCAAGCATTTGCCCCTCTAGATGTAATCCGTTATAAAAAATAACTTCTGCTTTATCTAATTTTGACAAATCACTTTGTGTAGCTTTGTATAAATGGGGATCTACCCCTGGCCCCATCAAAGATGTTACCATTAAATGATCGCCGCTAATTTCTTTAATTGCATCTGCAATTTGACCAGTTGTTGCAACCACAACTCCTTTCTTTTCACCCTCTATTTCAGTAGAACAACCAAATAGCAAGAGTGAAAATGATAACACAAGTACTCCTAAAAAGCGTTTCATGAATTTCAATACCTCTACTTTCTCTTTATATTTTAGGCATTATCCGTAGTTGATATAATCATTTTGACAACTAGACATCTTTTACGGGCAATATCCTGTTATCACTTTTTCCAGAAGGTCAATTGTTTGCTATGCCTGCCAACGAATGCTGTCAACATCTAGTTCATATCACCAACAGCCTATTTTATCTAATTTCCTTTCCAAGTTTTCGCCAACTTATCCAAAAAATTATCATCCCTGCTTCAACAGACTCGATTAGTTTCTACAAATAATTAGTGAAATACCTACGAAAGAATTGTCAGTTTCAAATTATCTAATTCTTTCATTCAATCACCCTTCTTTCTCAAGGGATATTTTGTTTCCTTAAAGAAAAATATATGCATAATACGAAAAAAATTCAACCCATTTATGAAATTTTCCCAAGAAAAGTTTTTTTCTCCTAAGAAATTTACACATATTTTACTTTTATCTAGTACAAAAACGAAGAGGAGATATAAAGCTCAAAACGTTAAAAAACGCGAGAAATCAATTTTAGAAACGTTGATTTTTCGCGCTTTACGAATGTGAAAATTTTTCATTTTAAAAACACTTATAAACATTGAAATACTAATGTACAAAAATGCTTGTTTAACCAAGTACATTTTTGATCTCCTTTGTATATTACAACTTACAGGGAGTGGCGAGCATGATAGCCTTGATCGGTTAGCCAGTCCTTGATATAGCTGAGTTCTAGGCTATAAACCATTCGAGTAGAGGCCCCGTGTCAAGTTAAGAGCTGCTGAATATACCGATTCATCAGCAACCTTTACATGATTACATACCTTGGTCAAAAAACATCCAAGCCACATGTGTAAAATAGTCATCTATCCAAAAAAATCAAGGATAAATGACTATTTGTCCTGCATACCAGAAAGCTAATTTTTGTCCTGAGCCATCTTTTTATTCTCAGCAACTACTGAATTTCACTATCTTACTAGAAAACGGATTGTCAGTCGATTAAATCGTTCTGTGAGACATTCACTAAAGCTAAAAGAGAACTGTTAGCGATTGATTCGACAACGATTACGGTCGAAAAAAATCGCTCCCCCTGGGCGCTTTACCATGGTGAACGTTCAGGGATTAAACTGCATATCAGCTTCAATCACGCAGCAGCTTTTTTAATGTATTGGTAACCTTTAATTTGCACACACTAATTTTGAGTGTCTTCGCACGCACTTATAAGGCTGCGGCGTTGGTTGACCGTCGCAGCTTTTTTATATGGCGGTGCCAAGTCAAAATGTACGCCAGAAGAATTCTTATGAAACATTCGCTATAGTGATGCTCACTATCCCTAAAACATATGCTTCACACATTATTTGTTCGACCTTTATCGAAATTTGTTGAAGGTTAGACCTATTCCCTTCCTCTGCTCCTTGTAGCTTTTATGAACGGTATGAAGATTGGGTTTCGTTTGAGCTGCTAAATCACGAATAGAGGGCAATGATTGATCTTTTGTAAACGATAATCGTGAACCTTCGAAGTTTCTCTTTTACAAACTGGACATTGATGCGTACATTTGGGCAATTGTACATACAATTCGATTCAATCGCCTACTTCTTGTACTTTCGTAATCAGCATTAATAATACAACAAAAGTGATGAAACAGAATGCATATGGCTTTCGACGCTTCGATCACTCTCGAGCAAAAATCTTATTAAATTTAAAGTATACCCTTCCCCTATCATTTAAAATTTCTTTTTCGCAATGAAACTTTGCATAGTAATAATCATCAATAAAACTAGCAGCAAGGTTACTACAATATTGATGCCACCCCAAGATCCAATATCACCTGACATGAGAATATTTGTTGCAGCCATACTGTTACTAGCAGGATTCACAACGTCTATGAATGGATGTAGCCCAGTAATAAAACGACATATTAATAGGACAACGATACTTATTAGTGCGATAAAGGCAGGACTATTAAAAATAGTACTCATCATTGCAACAAACGTTATGATGAATAACAACCAAACACAATAAAATGCTAATGCCCATAAAGCTTGAGTCATAGGAACAATAGTAAATAAATACGCCGAATAACCATAGGACACTGCATAGCCAAGGGCTATACATACTACAGCCAATATATAATGGATAATAATTTTACTATTTAAATAGGATGATATTGAGACTGGTCTTGTTAGGATAAATGCCATCATGCCATTTGCTTTTTCCCCTTGAATAATACTCATCGTGGCTACGACCAGAATAATAATGCCTAGCTGATCAAACTGTGAATTTAATGTTGAGGCAAGTACCTCCTGTCCCACAGGCTTTGCCATCGTAGGATCAATTATTATACCTTCAATACCGCCAACTGATTGTAAAATAACAGGTAAATAATACATCATAATCGGCTGAGTTAGCCCTAGTAAAATAAATACGATTGGGAGCCACAATATTTTAAATTCCCTTGCCATTTGATGTACTTCTTTTTTGCTTATTGCGATAAAAGCATTCACTCACTTACACCACCAATTCTAAAAATATTTCTTCTAGATTATCTTGCATACCCACTTCAAATTTAGTAAACATCACTTTTGAATCCAGTCCATGCTGTAATAATCGATTAGCATCTGCTTCCAAATTTTCAATGTGGATTTTGAAGCCATTTCCACAGCTTTCGATTTTCTTCACATATGGTAAATGTTCAAGCATTGTTAACCATTGATAATCTACTTTTCGAATTATGAAAAAGATAGCTGATTCTTCATGGCGCATAAGTAACTCTAATTTTGTAGCATCCTCTATTTTGTGACCATCTTTAATTATTATAAAGCGCTCACAAATTTCCTCCGCATCGCTCAATATATGCGTTGATAATAAAATAGTCGTTTCTTTTTTTATCTCTTTTAATAAATTTAACACTTCTCTTCTCCCTATTGGATCAAGTGCTGATACCGGTTCATCCATAATCATTAAAGCTGGCTTATGCAATAATGCTTGTGCGATGCCAAGTCGTTGCTTCATACCACCTGAAAATGTCCCGACATGATTATGTGCTTCTTGCCCTAAGCCGACCTTTTCTAAAAGCATTGGGATTTCCTTCTGCAATTCATTTTTTGCTATGCCAGAAATTGTTCCCATAAAGGACAATGTTTCAAATGCTGTCATCCATGAGAAAAAATTAGGATACTGAGGTAAGTATCCAATTTGATTTTTCATCGATGAAATCTTTTGACCATCAAGAAGAATTTCTCCTTTGTCTGCATTTAGCATGTCGGCAATTATTTGAATTAACGTGGATTTTCCCGCTCCATTTGGTCCAATTAATCCGACACATTCATTAGCATCAATAATCATTGAGAAATCTTTTAAGGCCGTTTTCTGTTTAAACTTTTTCGTAATACTTTTAATTTCTAAGCGCACGTTTATTTACATCCTTCCTACCAATAATGAAGTATAGAACAGAACCAATTGTGTTAAAGAACAAAATAATAATTGTCCACATCAGTATGTTTTCTCTCGTATCTCGGTGCCGATATAAATCGAATAAAGCAGCCATGATTAAAACAAATCCTACGAATAACAACGGCAAAAAGATTGGAAGTATGCTTGCCCAATCCAGTTGGCCTAAATCATCAAAACCATAGTGTAATTTCATTTCTAAAACCTCCTTTTGTTATCATTATCGATAATGATAACAAAAGGAGTTAAACATTTCATTAACTTTTTACTGTACATCTTTTAAAAAAATATATAGTATATGTTTTGATAATGTTCTCATATTGATAACATTTATGTGTGCTTACCTTGATTCCATCTAATAGGAGGATCGTTTTTATGCGGAATAAAGCAGAGGTTTTAATGCACCCTGTGAGAATGAAAATTTTACAGGCTCTAATGCACGATAAAAAAGAAGGCTTAAGCACTTTGGAGATGATTTCTATCATAAAGGATGTACCTCAAGCTACTTTATATCGTCACATCCAAATTTTAATGGATGAAAACATTATAAAAATTGTGAAAGAGCGAAAAGTACGTTCTGTTACAGAAAAATTTTATGCATTAAATGAAGGAGCAGAAAAACTTAGTAAGGAGGATTGGACACAACTAACGATCAAACAAAAATTAAATTATGTTTCCAACTATCAATTAGCTTTACTATCTCAATATCAAAATTATTTAAATTTACTGGAGGATGAAGAAAGATTTGCAGATTTAGCAACTTTTTCATTTATCGATTTGACATTAACGACTGGTCAATTTATGAGTTTTGAAAATGAATTAAACGATTTAATAACTAAATACTATAATATGGCTGACTCAAGCAAAGAAACTGAGACAAAAACAGTTGCTATAAATATTATTCCAAAACCTTAAGCAATATTTTTACGTAAAGAAATGGAGAAGATTTATGAACAGAAGAAAGACAGTTGAAAACACACGAAAATTTATCATGATTATAATTGGCGCCATTATCGCAGCATATGGACTAGAAGCGGTATTAATTCCGAACGATGTCATTGATGGTGGCGTGACGGGTATTAGTATTATGGGAGCACACCTCTTTAATATTCCCTTAGGCGTACTGCTCTTTGTATTAAACATCCCGTTTATTTATATTGGCTACAAACAAGTAGGTAAAACTTTTGCATTGATGAGCAGTGCTGGGATAGCAGCTCTATCTATTTCCACAGTACTTATGCATGATGTTAAAACAATTTTAGGCCCAAAAGATCCACTATTAATTGTTTTATCTGGTGGTATATTATTAGGTGTTGGGATTGGGATTGTCTTACGTAACGGTGGCGCTTTGGATGGCTCTGAGGTTTTAGCCGTGCTACTGTCACGTAAGATTCCGTTTTCAGTCGGGGATATTATATTATTTATTAATGCCTTTATTTTCTTAGGGGCAAGCTTTATTTTTGGCTTAGAAAGCGCATTATACTCAGCTTTAACGTATTATATTGCGAAAAACGTTATCGATATTATTCAAGTAGGTTTAGAAAAATCAAAAGATGTTCGAGTTGTCAGTGCAAAATCTGAAGAAATTGGTGATGCTATTCAAGCTCGTTTAGGACGTGGTATTACATATACTAAAGGGCGAGGCGGTTTCTCCAATGAACCCACTGATATATTAAACTGTGTCATTAACCGTATGGAAGAGAATAAACTTGTGTCGATTATTAAAGATATCGATGAAAGTGCCTTCGTAGTTATTTCTGATGTATCAGAAGTACGTGGTGGTAACTTCAAAAAACGTGATATCCACTAAAAAAAAGTAAGTAAGTCGCTCGTTTGACTTACTTACTTTTGTGTCTATTTGCTTACGTCGCTAGCTCTCCTCCTTTTACTTTTTCATATTTTAATTGCGTGAAGACGGTGTGCAACCACAAAAGCTGATGGAATTTGGCACCCCAACGGAATCATTGGCTGCGTTACTGCTGGTCTAGGTGTAACATTACCGCTACGTGCAATCGCTCAAAAATATATGGATACTCAGTCACTGTCGCTGCACATACTACCAACAAAGCAGGCTCAAATCCCGACTTGGTTTATTTATCGCAATGACGAAGTACAATCAGCTGCGCTAATAATGCATACAACTAACCGTCATTTGACGAGGACGGGGCTATCCATCTTTTCGATGGTTCTATCCACACTTGAAGCGGTTCTATCCATCACTATTAACATCAAAATATAAAAAAGGAGAAATAAATGGACTTATTTATCGCAAGTAATCGTCAATTACCTATCCGTTATTACGTCAATGAGGCGATTTGGATTCGTCGCGGTTGCTTAAGTTTACATCAATTAACGCTGCCCTTTTTTGTAGAAATAGAAATGAAAGACCCACTTCATTTATTGAAAATTACAGAATATGTTCAAGAAGTCCAAAAACAATATAGCTATACAGAAATTCAAATTATTATTAAGGACAAACATATTTTATTGCACTTACAAAAGATTCTCCCCCACTCTAATGCCAATCATATTCTCACTATTGAGCAACTAATTCGCCCCTAAAAACATACTAACATTAGTAGGACAAACTAAGGCCATGGTTTGTGCTACTATTTTTTTATAGTGGATGTTTTATAAATTCAGTTAGGAACGTTATAAATTGCATTAATTTTCTCCCCGACCATTCGTAATTATTAGATGCTTTTACTATAAAGAGCATTTCTTAAAAAATTGCAATTAATTTCTTAAATTTTTCTTAATGTCAAAAAAGGTTTTCAGGTCATTGGTTCTAATGATTATTTCCTACATAAAATAGTCATACATTTGCTTCCAGTAGAATAGAAACCTATATAGAGTTATACGGAAAAATAAAGTGGGGTGTGAAAGGATGCTTAAACTAAATGATGCAAAAGAAATGGTACTCGGAATTGTGCAACATGACCCATTGTTTGTCGAAATACAAAATACACCTTTAGAGGAATTACTTTACAATGACGACTATTTAGCGTATATTGAAGAATCAAATCATTATTCCATTACAGAAGTCGCAGGTTGGTTTGAAATAACGGATGCGATGCTTCGCTATTACATTAAACCATTTGAACAGTATATTTTTGATAAGGCTTCGTATAGCCCATACACCAATATTCGTTTGACCCTTCCTGCCATCTTAAGACTTCGCATGATTTTACTGCTAAAAGATGAACACCGCGTCAGAGGCTTAAAACTTTTACTAGGGATTGATGACAACGGTCAACTCATCAAACATCAAATAACTGCAACAACTACGGGTACTGATGATTTAGCGAATAAAGTGGATGTTCTTGGAAATGTTCTTCAGCAAATGATTCAAACTGGACTTTTTAATATCCTTCCAAACGAAGAACATGGATCCTTACAAGTAACGATAAATCAGGACTTTCTCGCACAAAAAATTCAATTAGTATCCTCGGAATCGGATCTTCAAGTAGAAGAAATGCAAAAAGAAACTGCTGAGCTAAAACAAGAAAATGAAAATCTACAAAAACAAATTTCAGAACTGCAAGAGCGGAGCGTAAAAAATATTGTTCAAAAAATTCGTGAACGTCATATTGAAACAGAAATTGTGTCGACATTACGAACAGAAGCTTTACAGCAATTTGCGATGGAAAATAAGGCAGGCTTTTTCAGAAAAGCTTTTCGTTCCTCTCAAATTGAGATGGAAAAGGAGCAATTTGTGTTGAGCTATATTTCGAAGCACCTAGAAGAACGTTTAGATGTAGCACTGAATAATTATTATGTAGAGTAATATTACATGTAATATTGTAATCACTAAGCGGAGAATATGAAGCAAGCAGATTCTTGTAAAACTCATTGCTGCAAAAATGCCAAATAACCAAGGAAGCGCAATAAACGAAAATAAATCCTCCTCTCCATTATCTAACCACTCTTGTGGCGTCCTTATACTGAGTTCCTCTATTTCAGCGGGTGTTTGGACACCCGCTGAAAGAAACATCGTACGTTATACAAACTTACAGGGAGTGGCGAGCATGTTAGCCTTGATCGGTTAGCCAGCCCATGATATAGCTGGGTTCTAGGCTATCGAATCATATGTCTCGTACTCGTATAGAAAAGTAGTTAATCAGCGAAAGTGTACATGCTTAGACTAGCAAAAATGTACACTGTTATTTTGACATTTACAATTTAAGAATATGGCTTACTTGAATTACCCCTTGTGATAAACTGGCCAATTAGCATCGGATAATCTGTCTTAAGTATTTTGGCCGCTTGTCTTGATTGCTGGGTATCCACGAAAATAATCGCCAAAACCTCACCTCGAATTTTGCTTGTTGAATAAAAAATGCCCCCGATCTACTTTGGTAGTGGGGGCGATTATTTCGTATAAGGATTGTCATTCATCAAGCTAGTCCTTTAATATATTTATTTTACTTAACGTTAATTCTGTAAATTCAGCAATGGTTTCTAAATCAATGCCTTTCTGTAACATCTTCAAGGCAATTTCTTGCTGCTTCTTTTTCTCACCTTGCTCTATTCCTTGCTCTATTCCTTGTTTTATCCCTTTAGCCACCCCTTCTTTCTCCGCAAAATATTTTGCATCCTCTATCTTTGCCTCCTCATCTAAAATATATTTCAAACGGGATTCATAGGCATAATATTTTTCTGGAGATTGACTTAATTCTTGCCAAATAGTTAAAGCATCTCGTATATGTTTATCCTCCTTGACAATTTTCTCTAATTCCAAATACATTTCTTTATGGACTCTTTCGTTTCTCACATCAACCTTCCCCTTTGCTTGTTGTATGAAAATCGGTCCTCATTTAAAGGGCTAGTCTTTTTCATTTAAGGACTGTCATTAAATCAACTATTCCTTTAATTTATTTATTTCACTTAACGTTAATTCTGTAAATTCAGCAATGGTTTCTAAATCAATGCCTTTCTGCAACATTTTCAAGGCAATTTCTTGCTGCTTCTTTTTCTCACCTTGCTCTATTCCTTGCTCTATTCCTTGCTCTATTCCTTGCTCTATCCCTTGTTTTATCCCTTTAGCCATCCCTTCTTTCTCCGCAAAATATTTTGCATCCTCTATCTTTGCCTCCTCATCTAATATATATTTCAAACGAGATTCATAGGCATAATATTCTTCTGGAGATTGACTTAATTCTTGCCAAATAGTTAAAGCATCTTTTATTCTTTTGTCATTCATAGCAAGTTCCTCCAATGCCAAATAGATTTCTTTATAGATTTTTTCCTTTCTCCCATCAACCATACCTAGGAACAATAACCATCCCGCAAGTTCGTTATCTAATGGGTTCAAATTATTATTAAACCATTGTCTAACAAATTTATTCATTTCTATAAAGTGTATTTCAAGAACATCGTCAATTCTAAATTTTCCATCATCTTCATACAGATGGAATGAAGTATGATAAGCATCGGTTTGCTCAAACAAACTAAAATTACAAATATTAATAGTAATTGTTGGTCTTAGATTATGATAACCAAAACCTTTTTTAAGCTCTGAAGTGTAAATTTTTGACCAATAATATAGCGTCCGCTTAATCATATCATGCTGATTGCTTAATTGAATTTCAATATTTATCGCTATATTTTCCTGAGTTTTTACTAGAATATCTAACCGCGATTGCTTATCATCTTTATGTTCACCACTAAATTCTTGACTCATAAAAGAGACCTCTTTAATAGCATTGTTACCTGTACGATTTAAAATTGCATTCAGAAAAAAAACCGTTAAACCTTTATTTTTTTCATTTCCAAATAATCGCTTAAAAGCGTAATCGACTTTGAGATCTACAAATTTTTCAAGTGGAATTCTACGTACTACCTTTTCACTCATACCCATCACTCCATATGATTTACCTGCAATTATATCATTTAAGAACAAAATTAAAAGTCAATAATACTTTCATCTTACACTCTTCTAAGTCAAAGACATATTTCCCTATCAGGCATTAATAAATCCGAAACATTTTCTTCAGAAAAGACCGAAATATTATTTCTTCTAAGCAATGCAGTTGTTACGCCTACACCCACTAAAATTTTGTCCCATTGCAATCCCCATTATAAATCATTGCACTGCCACAGGATGGACTATACTCTTTTAAAATAACATTCGTCGCACCTAGTTCGAGTGCTTCTGTAATGTTGCAATGCGCCCTTTAGATAAAGCTCCATTACATCACGGCCAGAAAAGTAAACTATAGCTCACTAAAAAAGTCCATCAACGGCTTCAATACTGCCAACGGATTGAATTCTTCCTTCAGCAATCTTACATCGCTGTGGACCATAGAGTGTCCTTAAAATAAAGCCATGTTCTTTATTTTCCAAGTAATCTTTCAATAAAAAGCTCCGATTCCCGGAATCTCAATTTGAGGATCAATTATAATTCTTGAATCTGCTAAAAGATTACCGATTTCATGTAGCAAAACCTCATCGATAACCTCCATATGAATAAGTAAATCCAAATCACTCGTTATAGAGGTTACATGAATACCTGTAGCTAGTTCAAAACCCACACTTCCAGTTGGTCCCCCATTTATTTTATATGGATTGAATTTATGGCGAATATCATTTAATAATGAATAAAAGCGCTTGTTCTTAAAATTATCTAATGGCTCTATTAATGAATCAGGCGCAATAATCTCTAAAATATATTGCTTTTGAATTTTTGCACCATATCTTTCATGTCGAGCACTTCCTCGCAGTCCAATTGGTACTAATTGATTAGTAATTGGCGCTCTGCGAACAACTCCATAGCAAGTAGCTGCTTGGGAATGAGCCACCCATATTGGAATCGTTGTCAGCCCAATAAGTTGATTTATAGATGAGAACTTCACGATATCGTGAACATTTATTTCCATTGCTCATCAATCATTTCACGCACTTTAATAGATGCTTGACGTCCAGATGACAAGGCCATTTCAGAATGAAGACGATTTGCTAGGCTCGTACTACCTTTAGCTATAATATCCTCATAAGCATCTTGGATAGATTTAATCACTTGTTTAATATCTTCCTTATTAGGCTGTACTGCATGAATACCATCAATAAGCTGATATAATGCACCAAGCTTGTAAAAGGACTGAATATCATACGCCATAGAAGGAACATCTTTAGAGGATTCATCAAGCTCTTCAATTGTTCGTTGTGTAATAAGCGCAGCAGATCTTTTGGACATTACATGCACGTTCACACCCTCATCATTGAGTCTATTAGGCGATTTGCCTGCATCCCATGAGCTAAAAACGCTCCAGAAATAGCGTTACCGACTAACACCGCTACGATTGGATGACCAGCCATTCTCGCGGTAGCATATGCATTCACTGCTGCTGAACAAGCTAAATATATACCAAAAAGTTCCTCATGATAACCAAAAGCTTGGCTTGGAACATCAACAATCGGCACTATCAATCTCTTGTCCTCTAATGATCGATCCTCTTCAATCGCTTCACTAATATACTTCGCAAGTGCCCATCTTTCGAGTAAACCAATTTCACCCTTTCGTGCCCGGTAGTATGGATTATCCGGATTTGGTACAACTGTTATAAAACGTGCTTTTTTACCTTGTACTTCTCCATCTGCTACGATAACCGAAGGAATTTCACTTATAGATGCCGCATTGTTCGTTAAAGCATCAAACCAACTTCGACCACGACTAGCAACAGTTGTTATGGGATGTGCTAATGACTTATCGGCTACATTGCCTAGATGGTTTAAGCTTTTGGAACGCTATGTATATTCCCGTCGTCATCGCTATGGCAGCAAGCCAAAATGTACTAGGTGCATTAACAGGCGGACCGTTAGCCATTGTTGCAGGCATCGCTGTTGTTTTTATCAGTTGGATTTGTGTTCCATTACTTAGTGGAAAGCAAGAGCCCATGATAGAGGTGAGTAATCCAATGGTGGGAGGCGAAGTGGATGCTTGAAACCATCACAAATATTTTAGCGCATAATGGCTTAATAACGGCATTCGTTATTATTGGCATCACAATGTGGATAGCTTACTTCATTTCAAAATAAAATAACGAAGGGGCTTATTCACGGGTCCGCTATCGCAATTGTGCTTGGTTTAATTTTGGCTTATATTGGTAGGGTTACAACTGATGGAACGAAAGGCCTTTCAGATGTTAGTTTCCTTGCGGGTATTGGCTTTTTAGGCGGTAGCATGCTTCGTGATTTCGCCATTGTTTCTACCTCTTTTGGGGCCAATTTCAATGAGATAAAAAAAGCAGGACTTCGTGGCATCCTCTCTTTGTTTATTGGTGTAGTACTATCTTTTATAATCGGTGTAATTTCTGCTGTTAGTTTTGGCTACAAAGATGCGGTAAGTATTGCAACAATTGGGGCTGGTACATTACGTATATCGTAGGTCCCGTTACAGGTACAGCTTCTGGCGCAAGCTCTGAAGTAATGGCCATTAGTATTGCTGATGGTTTGGTAAAATCAGTACTAGTGATGGTGGGTACACCTTTTGTTGCAAAGTATATCGGCTTAAATAACCCTGTTTCTGCTATGGTGTATGGCGGGCTAATAGGAACTACTTCAGGTGTAACAGGAGGATTGGCAGCTACAGATCCTAAATTAGTACCTTATGGAGCGGTTACTGCAACCTTTTATACAGGCCTAGGTTGCTTACTAGCACCAACACTACTCTATTTAGTAACAGATATGATTTTTTAGCAATAACTATAAAGCAAAAATTCTTTTATTGAGGCTCCAGACAAACCTAGCTGATATTCAATCGAGTAGGAAGGGGGGACTAACCCCCGACCTCTCTCATCTCTGTACGTACATTTTTGAACTATAGTAACAAACGGACAGGTTCCTCTAAATAGCCTGCCACACTACGCATAAATGCACCTACTGGCTCGCCATCAATAACACGATGATCAAATGTGCAAGACAGTGTCATTGCATGGCCAATTTGTATCGTACCTTCTACTACGATTGGCTCTTTCACAATTTTATGAAAGCCCAAGATTGCTACTTCAGGATAGTTCGTAATCGGTGTCGCAAATGTCCCTCCGTCCTTTCCTGTACTAGAAATTGTAAAAGTACTACCTGTTAAATCTTCTACCGTTGCTTTTTTAGAAAAAACCCTTGCCAATAAGCTTTCTAGTTCCTCTGCAATTTCAAAAACACTTTTTTTATTTGCGTGCTTTATCACTGGCACAAGTAGACCTTCTGAAGTAGCAACTGCAACACCAATATGAATATAAGATAAAATCACAAGTGCTTTTTGATCTTCATCTACCTTGGCATTAAACTGTTCATGTTCCTGTAAGGCTTTCGCAACTGCCTTAATAAGAAAAGGTAAGTAAGTTATTTTTTTGTCCTTCATTTCCGGCAGCTGTTGAATGCTTTTCCTAAAATCTACTAATTTCGTCATATGAATCTTTTCAAATCCGGTGCATAATACTGCTTTGGAAACAGCTTTTTGCATATTTTCAAAGATGGCTTTGCGCAAGCCACGAATAGGGATGATTTTATTTTCATTAACTTCATCTGCACTACGTATTGACTTGTTTTGCACTAGTGCTTTCGCGGACGATGATTGTTTAACATGTTTATCTAAATCGCGTCGCAACACTCGTCCGTTTGGTCCACTGCCCTGTATTTCCTCAATATTGATGTCCATAGTGCGCGCTGCTTTTCTAACTGAAGGGGCTGCCTTCACTCTCCCTAATACTGAATACTCAGTCTTTACTTTCGACATACTCTCCTCTTTTTTCTCAAGCGGCTGTGTTTGCTTGGTTGGTGACGAATCTGAGGTTTTACTAAATTGACAAAGCAGACTACCTACCTTAATGGTATTTCCCACCTCGCCTCCAAGCTTCTCAATGACCCCTGTAATTGGAGCTGTAATTTCTACAACGGCTTTATCAGTTTGAACCTCTACTAACGGCTCATTAATCGCCACTTTTTGCCCTTGCTTTACAAACCAGCCAACAATTTCTGCTTCATGTAAACCTTCCCCTATATCAGGGAGTAAAAAATCATACATTACTATCCCTCCCTATTCTTTCATAACATTTTGTACTGTACTTACAATGCGCTCAACGGTTGGCATCCATTGTGCCTCAATGCTCGATACTGGGAAAGGTGTATCATAACCTGTGACACGAAAAATCGGTGCGTGCATAGCATACATACAGTTTTCGGCAATAACTGCTGCGATTTCCGCCCCTACACCGCCTGTTTTTGCCGCTTCATGAACAACGACTAGTCTGCCAGTTTTATCTACCGACTGAATGATGGTTTCATAGTCAATAGGTGCGATTGTTCGTAAATCAATGATTTCCACAGACACACCCTGCTCCTGTAATTGCGCTACTGCCTGTTTAACCGTTACGACACACGGACCATATGTAACGATGGTCACATGCTTCCCTTCTTGAACAATCGCCGCCTTACCAATAGGCACTTCATAGTATTCTTCTTGTACTTCCTCTTTTATCGTTCGGTATAGCTTCAACGGCTCTAAGAACAATACTGGGTCTGGATCTTTAATCGCCGCTGCGAGTAACCCTTTAGCATCGGAAGGCGTACTTGGCATGACTACCTTTAAACCTGGTGAGTGTAAAAACAATGCTTCTAAACTATCTGAATGTAATTCAGGTGCATGTATCCCTCCTCCGTACGGTGCCCTAACAACCAGTGGCACGGTAACTGTACCTTCCGTTCGAGAACGAAGGCGCGCAGCCTGTCCTACCATTTGATCCATCGCCTCATAAATAAACCCTAAAAACTGTATTTCCGCTATTGGTTTAAGTCCTCTAGTAGCTAAACCTACTGCAGCCCCGATAATTGCAGATTCAGCAATCGGTGTATCCACTACACGCCTTTCTCCAAAACGTTCAATGAGCCCATCCGTCACACGGAAAACTCCACCATTTTTTCCGATATCCTCACCGAGACAGAGGATTGTTTCATCGTTTTCCATTGCTTGGTTTAAGCATGTATTGATTGCCTGTACTATTGTCATCTCCATCATTACACCTCTCCTCTTTGTTCCAATTGTCTTACTAAGTTTTGAGGCATTGTTTCATACGTTGCTTTTAGTACTTTTGGAATCGTTGTCTTTTCGATTGTAAGGGCCTTTTCATAGGCTTTTAAAACAATTTCTTCACAGCCATTTAGCAGATCCTCCTCTTGCGTCTCATCCCATAGCCCAGTAGAAACAAGGAATTTTTTCATTCTTTCTATAGGGTCATTTGTCAGCCATTGCTCAACTTCAGTTTGGTCTCTATATTTCGTCGGATCGTCTGCAGTTGTATGCGGTCCTTGGCGAAATGTAACAGCTTCAATCAGCACAGGCTCTCCATTTTTAGCTTTTTCTATAGCAAGCTTCGTTGCCTCATAAACTGCTAATACGTCATTGCCGTCTACTCTAATTCCTGTAATCCCATAAGCCAAAGCCTTTTGTGCGATTGATCGACTAGCAGTCTGTTTATGAATTGGATTACTAATTGCCCATTGATTGTTTTGAATAAAGAAAACCACTGGTAATTTATATACACCCGCAAAATTTAATGCTTCATGGAAATCTCCCTCAGAGGTACCTCCATCACCCATATAAGCAACCGAAACACTATCTTCCCCTTTATATTGACTAGCCCATGCCCCACCTACCGCATGTAAAAATTGGGCTCCAATAACGATTTGAATAGGAAAAATAGATAAATCAGTCAAATGCTGTCCAGCCATCTTACCCATTGTGTAACAAAAGAACTTATCGATAGGCATCCCGTGAACAAATGAAGCCGCAATATCTCGGTAACTAGGATAAATCCAATCATTCGAATTCAATGCGTAAGCGCTTCCAACCTGTGCCGCTTCTTGCCCTCTAATTGGCGGATATGTTTTTATTTTACCTTGGCGTTGAAATTTCAATGCAATCCCATCAAAGATTCTTCCTTGTACCATATGTTTATACATTTCGATACATTGCTCATCTGTGGCAGTTCTTTTAAAGAAAGTTTCCGAAAGCGAACAATCTTCCTTCAAAACTGACGCGGTGTCAATTTTTAAACATGATTGATTTAACCACATTTCTACTCCGTCCTCTAAACATGACTGATTTAACCACATTCCAATTCCTCCCTTTATAACGTTATTTTAATTATAAATAAGAAATCGACGCCGCGTCATTAGCTAATTTTGTTATTATTTGGCATTTTTCCACCTTAGACAAAATTATTTTAACAAGCCAAATGTATACATCGTTGTCATATTACATGCAATTTCCTCAATTGGAATGTCTGTTTTGTCCAAAATAATTTTCCATAAATACCGCTCTCCAATGTAATACAATGAACCCGCAATAACCCACGCATCATAATTTTCATTGCGAATCAGCCCTAGCTTGGTTTATCGTCCCATTTGGTCATCCTGTAATAACGCCTTCGTGACCAACATCGTGTTAGCCCGAGACCCCGGAACAGGCAGCGCGAGTGAAGCGGCTCATCGAACGCCCCTAGGCAAGCGCCCAGTCGGAACAGAAATCAACCATGCGTTGTGACAACGAACTACCTCAATGCTTGTTAAAGCTGTTAAAAAATAGTGAAATACATTTAAAAAATCTGAAAAAAAACGCATTAATATTCGTTTTTTTGTAGACGAATGAGTTTAAATGACCTATAATAATCCGTACATTCATCAATATACGAACATTAAGGTGGTTTTCATGGCTGAATATACGTTAATTTTTAAAGGGACAGCTTTTTCAAGTAAGTCTCCTACTGAAATACAAATTTTAAAGAATTATTTATTCTTCATTAATGCTGACGGAATGATTGAGAAAGCAGTAGCTCCTGAGCATGCAGATTATCAAAATCTGCTAACTTCATATCAGCATCAAGACAATTTTCATCAATTAACTGAAGGACAATATTTCTTCCCAGGCTTTGTCGATTTGCATGTACATGCACCACAATGGGCACAAGCTGGTACTGCATTAGATATTCCACTTTATGACTGGCTGAACACATACACCTTCCCGATCGAATCCAAATTCTCCGATTTAGAGTTCGCACAAGAGGTCTATGAAGATTTAGTTAGTAATCTTCTTGCAAATGGAACGACTACATCGCTCTATTTTGCCACTGTCCATAAAGAGGCAAGCCTGCTATTAGCGAAAATTTGTGCTGAAAAAGGGCAGCGAGGTCTAGTTGGGAAAGTTGTGATGGATGATCCTGAACAAAATCCAGACGATTATCGAGATGCAAATACTCAAACCGCACTAAAAGATACAGAAGAATTTATTTTAGCTGTGGAAGAATTAGCCAAATCAACCAAACAAGGTGTTTATCCAGTTGTAACACCACGCTTTATTCCAAGCTGTACAGACGATGCTTTAAAAGGTTTAGGAGAATTAGCGGCTAAATACAATACACATATCCAGTCACATTGTAGTGAAAGTGATTGGGAGCATCGCTACGTAAAGGAACGATTTAAGAAAAATGATGCCTTTGCCTTACATGATTTTGGTCTATTAGGCGATAAGTCCGTCATGGCGCATTGCAATTTCTTAAATGATGATGATGCAAAACTATTTGCTGAAACAGGCACAGCGATTGGTCATTGTCCAATTTCTAATGCTTATTTTGCAAATAGCGTCATTCCAATTGCCCGCTTCCATGCAAAAGGCGTTGATATCGGATTAGGATCAGATATTTCTGGCGGTTTCTCACCAAGCCTATTCGATAATGCTAGACAAGCAGTCATGTCATCTAGAATGCTAGAAGACGGTGTCGATACATCACTTTCTGCTGAAAAACGTGGTGTCCCAAATTCACGTATTACGATTAATGAAGCATTTTATTTAGCAACAGCAGGTGGCGGAGAAAGCTTGAGCCTACCCATTGGTCGATTACAAGAAAACTACACGTGGGATGTACAAATCATCGATACTAACATACCTGCTGCAAAACTCCCTATTTTTGATAGCAAGGAAGATTTACAGACTATTTTCCAAAAAATTATGTATCTTGTGCGCCCTGAAAATATCCGTGAAGTTTGGGTACAAGGGAATAAGGTTCACGCCAGAGCTTAAATAACATTCTAAATTTACAACTTTGAGGTGTACATCTAAGTGGAAACACAACATAACAAATTAGCAAACGATAAAATGAAAACTCAGCAGTTAACAGTTTTACCAGATGAAAAGGTATCATTCGGCCAATCTACCCTACTTGGTTTACAGCACGTCATGGCGATGGATGTCTACGTAGTGCCTTTCTTAATTGCCATGTTAATCGGTTTACAATCAGGTCAATCAAGCGCATTGATTCAATCTACCTTCATTGCGGCCGGAATTGCAACGATTATTCAAACTCACTTTTGCATGAGGTTACCGATAGCGCAAGGTCCATCATATGTTCCAATCGGTGCCATTGTAGGTATTTATGCAGCGAGTGGTAGTGGCGATCTCGGTTGGAGTACTGTGCTAGGAGCAAGTTTAGTCGGCGCCATCTTAGTAATTATTTTAGGTTTTACAGGTATATTCAATAAAATCGTAAAAACGTTCATTCCGCCAATTGTCGGAGGGACAATTATCTTTGTAGTCGGTCTTTCATTAATGCCTGTAGGTTTAAGTGATAATATTTTTAATGCAGCAGGTGCATCCATTAACGAAAATATCTATTTAGCTTTAACTTCAGCTAGCGTTCTAATCCTTTGCGTGATGCTTAGTTCTGTTTTTCATAAAAAAGGCCGCGTATTTCGTATCGCTTCAGTAATCATCGCTTTAATCGCAGGTTGTATTGCAGCAAATATTATGGGCGTTTTAGATTTATCGGCAGTGTCACAAGCAAAATGGTTTAGTATGCCTCAAATTCCATTTGCAAATTTCAGCTTTACGTTTAATTTTTCTGCCATCATTACAATGGTGATTATTTATATCGTCTTAATGGCAGAAACAACAGGTACATGGTTCGCAGTGAGTAATGTCATTGATAAACCGTTAACTGATAAACAAATTAATCGTGGGGTGATTGGTGAAGGAATTGGTTGTTTCATCGCATCATTACTTGGCTCAACTCCTGTCACTGGCTATTCAACAAATGCAGGTGTGATATCCATTACAGGTATCGCAAGCCGCCGTGTTTTTATTGCTACCGGTTTTTGGTTTATTTTATTCGGCTTCTCTGGTAAATTAGCTGCTCTTATTTCTGCTATTCCTTCAGCAGTTATCGGCGGTGTATTCGTGATCGTTTGTGGCATTATTGCCATCAGTGGTTTACAAGTAATGAAAAATGAAAGCATCGGTGAAAAGGAAATGTATGTAATCGCTGTACCGGTAATCTTAACATTAGCCCTAACACTACTTCCTAAAGATTTCTTATACTCCTTACCTACAACCGTTCAATACTTACTCGGCTCTCCAATAGCAACAGCTGCTATCGTAGCCATATTGTTAAATAAATTATTACCAAGTGTGAAATAGCTGTTTAACTAAAATGCACAATACTCCTACTCTATTAGGAGATTGTGCATTTTCTAATAGCAATTATGCCTCAGTCCGGGCTTTGTGCTTGCACAAAGAACTCCTATTCAAGTGACATCCGCCGGAGGCCTTCTTTCAGCGGATGTTTAGACACCTACTGACAGAAGTTTAAATATTTTCTGAAATTTATATCTCATTGTCTTTTATTTTGTTATATTAGAGTAAAAAAGTAGGGATTAACATGATATACGATGTAATTGTAATTGGTGCAGGATCGATGGGGATGGCTGCTGGCTATAATTTAGCAAAATCAGGAAAAAATGTCTTGATGCTTGATGCCTTGAATCCACCTCACGAAGAAGGTAGTCATCATGGAGAAACAAGAATTATTCGCTTTGCGTATGGTGAGGGGGCTAGCTATGTACCTTTTGTCAAAAGAGCAGGTGAATTATGGAAAGAGCTTGAAACATTAACGGATGAAGCTTTATTTTTACAAACCGGGGTAATGAATGTCGGTGAAGAAACCCATCCTTTTATCCAAAATGTAAAAACTAGTGCTACGCTCTATGATTTATCATTAGAGCAGTATTCAGCAACAGAAGCAATGAAAAAATGGCCTGGACTATCCTTACCTGAAAACTTTGTTGCTTGCTTTGAGCCTACTGCTGGTGTCCTCCGTGTAGAGGCCTGTATTAGCGCTTATAAAAAATTAGCTATCGAGGCAGGCGCAACCTTACATACAAATGAAAAAGTGCAAAACATCAAAGCTGGAAACATTGTAAGTGTTCACACGGCGAATAATATTTACGAAGCTAAACAATTAATTGTGACAGTTGGAGCTTGGGCAACTGAGTTACTACAAACAATGGGCATCACCATTCCTGTAACTCCGACGCGAAAAACATTTGCATGGTTTGAGGCAGAGGAGCAATTTTATCGTGGAGATATTTTCCCGGCCTATTGTTTCGAAGTTGCCGATTCCACGTACTACGGTTTTCCAAGTATTGATGGAGCAGGCCTGAAGCTTGGCAGACATGACGGCGGCGAGGCTATCAATCCAAACGATCCTCTACGCCCATTCGATGAACAGGATACACTAGATTTACAAAATTTTATCAATCGCTTTATGCCACAGCACGGTGCATTAAAATACGGAAAAACATGCAAATATTCGATGACACCAGATGAAGACTTCATCATTGATTTTTTACCTGAGCATCGAAATATTATCATTGCGGCGGGCTTCTCAGGACATGGCTTTAAATTCAGTAGCGTGGTTGGTGAAGTGTTAGCGGATCTTACCCTTTACGGAAATAGTCAACAGGACTTATCTCTCTTTAAACTAAATCGTTTTACGAAATAAAAAACAATCCAAAGGAATTTTCACGAAAGTTGGTGAACGACGCCTCAAGTAAAGCGCCAGTCGGAACGGAAATCAACCCCATGTTTTAGTGATAAACCTTAAACCTTTTACTCCACTTACAATAATTTACTAATAATTCCAAAAAATGATTGACTACAGTTATAAGCGGTCATAAAATACACATATATGACGGTAAAAAAGGAGTGATTGAATGTTTCATTTACCAACTGTGCTATTCACAAGAGCAGGAGTAATTTTGCTTAGATGTTAAACGATGTAGACAGTTTATAAATGACTTGTTAAGGAGGACGAACAATGCAACCTCTTGAAAATATTCGAGTGTTAGATTTATCTCGTATTTATGCTGCTCCTGCTGGCTCCATGATGTTGGCCGATTTAGGAGCAGAAGTAATTCGCATAGAACATCCAGATGGCTCTGATAGTATGCGTGATTGGGGGCCATTTGTGAATGGTCAAAGTACGTATTATTTATGTGCCAATCGCAATAAAAAATCGATCACATTAGATTTAAAGACAATAGATGGCAGCGAAAAATTTAAGGAACTTGTCAAAGATGCTGATGTCGTCCTCGAAAATTTTAAAACGGGAGACATGGAGCGAATGGGGCTAAGCTATGAGGAATTAAGTAAAGTGAATCCTAGAATCATCTATTGTGCAGTTACAGGATTCGGTCAAACTGGTCCGCTTGCGCACAAACCAGGCTTCGATCCAGTAATTCAAGCGATGAGTGGTTTAATGCATGTCACAGGCCCACCTGATGGAGAAGCGACAAAAGTTGGTGTTCCTATTGCAGATATTTTAACCTCTAACTATGTCGTCATTAGTATTTTAGCCGCTTTACGAATGCGCGATCAAACAAATACAGGGCAATTTATTGACTTAGCTTTATTAGACGTTCAGATGAGTAGCTTAGCAAATGTAGCAAGCGCTTATTTAAATACAGGCTTTATCTCAGAACGTCTCGGTAATCGTCATAATAATGTTACGCCATATCAAGTTTTTAACTGTGAGGATGGTCCCTTAATGATTTGCGTTGGTACAGATGGACAATTTAAAAAGTTTTGCACGATGTTGAAACAAGAAGAATGGGTCGATGATCCGCGCTTTTTAACAAATACGCTACGCAAGCAACATGAAGCAGAGCTAGTCCGGATGATTACTGACATTACAATGACAAAAACACGGGATGAATGGATTACCTTATTACAACAATACAAAATTCCAGGTGGACGTGTGAACACAATTGCTGAAGCACTAGAACAACCGCAATTTATGGCACGCGATATGATTGGTGAAATAGAGCATGAACAATATGGCACAATCAGATTCATCAAAAGCCCATTAAAGTTCTCTAATTTAGATATCCAATATAAATTAGCACCACCGATACTTGGAGAACATACAGACGAATGCCAAAAGTCCTCTCTACAAAAATAAAATTACGCTGAAATACTTTTATAGTTCACCACTGAAAATTCGGAATGACATTTTATTAAAAAGTATGTCAAGTGGATAAGTTGATTGGCGTGAAGACCGGGCGACTTCTTGATTAGCAATAGAGGAACGAAGGCTAAAACCATCACGTCCTGTGATATGCACAAAGCTATTAAAGTGTTAAAAGCCTTCCTATTTGGTTCATCGGACGCCCTCAGGAAGCTTTGCTCTGCGGGAAAGCGAAGCGGCAGCGGCATATGGTTTATCTGCGCGAAAGCGAAGCGGCAGCGGCATATGGTTTATCTGCGCGAAAGCGAAGCGGCAGCGGCATATGTTTTCTGTGCGAAAGCGTAGCGTCAGCAACAAAGCGCCCAGTCGGAACGAACATCAACTACACGTTTTGGTGATAAGTTAATTATTTACTAATCTTAAAAATTCATGCCAATGATTGAGGCGTGGCAGTTCAACATGCTTGTTATAAAATTGATTTTTTAAAATCACTGTTGTCTTCACATCTTGCAATGTTTCTAATACAGCTGGTTTATCATCGACATAAACATCTAAAGCTAGCTCTTTGATGATCGCCACTTTCTCTGTGTCCTGCATTCCGCAGAAAAAGTGACCTTCTATGATTGGAAAACCTTGTGCTTTCATCCAAGCTTGAGTTTGCTCACAATACAGTTTTGGACGTGATGTAATATAATAAATATCATGTCCCTGCTGTTCCAAAGCTTGAAGCGTCTCTAGTGCGCCCTCAAAAGAAGGACAATCCGAAAAATAAATTTCCTCTAATGAACTATTCCACATCTCCGCTCCTTCAGCATCTGTTAATCCGAAAGGTTCGTGAATTTCAACTCTTTGTAAAGCTTGAAATACTTCTAGCGCAACATTTTTACTAAGTTTTTTATTATAGAGCGCAAAGGCGTGTGCTCGTAAATCAATTAATGTATCATCTATATCAAAGCCAAATTTCATATTGTTTTTTCTTCCCTTCAAGAGGCCTTCTTTATGAAGTTAGTCTTAAATGCTCACCCCGAAATGCCTACCCAAGTGCTGCGTTTTGTTCTTAGTAGAATCATGAAAGACCTTTTTCGCTAATAAGTGCTAAAGAAGTGCTCCACCTGGCCCAGCCCCTGCGATACAAACATCTGCTTGATATTTCACTTTTCTTCACCCACCTTTGGATAAGCAATAATACGTAAATCTTGCCCAATCTGCTCAAACGAAGCAAATTCTACACCCCATGCTTCATCCATAGTAGATGGATTTTGACCAGCAATCGGTGTTAATGATAAACGACCACCAAGAATCTTTGGCGCTATGTAAATCACATATTTGTTAATAGCACCCTGCTGTAAAAATGAAGAGTTGATCGTACTGCCACCCTCTACTAAAATATCCGTAATGCCATATCGATATAGTTTTTCAAGCATATCATCAACAACAAGCCCCTCAGATTCATGTCGAACTGGCAATACAATCACGCCTTTTTCCTCAAATGCTGTTATTTTATCTTGACTTGCATTGTCACTACATACAATAATTGTTTTCGCTTCTTCCACATTCAGAACATTGGCATGAGCTGGTGTACGAAGTGAACTATCCATTATAATGCGCACTGGATTTTTTCCGTACTCTTCTTTTAATCTTGTCGTTAAGGATGGGTTGTCAGCTAAAACAGTACCAACACCAACTAAAATTCCATCCACCTCATGACGAATGCGATGAACATCCTCACGTGCTGCCTCACCAGTTATCCACTTGGAATGTCCTGTATGGGCAGCTATTTTGCCATCTAAAGTCATCGCGTATTTTGAAATAATAAATGGTCGTTTTGTTAGCATATTGTGAATAAAACGTTCATTTAAACGGTGAGCTTGAGTTTCTAAAATACCCACCTCTACCTCAATACCCGCATCTCGTAATAGTTGAATACCGCGTCCAGCAACAGTCGGATTTGGATCTTGCATGGCTACAACCACACGACTAACTGCTGATTCCTTCACTAAATTCGCACAAGGAGGTGTTTTTCCATAATGCGAGCATGGCTCAAGCGTTACATAAAGTGTCGCACCTTTAGCATGTTCTCCTGCCATACGGAACGCATGCACCTCTGCATGTGGCTCACCTGCTTTTCTGTGTAAACCTGTTCCAACAATGACACCGTCTTTGACGATTACAGCCCCTACTAGTGGATTCGGGTTCGTATTTCCTTTTGCACTAGCGGCTAAATCAAGTGCTAACTGCATATATTTTTCATCTATTGTCATCTTCGTTCCTCCACTCACTTCTCTTCGCGCAAATGTCCAGATTTCTCTACTTTCGTGTCTAAATAAAAACGATTTGTCTCCGTTAATCCTCCCCATAATGGGACATGTCCTTCTGCTGCTAAACCATGGGCCTGTAATGCGGCAAGCTTCTTCGGATTATTGGTAATCAGTGTAACTGGCTTTGAACGAAGTGCGGCTAACACAGTAATGGCATCTTCATAAGAACGAGTATCGTCAGAGAAGCCAAGAGCATGGTTTGCCTCAACCGTATCTAACCCCTGTTCTTGTAATAAATAAGCAAGCGATTTCGAGAATAACCCGATGCCACGACCTTCATGATCTGCTAAATAGAAAATGGCACCACAGCCATGCTCCACAATCATTTTCATCGATTCATGTAATTGATATCCACAGTCACAGCGCTGGCTTCCAAAAATATCACCTGTATGACAAATGCTATGCATGCGAATTAATGCATCCTCTGCATGGGCAAAATCTCCATAAACAAGCACTGATGACTGTTGTAAAAAAGCTAAGTTTGCAGATGCTAATCCATCAATAATTTCCTCTTTCGACAGATTATTCCCTACTTTTAACCAGTTATACCATTGAAATGTCGCTGAAAATTCACCTTGTTTGACTGGTAATTTTACTGGACCAACTAGGCAAATACTTTCAGTTTCTGATTGCTTCACAATCGTCATTTTGTCTTTCACTATATCTAAAACTTTCGTAGTAATTGTCATATTTTCTCCAACCTTCTATTGTTAACAGCTAGCTAGACCTACTAACTGAGCACTTGTATTTTCACATTACTTACATAATGTAACTTAGTTTACAATAATAACTTAAACCTGTCAAACTATAGCTCCTACTCTATTTAAAAAATGAATTAGAAACCAAAACTGCTATATTACGTTTTTATCATATACTAATAGCTTATGGAGACGCTATTTTTTCTGTGCAGGCTAGTCTATAATAAGCTAAGGGAACTGTAATGACGAAAGGAAGTTTAGAATGCAATTAGAAAAAAATGTGCAGGTGAAGCAGCCAAAATACCAGCAAATAGCTGTCGATCTAGCCTCAAAAATCGTGGAAAGAAAATATCGAATTGGCGATAAAATTTACGCAAGATCATCTCTAGCTAGCCAATATAATGTCTCTGCGGAAACTGCAAGAAGAGCGATTGCTGTTTTGCAAGACTTAGAAATTGTGGAGGCCACTAAAGGGAGTGGGGTTATTATCATCTCGTATGAAAAGGCTGCACATTTTGTCCGCCAATTCCATGATGTTCAATCAGTCCATGAATTACAACATGAGCTGATGTCTAGCATTCAGAAGCAGCACCAAGAATTAATAAATCTTCAAGAAAAGACCAAACAACTGATTAGTCGAACTGAACATTTCCGATCCGTCAATCCGTTTATTCCTTATCAATTAGAGATGACAGCTGAGAGCCCTTGTATTCACCAAACCGTACAGGAATTGAATTTTTGGCAAAATACATCTAGCACGATTGTCGGAATTCGTCGTAAAAATGAATTATTACTATCACCTGGTCCATATGTGTCCTTAGAAGAAGGAGATATCATTTACTTTATCGGAAATGATGAAAGTTTTGCTCGAGTTCAAAGCTTTTTATATCCAAATTAAAATCCGCTTAAGCGCTGATATAACAGCGTGTAAGCGGATTTTTTCTAGTTTGTCGATTTGACAGAAGTAACAACTCTTTGTTAGTGTTAAGTTGTTACTTGTTCATCTTTGGGTATCATTATCCTCAAATAATATTTATCTTCAATTCAGTGTGTGTCCAACCACCTACTGAAATAAAGGGACTCAGCCTAAGAACGCCACGTCTAGTGGCATTTTATCTGTGCGTAAGTGAAGCAACATCCATTACGCCAAGGCGAAATTGATCTGCGGAAGGAGTGGTTCTATTGGAAAAGATAAAAGTGGAACATGTTTCTAAAGTTTTCGGGAAACATATTCCCCAAGCATTAGAACTCGTTAAGCAACAAAAAAGCAAGACTGATATCTTAAAAGAAACAGGTGCAACGGTTGGTGTATACGATGCAAGTTTTACCGTAAATGAAGGTGAAATCTTCGTTATTATGGGATTATCAGGAAGTGGAAAGTCGACACTTATCCGGCTTTTAAATCGTCTCATAGAGCCTACAAGTGGAAATATTTACATCGATGGAGAAAATATTTCTAAAATGGGCAAAGAGAGTTTACGTAATGTAAGAAGAAACAAAATGAGTATGGTCTTTCAAAACTTCGGTTTATTTCCCCATCGTACACTTCTTCAAAACACTGAATATGGCCTTGAAATCAGAGGCATCTCAAAGGAAGAACGACAAGCGAAAGCAGAGCAGGCTCTCGACAATGCAGGCTTACTTGCTTATAAGGACCAATATCCAAGTCAATTATCAGGTGGTATGCAGCAGCGTGTTGGATTAGCACGGGCACTTGCAAATGACCCTGAAATATTACTAATGGATGAGGCTTTTTCTGCACTCGATCCATTAATTAGAAAAGAAATGCAAGACGAGCTACTTGATTTACAAAGCACATTGAAAAAAACAATTTTATTTATCACCCATGATTTGAATGAAGCATTACGTATTGGTGATCGTATAGCCATTATGAAAGATGGCTCAATCATTCAAATTGGTACTGGAGAAGAAATTTTAACAAATCCTGCAAATGATTATGTTAAAACCTTCGTAGAAGATGTCGATCGCTCTAAAGTATTAACAGCTGAAAATGCCATGGTTCGACCTGTATATGTCAATGTAGATGTAGATGGACCGACCGTAGCACTTAAAAGAATGCGCGAAGAAACGGTTAGTTTACTAATGGCCGTTGACAAAAATCGACACTTAAAAGGCTATATTACTGCTGACGACGCACGGGCTGCAGCTAAAAGACACGAACAAACGGTACATGCAATTGTTCAATCTGATATGTTAACCGTTCCACCAGATATGCTTTTACAGGATATATTAGGTATGATTCATAATTGTCCTACTCCTATTGCCGTTGTAAAAGATGAACGCTTACTTGGTGTTCTCATCCGGGGCGTTGTCATCGAAGCACTTTCGACTAGCGATGAGGGGGCAGCTACACATGAATAAATTTTTAGACAATATCCCAACTATACCACTAGGACCGTGGGTAGAATCAGTTATGGACTGGTTGACGAGTAATTTTTCAGTGTTTTTTAACTTGATTCAAAAAAATGGAAAACTACTCATGAATCAGGTCACTGATTTATTAGTGAGCATTCCCCCGATTATTCTTATTTTACTTATTGTCATTTTTGCCTTTTTCGTTACTGGCAAGAAATTTGGGCTCGCAACGTTTTCATTAATTGGTTTGTTATTTATCTATAATCAAGGCTTATGGACACATCTTATGGAAACAACGACGCTCGTGCTCTTCTCAAGTATCATCTCAATCGTTCTAGGTATTCCTCTTGGCATTCTAATGTCCAAGTCAACTGTAGCAGAAAATGTGATTAAGCCAATACTCGATTTCATGCAAACAATGCCTGGCTTCGTGTACTTGATTCCTGCCGTTGCCTTCTTTGGTATTGGGATAGTACCTGGTGTATTTGCATCCGTTATTTTTGCCTTACCACCAACTGTACGTATGACGAACCTAGGAATTCGCCAAGTACCAAAAGAATTAGTAGAAGCTGCGGATTCATATGGTAGTACCTCACGTCAAAAGCTATTTAAAGTTGAAATCCCTCTTGCCAAATCGACTATAATGGCAGGGATTAACCAAACTGTTATGCTATCACTGTCAATGGTTGTAACTGCCTCCATGATCGGTGCACCTGGCCTCGGACGCGAAGTATTAACTGCACTACAACGTACACAGGTTGGAAATGGCTTTGTTGCAGGTTTAGGTCTAGTAATTTTCGCCATTGTAATAGACCGCTTAACACAAAGTTTTAATAAGAAGAAAGCCGTATAGAACAAGAGGCAGTTGATTAACGTAAATCTTAGGTCTTCACTTTCACTGCTGAGATTTACAAAACTATTAATATACGAAAGGAAGATTCGATGAAACTGAAAACATTAACTAAATTAGGAATGGCTTTAGGGCTTGGCTTTTTGCTAGCCGCATGTAATGGTGATGATTCAAATGGGGGTAATGGTAACTCAAAGGATGTTAATCTAGCCTACGTTGAATGGGATACAGAAATAGCTTCAACTAATGTAGTTGGTCAGGTGCTTGAGGATTTAGGCTATAATGTAACATTAACACCACTCGATAACGCCATTATGTGGGAGGCTGTTTCAAAAGGTGAAGCAGATGGTATGGTTGCTGCATGGTTACCACATACTCATGCCCCACAGTATGAAAAATATAAGGCTGATCTTGATGAGCTAGGCGAAAACCTTGCTGGTGCCAAAATAGGTCTAGTTGTACCAAGTTATATGGACATTAATTCGATTGAGGATTTAAAAAATCAAGCAGATCACACAATTACGGGTATTGAGCCTGGTGCTGGGATTACAGCTGCTACTGAAAAAGCTTTAGATGAATATGATAACTTAGCAAATTGGAATTTATTAACTTCTTCATCTGGTGCTATGACAACGTCTCTTGCTAAAGCAATTAAAAATAAAGAAGACATTATCGTGACAGGCTGGTCTCCTCACTGGAAATTCGCTAAATATGATCTTAAGTACTTAGAAGATCCAAAAGGCGTTTACGGTGGTGAAGAAAAGATTAACACATTCGCTCGTAAAGGTTTAAAAGAAGATCAACCAGATGTCTATTCTGTACTAGATAACTTCCACTGGACATCAGAAGACTTAGAGAGCGTTATGCTAGAAATTATGGATGGCAAAGACCCAAAACAAGCTGCTAAAGATTGGGTTGCAGCCAATGCAGACAAAGTTGCTGAATGGACGAAGGATGTAACAAAATAATTTTCAAAAAGGGACGGACAACCGGGGTGGTTGTCTGTCTTTTTTATAGGCTCTTCCCGTCTTATTTGAGGAACATTATTAAGGTTACTAAAATTCAGCTCCATCTTGCTAACATCGCCACAATGATTTTTTAATAAAGGAATACAAATTATTAACGTCTACTTAGAAAGATCCTATAAATACCAGCTTTATTAACCCTTATTTTAATATTTTATTTCATTCTTTTGTGAATTTTTAAGGGAAAAACTCTTCATAATAAACAAAAAGTCACCCCGCAACGATGAAACCGATGCCAGATGACTATTTATGGTATGAGCTAGGACAATAATTTCAAAAATATCGCTGCTCCTAAAACAAGAATAATGCAAACAAGACGTTTCCAATCTTTGGATTCATTGAAAAAAAACATACCGAGCAAAGCGCCACCTGCCGCTCCAATTCCTGTCCAAATAGCATATACTGTACCCATTGGTAAGGTTTCCATGGCATATGCAAGCCCCGTAAAGCTCAAGAGAAATGCGAAAATTAAGAACAGCAAATTTTTAATATTTTTAGCATCATTGTATTTACTAATCATATAAACACCCATCATCTCGCATAGCCCCGCAACTACTAATGCAACCCATGCCATTATTCATTCACCTCTTTTTCTTTAGGCTCACCTGTCACTAGCTTTAAACCGACGACCCCTGCAAGTAAAACGACAATACATAAAATCTTAGCTAATTTCCATGGCTCTCCAAACAGTAAGCTATCAGCACATACAGTACCCGCTGTCCCCAAGCCTACAAATACTGCATAAACAGTGCCGACTGGTAAGCTTTCTCCAGCCTTAATTAGTAAATAAAAGCTAACAAAAATTGCAACTGCAGTACCAATCCATTCAAGTGCATTCCCTGCATGCTTTAAGCCAATAACCCAGCCGACTTCAAAAAAAGCAGCAATTATGACACTTCCCCATTGTTTGTTCATTGCGAATTCCTCCATTTTCTTGTTAAACACATATGGATACTATTATTTGGGCAGTTCCCTTTGAGCAAAGTATGTGGTTCTCCGGCATATCTGATCAGATTACTGACCTACTTGAGCACTCCTTTGGCTTACCTGAGCAGATTGATGACCTACCCGATCACTTCTTTGGCTTACCCGAGCAGTTCAGTGACTAAACCCTGAACTCGAGCTTTTTCTTCAACTTACCTCCTACAGTAGCCAAATAAAAAAAGCCTAAGGAACACTGCTGTAAACAGTATCTCCCAGGCTTTTATCCTTCCGTGTCACAAAATCAATTTGTGGTTTTCTCTCGGACCAGACTAGCATTGCTACGGAACCCTAGAAAACTATCATATTTGATTGTGCTACTAGTATAGCAAACTATTCAGTCATTTTCTACTCGTACATAACCAACTTTTTCAACTAGTGCTTGCCCCTCGTTTGATACAATCCAGTCGATAAACTTCTTTACATTAGGATTATCTGTTCCAGCTGTTACAGCATAAAATTCAGATACGAGTGGGTATGTGCCTTTACGAATATTTTCCTTTGTGGGCGCAATCCCATCAATGGACAATAATTTAATTTCGTGGTTATTTACCATTTCTGTTGAGTAAAATCTAAACGTGTAGCCAATGGCATTTTTATAATTACGATATTGTGATACCTCATGAATAATACCACCCATACCTGTTGCAACATTTTCAGCAGGTGCTTCCATGATTGGTGTATCTCCCATCATTCTTTCAAGTGCTGCTTGGCTTCCGCTATCTGCTGGGCGTTGAAAGGCACGAATAGCAGCATTTTCACCACCAACTTCATGCCAATTCGTAATTTTCCCGGCGTATATTTGTTTAAACTGCTCCAGTGATAAATTTTCTACACTGTTCTTATGATTGACAAAAAAGACAAATGCCTCTCGTCCAACAGGGATCATGTCAAATGTCAGACCTTTCATCTCAGCTTGCCTCTTTTGTGATTCAGATGGCGCTGCTACAAAAATCAGGTCAACATCTCCTGAAATCAAATTTTCATAAGCTTCAGGTGTACGACTCACCATTACTCTACTATTATCATATGGATAGTAACCCTTTGGATATATCGCTTCTACAAAGGCAGCATACAGCGGATACATCGCCGTCGCCCCATCTAAGCGTGGTAGTGACTCAACTAATTGCAATGAAGCCTTTGTATCTGACTTTACTACTTTATTTCGCTCTGTAAATGGTTGATAGACTGACACATCAATTTCTGCATCAACAGTTGGAATACTCATTTTGTAGTAATGTTGAATAGGCTTAATCGAGGCAATCAACACCCACAATGCCCATTACTCCAGCTAACCATATCTTCCGTTTTGTTGTTGTCAACCAATCAAAAATTAAACAAATAAATAGGACAAATAAACATATCGGAACGGTTAAGAGTAGTCCCCTAAAATGTAGCCCACCACTAATAATTACATACAACGCAACTACTCCCGTGAAAAATAATAATCCTATTAGTACAAAAAGAGACTGTAGCACTTTCATAATCAACGGCTCCACCTCCAAAAGAGTAATTTAATACTAACTATTTATATAATAGGCTTTTTCCGGAAGGTAACACAATTATATATTCTGAAAATTATGTTAAAATGAAAGGTAATATTGTAAGGAGGTATTACATATGGCAATTGATAAAGTACGTAAACATTTAGCGCAATGGAATGCGGAACACAAAATACAGGAGCTAAATGAAAGCGCGGCGACCGTTGAACTAGCAGCACAGGCACTCGGGTGCGAGCCCGAACGCATTGCGAAATCCTTATCGTTTCTTGTGAACGATGGTGCAATACTAATTGTTGCTGCAGGCGATGCCAAAGTCGACAATGCAAAATTTAAAGCTACCTTTGGTACAAAGGCAAAAATGCTTGGAAAAGATGAAGTGCTTGAAAAGATTGGACACGAGGTAGGGGGTGTTTGTCCTTTTGGCGTGAATGAGGGCGTTGCAATTTATTTGGATGAATCACTGAAACGCTTCACAACAGTATTCCCTGCATGTGGTAGTAGCAACTCCGCCATTGAACTTACTATTTCTGAATTAGAGCGCTTTACTCCATATCAAGAATGGATTGACGTCTGTAAAGGCTGGAACGAGTAAAATAAAAAACTGCGAAACCTTAAACTGTACCCTATAAGATAGACACTTTGAAAAAAGTCTATCCTATAGGGTAC
>DAMBVB010000031.1:0-11552 GCA_032053185.1 Lysinibacillus sp.
GAACCCGTGTTACCGCCGTGAAAGGGCGGTGTCTTAACCACTTGACCAAGGGGCCATGGCTCCGAAGGCAGGACTCGAACCTGCGACAACCTGATTAACAGTCAGGTGCTACTACCAACTGAGCTACTTCGGAATAATTCATATGTTTCATCGACGTTATCTTGTCGACTTTTACTATTATAGAGACATCTATAGTGAACGTCAACTCTTTTTTATTATTTTTTTCATTCTACTAGTTTTAAACGTCCTAAACACTTGCTACAACAGTATTTCTCCACATTCATTCTAATTTTTCTTACATATAACTGCTGGCATTTTACACATGTATATGTATAAAGTCGACGTTGTTTATTCGATGATGTCTTCGGCCTTTGCAATACTGCACAAAAACGAGGAGCATTCACTTTTTCTAATAGCTCTCTAAAATCTTTGTCTCGATGCTGATACCCTTTGCCTTCCAAATGTAAATGATAATGACATAATTCGTGTCGAACTATCCCTTCTACTTCACTAATACCATATAATTCATAGGCTTTTGGGTTAACTTCAATATTGTGCGATTGTAAAAGATAACGTCCACCTGTTGCACGTAGTCTTGCATTAAAATAAGCTCGATGTATGAACGGTTTCTGGAAACTTTCTAATGATATTCGACTAACAAGACGTTGTAGTTCCTCGTTGTTCATATCTATATCACCTCTAACAACAAGAATACCACACTGTATAGTATAGTCAGTGTGGTAAAATTTATCCCGCTATAACTGGCAGTAATTTTTCTGCACCAAAAACGAAGCAGCAGGTACAAATACAACAAAAGCCCGAAATTTGATGGGAGATTAACTGCCCGTAATAGCCCGATTGGTGAAGACTAATAATCAGCGAGGATGAAGAGTATCCCCTGATTATAATTTCACTTAATTACGCTTCGATAATTTGATGTTTAGGAGCTAGCATTGTTAGTGATATGCGCCCTTTATTGACATCTATTTGTTCTACCCAAACCGTCACAATATCTCCGAGAGCAACAACCTCTAATGGATGTTTAATACGTCTTTTTTGTAATTTAGAAATATGCACAAGCCCGTCCTGCTTCACGCCAATATCTACAAATGCTCCAAAATCAACTACGTTTCTCACTGTACCTTGCAATTCCATCCCAACTTGTAAATCTTCCATTTTTAATACATCTGTTTTTAGCAGAGGCTGAGGGAATGCATCACGTGGATCGCGACTCGGCTTCCTTAATGTATCCACAATATCCTGTATTGTGACAACTCCAATAGCTAAAACTCCACTTAATTTTTCTATATCTAGTTTTGCAATGGCCTCCTCTGCCTTCTGCGTCCCAAGCTCTTTTTTATCAATTTGTGCAACTGCTAAAATCTGCTCGGCGACACTATAGCTTTCAGGGTGAATGCCTGTAGCATCGAATGCGTTTTTTGCTCCTGGAACACGTAAGAAACCAATTGCTTGTTCATACGTTTTGGCACCAAGTCTTGGAATTTTCTTGAGTTGAGCACGTGAAGTAAATTGTCCATTTTCCTCTCGAACTTTCACAATATTCTCCGCAACCGTTTTAGATAGTCCAGAAACATATTGCAGTAGCGAAGCTGAAGCGGTATTAACATCAACACCTACTTGGTTAACAGCTGTCTCTACTATAAATGTTAAGGACTCAGTCAATTTCTTTTGAGAGACATCATGCTGATACTGACCTACCCCAACTGCTTTTGGCTCAATTTTTACTAGCTCCGACAACGGATCTTGCAAACGACGTGCAATAGAAACCGCACTACGCTGTTCCACCTGTAAGTTAGGAAACTCTGCACGGGCAATTTCAGACGCTGAATAAACAGATGCCCCTGCTTCATTGACAATAACATAGGCCGTATCAGTTTCAAGTTCATTCAATACATCTGCTATAAATTGTTCTGTTTCGCGTGAGGCAGTGCCATTACCAATAGCAATGATAGTTATTGGGTATTTTGCTAAAATCTCTTTCACAATTGCTTTTGATTTTGCTACATCTGGCTTTGGCGGATGTGGATAAATGGCTGTAACCTCTAGCATTTTCCCAGTTTCATCTACAACAGCTAACTTACAACCCGTACGGTATGCCGGATCAACACCCAATACATACTTCCCTTTCATCGGAGGCTGTAATAAAAGATTACGTAAATTCTCAGAGAAAATGTGGATAGCCTGCATCTCTGCCTTTTCTGTAAGTTCATTTCGTAACTCTCGTTCTATAGAAGGCTGAATTAAACGCTTGTACGAATCCTCTATCGCTAGCTTCACTTCGGCAATTGCTGGTGAAGAACCTGTAGCAGGAATCCATTCCTTCCACATAATCATCAATACTCGATCTATTGGTACTTGAATTGCCACTTTTAAAATTTCTTCTTTCTCACCACGATTTACAGCTAAAATACGGTGGGGGACAATACGATTTACGGATTCTTCATATTCGTAATACATTTCGAAAACATTTTTTTCATCTATCTCTGCATTCTTGACACTTGTTACAAGTACTCCATCTTTCCAGGAATACGTACGGATTTTTTCACGGATTGCCGCTTCATCAGCAAAGCGCTCTGCTAAAATATCTCGGGCCCCAGCTAACGCATCTTCTACATTGGCAACTTTCTGATCCTCTACGAAAGCCATTGCTAATTGTTCTACAGCATCACTACGATACTCTAATAGAAGATCTGCAAGAGGTTCTAACCCTTTTTCTTTCGCTATAGTCGCCTTTGTTCGGCGTTTTTGTTTATAAGGTCGATATAAATCCTCTACACGCTGTAAAACAGTTGCTGCTTGAATAGCTTGTTCTAATTCAGGTGTTAGTTTATCTTGTTCCTGAATTAATCGTATAACCTCTTCTTTGCGATGTTCAAGCTGCTGTATGTAGTGATAACGATCCTCTACAGCTTTAATCTGTACCTCATCAAGGGATCCAGTAGCTTCTTTTCGATAACGCGCAATGAATGGCACGGTGTTTCCTTCTTCTAATAATTTAATAACAGCATCAGCTTGACCTGGCTTAATAGCTACATCCTTTGCAATGAGCTGTAACATTTGCTTTTGTTCCACATCATCACTACCTTTTTCTTTTCATTTTACCATTATACTTTACTAAAATTGCAAAAAATTAGTCTACCCTTATCAATTATGTCCTGGCATAATTGCGACCAGAATCGGCTTTGTCCTTAGGCTTGCCTCGAAAGTGTAGTCTCAGCGGCATGGCATGGATGCGGTGATTTTAGGCTAACATCCTTTATGAACTCCTTTCTGATTTCCATGACATCCACCGCAGGCTTTAGGCCAAAAAGATTTTAGTAGATACATTACCAAAGGACGTAGTTTTAAGACTGAATCCCTCTATTTCAGCGGTTATTTGGACACCCGCTAAAAAGTAACTTAAACCCGCCTATAGAGCTGGGAGACTTCTGTAGCTGACGCTTTGTTTCACTTACGTTACATCATCTGTACCTATCGCTACGCTTTCGCATAGATACCATTTTGCTAAAATGAAGATAAAAAAGCATCGAGATGAAAATTCATCTCGATGCCTCTATACACATATGTATATCAAAATTTAACAAGCCCTAAACTAATCATCAATGCACCATCAACTTTCTCCATCAAAGCATGGTCAAGTTGCGTAATACGATCTGTCAATCTTGACTTATCAATCGTCCGCACCTGCTCTAGCAGAATAACCGAGTCACGTTCAAAACCATACTTTTCAGCATTAATTTCAACGTGCGTCGGTAATTTTGCCTTTTGAATCTGTGCAGTGATAGCTGCGATGATGACAGTCGGACTAAATCGATTGCCAATATCATTTTGAATAATCAGCACCGGCCTCGTGCCCCCTTGCTCGGACCCAACTACCGGCGATAAATCTGCAAAAAAAACGTCACCACGTTTTACATTCAAAGTGTCATCCCCCGCTAACGAGACGCTCCACCGTATGTTGTGCTTCATATTCTGCATGCAAGCATTCAATTGCAATACTTAGATTAATATGAGACATTTCAACATATCCTTTCATCATAGCTTCCCGTATTTGATTTGGTTGCTCCTGCATTAAAACTTTGCGCGACAAAATACGCGCAATAGATTCACTCTCAATTACTTCCTTTTTTTGTAGAAATAGTCTATCCTGAACAGCAATTGTAGCTTCTCTAAATTTTTTCTCGTACACAGCAAGCACCTCCAACGGAACCATCCACTTTTCATTATTTCTCATTCTACCATTGAAAGATATTATTGAAAAGACACGAAATGACAAAATATCTGACAATTTAAAGTCCAAGTGGTAAAAATATGTAGGTTATTGAAGGTTTATGCCGATTTATTTACCTTGTAATATGTCACAAATTGTGAATGACTCAGCTTCTTGGTAATCTAACCAGTTTTTCTGTAGTTGTTAGTTACCAAGTTGTTTCGGCTTTAGTATAGTATTCGTCCATATTTAAATTTCAAAGCTTTTTAAGACGCCTATACAAAATTCTTAAAGCAACTTCTTCTAGGTTGAGTCTTAATATTAAATATATAATCTAGGGACTCTCGCTGTAATAATGCATGGTACCTCATAATTAATGGTTTCAAGCTTCGCTGCCCATTCATTCATTGAAATAGCATCCTGTCCTTGACGACCAATGAGTGTTACTTTCTCACCTATAGCATATGCTTTAGGCAAAGCAACCATACATTGATCCATACAAATTCGCCCAACAATCGGCATTCTTTGGCCATCAATTAGTACTTCTTGTCCGCCTAATTTACGAATTACTCCATCAGCATAGCCTACTGGTATCGTTCCTACCCACATATCCGAAGGCGCAACAAAAGTAGCTCCATAGCCTACTGAATCACCTGCTTGTAGCTGTTTCACATGAACAAGCTCGCTCTCAAGCGAAAACGCTGGCTGTAACGGAAATGGTAACAAACCTTCTACATAAGAACATGGTGATAATCCATACATCGATATACCATATCTAACGGCATCAAATTGTAAGTACGCATCTTTTACTAAAGATGTAGCCGTGTTTGATGCATGAACAACTCTAGGTTTTTCAGGCAATGCCGTTACACATTTCTCAAAAAATTGTACCTGTCTATCGAAGTATGAAGTTTCCTCTTCATCCGCAGTCGCAAAATGTGTAAATAGTCCATCAAGCTCCACATTCACTGTATTGTGGATTGTTTGATATAGATCCAATAATTCTTGTTCTGAACGAACGCCAATTCTGCCCATTCCGCTATCTACTTTTATATGTAGTCGTAAAGAATTCGCTTCATTAGCTATGAGCGGAGCCGCTTGCTGTATCCATTCACTTGCATACGCCGTAAGGATTATGCGCTGCTGGGCAGCATATGGTGCAAATGAAACTGGAGAGGCACCCAATAGTAGTATGTCTGGCTCTTCAAAATGTGCTCGAATATGCAATGCTTCATCAGGCGTTGCCACTGCAAGCATTGTTGCACCAGCCTCAAGTGCTGCTTTTGCAACGGCCACATCTCCATGACCGTATGCATTTGCCTTTACGACAGCTATAATTTGAACATTAGGTCGAAGTAGTTTTTTCAAATTTTTCACATTTCTTTGAATTGCTTGTAAGTCTACAACTGCTTTAGTTGGTCTAAAATATTGCTGTGTCTTCATCAGAATACCCTCTTTATTTTTTATTAAAACATTATGTATTGAATGAATTTTCTTTCTCCACTGTTTTTACATAAGTTGTTCTATTTTAGACTAATTTTCTACATACCTTTTTTTATCATATATGATGTAACATTTTATAAACAGTGTTACATCAAAACTGTACTATTTTACTTAACAAGCTACAGCTTTCCACATAGAAAGCCGTAGCTAGAAAAATTATTTCATACTACCTATCGTCATAGAAGTGGCTACTTGCACCATTTCCTCACGAGTCAATTTACTGGATGCTACAAAAAATTCGACGCCATCCTTTTCCCAACTAATAGATGTATCAGTAATAGCACCAATCGTAAAGCCTAAATCTACCGGATCACCAGGGGACGATACTGGCAACATAGCCGTCTCTTTCGTAACTGGCTGTTGCATGACCGTAAATGGCTTATCACCGTCGAATGTTAAGATGACACGGTCCATTCCACCCTCACGCACGACTTTCTCTTCCACCATCTTCGTATTTTCTAAACTTACAACAGGGTAGTGTGTTTGGAACTCTTTATTTTCGACTTCTGCACTTACTGGCTCTTTCTCTTCCTCTCCATTCGGGTTATTGTTGCTCTCCTTACCGTCTTTGTTATCTTTGTTATCTTTTTTAGGTGGTGTAGCTTGTTCACCTTTTGTTTCATCCGATTCTGTAAATTGCTCAACCGCATACTCTTTAGCCGCGTGTTGAACACCTAATTTTATATTTTTAAATGTGATACGAATTTGTTCTTCTTTTACATCATTCATAATTACTACGGAAGTTGGAAGCATTGTTTTTTTATCAACTGTTATAACTTGATGAGGCATACTATTTTTATAGCTATTTCTAGTAGCCGCTTCAAATATATATGCTTTGTCCTCCTCTTTCATGACTAAATTTTTATCTTGAGCTAAATCTTCTGCTAGTGCACCTATTAAATAAGCCTGACTATTTTTCTTTGGCCAATCACTTTGGAATTTATACATTTTGTTTAATGTAGGTGTAACAACAAAAACGCCATCTGCGTTTCGCACGATCATTTGTGAAACGTCTTTCCCACTTTCTACTACTTCTACTCGATAGAAATCAGGTTTCGTATGCCAAACTGTTACATCATATTTTTTCGGATCTCCACCAGATTTAATCTCCATCGTAGCATTCAACTCATAACCATTTGCCTCTGCCCATTTCCCATTAACTTTCTTCAACACTTTTTCCTGTGAGTCTGTACCACATGCCGATAAAAGTAATATCGTACAAAATAAGACGAGCCATTTAACTATACGGTTGCCCACGCTTTCACCCTTTCCTTCTTTCAAATACACTACGACAATATATGAACCGTATTTGTCAGTTATGTCATTTGAACAAGGGCAATATATTTATCTTCACGCTGAAATTTATTTGACTTTTTAATAGCTTATCACCATAACGTAGGGGTGATTCCCCGCTCCGACTGGGGGCATCCAGTCTTCACTCCCATTCACTTATCTAAATGGCAGACGTTTAAAAAATGTCATCCACAACTTTTGGTGATGAGCTTTTTTAATATTTAGATGGCGCAAGCTTTGTTTATCCTTATTTATTGTAATAATATTACTTGTGCCGCAGCGTATTGCTTAGAATGTGTTATACTTACAAATCCGTTTGCAAGCTGTCCTTTGAAATATAAAACAGGATTACCAGCTTCCCGTCTTAAAACTTCAATATCATGAAGCTTACATTCTTCACCAATACCAGTTCCTAATGCCTTTGAAAACGCTTCCTTTGCAGCGAATCGTCCGGCTAAAAATTCTATTCTACGCGTTTCTGAATGTGCATCAAACAAAACTCTTTCCTTTTCAGTTAAAATTCGATCTTTAAATTTATTTGTTCTCCTCAGCGCTTTAGCAATGCGGTCAATTTCTACAATATCGAGACCAATTCCTTTAATCATTTGAACTTCTCCTTTTCTTATTTCTAAAAAGCCATGTATAATAATTGTAAATTGAGGTGGAGCTATGTTTAGTAGAACAGAAAATTTTAAGCAATATACAAAGTATTATCCGATTGTATCAGCATTAATAGCGGTTAATTTAATTATTTATGTACTAACTATTTTACCTGGGGTACGAGAAAATATATTGAATTACGGAGTTCAAGCGAACTTCCTTATAAAAAATGGTGAATGGTGGCGTGTTTTTTCTGCAATGTTTTTACATGCTAGCTTTTTGCACGTTTTCTTTAATATGTTTTCACTATATTTATTTGGACCAGAGCTTGAAAAAATTGCTGGCAAGGCACGTTTTATTACAATTTATTTAATGTCTGGTATTGTAGGTAACATGGCAACCTACCTACTTTATGATAGTAGCTATGTAAGTCTTGGTGCAAGTGGAGCTGTTTTTGGAATATTTGGTGCTTTCGGAGCACTTGTCTACTATACACGTCGTACAATGCCGATGCTTCGTAAACTTATTTTGCCTATCATTGTGATCAGCGTTATTATGACTTTCCTACAGCAGAATGTGAATGTCTATGCTCACTTAGGCGGCTTAGTAGCAGGATTCCTTCTTGGACTCGTTTACTTACATCCAAAAAGAATTTTAAGCTGGCGTAAACAAAAGATGGCAGGTAAGTAATAGGGTCAAGAGGAGCAACCCTCCGTGATGAGCTATCATCGCGGATTGCTCCTCTTTTTCTTATACTAGAGTGATATGCAATTGGTCAATTTTATGTCAAAGTGCGACCGTTTCCTCTTTCGCTACCTTTATTTTTTTCCATTCAACTGCTGTTAGACCATAGACAACTTGGTCTACATGATGATCATAAAGCCACTCAGCATCTCTTAAACGTCCCTCTTCATTAAAACCTAACACTTTTGGAATTGTGCGGCTTCGAATATTCCCTACCGCTACTCGCACTTCAATACGATTTAACTTTAGATAGTTAAAGGCATAATCAATAAATGCTTTCATAGAATTTGTAACTAAACCCTTACCAACAAATTCGTTCCCTAACCAATATCCGATACTTGTCCATTTATGCTGCCAATTCACTTGATGATAGCCAATTACACCTGCAAGCTCCCCCTCATAATATATCCCCGCTTGTAGGCCGTTATTATTCGCGTATTGTTGCATTGCACCTCTTACAAATCGCTCTGTATCTTCTACTGATTTCACATCATCCACAAAAGGTAACCATTCTCGCAACGTATCTCTCGAACGATCGGTCAACGCGAATAATTCATCTACGTCACTTAAATCTAACAATTTTAAATACATATTCTTATTAATATCATACTTAAACAAAATTACCACCCCTTTTGTTTGATTTATTCTATTATAAACAGTATTTTTACATAAATATAGTTAAAAAGGATAATCTTACCTACAAATTGTAAGTATTAGTTAAATCCTTGTTTTCAATGTTCATACCAAGATAATATTGTTTCAGCATCTCGCTGCTCTAAGTTCGGTACATTCCCTGCCATACCGGTCATGCCGGACATGACCGTTGCTTTTACAGACATAACATTCTTTCTTTTTTGGAAATAGGTTTGAGTAGTCTCAATAGATTGTATGCGTTTTTTCTCCATAAAAAATGTAGTGCGACTGAACATACGATATTGCATAGTTAGTTGCTTTCCATCGATCATATAACCAGCTGATTTATGTTGCCAAACACCCATTACTATCGTTAATGGAATTAATAATAACGAAAACAACCCATACGGATATAAGAAATAACTACATGCACCAATTATAGGTATGAGCCAAACAAAATCAATTCGGTAAAAAAATGGACGAGCTCGTTCTGGTGAATAAATAACTTGTGGTCGCCAATTTACATCTGGAAAAAGTTGCTCTAGCGTTCTCAAACACTCTTGCTTTTGAATAAGTGGGAACAGTGTAATTTTTTTATCATTTCCCTCTCCACCATTTCCTCCAGCACTCTCAACAACAACCGTTGCCAAGCCAAATAATTGGCGCACTGGATTTTCTACAATACGAATCGCCTGAATCCTATTTAACGGTAAAGTAATTCGTTTTTTCTCAATTAGCCCTTTTGTAATAATAAGCTTTTCATCTTCAATTCGGACTGTATATTCATAATAATTGATCAGTGTAATAATAAATGACACAAACCATGCCACAATTAGGCAGAATATCACTGTTAGTGCAACTAAAAATGCGCCAATTTTCGCAAAGTCTGCAAGTTCGTAAAAAATTTCCTCATATGGAATTATATCCGAAAACTGAGAGATAATTGCTGCTAACCCAGACAAAACAACCCCAATTCCACCCGAAGTTATGGCTAATATAAGTAAATCACGTATCGACATATGATAAATCGTCGGAGCTACTACTTCCTCTATTAGTGACTGTTCATCATTCATCTGTACATTCATTTGGTTCTTTGCACGACGCATTTCCAGCTCTATGACATCTGCCGCTGCCTTACGTATAGCCGTTAACTCTACCTCAGGCTTTCTATCCTTACTTCCTGCAGTTTCAACCTGAACTTTTACTAAGCCAAATAGTCGATGAAAAATACCCTCATTATAATTTAAGCTCTGAATACGCTCAAACGGGATATATCGTTTCTTTTTAACGATCAAACCGTACTTTACACGCAATTCTCCATCTTCAAACCAATATACAAAGGTACGCCATTTAACAATGCCATTAATAAGCGCAAGTAAGGCCCCTACTCCCCATATACCGAATAAGAAAATCGTGCGCCAAAAATGATCACTATGGACATTAAAGGAGAAGTGAAAACCATTCGTTATAATAATAACAACTAACGGGAAAATCATACTTTTTAATGCTTTTGCACTTGTAATAATAGCCGAGATCGGGTGTAAACGATTCATTTCCTTAGACATCATCTTCCGCCACCCTTGCTAATTCCGAAATACGTGCCCGAAGTCCATCAGCCTCGTCCATCACAAGTGCAGGAATTGTATGTACAGTTGCTGCTGTAGAGATTGAAATATTACCTAAACCATATTTTTTTAATATTGGTCCTTGCGTCGTATCAACATGCTGTACGCGCACCATTGGAATAAGTGTACGCTTAACAACGAATAAGCCATGTTGTACCTCAATCTCATTGTCACGCACCTCGTAGCGCCAGCGTTCCCATCTTATTTTTGGAAATAGATAAGTAGATAGGACAGCACTAAGTATGACTACAGCAACTGCAATGAAATAAATAAATGATGGCCATTCAAAATAATAAGTGCCGTAGCATGCCAACGCCGCTACAATCAAAAGTAATAACGTTTGCAATACACCATATAAACGCCACACCGTTAACCCTTTCCTAGAAATTTTATGCATTAGTTCTGTTCTCAAAGTCGTTCCCTCTCTTTCTTTCACTATTGTATACGTAATCAATTATCTTTTTGTTTCATATTATATCAGTTTCGCCCTGGCGTAATTGCGTCCGGATTTTGAATTGTGCGGGCAATTCAAAATTCGTGCCATCCGCCTAGGGCTTTGGGCCAACGTGATGTTGGTCACTCAGTCGTGTGTTGTTGTTGTCGCTTCGCTTTCGCACAGATAAATTACCACAGGACGTGGCGTTCTTAGACTGAGTTCCTCTATTTCAGCGGGTGTTTGGACACCCGCTGAAAAAAAAAAAAAACCTTACAGCCACTTTGACTGTAAGGTTTAATCATTTTGGTGAAGATAAAATTAATCTTCGTGACGACGTGGTGCACGTGAACGACCTTGTCCACCTTCACGGCGACCTCCATCACGGCGTCCGCCATCTCGACGATCTCCGCCGCGTCCTCCACGACGATCTCCGCCACGTCCGCCATCTCGACGTCCGTTAGAGCTACGGTTGCCGCCGCGTCCCCGG
>DAMBVB010000031.1:11562-43363 GCA_032053185.1 Lysinibacillus sp.
TGCCAGAACGCTCACGACGCATTGGTAAAGGACGTTCCTCAGTAATTGTTACTGGCGAGTCATCTGGCTCTTTTGTTAATGAACGAAGTGCTGCAGCTACGACATCGATTGCATCATGGTTTTCAAGTATTTCCGTCGCAAGTGTACGATAATCACCTAAGTCGTTGTTCGCAATAAGACCTTCAAGTGTCTCTAAAGCTAAGCGTTGTTGACCAACTAAAGCTTCGTCAGTTGTTGGTGGACGAAGTGGTGTCATACGTTTTTTCGTTGTTTCTTCTACGATACGTAGGTAACCCATTTCGCGCGGTGTTACAAATGTTACAGCAAGACCTGATTTACCTGCACGACCTGTACGACCAATACGGTGAACATAAGATTCAGGATCTTGAGGAATATCGAAGTTATAAACATGTGTGACACCAGAAATATCAAGCCCACGAGCCGCAACATCAGTAGCCACAAGAATATCAATTTTATTTTCCTTAAATTGACGTAACACAGAAATACGTTTTGCTTGGCTTAAATCACCATGGATTCCTTCAGCAAGGTAACCACGAATTGATAACGCTTGTGCAAGCTCATCCACACGACGTTTTGTACGTCCAAAGATGATAGCTAGTTCTGGTTGGTGAACATTTAATAAACGAGATAAAATGTCGAATTTTTCACGTTCAGCAGACTTCACAAAATATTGATCGATGTTATCAACTGTTAGTTCTTTCGCTTTAATTTTTACGATTTCTGGATCACGCATAAACGTTTCAGCAATTTTACGAATTGCTGGTGGCATTGTTGCTGAGAACAGTAATGTTTGACGTTCAGATGGGACGTTTTCTAAGATTGAATTAATATCATCAATAAAGCCCATGTTTAACATTTCATCCGCTTCATCAAGTACCAATGTTTGAACGTCTTCTAATTTTAATGTACGACGATTGATGTGATCTATAATTCGACCAGGTGTGCCGACAATAATTTGTGGTCTGTTTTTCAGCGCACGAATTTGACGGCCGATTTCCTGACCACCATAAACAGATAATAATTTTACACGTTTGTCATAACCAATTTTATAAAGCTCTTCCGAAACTTGAATGGCTAATTCACGAGTTGGAGCAATGACCAATGCTTGGATATTAGGGTTTTTTGGGTCAATTTTTTCGATAAGTGGAATCCCGAAAGCGGCAGTTTTACCTGTACCTGTTTGCGCTTGACCTAATACATCACGGCCTTCAATAGCAAAACGAATAGTACCTTCTTGGATTGGTGTTGCTTCTTCAAATCCCATACGCTTTACAGAGCGTAATGTAGATTCGCTAATATTTAATTCTGAAAAATTTGTCAAACTTCTCAATCTCCTTTTTTTGCTTTTAAGTTGACAAATGGTTACATTTTCAGATGAAGTTGTCGGCAAATTCGAGCCTGTGTTTTGGAACGTTTCCGTTACTTAAAATTTTTCTCTATATGATTTTCACATAGAGCTCTCTTATATGAAAAGGAAAGCCCGGTCTTTACCGAGCGGTTTGATTCTGTCGTAATTATTCACTTTAGAATAAAACCGTTGTGTTCAAAAAAAAGTACTCTTCAATCAAATATGAAGAGTCTTCGCACAAAATGTATCCATTGCTTACACTAGTCTAACATGGGATTAAAACGTATGCAACGATAACGCATGAGTCGTAATAATCTGACTACTTTACGCACTCTTCAAAAACGACAAAACGTAAGAAAACCATTCAGAGCAATCTTCGCCATAACATATATGATGCTTCCCACTATCAGAAATATACAAAGTTTTATCGTTTGAGGTGAATTGATCATATAAAAATTGAGCAGTATGATATGGTACTACTCCGTCTAATTTTCCTTGTACAATATACACCGGAATTTTAATATCTTTATAATACGGCTCCACCATTCGAACAAGCTTCATGAATTCTATCGTTGACGATAGTGGTACATGATTAAACTTATGCCGATATCGTACATACAACTCATTATTTGACAGATTACGATGATACGCCTCAGTGGCAAGCACTTTAATATCTTTGATCAGTTGCTTCGGACTCACATACTTAGCAGCAGCGCTCAGTAATACAAGCTTTTTCACTTTATAACGTTTAGCTAAATAGAGCGCAATAATGCCACCCATTGAAAACCCAACTACTATTACTTCATCTACTTTTTTAGCAAGAGCACGAAAAGCGAATTCAGCATCCATTAACCAATGCTTAGCGGTGAAACCACGCATTTGTAGTTTCTCCCCATGCCCTGACAAAGTAGGTTCTTCAATCAGCCAATTTGTATGCGTACGTAAATAGGTAGTAAAAGGTTCTATTTCATAAGGTCCGCCTGAAAATCCATGGATACATAACACACCTACTGACATTATTTTCACCTCTAAATGTGCAACTCATATCAATTATGCCTCGGCATAATTGCGTCCGGAATCGGTTTTGTGCCTAGGCCTGCACGACGATGTCGGGTCATTTCGGCAATACCACAGGACGTGGCGTTTTTACCGATGCAGGTCAGTTAGCCGTTATCGCATGAATGCGATGATTTTAGGCTAATTGAACTTCTTTCCGATTTCTTTCAGCGGGTGTTTGGACAGCCGCTGAAAGAAGTTAAATAAATGAAAGAATCGGTGAGAGAATGTCCTACCGATTCTTTGTTTCATATTATGACGTAAATGCACGTAAGATTGTTTCTAATTTCATACCACGAGAGCCTTTTAGTAAAATGATAGACTCCTCGTTAGCTTGCTGTAGTTTTTCGATAATTGGCGTATAATCATCCTCCACATATAGCAAATGTTCCTCATCAAAACGCTCTTTTAAGACTTCATTTAAATAAGCCATTCGTGGACCAAATAAACATACATAAGTGATTTCTTCTGCATGAATATCTTTCGCTAAATCTTCATGGAAATGCTTTTCATTTGGTCCAAGTTCAAGCATATCACCTAACACAAGCCATTTTTCTGGACGAATCGTTGTCGATGCTACAAATTGAATAGCCGCCTTTACAGATGTCGGTGCAGCATTATATGCATCATTAATAAATAATGCACCATTTGATCCATTCACTTGTTGCATGCGCATATCCGTTAGAGCTACTTGTTTTAAGGATGCACAAATTTGGTCATCGTTTAAACCTAGTTTTTGAGAAATTAACATGGCGACTAATGTATTTTTCACCTGATGCTTCCCGAGAACGGAAATAAAGAAATCTCCTTCAATCACTCCATGTGTAGAGAAGCTACTACCATCAGCAGTTGCTTCAATGTTGTCTGCATACAATAGATTGCCATGCTCAAAGCCAAATGCCACTGCATTTAAGTGCTGCTCTTTCGCAACTAGTTCTTGGAGCAGCGGTTCATCCCCATCATAAAATAGCACGCCATCCGGTTGCATTCCTCGAATTATTTCAAACTTGGCTTTCGCGATTCCGGCACGTGAACCTAAGTCTTGCATATGCGCCTCGCCAATGTTTGTAATCACTGTCATATGTGGACGAGCAAGCTTCGTTAAAAATTCTATTTCACCAAAACCACTCATTCCCATTTCAAGTACAGCAACATCAGTATCTTCATCTAGCTGTAAAACCGTTATAGGTAAACCTAGTTCATTATTAAAATTCCCAATGGTCTTTTGTACTTTAAAAAATGGTGTTAGCGTTCCTGCTAAAATATCTTTCGTCGATGTTTTACCGTTTGAACCAGTAATGCCAATAAACTTCGCTTTATGCTCACTGCGATAGGCACGAGCCATTTGCTGAAGCGCTAATTCTGGATCATCTACAACGAGTAACGGCACACCTTGTGGTGGATTTGGTTCATCTTTTTGCCAAAGAGAAGCACCTGCTCCTTTTTCAAAGGCCTGTAGCACAAATTTATGGCCATTGGACGTCTCACCACGAAACGGTACAAACAGGTCCCCTTGTTGAATTGTACGTGTATCAATGGAAATTCCTGATACGACCGTCTCACCAAAAGCTGGCACATCTTCATTTAACCATGTAGCTAACTGCTTTAATGTTTTTTTCACAATAATCCCACTCAGTCTTTTTTATAGTGAAGCTGTTGTTTTTCTTCAAAACGCTCAATTGCTAGTGTAATCAGACGATTAATCAGCTCTCGGTAGCTTACATTTGTATGCTGCCAAAGAAGAGGATACATGCTAACAGGTGTAAAACCTGGCATTGTATTCACTTCGTTAATATAAATGCTGTTATCGGCCGTCACAAAAAAGTCCGCACGAACTAAACCGCTTCCATCAATGGCTTTGAAAGCATGCTTTGCTAGGTTCTGTAGGCTTGATACAGTATCTTTAGGAAGCTCTGCTGGAATTATAAGGCCTGTTGAGCCATCTTTATATTTAGAGTCATAATCATAAAATTCAGTGACCGGTTTAATTTCACCAGGTACAGAAACTTCCGGGAAGTCATTTCCTAGCACAGCTAGTTCAATTTCACGAGCGACAATACCTTGCTCAATGATAATTTTACGATCATACTGTAAGGCTATTTCGATGGCCTTCACTAATTCATCGCGGTTTGTTGCCTTGTTAATTCCGACACTGGATCCCAAGTTTGCAGGTTTCACAAACATCGGCCAATTCAACTTTTCTTCACAACGAGCAAGGATAGCCTCCTGTTCATTAGCCCATTCGCTACGAATGAAGTACGTATACGGCACTTGTGGTAAGCCGGCAATTTCAAATAATTGCTTCATGATTACTTTATCCATGCCGGTTGCTGATGCTAACACACCATTTCCTACATACGGCAAATTTAAAACCTCTAGTAAACCTTGAACAGTTCCATCTTCACCATTAGTACCATGAAGTAATGGGAAAATTACGTCGAATTGTACGCATTTACCATCTTTATCGATTAAAAAATTTGTAATATTATTTTCTAAAATAGTGGCATCATCACCAAATTGTAATTCTTCAATTGTACTTGCAGGTTTATTTAGACGCTCACCGCAGCGCCATTCCCCTTCAAGTGTAATGAAAATCGGATATACTTCATACTCCTTGAAATTCAAAGCTCCAATGACTGCACGTGCTGTCGACAATGACACCTCATGCTCTGCTGACTTTCCACCGTATAATAAACCGATTCTTTTTTTCATTTTTGTGCCCTCCACATACTTCTTGAGTACTATTAGTTTATCATGAAACGTCTTGACAAATGACATCAATTTCGCCTTGGCGTAATTGCGTCCAGAGTTGGATGTGAAGTTTTTTAGCCTAGATCCCCAACAGGTGTTTGGATACTCTCTGAAAAGGTACCACATCCGCATTCTACTCACCACCTTTAACGGCGAGTGTCTTTGGTAACTGACGCTTTACTATCGTTATACAAAACAATTACTGAATGAAGATAAAAATCTCACCGTAATTTTGACGGTGAGAAGTTAAATAATATAAATCAATTCATCGTGCTCATTTTTCAAAATTGTATTTAAATCATCCCATACCTCATCGGGGAAGGGATATTTTGACAGATTACGAATTTCGATACCGTAAGCTACTTTAGGTTTTTCAATTCGACACAATGATAATAGTGCTCCGTCTTTAGTAAGAGAACGATAGGCACGCAAAAATTCAGGTGAAATAGAAGGAATACTCGATTTCACTTTCCGTCGCCAAAAACCAGTGCTACGTTCCTTTTCCCGAATCAAACTGTTCAAAACATTCGCAATGAGTAAATCAAAATCACTTAAATGGCGAAAGTAAATTTTAGTCATTTTCTCTAAGTCTGAAGAATAGTAAACAAATTGATTTTGCAATTTATTAAAAAACGGTGAAGTAATCGGTTCCTTTTTATGACTTATGTAAAGCAATTCTCCTTGTTCCATCGGCGTTAGTTGGTCTAGCCTCTTCTCATCCATAAAGTCTATCCAACACAATTCTTTGGATTCAGTAGCTTTCTTTACAAACTGAGCTACCGCCTCTTTTGGTATATAATCAAACTGTGTATGCATATTAAAGGAACCATCTTCATAGGAATGTTTCAATAACAGTAAGTGATGCAGTGGTTCAAGTGCAGCCACAAATTGCGAGAATTTAAGCCCGCTAAAAATAACAAATTTATCGACATCATTCATATGAACATAAATATGATACATAAAATCTTCTGCTGACTTCAATTTTTTAGCCACAGCCATCACCCCATTCTTCACTACATTATAAAACTAAAGATGAATTTTTTGAAACATTTTATGTTAATAATCGTCATAACAATATTCATAGGCGTAAAAATGTTTTTTACGGTATAATATGAATGTTAAAGATGCTATTGCATATCTATTTTTAACCACTCTGAATGAACAAATTTAAAATATAACTCTATTCATTTTTCACAAATATCTGCGAGGATTCTAAGCCAAAAGCAAGCAACGAGCCTCCTCGTTAACCCTCTTGCTTCGACATCAATATTTACCTCTTGACCTAAGGTGAATACTCCTTTTAAATATATGTGATAGCATATTGAATTGGAATTAATTTGAATCAAATTTACTCATGAAGAGATACTATATTAATTTAGGTGGCTTGTATGGAAAATAAACGGAATTTCGCTAATCGTTTTGACTGGACGCTCGCTTTTATACTTTTAACTTTCCTAGTCATAAGTTTGGTAGCCATTGCGTCGGCGCAAACATCAGGTCAGTATGGCGTTAACTATGTTCCTAAACAATTGCAATGGTACGTCATTTGCTCAGTAATCATTGGAATAGTTATGTTTTTTGAACCTGACCAATATAAAAAAATGTCTTGGTATATGTACGGTGCAGGAATCGCCTTATTAGTACTGCTTATCTTCATGCCAGAAGGAACAGGACAAATCGGTGAAAAAATTAATGGTGCAAAAAGCTGGTATCATACACCTCTTGGAAATATTCAACCCTCTGAGTTTATGAAAACCTTTTACATTCTGGCACTTGCTCGACTTATTAGTAAGCACAACGAAGTTTATTCTTTTAGATCATTTAAAACGGACTTTCTATTGCTAGGTAAAATCGCCGCTACACTGTTATTACCTTTAGCTCTTATTATGAAGCAACCTGACCTTGGTTCAGCATTAGTATTCTTTGCCATTACAGCTGCTATTGTCCTTGTAGCAGGTGTATCATGGAAAATTATTTTACCAACTTTTTTAGGTGGCGCTTTAGTAGGTGGTTCTCTCCTATGGATGGCACTCTATATGCAGAGTTTCTTAGAGCAAACATTTGGCTTTAAACCGTATCAGTTTGCTCGGATCTATTCTTGGTTAGATCCATATTCATATTCTTCTAGTGATGGATACCATTTAATTACCTCCTTAAACGCTATTGGTTCAGGTGAAATTTTCGGTAAAGGTTTCCGCGGTCGTGAGGTTTACGTTGCCGAAAATCATACCGATTTTATTTTTACGGTTATAGGAGAAGAATGGGGTTTTATTGGTGCTAGTATTGTTATTTGTATTTTCTTTTTATTAATCTATCATTTAACAAAAACTACACTATTATTGAAAGATCCATTCTCAACATATGTATGTGCAGGTATTATTGCAATGATTACATTCCACGTACTTGAAAATGTCGGTATGACTATTCAGCTATTACCTATTACCGGTATACCCCTACCGTTTATCAGTTACGGGGGAAGTTCATTGATGGGGAACTCGCTAGCCATCGGTCTTGTTTTCAGTATGCGTTTTCACTATCGTACGTACATGTTCACTACTCACGATGATGATGATTAATGATGGATATAAAAAATGGGTAGTCTCAATTACGAGACTACCCATTTTCATTTGTAAAACGAGTTAAGCTTGAACTTGCGGAGTTTGCGTTGGTGGTGTTAGCACTTTTAAAAGTTCCAGTCGAGACTTTGTTACAGTGGCTGTTACACCCAACTTAGATAAATTTGAAACAATCTTTTTCAAATCTACTTCTTTTGTCATACATTCCACCTCAATCTTTCCTCGAATTTATATAACGTTTTACTTCTAAAAAAGTTTCATTTTTGTAAGTGTATGATGTCAGACGAGTCATTCTGATTCTATCATACCATTTAACTTTGCTTTAAAATTTTTCATTTCTGTTACAAAGTAAATTTTTCCTTCACTTAACTATTTAACAGCGCATCATCAAAACGTGGGGCTGATTTCCGTTCCGATTGGGAGCTTTCTTAGGGGCGCCGGGCGATATACCCTCTAGAATATTCGGTACAAAAAAATAAAAATAGAATGAGTCCCATTTAGTTACTATCTATTATGCCTCGCCTATTAACTCTTTTCCGATTTCCACGACACCCGTGTGGAGCCTTAATTTTTAGCCTCAATCTAATTCCATTGTTAACAGTCTGCGGTTTTTTATACATCGTTTTTCTACTGCGCTGGCCCAAAAAGTCGCCTATCCTTCGCTCTCATCACTTATATACATGACATACGTTTTAACAAATGTCGTTCTACTTACGATACAACTGAAAGACGTTACATTGGTTTGTCTTCCGTCTTCTTGTAATAACAATAACAAGAAAGGTAGAATATACATACTAAAATATTGTATGAAAGCAGGGTACCGTATGAAAATGGCAATTTTATTATTAATGTCTGTTCAATTCCTCGTCTACCTAGGATTTGGAATTATTATACCAGTCTTACCCGAGGTTGTAGTTCAGCAAAATTGGGATGATCTACACGTAGGTGGTCTACTTACAGTGTATTCGCTTGCAAGTTTTTTCACCGCACCATTTTGGGGTGTGCTATCCGATAAAGTAGGTCGCAAGCAACTTATATTAATAGGCCTAGTCGGTTTTAGCTTAAGCTTTGTTATTTTCTCTTTCTTTATTGATAATTTAGCAATATTGTACTTCTCACGTGTTGTGGGCGGTTTATTCTCGGGTGCACTATATACAGCTGTAACAGGCTTTGTAGGAGATATTTCGAGCGAGGAGGATCGCAATAAATATATGGGTCTCATGGGCATGTCCATCGGGCTCGGTTTTATTTTTGGTCCTGCAATTGGCGGTATGCTCGGACACTATAGCCTGCAACTGCCATTTGTCACTTCTGCAACACTAATTGCACTATTATTTATTTATGCAAGTTTCGTGTTAAAAGAACCTACAAAACGAAAAGATACAAACAAACGTGCCATTGTGCCAAAGGGTGCGACCAAAATGCTACAGTACCGTGTGCGTTATTTATTTATGTTCTCATTTTTAGTGACTTTTATGCTGGCTGGAGTAGAAGCAACGTTCCAGTTATTCCAAATTGACCGAATTCAAATTACACCGTTACAAATTGGTTATTTGTTTATGTTTAGTGGCTTTGTAGATGCAGCTATTCAAGGTGGTGTTGTTAGACGCATTAAAAATGGAAGCGAAACAACCTGGTTAATAGGTGCACAAATTGTCACAGCTATGGGTATGCTTTTATTCACTTTAACAGCTAACTTATTTATGGCAGGTTTTGCCCTTTGTGTTTTCACAGCAGGAAATGCGCTCGCAAGAACATGCGTCGTATCTCTATCGACTAAAGAATCTGGTGGGCAATATGGGACTACTGCGGGTCTTTCCTATTCAATGGATAATCTGGGACGCATTCTAGGTCCACTATTCTTCACTTGGCTATTTACAATGCACTCTAGCTTGGGCCATTATACTTCAGCAGCAATAGCCATCGTTTCAATAACTTTACTATTTATTTTTAAAGCATCAAATAAATCTTTACGACTTGAATAATTTATTGATAAAAAGCCGTAACTTAATAATAATTCGAATTTATTGAACATAGCAAGGGATATTGGACTGCTGTCGTTTCGCTTTCGCACAGTAAAACCCTGTTGCTGACACATTGCTTTTGCTACCAAACACTTGCTGGAAGAAAGTTAAATCGGAATATCGGAGGACTCTGCATGAACAAAATAACAAATCTTCTACTTCCAAAAGAGCTAGAATCGTGTCGTTTTGAAATTGAAAATACACTACTTTCAGCAATGATTATCACGCCATATAAACGTTCGACTACAATAACGGAAAGTAAATTTGCTGGGGAACCTTATGTACCCTATTACCAAACATATCCGAAAGATATTACAGGTGAGCCTATGCGGCTATTAGCTCAAATTAACTTCGCACAAACGCCACCACTAAAGGATTTCCCATCTCAGGGTATTTTGCAATTTTTTATTTCATCTAACATTTTCGTAAATGCTGATGATTATTACGAGGATATCTTCCAGCAATTTTATAAAATACGTTTTTATCCTACCGTAAATTTTGAAGCGATGGTCCCTAGACAGGAATTTTTAGCAAAAGCAGCAGATGATTGCTTCCCTATTCACGAGGAGTTAGCATTACAATTTCAACCGATTCAAGAACCTGTATCTGCTTTAGATTATCGTGCGATACATTATTTACCAAACTTAATTCCTTTATCAGAAGATGTTGATTTACGGGAGATTTATCTACAACACTTCTTAGGAGCTGGAGCTAAAATTGGTGGTTATGCCTATTTTTTAGAGGAAGATATCCGTCACAAATCAAAGCTCCTTAAACGATATGATGTATTGTTACTCCAAATCGACTCTAATGATGAAATCGGTATTATGTGGGCAGATAGTGGCGTTGGGAAATTTTTTATTAACCGAGAGAAGCTTCTTCAAAGGGATTTTTCTGATATTTTATTTCAATGGGAGCATTATTAATCATTGCTCTTCATTCGACAAATAACGAAGGCGACGGCGCGCTTACTATATTAAGACTAGGCGAAATAGATTTTGGATTACCTCGTTCTAGTTTTAAAGATAATAAATCCTCCATGCTTACTAACAAATTTCATATCTTCTTTCCACATATAAAGTAAGCTATACTAGATATATTGCGAAAATATAGTAAAGGCAGGTGTAGGAATGAGTATTTTTACAGACGTTGGATATGTAGTACCTTTAATTATGGTTATAAATACTTTAGCAGCCATGGTCATAATTTTCTTGGAGCGTAAAGATGCCACTTCTACATGGGCATGGATTCTCGTACTATTTTTCATTCCATTAGGTGGGTTTATTTTATACTTGCTTTTCGGACGACAATTGCGAAGAAAGCATTTATTCCGTTGGGAAGGACGCAAGGATATTGGTATCGACAATCTCATTAGCTATCAGACAGAAGCGATCCGAGATGATACGTTCGAATTTCGTATAGAAAATGCGGAAAATTATAAAGAAATGATTTACATGCATCTTAAAACAAATAATGCGGTATTAACACAGGACAACCACATTGATATTTTTGATGATGGTGCAGATAAATTTGAGCAACTTCTAACAGATATTGAGGTAGCAAAAGATCATATTCATATTCAATATTATATTTTCCGTCTTGATGATTTAGGTACACGCATTGTTAATAAACTTATAAAAAAAGCAAAGCAAGGGGTTAAGGTAAGAATCCTATATGATGAAATGGGCTCGCGCAACGTTAAAAAACGCCATTTCAAGGAGTTGCTTAATGCAGGCGGTGAAGTCGAAGTATTTTTCCCATCCATTTTTCCACTGATCAATCCTCGTTTAAATTTTAGAAATCACCGGAAAATCGTTGTGATTGATGGCCGTATTGGTTATATCGGTGGCTTTAATGTCGGGGATGAGTACCTTGGTCTACAAAAGAAGTTTGGCTATTGGAGAGATACGCATTTACGTATTGAGGGTAGTGCCGTACATCCATTACAAACACGCTTTTTACTAGATTGGAATCAAGCTAGCGCACAACAGAAAATGGGTTATTCTGACCGTTACTTCCCTGCTATTCCGAAAAAAGGCGATGTGGGCTTACAAATCGTTTCTAGCGGCCCTGACTCTGAATGGGAACAAATTAAAATTGGTTATTTAAAGCTTATCAATATGGCAAAAAAATATATATACATTCAAACGCCATATTTCATACCTGATGTTAGTTTTTTAGAAGCTATTAAAATTGCAACGCTTTCAGGCATTGATGTCAGGATCATGATTCCGAATAAGCCTGATCATATGTTTGTTTATTGGGCTACATACTCATATGTAGGACAATTATTGCGTGCAGGAGCAAAAGTTTATATTTATGAGAAGGGCTTTATTCATGCTAAAGCCATTATCATTGACGATGAAGCATCTACAGTCGGAACGGCAAACCTTGACGTACGAAGTTTCAGTTTGAATTTTGAAGTAAATGCCTTTATTTATGACTCAACGATTTCACATCAGCTTGCTGAGCTGTTTGAAAAGGATATTTTTGATTGTACTGAATTAACTTGGGAAATGTATAAAAATCGTTCTACACTGATTAAATTTAAAGAATCAATTTCACGATTATTAACACCTATCTTGTAGAATGTAAAAAGGGAAGAGAGCTAGTTCATCAATGATGAACTAGCTCTCTTCCCTTTTTATCTCACACCTAAATATTCTTCTAGCGTTATGTTTTGTTTTTTAATGTCCTTTGCGATATCTACACCAACATAACGGTAATGCCATGACTCATACATATAACCTGTGACGTCTTCTTTATGTTGAGGGAATCGTAAAATAAAGCCGTAGTCTTGCGCGTGTGCAAATAACCATTGTCCTGCTGGTGTTTCACCGAATTCTTCAGTTAGCCATAAATTATCTTGGCCGCGCTCCCCTATATCAAAGGCCAAACCTGTTTGATGCTCTGAATAACCTGGTCGAGCACTATAGCGATCAGCCGCAGCTTGACCATCACGTTTAACGTAGTTATTATATAATGTTGTTTGATATTCAAAAGATCGATAGCCGCTAAAGGCTACTAAATCAAAACCTTGTTGTTTTGCTACAGCAAACATTTTGTTTAGAGCTTGACGTGCCTCAGGATTCTCTTCAGGCGCAAAGGTGGATGGTAGCGGATATATTTTATTCGCTAATAAAATACCATTAATATATGTCGGCTCAGTTGGTAATGTTTGATTGGGTATATAGCCATTTTCATCTATTTTCTGTTCTGGCTTATCAGGATGATCTGCTGTTTTTTTCGGCTCTTCTTTTGCAGGTGAATCTTTTTTAGTTGGTTCTGCTGCTTGTTGTTCATGTTCATCTGATGCATTACTTACCTGTTTATTTTTATAGTTATAAACTACGAAAATAGAGACAATAAGCGCCACTGAAATGAAAGCACCAAGGATGAGTGGTAAACGTTTCTTTTTCACTATTTTTTTACCCCTTTTAAAGTTATCCAGCACTACATAGTAAGAATCCTCTTTCAAAGAATTTAGAAAGAACAGTCCTAGTAAGTACCGATACTATTTTGTACTATATTGGTATAGTCTCATTTTAGCACTGTTCACAATTTAGGGTGTAGATTTTCACCAATGATTTTAAAATTAATCTGTTAGACTGTGAGAATAATAATAAACACTATTATAGAGGCAATTGAGAAAAAGATTGCCATGTACTTCATCCATTTTGCTTCTTTTACATAACCTTGCTCTTTAAAACTTTTTGCCCTAAAACCATTCGATACGGCAAACATAATGGTCATTGCCAATACCGCAAAATCAAAGTTACCTATGATAATAAATACGATAGCCGCAATACTAAAAATCGCGACTAGAATAGATGATAGCCACTTTATATTCATCTTGCTGTCCTCCTAAAAAAATCGAGGCAACATAGGCGCCTCGACATAAATTATTTTATGAATTTACTTTTTCCGGATGCTCCGAATAAAATTTTCGACCGATATATGTTTGAATAATCAACAATGCACCGCTGACTGACCAGTAAAGTGGTAGAGCTGCCATAGATGACATCGAGATAAAGACAATCATAATTGGTGAAATATAAATAAACATTTTCATTTGTGCTTTTTGTTGCTCTGGTACTGTCCATAAAGATACACGTGCTTGAACTAAATATACAATACCTGCGACGATTGTCATTGCGATATCAGGTGAACCTAATTTAAACCATAAAAAATCATGTGCTTTCACATCTGCAGAATATAAAATAGAGAAATAAAGACCCATGATAATAGGCATTTGAATTAACATTGGTAGACAGCCCATGTTGAGTGGATTGATACCATGTTTTCGATATAATGCCATCATTTCTTGTTGATGCTGCATTTGTTCTTCTTTTGTCTTTGCTTCCTTCATCTTTTTCTGAACAGCTTCCATTTCAGGCTTAAACGCATCCATTTTCATTTTCATCTTTTGTTGCGAACGATAATTTTTTAACATAATCGGCATTAAGATTAAACGAATAAGAACCGTAATAGCGATGATGGCTAAACCATAGCTACCTGAAAAGATAGTGTTACCGAAAAACTCTAATAAAAATTCCATTGGTTTTACAAAGATACTATAGAAAAAACCTTCTTTGTTTTGCACAGCTTGACAGCCACTAAGAACAAAAACGACGAGTCCAAGCAGTGAAAATAGCTTCAAATTTTTCATTTTTCCACCTACTATTTTTTATCAACTAAAAAGAAGTATACATTATCGGGTCTATCTTTATCAAATAGCAAGTGCTTATAAAAAAGATGCGAGCTTTAGCATTGCTAACACGTCGCATCTAGTTATTAATCTTCTTATGATTTTAAATGCTTTGAAGCTCTGATTCCGCTATCTCAAAACGATAGAACTCATGATGTAGTTCATCCCGAAAATGTTTGGGCGTTACCCCAGTGTATTTTTTAAAGATGCGGGTAAAATAGCTTTGGTTACAGAAATGGAATTGATCTGAAATAGAAGTAATACTTTTATTAGTGTGTCTAAGGTAGTACTGCGACTCTTCTACTCGACGAACATTTAGATATTCAACTAGTGTAATACCAACATGTTCCCTAAAAATACGCGATAAGTGACTAGTACTAATATGGAAGTTATTTGCGATGCTTTCCACGGTTAAGTCATTTTCCAATTCATCATTTATATACATAATTACTTTATTAACTGTCTGGTGACGGAAAGTCGGTTGCTTGCGATCTGCGATAAAATAGACAAAGAAATCAATTAAATCGTCAGCAAATTGTAAAAATTCTGCGTCTTTCATTTGATTTTCAATCATATCATTACAAGCAATGTTAAAAGCAAATGCTTTCTTCGAAGGAACTTGATTGTCTAGCAATTTACGAGCAACAATTGACGACAAAACAGAAAAATAACTTCGAACAATTTGAATGACTTGTTTGCCAAAACGTATTGAAAGAATATCAATTAATTCATGCAAAGATTTCTTAGCCTTTGCCGATTCTAAATGGTAAATTTCAAATATTAATTTCGATTCAATATTAAAAAATTCTTCTATACCGATGTATTGGTTAATACTATCGATTTCTTGAAAGTATCTTTTGGATATCGTTTCTGACATAGAATGTTGATGTAGTTGCATAATATTCCCCATCTTTCCTCAGATTGCACAAATTGCCATTACAATTTTGGACATCAATCTGTTTCGTATAAGAAAATAGTATTTCCTTATTAATTGTATGAATTGAGTCATATTTCACAATTATATAATGGAATATAACCTTAAAATAACCTAACTAAACCACTTAGTTACAAAAAAAATAGACTATACAGTGAATTTTACCATATTCTGCGATTTCCTTTCAACCACATTTTATCTTCTACACTAGTTCTAATTTATCATGCATACATAGTAGAAACCTCTAAAACTTATTTACCTACATTTAGATTTTACCATATACATACTAAAAAAAATTAGTAATTATTTAAAATTTGTTACAAATTATGTAATGAATTGTACAACTTTATATTTTATCAATCGACTTTCCTCTTTTTTATTCCGAAATCTACTCTATATAATTTATACGAATATGTAGTAAAATAGATGATAATACTATTTTTAAAAGTTTAGACGAGGTGTTAATAGTGGATCCAAAACAAATAGAAGAAATTATGGAGATTATTAAGGAGTTCTTCCCTGAAAATACTTCCATTGCGATTTCCGATACAAACGAATACTTGTACTACCAACCGAGCAAAAAAGTTGATTTAAAAATCAAACCTGGCGATCCAATTAAAGAAGGTTCTGCAGCTCATAAAGCGTTAAACTACGGACAAAAGATCAGCTCCTACATTGAGCCTGATGTATTTGGAGTAGCCTATTACGGCATGAGTATTCCTTTAATGGAGGAAGGTGAAACTAAAGGTGCTATCACTGCAATCTTCCCACAAAAGCCATCAGCATTTTTAACGAACTACATTACAATCAAAATTGATGATTGCTGGTACCCAATCAAGCATGATCAAGTCATTTATCTTGAAACACAGCTCCGAAAAACATTTGTTAAAACGATGAGCCGTGAAGGTTATCACCGCTTAAACCTAAGTGATCTTGAGCTATTTTTAGCACCTGACTCATTTATACGTTGTCACCGCTCTTATATCGTTAATATTGATTACATTGATGAAATTCAACCAGATTCACATTCAACATTTTTATTAATTATGAAAGACGGTACTCGTATTCCTGTTAGCCAACGCTACGCAAGTTACTTCCGTCGTTCTTTAGGTTTCTAATTTTAATAAGTACAGCGCGCATTTTATTGTTCGCTGTATTTTTTATTTACTAACACTTCGTGACCACCATCCTTTTGGCCCAAGCGGCTCATGGCCTAGTCGGGTCGAAAATCCAACCCTTTATGATGTTGTTTCATCTTATAAAAGGAAATTCTCTAAAAATAATACAGTTCTACATTAAAGCGTTTTCTCTGTCGAAAATTCGTTTTTATGCTCATTTTTCCTCTTTTTACTCAATTTAATGCTATTTCTAAAGTTTTTGTGACAATTTGGTGATAGTATTATTCAAATGGTTGGAGTCATACTACAACTAAATAAACAGAAAAATTCTTACGCGTTTTTTCTAGTTTTGTAATCGGTTTCCATCAAACTTTTTAGGGGAGGATTTTTTTATGGATGCAAATGTTCAAAAACGCCTAGGCTTAAAAGAACTTGAAAGTAAAATAGTTACTGCTGAAGAAGCTGCAGCACTGATCTCTGACGGTGATGTAGTTGGTATGAGTGGATTCACTCGTGCGGGGGACGCGAAAGTTGTTCCTATGGCTTTAGTAGAGCGCGCTAAAAACGAAAAATTCAAAATTGATGTATACACAGGGGCTTCTTTAGGACCTGAAGTAGATAAATACTTAGCTGATGCTGGTGTTATCCGCAAACGTGGACCATTCCAAGGAGATGCAACGATCCGTAATTTAATTAACTCTGGTGATGTCCTATATGTAGACGCTCATCTTTCACATAACGCTGAATTAGTTCGTCAAGGAATTATTGGACCAATTAAATATTTAATCCTTGAAGCTGTTACTATTACAGAAGATGGATTTATTATCCCAACAAACTCTGTAGGTAACTCACCAATCTTTGCTGAATACGCTGAGAATATAATTATCGAATTAAATATTTCTCACCCAGAAGCGTTAGTAGGTATCCACGATATCTATGTACCAGGTGAGCAAGGTCAACGTGAAGCAATCCCAATGACTGATGCTATGCAACGCATTGGTGATATCGGTATCAAAGTAGATCCAGCTAAAATTAAAGCGATTGTTATTTCTGAAGAGCCAGATGCTCCATCATTAATCGTACCGCCAGATGAAGAAACACAAACAATGGCAAACATTTTATTAGACTTCTTCCGAGATGAAATTAAAGCTGGTCGCTTAACAAAACAATTAATGCCCTTACAATCTGGTGTAGGTTCTGTTGCAAACGCTGTACTTGATGGCTTCGCAAATTCAGAATTTGAAGATTTGATTGTTGCTTCTGAAGTACTTCAAGATGCTGTATTCAACTTAATTGATGCTGGTAAAGTTAAATTTGCAGCAGCTACTTCAATTACACTGACTGAAGAATTACAGAAAAAAGTATACGGAAACCTAGAGAAATACGCTGATAAAATTTGCTTACGTCCACAAGAAATTTCTAACCACCCAGAGCTTATCCGTCGTTTGGGTCTAATCTCCATCAACACTGCTCTTGAATTAGATATCTATGGCAACGTAAACTCAACACACGTATCAGGTACTCGTATGATGAACGGTATCGGTGGGTCAGGTGACTTTGCACGTAACGCACGTCTAGGTATTTTTGTTACTAAATCATATGCAAAAGGCGGCGCTATCTCTTCAATCGTGCCAATGGTTTCCCACGTTGACCACACTGAACATGATGTTGATATAATCGTAACTGAGCAAGGTATTGCTGACTTACGTGGTCTTGCACCAAAAGAGCGTGTACCTTTAATTATCGAAAACTGTGCACACCCAGATTACAAAGAACAACTTTGGGATTACTATAACCGTGCTCTAGAGGCAACTGGTAACCAACAAACACCTCATATTTTAGAGGAAGCACTTTCTTGGCACGTAAATCTTGCTAAAAACAAAACAATGAAAAAAGAAGTTGCTAAAGCTTAATTTTCTTCATTTTAGGAACGCCTCATGAGTTGAAAAACTTATGAGGCGTTCTTTTTGTCGGCAATGCTATAATCAGTGTAATACTCTTACTAAATACATAACTTTAGTCAGGCGGATTCAAGTACGTTACTTTATATTGCAATGGCCTGCTATAGTATGGGGTTTGGCTTCTTGTTCCCATCAATAAATTCACTTTTAATCGACTCTACAACTGCTGAAATCCGTGGGAAAGCCTATGGTTACTTTTATACCTTCTTCTCCCTAGGAATTTTCTTAGGTTCCTCATTACTCGGATGGCTCTCACTAGGTATTGTCAGCGGCTTTATATTTACTGGGATGGTATTATTAGTATTTGCAACAATCATTATCAGTACACAAAAAAGACCTTCTCACGTTGAATGAGAAGGTTTTGTTATTATTTCTCTTGTTCTTGAATTTCTCCATTGTAGTAATGGATACCTGTATGTCCTCCACCCTCAGCAACCATTTCATTTGAAGCTATTTTTGTCGGCGATGTTCCAGCTTCTGTCGCTACCTCTGTAGATATACGCTCTGATATGTCTTTATTCATTTCCATATTCGTTGTATTCAAATAGGATTCTAATTTAGATTTTGCACTATTGAGCATACTCAATGCTTTATCACGGTTTTCTTTTTTACTTAAATAAGATGCTGCTAACGCTAACCCTGCAATTACAACACCTGTTCTTTTTCGTTTTGCCATTATAAATCCCTCCTGAATCTGGCTTTTTACTTTATCTTTTCCCTATTTTTAGAGGACTAAACATAATTTTTATATACGTTACAGCATATATAAAAAGAGAGAATTTATCTTAACCCTTTACCTCCATCATATAAACAAAATTCATAGTAAGTCTGTATTTTCCCAGACATAGTTAATCATCATCCTCCTACTATATTTTATTGCAGGTATCTATTTCTTGCTTATCACCAAAAATTAGGGCCTGACATTTACGTACCCAATCGGAAATGCAATCACCCCCTTGTTGGTAATGAACTTTTTTTCCATAAATATTCATGATTACAAAGGAGAATTAAAGGGCATTAATGTATTAATACTACTATTTGGAGAGTGATTATCATGAAAGATTTGGATTCAGTATATGATTGGGTAGACATGGCTTCATTAGTAGGTGGAGCAGGCCTCTTAACATTACTAATTTATAGTATTTTACTGTAAGAAGCAGCCTGGATGATTTGCAAAAAATCAATGATGACTCGGCATAATTGCGTCCGGTGCTAACGTAGCGACAGGAGCAGATGTTTTACTTAAGCATTCGTAGCTGACATTCCCTTTCGCTACAAAAACAAGAAGTTAAGGGCAATCCGCTTTAGAACAAGCAGATTGCCTTATTTTTTATTGTTTTACATCATTATAATTATTAGATTTTTCAAATGCTGCAACTACATACGAGCAAACAGCCTCCATTTTATAACCTTTCTCACGTGCATAGGCTGCAGCATGATCCAACAATTTTTTTGCCACACCTTGGCCACGGAGCTTATCTGATACGTATGTGTGATCCATTACCATTACTTGACCCTTCTGCTGCCACGTAATTTCCGCTAATCTTTCCCCTTCTTGCGCATAGACAAAAGCAAGCTTATTTTCTACTAGCTGTTGTAATTGAAATTCCATTTCTCATCACTCCTTTTTATCATAGTAACATAGCTCTTTCATGTAGCACTAAAAAAGCCCCCTTGAAAATAAAAGAATCTGCTCACCTCCCCCTAGCCATCTCCGAAAGTGTGTTGCAGATTCTTTTCTATGAATTATTTAAACCATGATGCAATTGTATCTTTTAGATTCATAAAGAAATTTTTCACACTTCCCCAGAATCCTGTATCTTCCATTAGTGATCCGAATTTTTCTTTAATCGTACTACTAATATCATCTAATTGTTTAGACCATTTACCAAAATCAATGTCTAGTTTACTAATTTTATTCATCAAATCAACTAGCAATTGACGGTCCTTTTCACTTAAATTAATGCCAAGCTTGTTTAATTGCTCTTGCACAATCTTTTCAACTTCTTCTTTAGTTGCGGGCTTCGATTCTGCAATTTGTTTTTTGATTTCTGTTAGCAATTCCGCAACCTTAGCATCGTCCACGCCTGCCGATTGCGTAAGAGTAGTTGCTACTGATAGCTCATCATTTGCAACATCTGTCCGATCAGTATCTAGCTTTTCACCTGTTGTTACTTCGTAAGCTTTATATATTCCCACAAGCGCTGAATGGCCTGTTACTGCCTTAGGCGCAGCTACCTGTACTGTTGCATCTTCAATACCTGCAGTTAGCATGGCATTTGCATACATTTCGGAAGTAACCTGTGTAATATTTGCCGGTGTAACAATTTCAATAACTAAGCCTTCTCCTGCATTTTTTCGCGTAATTTTGGCAGAAGAATACATACGAGAACTTGAATTACTATCTTTAATATATTTAGCTAAGTCTTGACCTGAAACTGTTATTTCTTCAACTTCAGGCTCTTCTTTAACTTTTAATGACTTTTTAACCGACTCTTTTTCGGCCTCAGATAAGTTTGCACCATATACGACGATCGGTACTCCTAATTTTTCATCAATGGCTTTAGGTGTCGTATTATCAGCTGCAAAACCTGTTGCTGGTACCATCACGCTAAATACTAACATAGTCGCCGTTAGTATTTTTATCCACGTTTTTTTCAAATTGTGTGACCCCTTTCGTTAAAAAACTCATTTGGCTTGGATAATGTTTACCAATCCTATGCCTCGGCATAATTGCGTCCCGATTCAACTTAGTTCGTGACATCCTCCGGAAGCTTTACCTTCTTTTTAGCATGATATTTGGCCACACGCTGAAAGAAGGTAAGCAATAATTAGTACGAAAAAAAGACGAGAAGGTTCCAACTTAGCTCTCGTCATATCCTTTAATTTCATCCGTAGTCATTCACCCTATATTAGAATGTCTCCTACAATTAGCTGAAAGAAGTTAAATTTCCTCTGTCCAACCGCCTTGCTGTTTCACCTTACCAGCCTTCATTAGCGTACCTAACGCTCGTTTAAATGCACCTTTACTCATTTTGAACATTTCTTGAACTTCTTCAGGTGAGGATTTATCGCCAAATGGCATTTTGCCCCCTACCTCTTGTAAATAATTTAAAATTTTTTGTGCATCATCTGAAAGACGCTCATGCTTACGTGGTAAAAGTGATCCATTCATTGATCCATCATCTTTTACATCAATAATACGAACATCTACTTCTTGTCCAAGACGAGGTTCTGCACCACGCTCTGACTCATGAACAAAAATACGGTACGGAATCTCTGTACCTAATAAAAATGAGCCAATCGGTAATAAACGATATGGACATGCCTTAATGTTTTTATTATGCATTTCTTCAAATGCACCTTCATACAATTCCGAAATTTTTTCTTCAGTTGCTAAACGTCCAAATAAATCACCATTGCGATCTGTGCGTAATGTCATAAATAAATGGTCGCCTGGTGCTGGCCAAAGCTCTTTTATTACAGGTAAATCTTCAGCTTTTACTAGTACTTCGCGTGACGTACCGATATCTACAAAAACCCCTTCACGCTCGACTACTTTTAGAACACGAGCCCAGCCATATTCTCCTTGTACGAAAGATGGTACAGCTGTTGTTGCTGCTAAATCGCCACGACGATCCGCAAATAAAAATACTTCAAGGCGGTCACCTACTGCAAGTGGCTCTGTTACCTCTGAAGCATTTAAGGGCAATTCGTCAACTCCATTTGTTAGGATCCATTTCGATGCTTGTTGCTCTAATACAGTTAACGTAACAACTTCACCTGATTTTAATTCGTTCATATTGTCTTCCTTTCCCTCTTACCATCATTTTCACAAAACTTTAGAAATTATGATGTGTTCTAGATGCCTCTAGTTTTTTCGCGATGTCCGGATTTTCTTCCATTACCTGCACAAGATCCGCAATTCGATCGATCGAATTCCAACTTAAATGATGTTCAATTCCTTCTACATCATCGTAAATTCGCTCTTCATCTACACCAATGATTCGCAAAAATTGCTCTAGAAGTTCATGACGCTGTACAAGACGTTTCCCAAGCTTTTCTCCTTTAGGCGTCAATGTAAGGCCACGGTATTTTTCATAAACTAAATAACCATCTTTATCTAATTTTTGAACCATTTTTGTAACAGAAGAAGGAAGAACAGATAATGCTTCAGCAATGTCAGACACACGAGCATACCCTTTATTAGTGATTAATAAATATATTTGTTCGATATGGTCCTCCATACTAGGTGTTGGCATATCCTTTTCCCTCTCTTTCCTTTTCTTACTCTCTAGTTTACTACAAGCTTGCCTTAAAAGTTAACTGAAAATACATATGCAAAAAAAACAATACATGTGCACCCTAAAAAGAACCAACTTCATATGTTGGCTCCCGTATAGTTGGAAAATTTGTGTCAATGAAATTAAGGTATCATTTTAAATAAAGTGTGCTTTGCGGCAAAGCAAGGGATTGATTTCCGTTCCAGGCTACTCGCTTTCCCACGGGAGTCGAGTAGCCTGGAACGGAAATCAACAATAGCGTAGTGTTATTATAAATTTCTTGCATTTCAAAAGTGAACGCTTTGGCTACTCATCATAATCGAACTGAATAGATTTATAACTTAACGGTTTTATATCTGATGTTGCTACCACTTCACTTTCGCACATAAAACATTTGTTGCTCCAAAAGGCTATACTTTATTTAGACACACCTTCAATTGACCCAATACTTTTTCAAAAACATGAAAAGCCAACTTCATATAGAAGTTGGCTCTTCATTATGTCGAGGATGCTTATTTACCACATGTAGTGCATGAATAATCTCTTTATTGATTCGTTCGATATTTTCAGGAGTATTCATCATTCTAAATGCTTCATCTCGGGTTTCCATAGATGTAACATACTTGCTAGGCAATGCATTTAGTGTAAGTGCCACTGCGTCAAGTTCACAGATTTCACATTTACAAAATGTTTGATATTCCGGTCCTCGTAGTAAAAAACTTACTAAACCACGCACAATTTCCTCTGTAACATTTACTAAAATAGGATCTGACATATCTAAACCTTCGCCTCATTTATATTTAATTGTTCCATTATTCCTGAAACCATAATAACGTTAACAAGGCTTTTTTTCAAGAATAGCTAGTTGTATCTGTATCGGTAAATATTACCAGCTCCTTAGAATGATTAAATTTCCTACACACTTCCTTCAATTATAGCTTATTCACCATTACTTAGTTTTGATTAATCGTAATGAGTTAAACACAACTAGCAACGTTGCACCCATATCTGCAAAGATGGCAATCCATAATGTTAGCCATCCCGGGATAACGAGTAACAAGGCAACTAATTTTAGGGCTAAGGCAAATATAATGTTTTCTTTAATAATGCGTAATGCTTTCCTACTTAAGCCAATCGCATAAGGAAGCTTCGTTAAATCATCAGCCATTAATGCGATATCTGCAGTTTCTAGTGCTGTATCAGTGCCAGCACCACCCATTGCAATACCAACATTGGCTGAGGCAAGTGCAGGTGCATCATTGACACCATCTCCTACCATCGCTACTGCACCAAACTGTGCCCGCAAATCTTTAATGGCCATTAATTTTTCTGCTGGTAATAAACTTGCTCTCACATCTGTCATATTTAAAGAAGTTGCAATTGCCTGTGCTGTTGGCTCTGCATCACCTGTTAGCATAACTTTATGCTTCACTTTTAAAGCATTTAATTTATTCAAGACATCTTTACTTTCTTGACGTAATTGATCAGCAATACCAATCATCCCTATAAACTGATCATTACTAACAGCTATTACAACTGTTTTACCCTGTTGTTGAAGTTTTTTAGCCTGCTCTTCTATCATTTCATCAACAGTCGTTAATGTAGCAATCCACTTTAAGCTCCCTACATAAATTGTTTGACCGTCTACCGTTGCATAGGCACCCTTGCCTGTTACGGATTGAAAGTCTGTTGGTATAAGCTCTGTTAAATTTTTGTCATGCAATGCCTGTAAAATAGCTTTGGCTAATGGATGCTGTGATTGCTTTTCAACGGCTGCCACTAGCTGTAAAACATAATCCTCAGACATCTCTTGCGCTGTAAAAATATCCGTTACAGCAGGTTGGCCTTTTGTAAGTGTTCCTGTCTTATCAAATGCTATTGCTTCAATATGACCGAGCTGCTCTAAATGAATACCGCCTTTAATAAGAACACCCTGTCTAGCAGCATTCCCGATTGCCGTAACAATAGCAACTGGTGTAGAAACGACTAATGCACATGGACAACCGACAACAAGGACCGCTAATCCTTGGTAAATCCAATGTTGCCAATCACCTATAAATAAGGGAGGAATAAGAGCTACAAGTAAAGCAACAATCATAATTGCAGGCGTGTAGTATTTCGCAAAGCGATCAACGAACTGCTGCGAAGGTGCTTTTTCTGCCTGTGCTTCTTCAACAAGATGAATGATTTTTGCAATGGTTGTGTCCTCTACTCGCTTTGTCACACGAACCTCTAGGGCACCTTCTTCATTTAATGTTCCTGCAAATACTTCGTCATCGATTGTTTTACTGACCGGAATAGATTCACCTGTAATCGCTGCCTGATTCACTGCTGATAATCCACTAACTACAATTCCGTCCATAGCAATCTTCTGACCAGGTTTAACGATTAAAATGTCGCCAATTTCAAGCTCCTCTGTCGGCAGCTCCAGCTCATGAAAATGCTCGCCATGCGCCCGCTTTACCGTTGCTGTAGGTGGAGCTATATCCATTAGCTGACGAATCGATTGACGTGCCTTATCCATTGAATACGCTTCAAGCGCTTCACTTACTGCAAATAAAAAGACAACAACGGCCGCTTCTTCCCATTCTCCTATAATGGCTGCACCGATTACTGCAACAGTCATCAGCGTCTTCATATCAAATTCAAAGCGTGCTAGATTGCGGAACCCTGTTTTAAAAATGCCAATTCCCCCAACTAGAATCGCGATAATAAACATCCCAATAGTAAATGGCTCAGTTTCACTTCGCATTGCTCCAAACACATATCCAAGCACTATGAATAGCAAGGAGACTCCAGCTAATATATTTTCTGTTTTTCTATAAAAAGGTGTTGATTTTTCAATTATTCTTGCTGTTGATTGGGATACTTTTATGCCATCGAAGGCACCTGCTTCTTCAAGCTGATCAACGTCAATATTACCAATAACCATTATTTTAGAAGCACCAAAATTCACTTGTGCATCCTGGACTTCAGGAAGAGCCTTCACGTTTTTTTCGAATTTTGCTGCACAGCTTGCGCAGGATAAGTTTTGTAGCCTGTATTCTTGTTTAGTTGGTGTTGCTGCCATTTGTAATCCCCTCTTTCACATGTTCGTAGGCAACCGTTACAATTTGATACACATGCTCATCAGCTAAAGAGTAATACATTTGCTTTCCTTTTCGATATGACTTCGCTAAATTATTATCTTTTAAATAGCGTAAATGATGCGATGCTGTTGCTACTGACGAGCCGATAATGGAGGCAACATCGCAAACACATAATTCATCTTCGACCGTTAAGGCATACGCAATTTTAAGTCTTGTTTCATCAGATAATGCCTTTAAAAATTTAGCTACTCCTGATAGATTTGGCATTTGCTGTTGTACCTTAATGACCGCTTCTTCATGAACTTGTGTTATCTCACATATTTCTTTTGGCATTTCATCACCTCATTCAAATGTTCGTTTGATTGTTTTCAATATACCATAATAACTCATCTTATTCAAACGATTATTTGAATGTAAATGATTTATATCACAAATTTAAAAATACTTTATTTAAATTGCTAACACAGAAATATAAATGCAAAAAAGCTATCACTTCAATGTGATAACTTTTGCATGTTGTTGTGTTAATGAAATTGTGTCCGATTAAATATTTTTCAAAGATACTAGCTATTAAGCAGTAATTCAATTGGGCAATGATCACTGCCCATAATTTGTGAATGAATGCTTGCCACATTAATTTTGTTCTTTAGTCTTTCAGAAACAATAAAGTAGTCAATACGCCATCCAATATTGCGCTCGCGTACTTTATTCATATAAGACCACCATGTATAGTGATCTGTTGCATCTGGATGCATGTAGCGGAATGAATCTACAAAGCCACTTGCCAATAGCTCCGTCATTTTTTCACGTTCTTCATATGTAAAACCCGAATTACCAACATTAGACTTTGCATTTTTTAAATCAACTTCCATATGTGCGACGTTTAAATCACCACAATAAACTATAGGTTTTTTGGAATCTAGCTCTTTTAAATATAGCGCTAATCGATCCTCCCATTCTAAACGAAGAGGTAATCTAGCTAAATCACGCTGTGAATTCGGGGTATAAACATTCACTAAGTAAAAATCTTCATACTCTAGTGTAATAATTCTCCCTTCTTCCTGTGATTCATCGTCACCCACGCCATAACGTACTGCAAGTGGTGTATGTTTTGTAAAGATGGCTGTACCGGAATAACCTTTCTTTTGTGCGTAATTCCAATATTGCTCATATCCCTCAAGAGAAATCTCCACTTGTTCAGCCTGGCACTTTGTTTCTTGAATACAGAAAAAATCTGCATCTACATGATTGAAGAAATCTAAAAACCCTTTACCTAAGCAGGCTCGAATTCCATTAACATTCCATGATATAAACTTCATTTTTGTGTTTCACTCCTCAAAAACGCCCTCCACCATTAGTGAAGGGCGTAGTATCCTATAAGTCGTCACCAACGATTTTTACTTCTGTTTCTAAATCGATGCCAAACTTTTCTTTCACTACTCGTTGTACCATTTGGATGGTTGCTATATAATCAGTAGCCGTTGCATTACCTTTATTAACAATAAAGCCTGCATGCTTCGTTGATACCTCTGCCTCACCTACACCTTTTCCTTGTAAGCCACTATCTTGAATAAGTTTGCCAGCAAAGTGACCTGGTGGGCGCTTAAAAACACTCCCTGCAGATGGGTATTCTAACGGCTGCTTAGATTCTCGCTGAAACGTTAAATCAGCAATTTTTGCATCAATTTCTTCCTGTACACCTTTTGTTAATTGAAATTCGGATGATAATACATAATACCCCTTCTTGGCAATGATACTTTGCCGATAACTAAGTTCAAGCTCATCTTTTGATAATATTAAAATTTCGCCTTCTTTTGTTAATACTTTCGAAGAAATAATGATATCCTTAATTTCACCGCCATATGCACCTGCATTCATTGCCATAGCTCCACCAACTGAGCCAGGGATACCACAGGCAAATTCAAAACCTGTTAAAGATGCTGCCGCAGCCAGTTTCGATACATCCTTAATAAGGGCACCGCTTTGCGCGTAAACATAGTCACCATTAATGCGAATTTCATCTAAAAATGAGAATGTAACAACGATCCCTCGATGACCGCCATCACGAACGACCATATTAGATCCATTACCTAACATTAATAAAGGTATATTATTCTTATAAGCATAGCGAATAACCGTTGCTGCCTCTTCCTCTGTTTCTACGAGAACGAAAACATCCGCTTTACCGCCTAATTTTGTCATAGTATATCGCTGTAATGATTCATCTAACTTAATATTGGCTGGATTAACGCTCTGTTCTAAATCCGCCGCCCATTGTTCTTTTGTCATAAGAGCTAATTCCTTTCTAACGTCCTTCTTACTCTACACTAGTATGGATTTAGAACCCTAATTTGACAAGTAAAATGAAGGTTATTTTTTATCTCGCCTTAACGGGTTGCGAGAGTCCCTGCAAAAGATGATGAATAGGATAAAGAAAATTCATGGCCATTAGTATTACATATGTCCAATGTTTATCTATCCATCAGAAATTTCGAGATAGGCTTCACGATTTTAAAGCCAGTTCGTTGCCCATGATTCGATATTACGGATTGCTCCTTCTAATGCCCAACCTTTATCCGTCAAAGAATACTCAACACGTACTGGTACTTCTGAATATACTTTTCGTTCAACAAGCCCTTCTTTTTCTAGCTCTTTTAAACGTTCGGATAATAAACGACCACTTACAGGTAATGAAGATTCTATCTCATTGAAGCGGTGCGGGCCGTCTAATAATTGATATAAAATTAGCCCTGTCCAGCGTTTTCCAATTAAATCCATTGCTTTAGCTAAACGAGGACATAAATTTGACTCGTTCATGTTTTTCACCTCTTATGTACTCTATTGTAACGTTTTTTTTTAAAAAGTAAATTTGAAGTAACTTATTTACTTAAAGTTATCTATTTACTATTTTTTATTTAGTTATAAAATGGAACTAATGGATATTTCATCATTTTGGGATTACTTTAGATTCAACTTTAAAGCAGATAACTACTACCTTAGAGGCGAGCCATGGTCGTCTAATAACAGCAATGAAAATGGCAACTTACCTCTATATATAGATGCACATGATGTGATTATTATGACTTGTTCCTTTGTAGTATCCCCTTTGTAAAAGAAAAATTACATACGGTTATGACGTTATGTTGACAAAACCGTCCATCATTTTAAACATTACAAAATGAACTTTTAACAATGGTATATTCCCTCATTTTTGTATACAATGAAGTGATATTGAAAAAGGAGAGCAGCGTTTAATAACGCACTCTCCTTTTAACATCTCATTATTACTTAATTAAATATTTACCAAAGCCGCCTTTTATATCTCCTAAATATTCGATATTGCTACTTGCAGGAATGACTTTTTGTGCATCCTTAGCCGTGTTGTAAATAATTTTTGTATTTGCGGGGAACGGTACAAATGACCAGTTATTATCCGCAGCAGGATTAATTGTTTTGTTTTCCATAATGTAATCAATGACAGCTTGACGATTTTCATAAGCATAGTTTGTTATGTTAGAGCCATCTGTATTTTCAAATGTGGCACCATAAGAACCGCCCACGCGGTAATTGTTCGTAATAATGATAAATTGCTGATTTAAATCGATTGGTTTACCGTTGTATTGCACGTTTTTAATGCGGTTTGCTTTTCCGTCTACTAGAATACCTCGACTATCATATTTCGCTGGTGATGTTACATCGATTTGATAAGTTAAGCCATCTAATACGTCAAAATTGTAAGAACGTGCCTCTGGATCAATAATATTTTGTTCTTCCGTTTTATTTGGATCAACTGTTGCAAAAATACCAGCAGCCATTTCTAACCATTCAATTGCCTGTGCACCTGTTACTTTAATTGTTGCAACAGTATTATCGTAATAATAGATGTCTGCCATATTTTTAATTGCAAGCGGACCTACAGGAATGTTTGTGTAATCTGTAGGGTTATTACGAGAGCCTGCCTTGAACGGGGCACCAGCAGAAAGCAGTGGTGTTTTTTCATCAGCAGTACCTTTTAATTCTTTTTCAATAAACCATTTTTGAGCTTGTGTCACAATTTGGATAGAAGGATCATCTTGAACCATCGAGAAGTAGCTATGGATTGGTGCAGTTGTCTCACCAACAGGCTGACGTATATACTTCAATGTACCTTCATGTGCTTCTTTAATGGCATTTAAAACTATTTTAGATGGTTGTAAGCCTTCTTGTTTAATAGAACGGATAGAACCTTTTCCATCCACCACAACCCATTTTGAGCCTTGTTGTTCTAGTTTTATATCAATAACTCCAAGATAGCTACCATAGCTTCCTGCCATTACAGTAGGTACTCCGTTAATTGTCCCATTTTCTTGATCGACATTTTTAAGATTATTATAGTCACCTGGGAATGTTAAATGGGAGTGACCTGTAATTAAAGCGTCTACCCCTTCAATCTCAGAGATTTGGTATCCTACGTTCTCGTTACCTTTTACATAAGTATCCTCACCAATACCTGAATGTGAAAGTACTACAATTACGTCTGCACCTGCTTTTTGCATTTCTGGGACAACCTTTTGCACCGCTTCAACTGGTTCTTGCATTTCTACTTTGCCTGCTAAATGAATAGCATCCCATTCAACAATTTTCGTAGGTACGATACCTGTAACGCCAACTTTAAGTGTGTGCTTTTTACCTTTATTGTCTACAACCTCTTTATCAAGAATTACATAAGGTGTAAACATACGCTCTTTTGTTTTAGCGTCATATGTGTTTGCATTTACGACTGGATATTTTGCATCATTTAACACTTCATCTAAAAACTCTAAACCATAGTTGAACTCATGGTTCCCTAAAGTCCCACCATCATATTTTAGTGCATTTAGTGCTGCAATAGCTGGATGAACTTCACCTGGCTTTAAAACATTTTCTAACGCTTTATAAGATCCTAATGGCGTTCCTTGAATTAAATCGCCATTATCAAATAATAAGGTGTTTGAATTCTCAGCACGGGCTTGTTCAATTAATGTTGCTGTGTTTGCTAAACCTATATCAGCTGATTCAGTATCTAAGAAATAATTATAATTTGCAAGGTTTGTATGAATATCTGTTGTTCCTAAAATTTGAAGATCTACATTAGTTCTAGATGTTGGTAATTTGTATTCGGCTACAAAGCGTTCAATAATACCTTGCATTTGCTCAGTTGTTACATAGTGACGAGGACGAATTGTGTTATCTTCAAAGCCTTGTAAAATGTTTGCAGCAACGGCATTTGCTAAATCTTGCTTATGTGTTGTTGCAACTTGATCTGCATCGTTAAACTTATCTAATATAGAAAGCGGAGCGTTTTCATTGACTAATCCACGAGCAGAAATAACAAATGCTTGTTGACGTGTCAATTTATCATTTGGACCAAACAATGTCGTAGTTTTACCGTTAATCAGCTTCAGTTCTACTGCTTTTTCTACATACGGGGCTAAATCCTTTGAGACGTCAGTGAAGGCAATTTTGGAACCATCGCCTAGCTCTACATTTAAACTTTCTACTAATTCTTTCACATAATCCCCACGTGTTACATCGTTTGATGCAGCATTTGCGGATAGTCCAAGTGGTAAGACCGTGAATAGAACAAGTAACATTGCTAAGAATTTAGTCATTAATTTCTTATTCATGAAATACCCTCCTTAAAATCTAATATTTCCCCCAATTTCTATTATATTATACTAATCGCTTTATTAACTGAATAAATAGTCCTAATTGTATGTATTTTTAAGCGAATAGCAAAACACTTTACTCGAAAATGATTGATATTATTTCACACAATACGATGTTATTAAATGTCAATCAATAATACGCGCATAATATCAATATTTCGGACCTATTCAGCATTACCATACTTCTATGAAATCAGAACCACCAGTCTAACTGGTGGTTTGCTCTACGCGTGAAACGCTGGGGT
>DAMBVB010000032.1:0-40874 GCA_032053185.1 Lysinibacillus sp.
TGCATACGAGGCATTTCAAGATGAACTGTTGCACTTAATTTGACAAACGGTCATAAGAAAAGAATCTGCAAAACTCCAACGACTGTTCGTTGAAATGAAGCAGATCCTTTATGATAGATTATACTAATATTCGCTACATCGAACGATCACAATGAAAAATCAGCCAGTATCATCATCTGACTTGTTTATTTACTATTTCCCGCATGACTATGTTGATTAAAGATCGTGATTTGGTTACGACCATTGCGCTTGGACGTATACAGTGCTGAGTCCGCATTATGGATCAGTTCTTCGACCACGGTAATCATACCTTGTTTATTTGTACTGACGCCAATACTAAATTCTAACTGAACGGTCTCATCATTGATTGTTAGAGATAGAGAGTTTAATGTTTGATAGAGATGTTCCGTCATCGTTTGAACAGATTCATCTTCCTGTAATTGACAAAGCACAATAAATTCATCCCCGCCAAAACGAGCAACTATCGACTCAAATTGTTGAAAATAGTTCTTTAATGTAGCAGCAGTAATCGTTAAAGCATCATCACCAAACAAATGTCCATTTGTATCATTGATTTCTTTAAAATGGTCTAAATCAATCATCATTAATGCTAATTGCTGATTTTCTACTGAAGCTTTCTCCACCATTTTCTCTGCATTCTCATCAAAATAGCGTCGATTATAAATATTCGTTAATGGATCAATGTAAGAAGTTTTTTCAAAATGTTTTTTCTGGTCATTGTACTCCATCTCAAATAACAAATGAGTATAATTTTCCCTTTGCATTTCCAGAAGAATGCCAATATATTCTTTTTGTATCGAGCACAATACAAGTTTATTCCCTTGCTCTTCTATTAGCTTCACCAAAGAATTGTAGATAGTTTGAAGCATCGATAAATCATTATTTTGTAAGGCATAGTGCTTCGACTTTTGGTACAAATCAATGGCCTCACCAATGCGTCCCTGTTTTTCACAAAGTAAAGCATAGGCATTTATAACCTCTAATTGTACCTTGGAGTAGGGTGGTTTCTGAATCGTCACTAACAGCTCTTGCAATAATTCACCTGCTTCATCAAATTCCTCCAAGCAAATTTGTGCAACAGCTAAGTTTATTTTAGAATAAATAATTCCTGAATATGGATTTTCATGCTTTGTCTCAAAATAATTAGCATAGTATAAGCTCTTTAATGCAAAATCCTTCGCTTTTTGATAGTTCCCTAAAGAGTTTTCTAAGTCGCTCAAATTATTATAAATTTTCCCTATACTATCTACATGTTGAATACGCTCAGCAATGTTTAGTCCCTTATGCATAAATTCTTTAGACTTCTTTATATGGCCAAACATCCCCCAATAAATGGCTGCTAAAATATAATGATGGATTAAATCGATATCATCGCCAAATTGAAAGGTTAATTCGCGATACTGCTCAAGCACATTAATCGAGACTTGCAAATCACCTGTTTGGAAATAGCTTGCACAGCTATAGCGTAATAACAGGATTGCTTTTTTATACTTACCAAGCGCAATAGCACTTTCAATTGCTGCACTACTTAATTCTATATATTCTATAAAGCGATTCGCATTATACAATTCATTTAACGTAATCCATAATTCTTCAAACTCTTGTGTGTTCATACCGCCCCTCCTTATTTACTAATCCCCACTTCTTTAATACTATCTTCATGTGTATAATATTACAATTCCTCAGACTCATTTATTTCCAAATGAATGACCCTACAGTGATTCATTTCTCCCAAAAAGGTTCTATACACTTCTGCAAAAACGACTCTTTTTAGATGACAGTTACAAAACTATAATTTGCCAATACAGAAAAAACAAGCCTCTTCTTTAAAGAGACTTGCAGATTGTTGGAATGAATAAAAAAACGTGTATCATCATTTCTATACCGTGGGAGTGGCTGTGCGCTTTCCCGGGAGCGTCAGATGCAGCATCTCATCTGGTGATATAACATTAAAGGTTGATTTTCCATTCAAGTGGACAAGAAAAAACGTTGTCTGTAAAAGATGATTTAATCCCTCCTTTAGGGTGCTTTGATTTTGTATTGCCAGCACTGAAAAAGCAGGAAGGTATAGTTTTAACAGAGCAAATTCCTTCTGTGTTAAGGCAAGCTCTTTCTCATCAAGGCGTACGGTTTCCTTTTGCCAATCAATGTTTAAGCCGTGTGCAAAGCATGTTACATCTTCTGTTATTTGTTTTTTCGTATAGCGTTTCCAGCGACGTAAATGTGAGGCTACACGTGCCTTTAACTCCTCTAAGCTAAACGGTTTCGCTATATAATCGTCAGCGCCCTGTAAGCCCTCAACCTTATCTGCCTCTTCCTTACGCGCGCTCATCATTAAAATAGGAACATCACTTTCCCAACGAATATTTTGACAAACCGTAAGACCATCCATCTCAGGTAACATCCAATCGACTAACACTAAATCGAACGTATCCGCTTGAAAATCAGCTAGCCCTTCAAGTCCTGTTGTTGCCCAAGTAATTTGGTAACCCTCTTGCTCAAGCGTATACTTCACAATACGTCCAATCGCCGCATCATCCTCAATCAGTAATAGCTTTTCTTTCATCTGTTTTCCTCCTGTATTAACCTTACTATGTAAAAAGACATTTTTTCCGAACTTTACACTTTCTTTATAATTACCATAGATTTGGTTATCCGTCACTTTTCGTTTTTTATCCGTTGCTTGGGATGAGCTTTCCGTCGTTCTGGACGGGCTTTTCAATCAAATAAAAAAAGGAATGCACGCAATTTGTGCATTCCTTCCATTCTGTTAGAAAAATAAACTCAATATAAAGTAAATAGTTGCAGCCATCACTGCGGAAATTGGCATTGTGATCACCCATGTTGTCACAATTTTTCGTGCCATGCCCCATTTAACGCCTTTTACACGATGTGCTGTTCCAACTCCCATGATAGATGAGGAAATAACGTGTGTTGTAGATACTGGTAAGTGAATTAATGTCGCACCGAAGATGATGGATGCAGAAGCAAGGTCTGCTGCAACCCCGTTTACTGGACGGATTTTCATAATCTTGCCACCGACTGTTTTGATGATTTTATAACCACCTACAGAAGTACCAAGACCCATCGCTAATGCTGCTGAAAAACGTACCCAGAAAGGAATATCATCTGTATGATGCAAGCCTCCTGCAATTAAAGCGAGTGTAATAATCCCCATCGCCTTTTGTGCATCATTTGTACCGTGAGTAAATGCTTGTAAAGCTGCTGTACCAATTTGCATTGTTCGGAAGCCTTTATTTGTACGATATAAATTCATATCCTTAAATATTACTTTCAATAAAGTCATCATTAAGAAACCACCTGCAAACGCAAGTATTGGTGAGAAAATAAGTGCCTGAATAATTTTTATAAAGCCACTATAGTTTAATACATTAAAGCCTGCCGCTGCAATGGCAGCCCCTGCAACAGAACCAATCAATGTGTGCGATGAACTAGACGGAATTCCAAAGTACCACGTGACTAAATTCCATGTAATCGCTGATAATAATGCCGCTAAAATAACGACAGAACCTGTAATATCTCCATCAAAAGCATTTAAGCTGAACGGGTCAACAATATCCTTTGTTAATGCTTTCGCAACCCCAACGAATGTAATAGCTCCGATGAAGTTCATAACTGCAGCCATATATACGGCTGTTCGTGGCTTTAAAGCCCTCGTTGATACAGAAGTTGCTATCGCATTGGCTGTATCATGGAAGCCGTTAATAAAATCAAACACCAGTGCGAATATAACGACTAATATTGTTATCAGTAATATCGTATCCATTTCGTACACTCCATCTTACGCGTTACGCATAATTATTGTTTCAATTGTATTTGCTACAGTTTGACAGCTGTCAGCAATATCTTCAAATTGTTCGTATATACTCTTGAACACCATGAGGCGCATCGGATCTTTTTCTTGAATAAATAATTGCTTCATAGAAGAGCGGAAAATTTCATCACATTCACGCTCGTAGTCCTTAATTTGAATAGCATGTTTACGCATTTCAACAAGCTTTTTACTATTTAATAGCTCCATCGCTTCGACCATTTCGTCTGTACTTTTCGCAATATATGTTAGGAATTGGCGCATCGGATCTGTAACTTCAGTTAAATTATACATATCAAAATGAGCAATACAACCTTCCATACCATCAATGACATCATCTAATTTATTAGCAAGTGATAAAATATCTTCACGCTCGATAGGTGTCATAAATGATTTATTGAGCATAACGATTAGCTCGTGAATCAATTTATCTCCACTCGTTTCATATTGCTTCATTGTGTCTGCGATTTCTTTTAGTGCATTTATATCTTGAATACGTGCATTATGTGCATAATAAATACCTTCTTTGACATTTTTAGAAATGTTTAATAATGCTTTAAAAAATGGATCTTGCTTGTTTGAGTTAAACATCATGTTCCTCCTGTTGAATGAATATTGTCGATTTCTGCAATCATCATAACAAAACTTTCACATAGTTCTACAGATTTTTAAATATAAACGAGTTGAATTTACAAAAATGTAATCTAAAATTTGCCACAATTATTTTCAGGTACTTTTCCAAGTTCAAAACGTAGGATAAAATTATTGCTTTTCTTTAAATATTACCGTTTTTTCTTTTATTTTTATAAAAATACTTGAATAAATCTTTTTCCCCCAATTTTTTTATCGCACTAAATGTTAACGGATTGTAAACGATATTTACAAAAACTCCATTGTCACTTATGACAATTCGCAGCACTGTTAAAAGAAAAGTATAACTTGCAAATAAGGATGTGCGACATCATACATATAGACATCGATTTACTAGCACTTGTAATACGTTTAGTACTTGGCTTTATCGCAGCCTTTTTAAATGCGATTGTCGGGGGCGCAGGATTAATTTCACTTCCTGCGCTCATGGCTTTTTGTTTACCCCCAAGTACAGTGATTGCTACAATAGCATGAGCTGGCAAGGTTGATGTTCAAAAGAATAAAAAAAATAATTTTGCCTTTTATTTATTAGTTCATTCATTGGTGCATATACTGTACAAATCGTATCGCTAGCTTTTTTAAAGCCTCTAATGCTTGTTATGCTCGTACTAGTTACAGCTTATACGGTTTTCAAAAAAATTGGGGGCAGCAACTTAAAGAACGGACAGTAAGGTATGTTCCTTTTATTCATGATTGGAAATGATTTCTTGCAAGCTGCGGGTAATGCAAAGCCTTTCATTTCACGTCGAACTTTGCCGCCCTTGCTATGTCTTTACTTTTTTTATACGGTCTACTGTTGGGCTTCGTCATGATTTTCGGTGCAGTAATGGCTTCAAAATGTGCGTTGAACGTGGGACAAAAATGATGCGTATTATTTTTATCATTATGACTTGTACATTAATGGTCAAAAATGCATGGGATTATTTCAGTATCCATTAAGGGAAATACTACCGATTTTTTTGACAATATTTATCAATCGATTGACAAAATTTATTAGCGTGCTATAATACTTTTGGGCTTCACCGCATTGAAGTAAAGAAGTAACTATTAGGAGGATTAGCATGTTTCGCATAGAAGCAAAGAGTAACCCTCGATTTATTGAGGCAAGCTTCATAATAATATTAATAATTGCCATGATGGCATTTAGTATTGGGTATTTACAAGCAACACCCCATATACCTATTTTTCTTGTCATTTCACTTTTAATTGCCTATGGATTACTAAAAAAAGTCCCTTTTCGTGAGCTTGAAGCTGGTATGATTGCTGGTGCAAGTGCTGGACTTGGAGCAGTTTTTATTTTCTTCTTTATTGGTATTTTAATTTCGAGTTGGATTATGGGTGGCACAATTCCAACGCTTATCTACTACGGCTTTTTAACAGTTACACCAAGCTTTTTCTTTGCGATTGTATTTTTGATTTGTAGTATTGTTGGTGTTTCGGTGGGTAGTTCTTTAACTACTGTGGCGACAGTGGGCGTTGCCTTTATGGGAATTGCCGGTGCAATGGACATTTCTTTAGCGATTACGGCCGGTGCAATTGTTTCTGGAGCTTTCTTTGGGGATAAAATGTCTCCCCTATCGGATACAACCAATCTTGCATCTGGTACGGTTGGCGTCGATCTTTTCGAGCATATTAAAAATATGAGTTGGACAACGATTCCAGCATTTTTCATCTCATTCGTCCTTTATGCCATATTATCACCAACAGAAGCAAATACTTCATTTGAAACAGTTGAGCAATTTAAAGATGGATTACTGTCAACTGGACTGATTCATTGGTATACATTATTGCCAATTGTTGTTCTTATTATTATGACTTTTTATAAAGCGCCTGCACTTATCACACTCGCAGTCGTCTCCATTCTTGGTGTTGGACTTGCCTACATACAAGAGCCGATTGCTCTATCAAATGTCTTTAAAATCCTTTTTGAAGGCTATGTATCTACTACGGGGAATAAAGATGTGGATGCATTATTGAGTCGCGGTGGTATGAACAGTATGCTTTTTACAATTGCCTTAGTCTTATTAGCATTAACAATGGGCGGTCTATTGTTTACGCTCGGCATTATTCAAAGTATTTTAGCGAAGGTAGAAAGCCTCTTTAAAAGTGCTGGCTCTGTTATTACAGGAGCTGCCATTACAGGAATTGGTGTTAACACATTAATTGGTGAGCAATATTTATCCATCCTACTTACTGGTGAAGCATTTAAAGCACAATTTGAAAAGGTAGGGCTTGCCCCTAAAAATTTATCCCGTGTTATGGAGGACGCAGGTACTGTAGTCAACCCTCTTGTTCCGTGGAGTGTTTGTGGTATTTTCATTGCTAGTGTACTAGATATCCCAACAACTACTTACTTGCCATTTACCTTCTTCTGTCTACTCGGACCAATTTTGACGATTATCTTTGGTTGGAGTGGTAAAACATTAACGAAGCTTGAAAAATAACATTGGTAGCTGATGAATTCGTCAGCTACCTTTTTTCTATCTCCCGCTATAATTTTGCCCTTAAATGTATTTTTTGAAGTCATGTGTTTTATCTTACTTTCCTCTGCTATGCTAAAAGAAATCACTGATTTTATTCGAGGGGGTATAGAATTGACACCAGCTGAATTAATTTATTTTAGTGTGATTGCTCTTGCTCTATTCATCATTATTTTACTAATCGCTTTCATTTTTAAAAAACGAAAAAAATGCGTATTAGCTATTATTATTCTGCGATAATCTTATAAGCTATATTGCTTACTATCCTACATTAAAAATCAACACTCATGCAGAAAGGTCTATTCAATTAGAAGCTTATTTGAACCAAACATATCCTAATCAACAATTTTCGGTAACGCCTGAGCATTTTGAGCCTGGCTATACAGTTGGTCAGTTTAGTGTGCATGCAATGGAAACACCTCAAATTGGCGTCAATCTTAGAGTTGATAAACACGGAAAAGTTACGCAAGTCTCTACATGGACAAAAGAGGAATACCCTACACAAGAGAATCTATGGAAGATGATCGAATTTCACCTTTTTGAAGAATATACACTCGATAAAAATATACCTGTCATTACAAAAAAAGATTTTTGGTTTAACGGAGATGGATTAACTGTTTTTGCTTTAAAGGTCCATGATTCACCAGCCATTGCTGTTTTTTCATATAGTACAGCTGGATACAGTTTACAACATTTTGTCGAAGGTAAAGCTGGTGAAATGATTTCTATTGAAACTGAGAATTTTGTCTTCGCTTATATGGATGAAAAGTATACAGTCAACACATACTCTAATTTTTGCCCTACTGATTAGTTAATTATATTGTTACCTTTTGTCTCATCTAGTCTCTTAGTCATTTTTCCCATTGTCCTTTGATGATAAAAATTCTTCTAATGCCTGTTTGTTCTTATCAAAGTCAATATCCAAAACGTCACCTACGTCGACACGTTTGTCTACATAAGCATCTGCAACGGGAATTCGTAAAGTGTCCATACCTTTAGACTTTCCATTTACGATCCCTTTTGCAATTGTCAGGATTGTTTTATTATCAACATTCGTATCAAAGTAGGAGTCTGCAACGCCAAGTATTTTTGGTAAATTTATTAAGCTTGAAACACCGATTTGTTCTTTGACCTTAGTCAAAACCTCTTGCTGGCGTTCTACTCGCCCAAAATCACTTAAACGATCGTGGCGGAATCGTACATAACCTAATAACTCGTTACCGTGTAAAACTTGTTGTCCAGGATGTAATGTCATACCAATTCCATGGGACATTTCATAAGGAATATCAACCTCAATCCCATCTGGTGCTAAAAGATCTATTATTTTTGGGAAACCTTTAAAATCTGCCAGAGCGTAGTAATTAACATCAATATCAAAATTTTGCTTAATTGTTTTCCTTACAAGTTCAGGACCTCCAAAAGCAAAAGCAGCATTTATTTTATTCATTCCATGATCTGGGATGTCGACATACGTATCCCTCATAATAGAAATTAATTTTACATTATTTGTCGTTTGATCATAGTGTGCAATCATTAAAGTATCCGATCTACCATCCTCGTCTCTAGCGTCACTTCCTATTAATAGCACATTAATCTGACCAAATTGCACATCTGCACCATCAAATGGGTCAAACGCCTTTTCGTTATCTTTTATAAAATTATCGTCTGCCATCGCCAATCCGCTATTGTATTGGTAAAACGAATACATAATCCCTGCTACGATTACTAATGTGAATGCTAAGAACAAATTCCTTAGCCATTTACGGCTCTTTTTGCTTCTTTTCATAATTAAATCCACCTATCACTTAAACTCTAAATTATTTTTTTAATAATGCCTTTGTAGTAAGTTGTACAGCTATTGCATCATCTAAATAACCAATAGGAAATAGATAATCCGGTATAACATCTACCGGAATAATAAAATATAATAATGTACTTCCAATTAAGGTTAGTTCAAAAATTGTTCCCTTCCCCAATGAGAATTTCTCATATAACTCTTTTAATTTGCTTATAAATGGTCCTATGCTTCCTACACTGTTAATTTTTTCATCAAAATCCTGATGAATCGAATTTTTACCTTCCTCTGTTTGCGCATATAATCCATAGCTTTCTAGTTTCTTTTCAACATGCGCTACTGAAAATTCATCATCATAAACATTAGAAGATTTAAGAAGAGCTTGTATTGCGTCAACAGACGTATGAATATCTGAACCGGACTCTTCTTGTCTCTGTTCAATGGGGTATCCTGCTGCCTCAAAAAGATTGAGTAAAGGAACTTCAAGGCAATCAGCAAATTTTTCCAAATGTTGCGGTGTCGCTTTTCTTTTTCCATTTATGATCCGTGAAATCGTAGCTGTGTCGATTCCAGTGAGTTCACTAAACTTCCGCATAGATAAGGTACGTTCTTTTAATAACTCTCTCAGCAATAAACCAAAAGTATTACCGTTGCTCTGTTCAGCCATTTCGATTCTCCCTTCTTACAGGCTTAAAGTAGTTGTCAAACATGAAATTATCATTCTCAAGAAGTGTATAATTTCGTTGACATTTTGTCAACACACTAATTAGAAGAAAGCAGCAAAAGCAATTATTATTAACATAACTCCACTAATAATTGTTCCAAATTGTCCTTTTACGCATTTCTACTCAATTAAACTCTCTGTTATGCTCAAACAAAGGAGCTGAGAGACAATGACAACAAAATGGAATGCTAATTTATATGATCAAAAACATGACTTTGTTTCAAAATTTGGAGGAAGCTTAGTGGATTTGCTTGCCCCACAAAAAAATGAAAAAATTTTAGATGTCGGCTGTGGCACAGGTGATTTAGCTCATGAAATTGCTACATATGGCGCCTATGTTCAAAGGATCGATGCCTCTCACGATATGATGATCGCTGCACAGCAAAAATACCCAGATATTACGTTTCACACAATGGATGCTACAGCACTTCAAATAACAAATCAGTTTGAGGCTGTCTTTTCAAATGCTGCCTTACATTGGATGAAACAGCCAGATGCAGTCATCAAAAACATATACAGTTCACTTCAACAAGGTGGTCGTTTCGTCGCTGAAATGGGTGGCCACGGTAATATCGCTTCTATTGTTTGGGCACTTCAAAAAAGTATGGGGGACTATCAACTACCTTATATTGAGGAATATTTCCCGTGGTATTTTCCAACTTTAGAAGCATACCAGTCGAAGTTGGAAGCTGCTGGATTTACAGTTAAAATGATTTCACTATATGAACGCCCATGATGGGCTACGAAATTGGTTAGTAATGTTCAGTAATAATCTACTCCAGCATTTATCAGAAACTGAAAAAGAACAAATTTATGCAAAATGCGAACAACTATTAAAGCCAAAGTTTTATCAGGATCATCAATGGGTTGCTGATTATTGCAGATTACGTTTTGTTGCGATAAAAAAATAACATTCATCTATACAACAAACATAAAAACGCTTGGAAAATATCCAAGCGTTATCTATTTATTTGTTTGAAATTCCCGACTGCATTTCGTAATTCCTAACGAGCATACCGTTTGCTTTGATCATGCCAAACTTCTCATAATAAGGAATTAAGTCATCGTCACAACACAAATCAACCATATAGATATTCTCAAATTCCTTTAACATGTGTTTGACTAATTCTTTGCCGATACCATTATTTTTATATTCCGGCAAAACTTCAAGGATACTTTAATTCCTGCTAGCACATTCTCTCTCTCATGAACGAGGTAATAAAATCACCATCACACCAATCAAACAAATACCTGCTCCAACCCAATCCAAGATGTCTGGTTTTTCTCCGTCTATTCCCCAGCCCCACAAAATGGAAAGGACAATAAAGACCCCTCCATAGGCAGCATAGACTCTTCCAAAGGTTGGGAAGGTCTGAAAAGTTGCGACAACTCCATATAAAGCTAACGCAATCCCACCTATAATTCCCCAATAAAATGGTTTACCTTCTCTTAACCAAAGCCATATTAAATAGCCACCCCCAATTTCGCCAATACCTGCGAGGATAAATAATAATGTTGCACCAATCATTTTTTTCACTCTTTCTAATATATGTTTTAAAATTGCATTATCTGCTCTATTATACATAAAAGCACGTTCCCATTAACGAAATCAAAAAATTTCGCTTATCTCCTATGCAACCAAAAAGTAAGAGGTTGTTTTTTAAAACAGGAAAAATGCGAAATTTTTTAAGTAGATTTCACCTTTATAGTCTAATATGCTAACCCTTTGTAGATGGAATGACAAACTGCTAAAAATGTCTCTATATCCGCCGTAACATATTTCGTCGAAAAGTAGGTATTCGAAACAATATGGGCACATTCCTTTAACGAATAACTATAAAGCAATTGCTGATGAGATTCGGTCTCTATTACACTCTTTGGTAAAAAGGCAATGCCTAATCCTGCTTGACAAAATTTTTTATCACTTCAGTTTGATTTATATTCATGATTTTATAGCCTGGGAATTGTTGAAGTACTTGTTGTATGTCCTGCCAGTATGGTGCATATTCATGCGTTAATATGGTTTCTTCCTGTAAAAGAGTCCGTGCATTTGTCGCCCTTTTGGCTATCGGGGCAATCAATTGAAGCGGTTCCTGTGCAAGTAGGACCGTATGAATGTCACGTGTCGATGTTAGTTTTGATAAACCGATATCTACTACGCCAGCATATACTGCTTCCCCGATTTCATTGGACTTTAACAGTTCGATCGTTATTTGAATAGAAGGTTTTCGCTGCTGAAATGTATCAATGATTGCTGGTAATGTAGAGTTGGCAATTTGTGGTGCGACACCAATCGTTAGCTGTGACGTAAAACCATTCACAAGAGATACAGTAGTTTGCAATCCTTCATCAATCGTTGCCATCATTTTCTCGGCGTGTTGAAGAAAGTGAGCACCGATATGATTTAACTTCACATGGTTCCCCCGCCTATCAAAAAGAGTTGTTTGTAGATCTTTTTCTAAGTGTTGAATATGCTTAGAAACTGTTGATTGTGTAATAAAACGTTGTTCTGCCGTCTCACGAAAATTCTCTGTTTTCGCAGCAACAATAAAAGTTCGTAACCATTCTGTTTCCATAAATAGGCCTCTCTAGTTTTTCATTCATTATATCGAATTCTATTTACATCTTGAAACCTTTTCTAAAAAAACTGGCCATTGTTCATACCAAACAAATACGGAAATTGGACAATTAAAAAAGTAGTTGAAGATCCCCAATTTCTTGTATCTTCAACTACTTATGATGTTGGCTCATTGTTTTTAAACAATTAGTTAACAGCTTGCTTTACTTTATCTAATACTTCATCGGATGTTGTTAATTGTAACGCTTCTGTTGCTAATGCTTGCATATCTGCTACAGCTAAATTTTTAATTAAGGAACGTGTTTTTAAAATGGATGTTGCACTCATTGAAAATTCATCTAGACCTAAACCAAGTAATAGTGGTACAGCATATTCATCCCCTGCCATTTCACCACACATACCGGCCCATTTCTTTTCTTTGTGTGCTGCATCAATAACAATTTTAACCAAACGTAAAATAGCTGGATTATAAGGTTGGTATAAATAAGATACCTTTTCGTTCATACGATCCGCTGCCATCGTATATTGGATTAAATCATTTGTACCAATCGAGAAGAAGTCCACTTCTTTCGCAAAAATATCTGCCATCACTGCCGTCGATGGAATTTCAACCATGATGCCGATTTCAATGTGATCGCTAACAGCTACGCCTTTTGCTAGTAGGTTTTCCTTTTCTTCTAAAAGAATCCCTTTCGCCTCACGGAATTCTTGCAATGTCGCAATCATAGGGAACATAATTTTTAGGTTACCATAATTGGACGCACGTAATAATGCGCGCAATTGTGTACGGAAAATGTCTTGATGATCTAGGCATAGACGAATCGCGCGATGGCCGAGGAACGGATTCATCTCATCTTGGAGTGGTAAATAGGGTAAATTTTTATCTCCACCAATATCAAGTGTACGGATGACAACCGCTTTCCCTTTCATTCCTTCTAATACCATTTTATACGCAGTAAATTGTTCGTCTTCTGACGGTAAGTTTTCTCGTCCCATATATAAAAATTCTGTACGATATAAACCGATTCCTTCACCACCGTGACGAAGTACACCTTCTAAATCGTTTGGTGACCCAATGTTTGCAGCTAATTCAACTTGAACTCCATCTTTGGAAATCGTTCTTTCATTTAGTAACGTTGCCCATTCTGCTTGTTGAGCAGTAAAGTTTTCCGCTTTTTTTCTATAGGTTGCCACAACGTCTTCTGCTGGGTTCACAAGTACATCACCGGTTATACCATCCACGATTAATAAATCACCATCTTGAATGGACGTCGTTGCTGTACCTGCCCCTACAACTGCAGGGATTTCGAGTGAACGTGCCATAATGGCAGAGTGAGATGTACGGCCACCAATATCCGTTGTAAAACCAAGCACAAAATTACGGTCCAATTGTGCTGTCTCAGAAGGTGTTAAATCATTTGCTACAACAATCACCTGTTCACTTATATTACTTGGATTTGGAATATGTACACCGAGTAAATGTGCTAAAACGCGGTTTGATACATCTTTAATATCTGCAGCACGCTCACTCATATATTCATCATCCATATTTTCAAATAATGAAACAAACATCGTTGCAACTTCACTCAATGCATATTCTGCATTCACCGCTTCATCAGCAATTGTTTGTTGAATAGGTCCAATTAATTCTGGATCTTTCGCGACAAGTAAATGTGCACCGAAAATTGCTGCTTCTTTCGCGCCTAACTTTTCATGCGTTAGCTGTTGAATTGCGGCTAACTCTTGTGCTGTTTTTTCGAGCGCTGCCACTAAACGTTGTTGCTCTGCATCAATATCCTCAATAGTTATTTTCGTAAACGTTAAATCCGGTTGAACTAAACGATATGCTTTCGCAATGGCAATGCCGTCAGATGCAGCAATACCTTTGAGTTGTATCATTGTGCTAACCCCGTTTCTGAAATTAAATTAGTTAATGCAGTAAACGCTTGTTCTTCATCCTCCCCTTCTACTTGTAGTGTAAATAGTGAACCTTGTTTTAGGGCTAATCCCATAACGCCTAAAATAGATTTTAAATTGGCAGTTCTTTGTTCTGTCAGCAATTCTATAGAAGAAGCAAATGGTGTTGCTGCTGCTACAAGCTGGCTAGCTGGACGTGCATGAATTCCTTGCGGGTCTACTACTGTAAATTGTTTTGTTTTCATGGTTTATTCTCCTCTTATTGTAAATCTGTTAAAATGATAACATTTGGATGTTTTGTTAATACACTTGCTGGTACATCTTCTGTATATTCAGATGCGAGCACACGTTCTAATACATCACGTTTTGCTTCTCCAACTGCGATTAACAAAATGCACTTTGCGCGCATGATGGATTGAATCCCCATCGTAAATGCTTGGGTTGGAACTTCATCGATTGAATCAAAGAAACGAGCATTTGCTTGACGCGTTGATTCTTCAAGCGTTACAAGATGTGTCAACGAACCAAATGATGTGCCTGGTTCATTGAAACCGATATGACCGTTTTGTCCAATCCCAAGCAATTGAAAATCTAATGGATGCTGCTGTAATAATGATTCATAGCGTGCCGCTTCCTCTATCGGATGATCAGCTAAACCATTCGGTAAATAAGATTCTTTAAATGGTTTGTTGTGAAATAAATGTTTGTACATATAATATGCGTAACTTTGTTCATGTTTAGCACTTAGGCCAACGTATTCGTCTAAATTAAAGCTAATACAATCAGCAAAATCGATATTAGTCTCACAAATTTTAGCATATAACGCTTCCATTGTACCACCTGTAGCTAGACCGAACGTTGTAGCACCTTCATTTTTAGTATTCACAATTATGTCTACTGCACGGGCGTATAAATCGTCTTTTGAAGCAAAGCGTTCCAGTCTCAATCTCTATTCCCCCTTGTTTATTTTTAACCTTAAAAAGCATACGACTTCTTAGGCTTCGTATATTATCTTCCCAGCCTTAACCGTTTGTTGCAACATTAACTGTTCATCCAGAATTACAACATCTGCATCAAATCCTTGTTCGATTTGTCCTTTGTTAGCCAATTTTAGCTGTTTTGCTGCATTGTAGCTCGACATTTTAACAAGTTCTTCTAACGTGCAGTTCGTGATGAGTTGCATATTCCGTACAGCTTGGTCCATTTTCAATACACTACCAGCAAGGGCTCCATTTGATAAATGGGCTCCACTTTCGGAGACATGCACCATTTGACCACCTAAGTCATAATCTCCATATGGCATTCCTTTTGCTCGCATTGCATCGGTAATTAAAATAATACCGTCTGCTCCTTTTAAACGATAAGCCATATTCACGGCATCCTTGTGCATATGAATAAAATCAACAATGATTTCGGCCTTAATTTCCTCTAATAACAATACACCACCGACAACACCTGGATCTCGATGATGGAATGGCCGCATTTGGTTGTATAAATGTGTGCCTTGTGTTGCACCATGATGAACAGCTTCTTTCATTTGTTCAAATGTTGCATCAGAATGACCAATTGATACGACCACTCCACTTTCTGCAATTGCTTGAACTACATCAAGTCCATTTGGTTCTTCTGGCGCCATTGTAATTTCTTTAATTTTATTGCCGCTTAAGCTTTGCCATTTTGTAAATACAGTGAAATCAGGAGGTACGATATATTCAATTGGCTGTGCACCTACACGCTTTTCTGATATAAAAGGACCTTCTATATGAATACCTAGAAGTTCTGCCTCATCTGGATTTGATGTAAACTGCGCAATATTTTCAATGGCCCGTTCAATATTTTGAAAGCTTTGTGTCATAGTCGTTGCTAAAAAGCCTGTTGTACCTTCTTTGGCAAGTGATTTTGCCATCTTATGAAGGCCCTCATCCGATGCATCCATCGTGTCCATTTGAGCAGAGCCATGGATATGCATATCGATATAACCAGGGACTAAAAATTTCCCTGTACCATCAAGTATTTGCACATTATCTACGTTAATTTGTTGTGCAATTTGCGCAATTTTTCCATCCTTTATAAAAACGTCGACATGTTCCTTTCGTCCTGTTGCATTGACGATTGTGATGTTACGGATTAATAAATTCATTAAAAACATCTCCTAGGATTGATAGAAGATACTGTCCTAAAATAGTATGTTTGAAGCGATCCTATCAATGCTGATATTTTGGTATAGCGATAATACCCGCTTAGATTTCTGTGGGATCAACATGATTTACTCATGCTTGCCCACAGAAAGTAAGCGGATTTATTCTTGTTCATTTTGTTTGATGGACTTTTTTAGACAGCCTCTCTTATTTATTACTTCTTCATCGAAATAATGTTATTAGTACCTGCTCGTTGGAAACCAGATTTTTCAAGTGTTATTTCTTGTCCCATTAAACTTGTGAAAACAACAGGTGTGACAATAGAAGGTACTTTGTCTTTAATACTTTCAAAATCAACTTTTAATAACGTATCACCACGTTGAATTAATTGACCCTCTGTCACCATCGTTTCAAATCCTTCACCATTTAGTGTGACAGTATCTAAACCGACATGAATTAATATTTCCACACCTGTATCAGATTTTAAGCCGATAGCATGCTTCGTTGGGAAAATCATTACTACTTGTCCATCAAATGGTGCATGAACTGTACCATCTTTTGGATGAATACCAAAACCAGGCCCCATTATACCTGATGAAAACGCTTCATCTGGTACGTCAGATAACGGAATTAAATTACCTGTAATGGGCATTTCAAAATCATTGGAAGAAATTGACCCTTCTTCTACTGACTCTTCTCCAACAGGCGTTTCTTTTTGTAAATCTACATTTGAAGGCGCTGGATTACCCTTTTTTAGGCGATCTTTCATAGCTTCTGCTAAAAACTCTACGGATGTACCGATTATGACTTGTACATTTGTATTACTAATTCGCATAACACCACGCGCACCCGTTTGTTTTAATGTTTTATCATCCACCTGATCTGCATCATCGACAGTCATACGAAGACGTGTTGTACAGTAATCCACTTGCTTGATATTCTCTTGTCCACCTAATGCTTCGATTGTTTTGTAAGCACGTAAATCCAAATCATTGGAAACAGCTGAATCAACATCTGTCCCTTCTTCATCGTCGTCTTCACGACCAGGAGTTTTTAAGTCTAATATCTTGATTAAGAAATAGAAAACGACAAAGTAAATAACGCCAAAACCTAATCCCAATGGAATTAATAGCAATGGTTTATCTGCTAAACCAAAGTTTAAAAGATAGTCAATTAAGCCTGCCGAAAATCCGAAACCATCACGGAATCCAACAATATAAGAAATGGCCAGCGAAATACCCGTTAACACTGCATGGATACCGTAAAGTACTGGAGATAAGAACATAAATGTAAATTCAATAGGCTCAGTTACACCTGTTAAAAATGCTGTTAAAGCGATGGATACAAACATACCACCGACTACTGCACGTTTTTCCTTTTTCGCTGCAAAGAACATCGCAAGACACGCTGCTGGTAACCCAAACATCATGATTGGGAAGAAACCTGCTTGGAAATGTCCTGCTGATGGGTCTCCTGCTAAAAATCGATTAATATCACCTTTAACAAGATCACCTGCAGCATTGGTAAATTCACCGAAGTCAAACCAAATTATTGTATTAATTACATGGTGTAGACCTACTGGGATTAATAAACGATTTAAGAAACCATACATCCCAACACCAAGTGCTCCACCACCGATTAACCAGTTTCCTACTCCATCGATACCACCTTGAATTGGTCCCCATACGACAGCTAAAATAGCACCTAAAATCGCCATGGTGATGGACGTTATAATTGGCACAAAACGCCGTCCTCCGAAGAATGACAGCCATTCTGGAAATTTTACATTATAGAATTTGTTATAGAGTAGACCTGCTGTTATACCTGCAATAATTCCACCGAATACACCCATATTTAGATCTTTATTTACGGCAGCTAATACTGCGACTAACACCAGATGTGCTATGGCACCTGCTAACGCTGCTCCACCACTATTATCATGTGCTAAGCCCATCGCGATACCGATTGCAAAAATAATAGGTAAATTACCTAAAATTGCATCACCAGATGCAGCCATCACAGTTGCAATATGTTGGACAACGTCATTTGGAACTGCACCAAGCATGTCGCCAGAGCCTAAGCGTAAAAGTAATGCAGCTGCTGGTAAAGTAGCAATTGGAAACATTAACGACTTACCGATTTTTTGTAAGAAAGCTAACATTTATTCTCCTCCTTTGGTATAGTTGTCTAGACCACTTAATAGAAAAAAAGCGTTTTCATTAAGTTTCTAACAATTATATTACCACTCTTACGAAAAATAAACACTATTTTTGAAATGAAGGTCCTGAAGACTGTTAATTCAATGAAGCCATCGTATGCTTTATGTATCTAGTCTAAGCATTGTAAAAAAACAGCAGCCCAATTGGAAGCTTTTCTTTCACCAATTGGGCTGCTGTTTATAATTTTATTCGTTATGCTGTGACATCGCGTTTCATAAAGAACATATAGCTGATCACAAGGAAAACAACAGCATAAATAACAAGAATTGTGAGTGAGAATGGCATTGTCATATCTGGTACTATAAAATTACCAGTTTCATACTGTGTTAAATCTGAATGTGTTATCCAAATATATTTAACGATTTTAAATCTACTTAAAAACACCACAATCATTCCACCTGTAAAGGATAAGAACATCGTTAAGCCAATTGCTAAAGAGCTTGAACGGAAAACTGAGCCCACTAAAAAAGCAAATAATACTGACATGACAAAATTTCCGCCCGAAAGCAAATAGTAATATGCTAAATCATTCCATACGGCTTTTTCAACAACCAGACCGTTGACCATTTCTAACTCAACGCCCGTTGTACCACCAAATAGTATTAGTCCAACTAGAGCACTTACTATCACATTAACAACAATTAAGAATAGCCCAAATATGAATGTTGTCAGTAATTTTGAGGTTAATATTTTTACACGCGAAACCGGACGCGTTAAGAGCATTTTAATCGTACCAGTAGAGAATTCACTAGATACAATACTAGCTGCAGTAATAACCGTAAATAATGTCACTAAAGTCAGCATGCCACTTGCAAATGACATAAAGCTTGCTACACTTCCATCTTCTTGAGACGGCACATCATTGGCTAATCGATACTCAGAAATAGCCATTTGCTCTTCAAAGTGTTGCTTATTCTCTGCCGATACATCATCACCTTTCAACATTTCTTTATAATCATTAATAGCCGTCTGTTCTGTTTCCTGCCACGTTTTATCCTCTGTCGTTTTTGTTTCATAGTATTTCATCATAATACCAGGACCAATAATAAAGAGGATTAATAGCGCGACCATTGCCCAAGTTCCTTTTTTATGCCATAATTTCATCCATTCATTTTGCATTAGCTTCAGCAATTTGGCCACCTCCTGTCATTTCTAAAAATTGATCCTCTAACGTTGTTTGATGCGGTTGTACAGCAAATATTTGAATCCCTTCATGAACAAATTGGATAATGACTTTCGGTAGGTCCTCTTTCTCTATCTCCACTACATAACCATTATTGTCCGGAACAAAATTGTAATCGAGCTTTTGTAAAAGATCTGCAGCCTGATTATTTGGTGTAGCTTCAATATAATAAAACGAAGAAGTTTCAACGTTGATATCACGAATATCGATGAGTTTGCCATTTTGTATGACCGCTACTCGATCACACATTAACTCAATTTCGGATAATAAATGACTGGAAACAAAAACAGATACGCCATCCTCCGCCGCAATTTTACGTAAATACATACGAAACTCGCGGATACCTGCTGGATCTAGACCATTTGTTGGCTCATCTAAAATTAAAAACTTTGGTCGATGAAGTAGTGCCTGTGCAAGTCCTAAACGCTGACGCATTCCTAACGAATACGTTGATACCTTTTCATGAATGCGTTTCTCAAGACCAACTTGTTTAACGACCTCTTCAATACGCTCTTTAGTCACGTTTTTATGCATACGCGCAAAGTGCAGTAAGTTTTTATAGCCCGTCATAAATTTATACATTTCCGGATTTTCTACAATTACGCCGACCTTACTAATCGCTTCTTCATAATTGTCCTTTAGGGAAAGACCATCAATTATGACATTCCCTTCAGTTGGATGCATAAGCCCTGTCATCATACGAATTGTCGTCGTTTTCCCTGCGCCATTCGGTCCTAAAAATCCAGTAATTTGACCTGGATATAAATCGATATTCAATTGCTGAATCAATTGCTTTCCACGAATGGTTTTTGATATATTTTGCAATTGAACAATAGGTTGTGTTGTCATTCATTTCATCCTTTCTTATAAAACGGCTTCATCCATTGCTCAGTATCCTTATTCGACATATCTCGAATCGTTTCTACTTCCTCATTGCAATGATTGAACCATTTTGCTTGATCTAAAATAGGCTCTACCTCATATAACTCATGCGTTGATCATAATATGGTTTGGTGTTCAATATCTGTACATGGAATTAATCCTTTAATAAGCTGCTCACGAACAATTGAATCCAGACCAAAAAATGGCTCATCTAGTAAATAAAAGGGTGCTTCTCGCCCAAGCGTTGCGGCCATTTTCATTCGACCACGATTCCCCTTTGACAGTTACCGTAGCTTCACATTTTTATCAGCCTGTAAATACTTCCATGCCTTATCATACGAAAAAACTTCGAATTGAGAGGCATAGTGTTGAAAAAGCTGCTCACCTATGTAGAAATCAAAAAACAAATCAATATCTGGTAAATAAGCAATGTTATCAGCACTTCTGCGTGTAACAGGATTTCGCTTTAGCAGTACTTCACCACTAGATGGACGTCATAAGCCTGACAACACTTTTCATCGTGTCGACTTGCCACTACCATTTGCCCAACAAGAAAGGTAAAAGATATATTCTGTAGAATAGGCTTTTTCATATAACGAAAGCTGTAGCATTTATTTCACCTCACGATTTATTTTGTAAAACAACGAGCATCTCTTCCGTTGAAAATCCAAATGCTTCAATGGAAGTTAAAAAATGATCTGCCAATTGATTTTTCATCTCTTCTCGTAAAAACGCAATTCGCTCTTCATTGGTTGTAATAAATGTACCTTGACCCCTTTAAGTTTCCGTTATATTCATCGCTTCTAACTCCTTATACACCCGTTGCACAGTATTTACATTGACACCTGCTTCCACTGCATATTCTCGAACCGAAGGAAGTCGATCCCCAAGCACTAACTTCCTTTCAGAATGTCCCCACATATCCGATCTACGAGCTGACTATAAATGGGCTTATCACGTGAAAAGTCGATTGTCATCGTAAAACCACCTTTTCAAGCCACTTTGTCGCTATGATAAATAAGATAGCTACACGTACATTGTGCCCAACCTGAGCTCCATTGTTAGTACTTCGAGAAATATTGTTCCAGCCCCGTTAATGGTATCCCTATATAACGGAAAATATTATCATATAATATACTTTATGTAAATTCAAACTATAAATTTATACTGATGGAAAGGCTACCGATATTATCAATTGGAGAATCGCAATAATTGCTACAAAAAATAATAGCAATAACAGTATTTGGGCAAAGTTGCCTACATTTCATCTTTAACTTTATAGAAAGCTACACTCACAAAGATAAAATTGAAGATAGCGTATCCTAATAAGGAAAATACGATTTTGACATCTACAAGCTGTGCGATAAACTAGTAGAATGCAGCCATATCTCTTTGGTCTTTAAGTCTGACGGAAACTAGCTAGGAATTGTAATACCGAATAAAATCTACCTAATACAAGTACTAGTAGATTTTCCATCGTAAATTCATTACTTAACCGCCTTCTTAAATATGGAACGACCATTGACAGCATGATCCCTATAAAAATTCAAGCAACTAACCATGCCCTATAAAGCACCCATCCCTTTTTAAATAGCCCTGCAAAAGTTTTCAAAGTCACACCTAGCGTCATAGTTTACTAGCCAAATAGTATACTATGACTTTTCCATTTGCAAGCATTAAAAGTAAAAAAAGGAAGAATCTTCAAAATATAGCTTCTTCCTTCATGCAATTAAGTTGAATAAGTATGCCTTTTCAGCAAAGTGTTACCACAGAACGTGATGTTTTTAGCCTTCGTCCCTCTATCACTGATCCTAAGGAGTCGCTCAGTCCCCACTGTAAAATGATTTTTTTCCACAATATTAAGTTTCTATACTACGAAATTTCCGCTTGTTTATATTTTCATATTTTCCATATAAGAAATAACATAACGAATACCATCGCAAAAAAATGGCACTGTATCCCGACGTCGGAACGAAGAATCCTAAGAAATATGAATTATTGAAAAGCATCTTATTCAACATAGGCATTAAATGTCATGATTCACAATCCCCCCTTTGAGAAGTTACTCGGTAGAGGGGGGGAATTCAGCTCTTTCTTGCTAATTCTTATAAAGACAGACTTTACGTTCCCTCGACATAAACTATCTAAAGAAATTTAAAAATGCCCCCATTTGCCTTAACATACCAACCCCATTTGTTATTGTCCCCGCATGGCTCATAATTGTATTTATATGCTCTGGTAATCTTCCAAATCTAGAAGTTTGGGGTTGTTGGTTTGGGTAAAAGAAAGGTTGCTCCCTTCTACCTTGAATAGGAGGGCCAAAACCTTGTCTATTTCTTGGTGGGAATGGTCTCATTCTAGGGTTCGATGGATAAAATGGCATCAATTCACCCCCTATCATATCTTTTTACTAGTATACGTCTGTATTTTTTTATTGTTTAGACTATCGGAGAAGTTGCTAAAAAAATATATCGACATGTTTGTAAAATGCTGAAGCCCAACTATTTATAATTCTCCTATTCCTTTCTGTAAAGGTTCCTCATGACATCTCAGGAACCATACTATTTTTAATTTCATATTATACAAAAATACGAATAAAGAAGGGATTCCGATTCAAAATTCGAAATATCTAGATTTTCTGTCCAAATTTGGTGTAGGCGGTGCGCATCCTGGTGGTATTAATCTAACAAAGGAAATATTCAAGGTAGAGAACATTAGCGAAATTTCCCGCATTTTGGATGTAGGCTGTGGTACAGGCCAAACTGCTGCCTACTTGGCGGAGACATATGAAGCAAAAGTAACTGGTATTGATATCAATCCTGAAATGGTTGCAAAGGCTAAAAGGAGAATGAAAAAAAATCACTTACCCGTAAAAATACTTCAATGCGCTATAGAACAAGTTCCATTACCTGATCATACATTTGACTTTATTATTTCTGAATCTGTTCTTTCTTTTGTCAATAAACCTAATGCCCTTAAAGAAATTTTTCGTTTATTAAAAAATGGCGGTCGGTTTATTGCCATCGAATTTACTATTCATCAACCACTTGAGGAAAAAATTGAAAAGGAAATCAAACAGTTTTATGGATTTGAATCTTGTTCAATGAAAAAGGATTGGGTAGCTTTGTTTAACCAGGCTGGTTTTGAAAATATTCGTATACAAAAAAACAAATCAATCTACTCCATTCCTGAACTTCATCACTCGAAGAATATTGCACCTGAACTTTATGAAGTAATGGATAAACATTTTGATATGAACATAAAGTATGAGGGCGTTTTAGACTATAGAATTTATTCATGTACTAAATAATATGGGATGTAATTCAAACTAAAGCATAGAGCAGCAGCCCCGTTCAACGACAAATTTCTTATTCCCACATCCATTCTGTTCAACAAGTTTTAGCGGGAAATTAATCCTCTGTGTCATTTCCCGCTTCTTTCTTTTTTCCCATTCTGAATATCCCTATTAAAATGGACCTCCTTAGTCATCAGTTTGCATATATTTATCTTCATTAATCGTAACAGCATGAATGCCCTCAATAAAAGTATTAATTATGATTAAGAAGCTCTTATTGATATTAAGTGGCATTCCAAATCCCCCCATTTGTTCAATAGAAGTGAATCCATGTAGAATACTTCTTAATCCTCTGACCATATGAATCGCAATTTCTTCTTGCAACTTATAGGCATCAAGCACTTGAAGCACAAGTTGCACGACAGCTTCATGGGCTTGCTGTAGTTCTTGATCGTTAGCATCCGGAAAGCGAGTGCTAGCATCGTATAACCCAGGGTGCTCTCTAACAAATTGAATATATGCCTGACTAATTGCACGAACAGCATCATCACCTGAACGTCCTACTGCAGCTTGCAGCATATATTCATTTAGTTTTTTTACGCCTTGAATAGCTAACTTCTGCTTCAATTCATTTAATCCATCAAGATGGTTATACAAGGAAGGTGGCCGTATTTCCAATTTTTCAGCTAATAATCCAATTGAAAGTTGGTCAAATCCTTGTTCATCAACTAGCTCCGTTGCCTTTTGTAAAATAATCGATATATCTATTTTCATTCGACGGGACATTTTTTTCACTTCCTATTTGGATTGTCTAAAATTTTTTTCTGCTTCGGCTATTGCTATGTCCAAAAGCTCCTGTGGTTGCATTAACATTTTCCCGTGCCCTACAGCAAGTAAGCTTGGATTTAAAGACCTTATTTTTTTTGCGCTTATTAGAGCTGTGCTTTTATCCCATGTTGCAAGAGCAGGAAATGGAAACAGCGGATTCATCACTCCGGATACTAATAGTTTTCCTCTAGTTACGAGGGCATCACCAGCAATTAAACTTCTATTACGTGTATCAAAAAGAGAGATGGAACCAGGTGTATGACCTGGAGTTGCTATCACTTCTAATGAGCCAACACGATCACCCTCTTCGAGTAATAAGTCTGGTTTAGTTTTAATATTTTTTGGTATGCCTCCCCGAATTGGTGTATTTTTTTCATTTGGAAGTAATGCACTATTTCCTTCCAATAACAAAGCATCTCTGGAAGAAATGCACACCTGACTATCTGGTAATAATTCTTTTAACGTATCTAGAGCTCCTATATGATCACTATGTGCGTGAGTAATGATGATTCTTGTAATCGGTTTACCAATACTTTCAGTCGCTTTTATTATACTTTTTTCACTATATGGTAGGGCTGCATCGATCAGTGTAAGCTCGCTTTCTTCTTCTACAATATAACAATTAACAGGAAAAATCTTTGGCATAAATGACAATTGAAACACTGTACTATTCTTCGTAATTTTCATTTTAAATTATATCCCCTTCGTTAACTAATTGTATTACCATTTTAACTAATATGATTAGTTTTCGCAATATTCAAATTTACATTTTTGAAAAAACTTTGAATTAAAGCCTTGAATAATCTTTAACTTTATCTCGCTCGTAATTTAGTCATAAAAAAACTACACCTCCAATGTTAGATGCTAAGTCCAACAATTGGGGTGCAGTAAAATCGCCAATGATAAAAAAGAAAAGCGATACTGTATTCCTTATTTATAGGATACAGTAATCGCTTTTTTTACTGGACTTCTTTTTTATTTTTAGACACTAAATTTATTATTATTTCAACGACTACTACAGCTATTAATGATAGCCCAAATAGTGGCATTAGTATACCTAAAATAATCATGAAAATGATAAAAGGAATGGATACCTTTTGAGAGATTTTAGGTGGTGCGGATAGCATTCCTTGTTTCTTTCGTAGTAGCCATGTACTAACTCCCCAAATAATAACTACTAAAAATGCTAGACATACTAGTAAATTGATTAATTTATTTGGCCAACCAAACAAATGACCTTCATGTAAAGGAATTCCCCATGTGAACCATTTGGCAAGAATACCATAGTCCTCATAGCCAACCTTGTCTATAAATTTTCCGCTATATTGATCAACATACATGGTCGTTTCATCATACGGACTAACATCAAGCCCTGTGACACCAGTGTTACTAGATTTTGCAACTGTATAGACACCGTCTTCACTAGTAGGATAAATGATCGCGTAAGGTTTTGAAATATTCATTGCATCAATTTCATGTTGCAGCTTTTCCACACTCAGTTGGTTAGGGTTAGCAATATAGCCCATATTAGCGCCCATACCATGATGCGCTGCATGTGCCGAATCTGACGATGGAGGGGTTTCTTGACGAGTAGCCCAAGGAATCTCACTGACATTAGATGTAGGTGGTCGCTGCTGTAATAATGGTGTACCGAAAGATGGATGATCTTGTGAAGCTTGGTAAATATATTTCCCCATCAGCGCAGACCATGGTAAGCCTGTGAAAATGATAACAAGCATTGGAATTGTTATAATTGTTCCAACAAGCGCATGGAATTTTCTACTCTTTTGACGTTTATTTGTCTGCTTTGTTTTCTTTAGTAGTTTTGCTTTAAACGTCATGTATAGGCCTGAAAGCAGTAAAAAAATAGCCCAACAAGCCGCTAATTCTACTAAATAATTGACAAACGTCCCCCCAATAAATAAGGAACTATGGATATTTCTCATAATATTTGCAAATGTGTAACCAGCATCTTGAGCACCAATAATTTGGTTATGATCATCTAAAAACACATATTTCTCATTGCCCTCTGCATTTTTCATCGATAATCGTGTATTGTACGGCTCTTCTAACTCTATAATTTTATTGGTTTTATAGCCAGCATATGATTCTTCTGCAAGTTTAACAGCATCATCAATGGATTGTACCTCGGTTTTTCCACTTTCACCAAAAAAGTATTTATCATATAACTGATTTTCAACATTGGTATAAAATAAATAACCTATACCACTTAATGTTAGCGAAATAAGAAGTGGCGTTATAAATAATGCGGCATAAAAGTGCGTTCGCCAAAAGCTCTGATAAAGCGTGTTCTTCATGTCTAATTCTCCAATCTATCATAATAAGTGCAAATTTATTATATAGATAAAAAGTGAAATAACTATGAAGTCCTAGAGGTTATTTTATGACAAATATATGTTTCCTATTGAGAGATTATAGTATAAACGTTGACATAAATATGTACAAAAATGCTTGTTTAACCAAGTACATTTTTGATTTCCTCTGTAAACACTTCACCCAACTGAAACATTTGTAATAAAACTGTAAATTAAGGCGATGAAGCCTTTTATATCAGGTGTTTGCAGAGTATCCCCATCCACTGTGGTAACAATTACCTTGAAGAAGCCCCACTTTTTCATGCTACGATTAATTCCAGTAACAAACCAAATCCTAACAATATCTTCAGGAGGAAATTAACAACATGAATAATCGATTTTTAACAACAACATTAGCATTGACGATAGGTTTTAGCACAGTAGGGATGGTACAACCAACTGTTCAACCTATAGAAGTAGAGGCTGCAACAACAAATGCCCTGAATAACGCAAAAGCAGTTAATGCAAAAGCAGATCAACTCATTCAAACTGGAAAAAGCTTAATTGGTAAGGCGACATACAGTAATACAGAATACAAGCCTACATATCCATATAAATTTTCTTGTGCTTCTTTTTTAATGTATATTTTTGAGAAAAATGGTGTGGATCTTGCGACTTATAATGAAGACTATATGATGAAGCAAGGGACATATGTGGCAAGAAATCAATTACAAAAAGGCGATTTACTTTTCTTTAAGAGTAAAAAAACAGGCACAGACCCTGATCATGTGGGCATGTATATTGGAAACAACAAAATGATTCACATGGCTGATTCTAAGCAAAATATCGTTATTTCTGATTTAAACAGTCTACCATATTATAAAGACAATTATGTAACTGCTCGTAGAGTATTGCCTACATTACTTTCAGCTAATCCTGCAACGAAAGGCGATAAAATTGTTGAAAACGCCTTTAATTATAAAAATAAAGTAACTATGAGCTCTACTAATAATGAAGCAAGTCTTCGCTTTACAGCTCCAGGATTTGTGGACTTTATCTATCGTAAGAGTGGCATTAAACTTGGTACAACCAATTTAAAGGAACAAATGAATGTTGGGGCAACGGTGTCACGTGCCAATTTAAAAAAGGGTGATTTGGTGTTCTTCAATAGTGTTAAAGGCTCTAAAACCCCTTCACTAGTAGCTATCTATGCAGGAGATCAACGTATTATCATTCCAAATTCAAATGGTATTATTACAAGAGTACTAATGGTTGACTATTATAAAGAGCATTATATTACAGCAAAGCGTGTTTTTTAAGAAAGTTTATCTCTAACTTTGTGCGAAGTAAAATCATTTTTATTGCTGCTCAAAACACAATGAGTTTTATATTGTATATAGAAAAAGAAGCCTTCCTTAAGGAAGCTTCTTTTTCTACTTATATTTTTTTTAACTGATTCGCAAATTCGATCATAGATTTGCTAGACATGGGACCTTTAATCAGTACAATGGTTTCACTATCGAGCTTATGCTTTAGTACATCTAAAACGCCTGTAACATCTTTAAACATATGAACATCTGCCTTCGTGCCTTCCTTCAACGCTTGGTTCGCAATATTTTCTGCTCTTTTGCCAATAGTAATAAGCGTATCAATATTTCTTTTCGCGACCAATGTGCCAATCTCTCGATGATATTTTTCTTCGAAATTTCCTAATCTCTTAATGTCACCTAAAATAAGAATTACTTTTTTCCCTTTTCCTATCGTATCTAAAACTTTCAGTGCTGCTTCAACAGAAGTCGGGTTATTTGTCCAAGTATCATCTACTATAGTACATTTACCGATACCTGTAGAAAATTCTAAGTGCCTTGCCATCGCTTTGAACGTTTTTAATTGTGAAATTGCGACAGCAATGGAAAGTCCCATTTCCTTTACGGCAGCAATGGCCGCTAATGCATTATATACTTGGTGTTCTCCGTATCCTGGAACAAATAAATTGTATTTGTCATTTGACACTTTTAGTACAAATTTCATCCCGCCTTTTGTGAATTGGATATTCGTAGCTTGATAATCTGACGTTTCGTTGACGCCAAAGGTAATAATCTTTCCTTTAAATTTACTCAGGGGGATCTTTTTAATGTTTTCATCATCACCGTTAATGATTAACGTGCCATCTTCTCTTATCCCTTCTACAATTTCAGCTTTTGCTTTTATATAGCCATCAAGATTATTACATCCATCTAAATGATGAACACCGATATTCGTAATAATACCAATCGTAGGCTGATAGATCATACACTGATGTTTAATATTCCCTATATTTCCTAACCCTAATTCAAAGATAGCTGCTTTTGTTTTCTGATCGATCCCAGTCAAGTACGGTAAGGATTGCCGTGGCTCATTTTTACTGCTGACAGATGCTTGAACATTCCATTCCTTGCTAGCTATGTGTTTAATCATTTCTTTCGTTGTTGTTTTACCACATGTTCCGGTCAAAGCAACGACTGGTATTTGAAATAGATTTCTGTAATACCCCACAAATTTCCAATAGGCCTGCAAAATACTCTTGACGCGTATAACGGTCGTATTTTTCAGCGCATTTTTCAATTCCTCTGATGATTTATCAGAAATGACTAGAGATGGCCCCTTTTGATCTACTTCTTGCCAGTTGATTGTATCATTTTTACTAACAAACATAAGTGTATGATTTTGGGTCAGTTCATGCCGGTGATAATAAATTGCATGTTTAACAGACCAACGTTCAGAACCGCTTAATAATTCTCCTTGCAATAATTTTCTTATATCGCTCACACTTATATGTTGCAAGTTAACTACGCCCCCCTTCTATAAAGTATATTTCTGAATAAATGAGTTAATATATGACTATGCTTCTGCATGCGATAGACATGCTTAATCTAGTAAATAATGAAAAATAATATTTATTGAGGTAAATTGCTATAATTTATTCGGTAGAAGATGATTTTTTTATTTTTAAATCATCTGCCAACTTAGAAACTTCTTTACTATACATATCTCCTTTAATGAAAAGAATCGTATTTTCATCTACAATATCTTCTAACAATTTATAGACGCGTGTACTATTTTTAAAAATATAAACAGGCGAACTAAGACCTGCCTCAATAGCATGAATCGCCATAATGCTTGCATGTTCTCCTATCGTAATGAGTACATCGACCCCAATTTGACTAATTAATTCTCCCGCTTGCTCATGAATAATATATCCCCAAGACCCTAAATCTGTAATCGTCCCAATAATGGCAATCTTTTTCTTGCCTTCTCCGAGCGCATTCAAAACCTTTAATCCTGCCTCCAAAGAAGTAGTCGTAATATTCCATGTATCATCTATTAATATGGAATTATGAATGCCCTTAAACACCTGAAGCTGCTTATTCAATTTTCGGAATGATTGCAATTGTTTAGCTGCTAAAGAAATCGGCAAACCCATTTCATAAATAGCTGCAATCGCAGTAAGCGCATTATATACTTGGTGCTCGCCAAAACCTGGTACAAAGATTTCATGAAGTTGCTTCTTGTGATGAACGTTGAACAGCATACCATTTTTGTGGTATCGAATATTACTTGCTTGAAAATCACAGGATGGATGCTTACCTACTTTAATGATGCGTCCTTGAAACTTCGAGACATCTATTTTACTTGTGTTGATATCATCAGCATTAAGGATTAAGGAGCCTGTAGGACTAATAATGTCCAACATTTCACCCTTTGCCTGGATATACCCCTCTAAAGTTTTACAATAATTTAAATGATGTGCCCCTATATTTGTAATAATCCCAATAGTCGGCTTGAAATATTCCCCCGCAATTTTGATGTCCCCCGGTGAACCAACAGCAGTTTCAAAAACGGCTGCCTCGGTATGATCATCAATATTCAGTAAATATTGCAAAGAAGCAGTTCTAGAATTACTACTAAGTGGCGTGGATGCTACATTTTTTTCTGCAGAAAGTATATGTCTGATCATTTCCTTTGTCGTCGATTTACCGGAAGTACCAGTAATGGCTACGATCGGGATATTAAATTGATTGCGATAAAAATTTACAAACTTCCAATATGCCTCATCTGTGTTTATTACTTGAATGACGATTATTTGCTCAGGTATTTCATTTTGTCTATATAGTCTATCGGTTACAAGCACTAAAGGATAAAATGGCTTAAGTTTTGCCCAGTTGACAATAGGCTTATTTGTAAAAAGGGCGGTATTTGGTCTTTTCACTTGCTTCAGTCGATAAGCGCCATGTTGAATCAACACTTCTTCCGACCCTTGCACTAAATGGCCTGCAGTTATCGCTTTTAAATCCTGCACCGTAAGAGGCTTCATATCAATTTCCCCTCCTTTCCCCTCTAGTATATGTAACTTCTTAAAAGTTGCTTGTATGGATGCAAGATACATAACTAGAAGAAATCTATTTCTTCGCATATATATATAGTTGATTAAGTATCTAAGGAACAATAGAAGGAGTGATATACCTGAAAACCATAATATTTATCGGCGCTAACAAATCCGGGTCAAGTCGTGAAGCTATAAGAGCAGCAGAAAAATTAGGTTATTTTACTGTCCTTTTTACAAACAATGAAAAGCAGTTACAGCAGAGAAAAGCCTACCCAGATATTCATAAAATGATTCTTATTGATACTTCGAATATAGAAGACATGAAAGATGAAATTTATCATTTAACAAAAACCGGGTTAGAAATAAAATCTATTGTTAGTTTTGTCGATCCTTTTGTCCATATTGCCTCAATTTTATGTGATGAATTTTGTGACAACTATACATCTTCAACAGCTATTGAAATGATGGAGGATAAAGAAAAAACTAGGAATTTTTTAAAGAGCCAGCCTTATTCTCCTAAGTTTTTTCTGCTCAAGCCAAATGAGTCCGTCTCTAATCACTTAGGATTTCCACTTATTGTAAAATCCCCAAAATCAACAGGCTCAAAAGATGTTTTATTAGCAAACGACTCAAGTGAACTGAAGAAACACCTGAGCTATCTACGAAGCAAAAATCCTCGTGAAACAATTATGATTGAAGAATATATCGAAGGTCCGCAATATTTAGTAGAAGCACTTGTCTATAATCGGAAAGCTCATGTCATCGGTATTATTGAACAAGAAATTACGCAAGGTAAACGTTTTATTATTACTGGTTATGGTGTTCTCGTTAAAGCTCCTAAAGAAATTCAAACCGGTCTTGAGGAAGTTCTCCAATCTATTGTAAAGGCGTTTAACTTCGAAAATGGTGCTCTGCATTTAGAGCTCCGTTTAACAAAGAACGGATGGAAACTTATCGAAATTAATCCACGAATCTCAGGGGGAGCAATGAATGCTATGCTTCACGCCGCTTTTGGATTTAATTTAGTGGAAGAAACACTTAAATTATTGTTAGGACAACGCCCAGATATCCATCCAAAGCATAGAAGGTTTGTCTATACAAAATACATCATTGTTGAAAGTAAAGGTATTTTAGAAAAAGTGATTGGAAGAAATAGAGCAACGAATTCACCAGGAGTTGTGGATGTATATGTGAAGCCGAAAAGAGGGACATTGTTGACCCCTCCTTTATCGATGGGACATCGTTATGCATATGTAATTGCGGAAGGCGCAACATTGAGGGAGGCTAAAAATAAAGCCATTAACGCCGCAAAAGAAATAAAGTTTATTCTAAAAGTATCTTAGATTTAGGCTACTTTCTGAAAATGCTCTTATTCGATGATTTATTTAGCAAAAAAATATCCCGAATAATTGTTTCCTTCAAAAGGTCAATTACTCGGGCTTTTTTATTTATTCTTGGAATTTTTGATCTAAAAATTTAACTGTTTCAAACATATTCGTTTTACTAGCACCCTTGACTAAAATGGTGTCGCGAGGTTGTATCACTTTCTCTAACAGTTCATGCAATTCATCCTTATTAAGGAAATGATAAATTTTAGCAGGATCCATCCCTTTTGCCTTCGCTGCTGCTCCCATTTCCTCCGTTCTAAAACCATAAGTAATGAATAAATCTATGTCTTGCTCGTAAATATACTCGCCCAATTTACGATATTCCTCTTGTCTCAAATCCCCTAATTCTCGCATTTGACCAATTATAGCAATTTTACGTTTCTTCGCTATATTTGTAAGAACATCAATAGCAGCACGTACGCCTTGAGGATGCGAGTGAACAGTATCGTCAATGAGTGTAATGTCATCGCGACAGTTATAAATTGTTAATCTTCTAGGTGGTTTTTTGAAATTTAGCCCTGCTTTAATATCTTCTGGACTAAACCCTAAATAATCTGCAACCGCAACGGCATTAAGCGCATTATAAACATGATGTTCTCCTAAAATTGGGATATACATGGCAATTTCCTGTCCATGCAGTTTTATTTTAAAGGTCATACCGATGTCTTTATATTGAATATCAAAAGCTGTATAGTCCGCTGAGCTATGAATTCCAACTGTTAAGATTTTTCCTTTAAATTGCTGTGTCTCTAAATACTTAGAATTATCATCGTCCTTATTTACTATTAATAAACCGTTTTGGTCCATCCCATGTATTAATTCCGACTTTGCCTTGGCTACTCCTTTAATATCTCCATCAAAGTTGCCTACATGAGCTAAACCGATATTTGTAATAATACTAATATTCGGTTGGATAATGCTACAGTGATTAGTGATGATTCCTGGATAAGCCATCCCATACTCAAGCACAACCGCCTCATGGGAAGTATTAATTTCTTCTTTATGTTTTTTCGTATGCTCTGTTGTATTCCAATAATCTTTTGACTCAAAGATATTCCATTTTTCCGATAAAATGGAGGCAAGGAATGCTTTTGATGTCGTTTTACCGGCACTGCCCGTAATCGCGATAATCGGTAAAGTCTTTTCTTCTGCTGAAGTCTTTTCCTCTAGTAAAGCCTTATCTTCCGCTAAAGCTTTTTCCTCCGGTAATGTCTTTTCTTCTGTTGAATCCTTATTTTTCATCTGTTGCCTAATTTCCCTTTTAATTTGCTTCTGGTTCTTAGCAAGGTACATGGCATACCTTATAGTATTGATGACCACATCCAATTCTAAATAAAAAGCAGGAGGGCAACCTGGTCGCCAGTTCACTTCATACATCCAAATTTTCCTTTGTTCATCTAAACCTACATCAATGCCAATTTCATCAATAACTTCTCCAAATTGCACCATCTGAATTTCATCTAAATGATGAGCTATTGACAAGGAAAAATGCTCTAACATACGCCTAATATCATAAGCTTCTTCTTTAAATTCCTGCTCTAGAAAAGGATCTAAATAATTCGTAAACCCACCATTGTTAATATTAGGTATGATCGAGCCATTTGGTGCAATTCGCGGATAAACCGTCGTTATCACCCATTTACCTTCACCATTTTTTTGAACATGAAGACGAAAATCATAAATTTGTCCCGATTTTGTTTTTGATTGAATATACGGCTGTACGATAAAGGTGCCTGTAGAAAGTTGCCCTCTAATTAATTCATCTAGCTGTGACTGTGAACAAACAGTAATTTCCCTATCCTTCTTTACCTCGAAGTTCGTTCTTCCTACTTTCGAAATAAAATAAATCCCTTTTCCCTTCCGGCCATCTATCGGTTTAAATACGACTCTTTTATAAAAAGCGATAAATTTATGGAGTAAATCAACATTTTCCACGACCTCAGATGGAATTAAATACTTTTCAAATTCCTTTGCTTCTTTTAGTCGCTTCATAACGTTCCATTTATTCCCTATAGAATGGGTTGTAAAAGGAATTTCCTTTTTCAATTTCTCAATAATGTCCTTTGATACCGATAATTTTTCTGGACTTCCTGCATTGTATATAACATCTGGGAAGGGCATCATTCTTTCATGCCAATCACCCTTTTCATATACTTTCCCTCTAATGGAACGTTTATCAAAGTCAACGCTTTTTGGTGTAAAGTAAAAAAATTGAGCTCCTTCAGCTTGTGCAACGGCTGCAAAAGCATAGGACTTAAGAACAGTTCTAGGATCTAGCCGATGATGCAGCATTCCGATAATTGTCATTCATTAATCTCTTCCCTTCCTAGGATTCTCTCTCTAATAAATTCAATGAATACAACGTGCACCTAGACAGATGCTCTAATTATTATGTTATTTTAATAGTATCAATTATGCCTCGGCATAATTCTTTGTGCATAAGCCTGCATGAGGGCCGACACGATGTCGGTCATTTCGGTAATGCCACAGGACGTGGCGTTCTTTCCTCTATTTCACGATGTTTGGACACCCGCTCCAAAGAAGTTAAAAATTTAATTACCATTTGGGCTCAATGATAAATTTCCCTTTTAACATGTCAGGCTTTAATAACTGAATCGCAGAAATACCACTTAATTCAATGGATTTTTCTGAGGATGTTCGCTCTAATCGGACAACCTCTGCCATTAATTTCGTATCATGCCCTTCATAATCATAGGCTCGTAAAAGCGAAACAGTTCCTCGACAATTTTCATTATCAATAGCCTCTATGCGAAAAAACGCTGTTTCAAATTGCTTTACTGTATCCATTAATTTTAAATGTGTACCGTTTTGTGTTATTAAAAAAAAAGGAATCGTATCACTTCCCACTATTTTCACAAGTAGCTGACCAAAGTATTTAGAATGAAAATCCTTTATCACATCCTGGAGTGCTTTTATGTCGTAGAGCGCTTCACATAGAAAATGGTTTTTTTTGTGTTCATTATTCACTTCCCCAGCCCTCCTAAGTCTTAATGAGCTATCCATAAACATTGAAACAATGACCAAATATTCACACCTTCTTGCTATAATATGTAACGCTTAGGAATATGACGACTTTTTCGGAAAGGAACAATAGAAAATTGGTTTTTAAATACGTGGAAACTAAGCAAAGAAAAATTTTTCAATATGATGATACGTTTTAACAAAAGTCACCGTAATGGTGATAAACAAATTTTAGGATGCCTTTAGAAAGTTCTCTAAACTACAGGATTTAATAGATAAACAAACTCCTGAATGATATGTGCTTCAAAGTTCTACCCCAAAAAAGAAAACGTCCATTTTGCGACGTTTTCCTTTTTGGATATTATGTTGTGGCATTCTGTTGGTCTCCTAGATTTAGAAGGATAACACCACCAATAATCAGTATAATTCCAATGGCTGAGTAAAGATTCAAAATATCTCCCCATACAACGATTCCTACAATAACTGTTAATGCTGTACCTAGCCCGGACCAAATGGCATACGCAAGGCTTAATGGCAGTGTTTTTAAGCATAGGGATAAAGAATAAAACGAAATCCCATATCCTATTACGACAGCTATGGATGGACCTAGAATTGTAAATGCCTCTGAAAACTTTAGCATCGTTGTAGCAATTACTTCACTGACAATAGAAAACGCTAAAAGTAGATAACCCTTCATTTACAAATTCCTCCTTAATGTCCGCTATCCAGCAAGATTAAGTAAAACTACACCTACAATAATGAAGAGAATACCCATAAGCTTTTTTACATTAAATAATTCCTGATAAAAGACTACTCCGATTATCGCCGTTAGCGCTGTTCCTAATCCTGCCCATATCGCATACGCAGTGCCTATTGCTAAAGATTGTATTGTTAGAGAAAAAATAAAAAGCGGTTCCATATCCAACCGCTACACCAATTGAAGGGAATAATCGTTTAAAGCCATTTGTAAGTTTCAGCATCGAGCTTGCAAAGACTTCTGAGATGATTGAAATAAATAAAAAACCAAGAGCACTCATGTATGTTCGTCCTCCCTTGTCATGTTTTTCACTTATAAAAAGTAGCTAATATAAGATAAACATCTCTTTCCTAGCTACACTTTATTTCCGTCTTACAGCAGTCCTGCCTTTGTTAAATAATCGCGTGCTATGTCTTCTATGTTTCGGCCTTCGACATTTACTCGATAATTCATTTCGCGCATCTCATCATCTGTAATTTGATTTGCCAGCTTGTTTAAGGCTGCTTCAACCTCAGGATATTTCTCTAGCGTTTCTTTCCTTAGTAGTGGAGCTCCTTGATAAGGCGGGAATAGCTGCTGATCATCTGTTAAAACTTGTAGATTATATTGACGTATTTCACTATCCGTCGAATACGCATCTAATACATCTATATTTCCTGATTCGATCACCTGATACCTAAGTTTTGGCTCCATCGTTGTTATGTTAGAAAGTGTAATACCATAACGCTTTTGAATGCCCAAATAACCATCTTCTCGATCATTAAATTCCAATGTGAAACCGGCTTTAATTGTTTCTTGAATAAGCTTAATGTCAGAAATTGTTTGCAAATGATAGGTTTCAGCCATTTCCTTCGATACGGCCAATGCATACGTATTGTTATATTTCAGCGGACTAAGCATCACCATGCCAAATGAATTCATCATTCCTTCTTTCGCCTGATTATAAACATCCTCCTGATTATTATTGATGGCTTCCTCTTTTAAAAACTCTGATATGGCCGTTCCAGTAAATTCTGGATAAATATCAATGCTGCCAGATTTAAGTGCATTAAATACAAAGGAAGTTTTTCCAAGCCCAGGTTTTAATTGCACCTTTAAGTCTGTTTCATTTTCAATAAGTAATTTATACATATTAATTAGTATCTCTGGCTCAGCGCCAAGCTTACCTGCAATGACAATTTCTTCTTTCTCTTTGAAGTTAAATAGCGGGAAGATAATCATTATTAATGTCATTACAGTAATAATGCTCAATGATGTTATTGTTTTTTTAAACGACAGTGATTCTAGTTTTTTTAGTAAGTAATCGAATACTAATGCTAAAATCGCCGCAGGTACAGCCCCTAAAATAATAAGTGCGGTATTATTTCGGTCAATTCCAAGCAAAATGATATCCCCTAATCCTCCAGCCCCGATTAACGCCGCTAAAGTTGCCGTTCCAACGATTAATACCATAGCTGTTCTAATCCCTGCCATGATAATAGGCATAGCAAGAGGTAATTCTACTTTTACTAATCGCTTTCGCGTATTCATCCCCATCGCCATCGCTGCCTCTTTTAAAGACGGCTCTACTTCGTTGATCCCCGTAAATGTATTTCGTAAAATCGGAAGAAGTGCATACACAACTAAGGCAATAATGGCAGGTATTTTTCCGATGCCAAACAACGGAATCAATAACCCTAATAACGCCAAGGAAGGAATCGTTTGTAAAACTGCACTAATACCGATAATACTTTCTGCTATTTTCTTTTTATTCGTTAAATAAATCCCTAGAGGAATAGCAATTATCACTGCAAACAATAGTGCAATGAAGGAAATTTGAATATGCTCTATTAAAGATGCCAATAGCTGGCCTTTTCGTTCGCTAAACACTTCAAAAAAATTAGCCATTTATTTTACCTCTTTCTAAGGAATTATCCGCTAAATACCGAAGCATGGTTGCTCTCGTGACAACGCCAATTATTTTCCCGTTCTCTTCCACACCTAAACATTCATATTGAGATAATTTTTGAAGAATAGTATGCAAAGGGTCTTTGGTAGAAATGGTGTTCTCTCGATTTCTTTGATGAAACTCATCAGCAATTGGTTCAAGTACAGCTTGGGTATGGAAAGTCCCATACTCTTTTATCCCAACAAATTCTCGAACAAAATCATTCACAGGATTGTCTACGATTTCACGTGGAGTACCAATTTGTACAATTTCCCCCTCCTTCATAACACATATACGATCACCAAGTTTTAAGGCCTCTTGCATATCATGCGACACAAAAACAATTGTTTTTTGTATCGTTTGCTGAAGCTCAAGAAGATCATCTTGTAATTTTGTACGGCTAATCGGATCTAAAGCACTAAAAGGCTCATCCATTAAAATGATTTCAGGATCAGCCGCTAATGCACGAACAACACCAATCCTTTGTTGCTCACCGCCAGAAAGCTCTTTTGGCTTGCGCTGACTATATTTGTCGGGTTCAAGTCCAACCATATCTAATAGTTCACGAACTCGTTGCTGGATTTGCGGTTTATTCCATTTCTTCAACTCAGGCACAACAGCTATATTTTCTTCAATCGTCATATGAGGAAAAAGCGCAATTTGTTGTAGGACATAGCCGATATTCCATCGCAATTCATGAATGTTTTTATCACTAATTCTTTTACCGTTAATTCGGATAGTTCCTTCCGTTAAATGAATTAATCGATTAATCATCTTTAATAATGTTGTTTTTCCACAGCCGCTAGGTCCAATAAGAACAAGGAATTCTCCTTTGTTGATCTCTAAATTAATAGCGTTCACGGCGACTTGGTCATTTCCATATTTTTTTGTGACATTTTCAAATACTATCATTGTATAGGCTCCTTTTTTAAAGCGACCTCATTTTACTTTTTCATCATCAACTAACGTCGTTAAAAACTTGTTTTCACATTAGGAAGAAGTTCAGCAAACTTACTAGCAACGTCTATCTCGTAGGTGCGTCGCTCTCTGCCAATTAACTGCCTAGCCTCCTCTTTAGCTATGCCCGCAAGGATTGGGTCATAAAATATAACAGATCTCTTTCGTCAGGCTGGCCTTTGCCAACGCAACTACCATTTATGAATTTGGCTACTATTTACGTTGAACTTGTTTGATGATGATGCTTTAAACTGACTAGCAATTTGGAGAAAGGCAACTACTTGCTAGTCTCTCGACATCTTTTTCTTTTAGGCTCTTACCATATGCATATAAGCAATCGTTTGAGCATATGCCAGGATCGAAAAAGACTCGCTCCATAAATGGTCAGGGCATATCTAATCTGCTGCAAAAGTTTCTACAATTGCTAACTTTCCAATTCCATGAGTTCCCCAAATAAAACTGGTCTCGGCGCGATATTTAACAAAAAATCGTATACTTGTTTTTGCGTAACGTTAAAAATAGTAATCAATCTAGACTTCCTTTCAAGATGTATATCTTATTAAAGGTTAATAATATCATCTTTTGTTTTTTCAAGGAACTATTGTAAACTTCTGCTCATTTCAAAAATAGATGGTAATTGAGGAACTAAACGAATGCTTTTTTCGTTCTATTAATGATGTGCTATAGTAAGAAAACACTTCTTTATTTCTATTTATGACTCTGTATAATTAGAAATATATGTACCTCGTTATTGAAGAAAAAGGAGGAAGATGTGGTAATCTACCAACATCAATGACAATGAAATATTTCATTAATTTTTTCAAAGGACTTCTGGTTACTGTTATTGTTATCTGTATTGCGTTTTTTATGGTGACTCAGTTTTTCAATACGTATGAAACGCAAGAGCCTGTAGTTGTCGATAATAGCCCTAGTGTAGAGGAGTTTATTGGCTCTATTGCTGAAATTGCTCGGAAACAAGGTTCCGAAAATGACTTGTATGCATCGGTTATCATTGCGCAAGCGGTGTTAGAAAGTGAGCATGGACAAAGTGATCTTGGATCTGCTCCAAATAACAATTTATTTGGTATGAAAGGGAGTTACCAAAATAACTCCGTAACCTTGGAAACATCTGAGGATGATGGTTCAGGTAATATGACAAGGGTGATGGCTGATTTTCGCAAATACCCTTCCTATGAAGCTTCCATACAAGATTATGTTAAATTGATGTGTAATGGTGTTTCCTGGAACAAAAATTTCTATGCAGGCGTTTTTAAAAGCAATACGAAGTCCTATACAGATGCAACGAAGTTTCTAACAGGCTCCTATGCAACAGATTCACAATACAATGAAAAGCTTAATACACTAATAACAAAGTATGATTTACAACAGTATGACAGTGTTGTCAAAGATAAAAAAACAATTACTGTGGCTGATGGAGATTCTCTTATGCATATTGCAGAGGCTCATAATGTTAAAGTTACGTCCATTAAACAATGGAATCAGCTTCGATCTGATAGAATTGAAGCCGGTCAACAATTAAATATTTATCAATATTAATGTAAAAAAAATCTCCATGTACAATTTTTTAAACTGTACCCTATAAGATAGACACTTTGAAAAAAGTCTATCCTATAGGGTA
>DAMBVB010000033.1:0-39594 GCA_032053185.1 Lysinibacillus sp.
TATATTCTTTATTTTTCAAAAAAATATAAACCTTTTTTCATCTGAGCGTGTAAAATATTTTGTGCAAATGTATAAAACGACAAAAAAGGAAGACCTTTTCTTGATGGAATAAAGTCTCCACAACTAAAATGAAACTATAAAGGGAAATTTCGGTCTGCGCCTGAAACACTCTTTTCTCCATACGATCCTACCGTTCGTCATTATAAGGTCAGCCAGAAATCTGGTTGACTATTTTTTATTTAATTTATAGATTGATAGTAGCTTGATCTCGACAACTAAACAGTTTGCCCCCTACTTGTTAACACATGATTAGGCTGGTTGGAACAAAAAGATCCTGTATAACTAGCGAAGAAATGAATAACAAGGTAAATAGAGGTTACCGGTCAATCCATATACATGAGGAGGAGATAAACTATGAATCCAGCGGTTGGTCTAGATGTCGCAAAAGGTGAATGTCAGGTTCAACTGTTCTTGTATAAAAAAACGCCCTATAAATTACCTGCATTACAAGAAAACAAAAAACAGTCGGTTAAAGAGTTTATTAATTCCCTTTAATTGACTGTTTACTCATCCGTATTTCTTATAATCTCTGAATATTTTTCGCGTAGTTATTACAGCTACTATTAATACTGCTATTAATAAAAATTTCAATATTTCAAGCCTGTTTATTGTTCTGAGTTCTATCATCAGATAATTCCTATGATGGTATCAACAACAACTGATAGACTTGAAGTATTAATAAAACAATCATGGAACGCTATTAAAGCTCTTCCTCAACCCGCATCTGTTACTGTTTAACATCTAGTTATACTGGAACATGAGAGATTCCTGCTCGTAAACGTTTGTGTGGACACTAACATTTTACATGGAATCTCTCTTTTTATTAGATGAATGGTAAAAACTGGTTAATCAACAGACGTGGAACATTAATTCAAAAATGCTTAATTTTAATCCTTATTTTTCAAATTCCATCTTCCAACTATAATATTCGTTGTCTGTATTTTTTTCATATTTTAAATGAGCGTCGAATTTAGTCCCTTTTTTACTCGTTAAGCCTTTTACCAATACCGTTCCATCGGCCAGCAGCTTCTTCACCATCGTTTTGGTAGGCTTCTTCTTCATCGCGGCTAAAAATTTATCATTTTTCCAGATAACAAATTTACAGCCCTTTTTCCAGTTACTGCAGCCAAAGCCTTTTTGCCCTTCGATTACGCTTTGACCACATAATGGGCATTTGCCCACTACTTCAAATTTCTTCTTCGCTCGTGTAACTTTGCTGAGTGTTACATCTTCACTATTTTTAATCATCTGAACGGCATTGTTCCTTCGTAAACTTTCTCTTTTCGATTTCCGATAATGTTTTTTCTAATCTACCCGTAAACTCTAAATCAAATAAATCTTTTACAGGAAAAATTCGAATTTAATTTCTTCAACCTTTTTCCACCCTTCTACTAATTGAAGCTTTCCTTTAGTTGCGAACATCCCTTTTATATCGCTACTATTAACCTTCGCAGTAATACGAGTTTCTTCATATTCAGCAATAGGCATAAACTGCATGATAAAGCGATTTTTTATTGCATGATACACGATGGCCTCATCACTTGATAAAGTTTGAGGGAGTACATACGTCGGTATAATCGCACTATGGCTTTCTACTTTCGCGTTGTCGAAAACACGCTTCTTTTTGGAAAATTGGATTTCTTGTTCATACGGCAATCCTGTTTTCAATTTATTTAATACTTTTGCAGTTTTCTCTACTAAGCTTTCTTCTAAGACGCCACTTGCTGTACATTATCTACATAAAAATGGATTTAACTATTTTGGACCTAATTAATATGTATAAAGCCCAAATTATTAGTCAACATAACTAGATTTCCTAGTAAAAGATGGACACACTATTAAAATAACCGTAATACTGAAAATTCATTTATAATTATAATACAAGAAGTTGTAATTATTATTAATAGGAGAAGAGTATATGAAAATAGTAATTGCAGAAAAACCAGACCAAGCTGCAAAATTAGCTGCCCCCTTTTCTTTTACAAAAAAAACTGGTTATTTTGAAGTTAAGCCAAACACATACTTTCCAGGTGGAGCACTAATAACTTGGGCGATTGGACATCTATGTGAACTGAAAGCCCCTGAAGAATATAATCCTACATGGAAAAAATGGACATTAGAAACATTACCTATTATTCCAGATCGATTTGAATATAAAGTGACTAAGTCAAAGTATAAACAATTTAATGTGATTAAAAGTTTAGTAAAAAGACCAGACATTCAAGAAATCATTATTGGTGGTGATGCTGGGCGTGAAGGTGAATTGATTATCCGCACCATTTTAAGAGTATGCGGTATTAATAAACCGATGAAACGTCTATGGATATCATCTTTAACAGAAAACGCTGTAAAAAATGGGTTTGCAAATTTACTACCAGAAGAGAAAACACGCGATATTTATTTTGAAGCACTAAGTCGTTCATGTGCAGACTGGCTAATTGGCATCAACACATCCAGATTATACACGGTACTCCTTAAACGAAATGGCGTGAAAGATGTATTTTCAATTGGTCGTGTACAAACACCTACACTTGCACTAATAGTAAAGAGAGAACATGAAATTGCGAATTTTAAATCAGAACCATTTTGGGAAGTGGAAACAGAGTTTAATTTTGATGGGAAAATGTTAAACGCAAAATGGCATAAAGATAACATTTCAAGGGTTCAAGAGGAACGACAAGCTATTGCGATTGCTAATTTCTGTATCAATAAAAATGTAGCAATTAATAGTATTATAAGGGAAACAAAGGAATACGCTCCTCCATTGTTATTCAACTTATCTGCATTACAAGCTACAGCAAACAAGGCCTATAAATTGTCACCACAAAATACACTGGATATTTTGCAAAAACTTTATTTAAAGGGCGTAGTTTCCTATCCAAGATCTGATTCACAATTTTTAACGAATGAAGAAGCAAAAACACTACCAAAGATACTAGAGCATTTAAGTAAAATTGATAAATATAAAGGTCTTCTTCCGCCACCGACAAATACAATTATGAATAATAAAAGATATGTGAATGACAAAAAAGTAACCGATCACCATGCAATTATTATTACAGAGCAAATACCAGACGTAGCAATGCTAAGTACAGAAGAAGAAAAGATTTATGATTTAGTCGCAAGACAAGTCATTTCAGCACATTACAACAATGCCATATTTTCTTACACAACGATTCATTCACTTGTTGATAAACGTGCAGAATTCATCTCTAAGGGCAAAGTGCTAATGGAAGAAGGTTGGCGTAAAGTTATTTATCATTCTAAAGATAACTCACCTACAGACAAAGATGAACTGCTCCCACTATTACATGAAAATGAGCAAGGTATCGTTGCTAAAGCGAACGTAAAAAAAGGTGAAACCCAGCCACCAAATCGTTATTCTGAAGGTAATTTGATTACCGTAATGAAAACAGCTGGTAAACATTTAGAAGATGCGGAATTAGAAAAGGTCTTATCGAAAACAGAAGGATTAGGTACTGAAGCTACTCGCGCTGGAATTATTGGTACATTAAAAGAACGAAACTATATCGAAGTTAAGAAAAACCAAGTCTTTGCAACGTCTAAAGGTATGTTACTAATTGAGGCACTAGGTGAAAGTATCTTAACGTCCCCTTCCATGACAGCCAAATGGGAGCAGCGACTATCTGAAATAGGTGAAGGCAACGCTTCTCCTAAACAATTTATGGAACAAGTAAAAAAGCTTGCTGACAAATTGATTTCAGATGCTAACAAGCGTGAAAAGGAATGGGCATTTAATCAAAATGCAGTCGATAAAATCACTGCAAATAATCCGTATAACAAAAAATATAATAAAGAAAAAACAGTTGTTGGGAAATGTATCCTTTGCGAAGGGGCAATCATAGATCATGGCACTTTTTACGGGTGTTCAAATTATAAAACAGCTAATTGTAAATTCTCGGTTTCAAAGAAACTTTTAAGAAAAACTATTTCACAATCGAATATGAAAAAACTCTTGGCAACTGGTGAAACAGACTTGATAAAAGGATTTAAAAAAGGAGAGAAAACTTTTAATGCCCACCTTATTTGGGATAAAAAAGAACGTAAAATTAATTTTAAATACCCACAATAACTAACAATTCTACTTTCAACATATCGATGAAAGTCGGTTGTGTAGATTATAATAAGAATTTAATTAATACCTAATAAACTTGATAAACAAGCAAAAAGATAGAGCGTGTTTTTAAAAAATTTAATCAAAACATGCTCTTTATATATTTTATTGAATCATCCCTCTATAAAAAGATTGATCATCTCTATGATATTAAGCATGCTCTTTTAATATAGCTGTTTTCTCAAAGATTGTTGCTTTTGATTTTGCTATCTTCTTCGATTAAAGCACTCGTTAGTTTAAGTGCAAAAAGGCATTGTATATGGCTTTTTAGGGCCAAATGGAGCTGGAAAAACGACTGCTATTCGTCACATTATGGGATTTTCAAAACCACAACAAGGCAATTCCGCACGCATTAAAGGATCAAGCCCCGTTGTAGATATGATCTGCTAGAAAAGTACGAGCAAGAGCTATTTGAGAGGCTTGAGTATGTTGCATTGAAATATTTAAATGATGATGATACTATGACTGAATTTCTTCATAAACGATATCCTACCATTGTTCACATTTTTCAATGTTTACAAGAAGAACGAGAATTACTCTCAATTTTATTAAGAACAAGAGGATTCTTTACCTTTCAAGATCGAGTAAAAAATGTTTTGATATTTATGTTCCGAAACCACTCACCGTCAAAAGTGACTGAACATCAATTTTCATATCCCCTTGATTTTTTGGCGCTATTTGGAAGTGCAACGTTTATTAGTGTGATTCAATATTGGCTTCAATCAGATATGAAACAAACTCCTGAACAATTAGCCCAAATAATAACCGATATTATTTTTAAAAGACCTATTGAAGCTTTCTGGGTTCTCCCATCTAATAAATAAATAACAGGCCCCTACTTTTAACGCGTTTTATAGAACATCTTTTCCTTCGATTTTTTTGAAGTCAGATGTAGGTTGGTTTCCATAAAGAAGCCCTTAAATATTGGCTGATTTGCAGGATTTTCCGTTTACTCTTGATTTCAATTTGAGCTAAATATTCAAGGGAAATACGATGAGCTCAACGTATACTTGATAATAAATAGCTCATTCGCCGTGAGCGTAGAGCTTTTTGATGTTCAATTATAAGGGAGTTTTTCTATGCATAAAAAGAGATTATTGAATATTTCGGATGTTTCGAAATACAGGATAAGGGTAGTGCAAAGTCCCCTTTTACTTACTTCTTAGACGATCTATTGACCTTATCCTCAGAGTAGATGGTGTAACACTTTTTAGTTCGTTGAAATATTATACAGAATGACTAAAAGTAGAGCTTCAAAGTGGTCATAATATAAGACTATAACTATTAGTTTGTCTGTTTGAGTGTCATGTGAATAATACAAATGCTTGATGTTTTGATCTAGAGTTTTTTTGATGAAATTGTATTTATAAATACAATTTCAACGGATTGAACTAAAGTAATAATAATTCATTGGACTAATCAATAAATAGTGTGAAGGGTTGAGTAATGTGAAAACAAACTGGCATGAAGACTTTATCTTTAACTTGGCAAATCTTGTCCGTCCAAAGGTATATGTGGAGTTAGGAATACAGCATTGTAAGCTTTTTAATCAAATAATTCCTGTGGCTGAACGCTTAATAGGAGTAGATATTACCCCTGGTGCCGGCAATTATATGACAAAATCAGAGAATGCCCAATTTTTTAATGGTACCACACAGGAATTTGCTAAAGAATTAACGATTCATCCTCTACAAATTGATATGTTATTCATCGATGCAGATCATTCGAAAGAGGCAGTATTACAAGATTTTAAGGACTTTTTTCCATTCGTTTCCTCACATGGATTAATTTTATTGCATGATACGCATCCTGAAAATGAGTATATGATGCAGCCATCTTTGTGTGAGACTGCCTACCAAGCAGTTGAAGAATTATCAAAGGAAACAGAATTATATGAATTGATGACGATCCCCATTTCACCAGGATTAACGATTTGTAGAAAACGCCAGGTACAATTATCGTGGCATGAAAAGTAAATAATCATAAAGTAGGTGTCCAAATTGCTTTAGCATAAAAGCAGGAATAGTTATAGGTCGCACAACGCACCGAAAAGATTCTGGTAAGAAAAGAGTGCTAGAATACTATGGATGTGAAGCATGGAAAAACAAAGGGACGAATGTTTGTCGCTCGAATTCTGTACGAACAGACTATGCAGATCCATATGATTTCAATAAAATGGAAGAATTACTCCACAATGAGCCTATATGGATGAGTTGATTATGAAAGATGAATATATCGAGAAATCGCCACTTATTGAACAGCAGATGAATGATATCAGGATTATTATGGAACCGTTAATGGAGCAACTAAGAGCGGCAACTATAACAAAAATAATGTACGAACAGGTGAAAGTCATATTCGAGAATTTTGATAAGGCATTTAAAAATTCAGGACAACGTAAGCGGCTATTACATTTGTTAATTCATCAGGTTACGATTGAGGAAAAGCGTAAGATTGAAAGCATTCAAATCATGCTGAATATTGATGTGTTACAAGAATTGAAATTAGGAGTTGGAGAGGTGTCTGAGGACACTTCTTCAACTCCTTTTTCTGTTTTGGTGGCTATTTAGTTTGATAGTACAGGTAGTTAGGTAATACTACCTAAGATTGTGAATAAATGTTCTTAAACAAAAGGGTGCTTTACTTGAACAACATTGAGTTGCATTAGCAGCTCTTTTTTCTTATTAAACTAAAGAAGCAGGTTTGTTGAACATGATACGATAATCATATTCAAAGAATACTAAACAAGACCAGATACTCACATTGATATGCTCCCTATTAGGTAGACTGATTAAAAAATAGAATCTGTTTATCTACGGGAACATATCATGGAGCACCTGGGACCTGGGCTTTGCTCTTATTGATGGGAAATAGTATTTTAAGAAATAACCATATTTCTTTTGCACAAAACATCTAAAGCTATTACTACAACTGCGATCACATATACGTTTTAAACAACCTTACATTATATTTGCACCAACTGCAACGCCTTCTTAACCTCCTGAACATCTTTTGCTAATACGCTCTTCACATTCGATCCGAACCATTCCAATGACGCATCTACCTCCACGATTGAAAGTACTCCTGCTAGGAATTCATGATAATCAATTGCACCTTCAAACAATGGAACCATCCCTTCTCTAGACCCTGATGCAGCATAAACATTGTTTGGAGCAAAAACACCAAGTTGTGCACGTGAGGCAATATTTTTAAAGTGAAAATGGGAGATATAAGGACAAAGTTGCTTCATGGCGACAATAGGATTTATCCCTGATTCCCATATATGCAAAACGTCAAAATTCACGCGTAGGCTTGCGTGATTCGTTTCTTCGAGTAACTGCATTGTTGAAGGTAGATTATCTGTCAATGTATTCGGATGCGTTTCAACAAGCAAATATTGTCCTTTTGACTCAAGATAATCACAGAGCATTCTAAGCCTGAAAACAAGTTCTTCTCTTTCTTTCTTACTCGTGTCTGAGCTGCCCTTCTTTCCTACGAATGTACGAATCTTATTCGTTCCCCAGCGCCTTGCAAGTGAAGATAGCCTCTCTGTTTCAGCCATCATCTCACAAACTGGTGCTTCTAATGGCAAATAATCACTAAGCATGCTCGTTTCCAAACCGTAGGAGCTTAGCCAATTTGCTCCATAATGAAGTTCATCTGCCAAGTTCTTTGCATGAACACCCCAGAGCTCGACTCCTTGAAAACCTTGCGTTTTAGCAAAGTGAGCTAATTGATCCATCGAGTGAAGATGGTGCCGAAACGAGATGGTACAGATCGATAATTTCATACTATAACCTCTTTCTTGTGCTGTAATGTTAACCATGCTTGAAAACAATCTTGTAATCCTTGCTTAATCTTGAACTCAAGGAGATTTTGTTCTGCTAATTTCACAAAAATATCTTCCGCTAATAATAAATCTTGCGTCATCGCAAGTTTCATCGCTCGATACTGAATCGTTGTATAACCATTCACTAGACGCTCAATGTCATTACACCATGTGTCAAAGCCTTCCTCCTCGCGGCCAAGTGCTTCCAAAAAAAATGCAAACGCATGCTCATATGCATACTTTCTAATCGCTATAACCGGCAATTGTTTTAATGCGGTCGGAAGTTTTGACATACTTTCTTTTTCTGTAATATACGCTTTCATCATTTCGGTAATGGCATCTGTCAACGGATTGCAATGAAGCTTTAGACATGTATTAAAATAGGCTTCAACGGTCTCTGTAGTTGGCGCAATAATCGTCTCAGCATCAAAGGAATAGCCACCTTCGACAGTTGGCTCTTGAATTGCAGCTAATATTCTCTCCTTCGGTAAAATCCCTTCCCAGCGAAAATCAGGGTCATACATAAACCATTCTTCCTCATTTTCTGTTGTTTCTAGCATTACATAATGAGGGAAGGGACGTTGATGAAATTTATTCTCTCGCTCTGGAAGCATCGATAAATCCAGCATCACCATGACCTGTTGATGTGGCGATTTATTTTCTAATAACCTTAGGAGCTTGTTTGTATTTTCTTGTTTTGATTGCTTTTCGTCATACCATTTGAAAAGCTTGATTCCATAGAGCATTTCATACCATGTTTGAAAGAAATGATGATCAATTCGATCCGAGTGGTATGCTAGCACTCCGTTATCGAGCACATCAAAATCTGCGTCCCATACTCCGAAATAGTAGGGCCTATGATCGACGCCTTTCATTTTTTTAATAACCTCACAAACACAGCTTACAAAACAATGAACTTTTATCATTTTTCGCCTCCGATTATTCTACCTTTGCTGTTTTTCTAAAAAGCTTGCTAGTGTTCCTACTGTTTTGAAATCTTTTGGAACGAGAACCTCATCGGGAATGGAAATGCCAAGGTCCATTTCTATATGAAGAATCAATTGAAGGACCATAATGGAATCCATATACAAATCCTCATTTAATCGGGCATCTTCATTAAAAGAAGACAGTGTCTGCAACTGTAATGAATTTTCCATAATACTATAGATGCCCTTGATCAATTGCTGTCGCGTCATACTGGTATGCCTCCAAGTTTGTTTCTACTTACTTTCCCATTAGGTAGCTTTTCAATTTCATGAACAAACACAAACTCCATCGGAATTTGATGTGGCGCGAGAAATTTCCGGCACCATTCTCTAAGTTCCATATGATCGATTGGTTCAGTAGACACATATTGTGCGCATACTCGCTCTCCTGATAGGTTGTCTTGTTTCTTATATACGACTGCTTCGACGATTCTTGGCTCATCCATTAGCACGGTTTCAACTTCTTGCGGATACACATTCAAGCCTGCTACATTAATCGTGTCATCTATTCTGGCAAGAAAAGAAAGAACATTATCTTCTATATAGCCAAGATCTTTCGTATAAATCGTTTGTCTAGACGATTCGATGATAATTTCGCTCGGTGTTTGTTTATCACCAGCTGTCACCTTCACATGAGGCAGGGGGTAACCCATTTCTTTCGGATCTTCCACATTAGGATGAATTGCAACACAACCGGATTCAGAGCATCCATACTGCTGTAGTACTTGGTTAGATTTCTCTTTTAATGATGTCAGCCAGCTATGTGGCATCACAGTTCCTGACGTCATCACACGATCAAATTGTTGATCAATAGGTAATAATTCACTTAATGTATAAAGTAACGCTGGAGCCCCATAGAGTATGTGCTTAGGATATTCTTTTAGCTTTTTCAACATATATTTAGGGTTACTATTCGTCATAATAACCGGCTTTGCTCCCCTTCTTATGCAAGCTAAGACACCACAGATGAATCCATAAGAATGTGTAACCGGACAAGCAACAATAGAATTTGTCAAGGAATCGACAGGTAACGTCTTCACATAGCTTTCAAGCTCTTCTTCCACTGAACTCCACGTTCGTTCAATACATTTCGGTTCTCCTGTTGTACCTGAGCTCATTTGAACTAATACGCCCTCTTGGTTATTGGAGTCATTTGACAGTTCTATAAAAGAATCGATTGATTGAAACAACAAAATATGACTATCCGCTGAAGAAGCAAGCCGTACAGCTCCCTCTTTTGGCGTCGCAGGATGGATTGGGATGACTGATCCACCTTTTTCGCGAATGTATAAACAAAGAGCTATATATTGGAACGTATCATCCGTACAAATAGCTAGTCTGCGATTGTTACACTCTCTTAGGTGAGATAAGCTTTCATATATTTCATATTGCTTCTCGATATCTTCTACTGTATATAATTGATCATTGACATAAAACATCATCATTTCCCCTTTTTATCCGCTTGCGCCAACGTATTGCTGACGATATGTCGAAAATTACCTTCTTCTTGATTTTGAAGCTTCTTTGTTAGCAAAGATTCAACATAAATATGTGTGCTCGTTTGCTGAAGCTGTTCATTTCTTGAGCATAATGATGGAAAGCGTTCAAGGTGTATCTGTATTTTGTCCTTAACTTGACTCCAAAAATGTGTTTCTGCAAATCCATACTGCTCTTCTAGCAAATAAGATAGTTCACTTAAATGAAACACGAATAATGTATCCATAACTAACTCTCGTAAAGCTTCTACAGAAGACATCCAGTAATAATGATCGACAGGTGCGTCTTTCAAACGTTCGTCTATCGTTGCAAAGTCTGGGACGAGGCTTCTGTCTGCAATAAATTCTTCATTATATTCAATACTGTCATGGAAATCCCTCAGTACAACCCGAGTCGGCCAGCCATTTTGGTGTAATAAGATCATATTTTGCGCATGGGCCTCAACAGCAATACCGTGAGCGACAAGCAAGTGCCACACAGGGATAACACTCACGTCGATCAAGCGTTTTACCCACTCCTCCGTTCCATATCGGCAAAGCCAATTATCTATAAACGGACGCCCATCTTTCTCCATCATCATTAGCACCGTAAACGGTACCGCTTCCTCATCATCCTTCATATACGAGCGCACACTTTCTCGCCATATGGAGCCAAGCTGACCTTCTAGTTTACTACTATGCTTTTTTACATTCGGTTCAAAAATAATTCCCGCATATTCTTCCAGTACAATAAGAGACGCTTCATTATGTAAATAGTCGTCTAATTGAATCACCCGTGTAAGCCATGCTGAAATATGTGGAGCGGCACAAACAGCATGAGCATGTAACTTTCGTAATGAAGAGGTATTCACCATATTCATCGAGCATTTTAATTGCGCCTTTTTTGGATTTGAAAAGTTCCATAATGTTCGCACCGATTGAGTTGCCCGATAGTCATCTCCTTTCACATCCAGAGGAATGAGATCTTTTTGCTCCATTAAGCCAGCTAGTTCATGCTTCATGTTATGCCATTGCCAAGGATGAACCGGTAAGAACGTATAGTCTTCAAATGTTCCGTCGAATACCGCTAGCGTTGCCAGAAGGTCTTTCCACAGCAAATGCCCTAGCTCTCTTTTCCAAAAGTTCTCTTCCTCTTCCAGAACAGAAATTCGTACGTAGCTTCTTTTCACTGCTACCCATTGAAGGGTAAAAGATTGCTTTGCCTCCGGACCATAGTCTTTATGGTCGTCGATTGTAAAACCAGTTCTTGATTTAAAACAAGGGTGATATGGATGTCCTTCAATAATTTCTGATTCTAATTCTTCATAGCTCGAATTTCTTCTCGACTTTGGCATTTGAAGATGACGATCATTCCATTCACAACGCTTACTCGTTAAATGAAGTTCTCTCAGTAATCGAACTTTGTCTCTATGAGTCGAAAGTAATTCATCGACTAGATCCCCAAGCGTTGCCTCTAGTAACGTTTCATCTTTTCCTACTAGAAAAATACTATCTTCCTGTATGCGGATGCGGTCAAAGGCCATTCTTCTTCCTTCACAACGATAGGTGCATTTCTGTCCAACAAGCGTAAAAATTGAAGTCCATTTATCTAGATGAGTTTCTTCATATTTGATTAGTCCTTCAAAAATCATTGCTTCCACAAGCTGCCGTCTTACACGTAGCTCTCCTTGTTTAGAAGCTAAAGGCTGTAGCTGCTGCATATTCTGCCTCCTCATACTGTAAAACAAACGGATTTGGAATTTTTGTGTATACCGCTTGTTCAAGTTCGGCTTCTAGTTCATCTACATCATGAAATCTTGTTAATAAATTTGCTTTGAACGCAAGCTCTTCTTGTTTTAGAATGTTACAAACAAATGCCTTCCCGAAACCTGTAAATTCTTTTTCTAATAAGTGCAGTTGATCGATCGACCACTTCAAAAGAGTTTTTTCATCGATTAGCTGATCTGCTCCAAATCGGGAAATAACGGGAAACAATTGATTCATAAACAAATAATATGTAAATCTATCATGAATAAGGGTATCTTCGTAAAATAGCTCAGCTGTTTCATGTAAAGAAGGCTCTATTGAAAGAAGTTCTTCTTTATATGTTTTTGATAAGTAATATCCTTGGTTATCACGATAATAATAAGTAGTTGGATAACCTGAAGAAATGTTTAACACGCTATTTTGCTGATGTGCTTCGAGAGCTATTCCATACGCATCGTATAACCTTAATAATGGTTCAATAGCACATTTCCAATAGACTTTAAACCAATCTAAACTTATGCTCTCTAATGAGCGGAATTCTGATTGAGAGATTTCCATAATGAGCTGATACAGTCTCGATTTTTCGTTTGGTAGAGGTTCTTGCACAAGAGCGGCGATCATGCAGATCCCTTCATCGTGTCCTTTAGCAAATACGTTGGAGCGAAAAATAACCTCAAACCCTGATTCCGTCTGATTTGGAAACTCTACAGTCATGTAGGCCGGATCATCAATCATCCGAAAAGATGAATGGTTCTGGAAGAAATCAATCTTCTTCATTAATCGAGCCATAGTAATTCCAGCTTTTAGTTCATGCATTCGATTTACCCTCAATGAATTTGTTATTTTTACAGGAATTGAAAACTTATACATCATTTCTTCATTTGAGCTATATACCGTTCTTATCGAAGAGGTTGCTGTATAAAATGCCCCAAGCGCACCTTCGTATTTTATCAATCCTTCAGCAAGCGCTTTTTTTACATACTGTTGCTGTAAAAGCCACTGTGCTTGAAGCGGATGCATCGGAATGAGACAATCCTTCGCTGACATAACAAAATCAGGCTGTGATTTTGTTAAAGACTGAGAAATGAGTTCACTTGCACTTTTTTCTAAAACAGAGGACTCTTTCACAATTTTACGGTCGACACGAAAATAGTGAAGTTGGAAAGTACCTTGTAGCTCTGGCGCATAACTCGTTTGTTGCCAATTTGCCATCCCCTGTCTGCTTTTAGGTGTCGGATGAAGCCAATGACCAAATAAAAGAGACTGCTCAGCTTCAATAAACGTATCGTTAGCTCTATGTTGTTTTTTATCTTCTAAACTGTTTTCAATATAATTTGCCATCGTTTGATAGCTCTCCATTATGCGAAGAATAAGTTCATCAAAATAGGAAGAAAATCTAGGGCCTCCATCCGCCTTAGTCATTAAATGTAGTTCTTGAACGAGCGTGATGAGTATCGTTAATTTATCTTCAAGAAGCCATTGTTTTTGTTTCTTACAATATTTCAGCGAGACACCAAATAAATGTCTTCCAACAAGTGATTTGTATTCCACACCAAATACATAACGGATGTTTTGTATCGGCAACTCAAGCTCTAACATATGTCCCTCTGTAATCAGGTTAGTGAATCGCTGTTCTGTTAACCACTCCTCCTTTTTGATCCAATATCCGCTGCTCACTTCTCGTATATAACAATTTATAAACGCCTGAAACGTTGCATCTTCTGCAATCTGTTTAGCAATCTGTTGCATAAAATAAGCCATCCTTTCACAGAATCTTCTACCCTTCAAATGATAATGATTCTCATTTATTGTTAAAAAAATTTGTCTTCTTTATTAGAAAGACTGATAATAAGAAGTACATGGAAACAAATAATACACATTCCTAGTAATTAAAAGAAAACTAAAAATTAATAGGATGATAGTAAATTCATAACTACCTCACCAAGTTGATAATGATTATCATTTTCAACCATATCTACATAATACAGGAAATATATAAATGGTCAAATGTCTAAAGACCTATATAGCGATACAAGCCATCGAAATAAGTAAAACTGCAGCAACAAAGATCGTTTCTTTTATCACTTGTCCGATTTTATTGATTTGTGATCTATTTTGACGGCAAATTTTACAAAGAGAAAACGCTATCTCACAGTGAATGAATCTTTGTTTATGTATACACATTATTCTATATTTATTATTTTGTTATCAAAAAAAGAGCCGCATTAAAATGCGACTCCTCATCTTTGCTTTATTAATTCCCCTGACTTAGATCTTTATGGCCGAACTTTGCTAAAAAAGGGATATGTTTCGTTAGTTTGTTATAGATATTGAATAGAACATGTACGACCGGCTCCAATATTTTGGAGAACTTGATAATGACGAAACTTGCCCCAAATGACAAAAGGGCTCCACCAATCACGTCGGCTGGATAATGTACGCCGACGAACATACGCGAAATACCTACTAGGATGGCCCATACTAATACAGGATACTTCCACGAATCTTTTCGTAAAAGTAACGTCCATGCTAGAGAGAAAACTAATACTGAATGATCACTTACAAACGAAGAATCATCAGCATGAGGTACTAACTGATGAACATCATATGTAATGAATGGTCGTGGATGATAATAGAAAAGATGAATGAGTGCATTTAACCCCAATGCAAGTAAACAGGTAAAGACAATGTATATAGCAGTATATTGTTTTTCTGTCCTTTTTTCTCTGTTTGCTGTAAACCATAAAAATAACATGAATACGATTACGACATAAGGAACGCTATCAGTGATGAAAATCATCCCTTTATCCAGAAAAGGATAGCGACCAGCTATATCATTAATCCATTGAAATACTCCATAATTCATTTTGTAAATCTCCTTGCTTTTAATTTCAGTTGAATACCTTGCCTACCCTTTCATACATGACGTCATCATAAGCTTCATAGTTTCTTTTATTTATAAAAAAAATTGCCATTCATCAACAAACTACAGATGAAACTGAAAAGATTCATATCTCCCCAAAATTCATTTTCTACAATATTAAATCCTAAACTAGAAAATATTATTGTAAGCTAGCAAAAATCTGTATAAAGATGATAAAATATTCTAATAAAGGGGGCTTGCAAATATGGGGAAATTAAGCAGAAGGAATATACTGTGGATCGTGCCAATCGGAATTTTAGGGGTGTTCTGGTATTTTTACGGTCCACAAAAGGACATTACAGATAATGAATATATTACATATGTAAAAAACTATTCATTCGATAATAGTAGTAAAACAATAGAATCAGGCTTTGCCAACGCTTGTCAAAATCCATATTGGGTGTATTTTGAAACCCAAAAGGGACAGGACGTTGTAGAATTTAAAGGAGACTGTCCTATCAATAATAAAACCGGAAAAGTGAATGTTCAATTTTTAGTTGATCGTGATATGACAAATGTGAGATACGGTGCAATGCTAATCGATAATAACATGCAGGAGGAAGCAGATCGAGATTACTACCTTCTCGCATTAATGGGAGATAAATAGAAAAAGGCTCTCGTTTGACATAAAGTGTACCCTTTATTAAGGACATTTTAAAAAAAGCTCTAGGCAACTTGAAGAAGATGATATTCTCCCCTTTAATATCAGCTATTCTCCGTACTTCCAGTAACATCCTTTAAAATCAAAAAAGCACACCAAATAAAAGTGTGCTCACTTTGTTTATGGATTTTATCCAAAAATTTGTGCTGCTATAGTAAACAGCGTATTATTTCTAGTCGGCATTTTCTTGGCCGTCGGATGAGCCGCAAAAGGATGTTGGTCACGAAGGCATTATCACAGGACGCGATTGTTTTAGCCTTCGTTCCCCAGTAGCTGATTCCCAAGGAGTCGCCCTGTCTCTACTCCAATCAACTTTTACACATAGCAACTGTTTTAAACATATGTCACCCAAACCTTATACCAGTATCATTTCCCTAATTTCAAATAAATATTTCAATAATTTCCATTTAGGTCTATTAAAAATAGCAAAACGGCCACCCTATATATCTTGAAGGGTGGCTGCTTCATTACTGAAAATAATAATTGACTACTTCTTCTGCCGAATGAAAAATGATATTGCTTTGGGTTTTATAAATAAACTTTGGTGAAGTACATGCTTTTTCGAGACTCTTTGCATACTTTAAAGTATCGGTCATTTGCTCGATAATTTCAGAATAGCCATCAAGGTTATTAGATATTTTCGGCATCATTGTATCGGAAACGTCTAAAACAATGGAAACTTGATCTTCCGCATAACTATTTAAATTAATGAAAAAGCACTCCTCCAAATCTTTTGAATGTTGGTCAACATTAATCACTGCTTCATTATATTTTGCGATAAGTCCAGTAGATGTCTCCGTAATAGTAAAGCCCTGCTCGGTTAGTTTTTTACTAATGGCATCTAACAATATATGGACTTCCGCATCCATTTTAGGTGTTACGGTTGACTGCATTAAATTATCACAATTTTGATAAATGGTATCAATTTCTCCCTGCTTGTCAACAAGTAATTTAAAGTTTGATATCGAGTACACACTAAATCTCCCCTTTATTATAAGCTTGACATTAGGACGTTTTTTTAGTCATCTTTCAGCTATATATTTTTAGAAATAGGACCTGATTTAAGTGAGATTACTTACCGATAAGAAATGCCATTAATAGAGGTTGGTAAGAAGTGGCGGTCAGGTACTGGGGAAACTTAGCATGTGCTCAGTTAAAATTGGGGATTCAATAGAGATATAACAGCAGGCTGTCTCAAAGAGTTAATCAGACAGCCTTTCTAAAATTAAACTAGATGTTTAACCATTGTATAATAGCTACTTCCAGGCGGATAATCTTTTATTTCTCCGACAACCTGATAGTCCATCGTTTCATAAAACGTACGTGCTTGAAAGTCATAGGTAGTTAACAATGCCTTCGTCGCTCCCATTTGCTTGGCGGTTTCTTCAGCTTTCGACAGTAACCGTCTACCCAGGCCTTTTCTACGGAACTCTTCACTAAACCAAAACTTGCTGATTTCCACCCAGCCCCAATAAACCTCAGCAGTGATACCACCAATCCATTGCTGTTGATGATCGGTTACAATACAGTTTAACGGACGAACAGAACCCTTTTTTCTACTTTCTTTATGATAAGGTGAATGTTCATCGTTATACTCTTTAATTTTTGTATTTAAAAACGTAGTAAAATCATCATGATTTTCTAATAAAATCTCTACTTGATATTCCATATGAACCCCCTTTCCATATGTATTTCTATGCTTTGTAACGCGCCATTAGCTTTTCCTGATGCGCTGAAAAAATTTCTTCTAGTGAAATATCATATTTATTAGCGATAACAATGATATTCCCTAAAACATCTCCAAGCTCCTCTACTAATTCTTGCTTATTTTCTTCATATGTTTGAATCTTTTCATCTGGTCTATCCCTACCAATTTCCAACTCTCGTATAGCTCTTGCTACTTCCCCAGTTTCTTCAGCAAGGAAGCCAATTCGCGTAAAAATACTTAAATCAGACCAACCGCGTGTATCATAGTAATCCTTCACCCATTTTTGAAATTCATTTAATTCCATTGCTATTTCCTCCATTTCTTTTCTCTCACCATTAAATTATACTATAAAAGTGAAACTTGAATCAGTGGGGTTTTTCATCCCCCATTTATTATGAAGTTCACTGCCCGTTAATGTGGAAAGAAACTTAGCAGATATGGAGGAACAATTATGGATAGTATTGCAGTATTTTGCGGATCAAGCATCGGTGCTTCAGAGGCATATAAAGAGGGCGCTATTCTTCTAGGAAAAGAATTAGCAAAACGTAATATGACCTTAATTTATGGCGGAGCGAGTGTAGGTGTGATGGGAACAGTTGCAGATACGGTTCTTCGCGAAGGTGGTAAGGTAATTGGCGTTATTCCAACATTGTTAGAGGAACGTGAAATTTCTCATAAACATTTAACGGAGCTAATTGTTGTCAATTCTATGCATGAACGCAAAAGCAAAATGATGGAACTAGCTGATGGCTTTATTGCTTTACCTGGGGGACCTGGTACGTTAGAAGAATTTTTTGAAGTGTTCACTTGGAATCAAATCGGTGTCCTTCAAAAGCCTTGTGGGATTTTAAATATCCATCATTATTATGATTTACTCATTGGGTTATTTGATCATATGCAAAACGAACAATTTTTACAAGCTCAATATCGAAATGCACTACTTGTAGATGAAGACGTTGCGAGACTATTAGATAAATGTGCAGCCTATGTTCCTCCTGCAGTTAAAACATATCAAACGAATAAATAAATTTAGGATATTGAATTGGCTTTCCCTTATATACCCCAAAAAACAGCTGAAATCTATGCATTCAGCTGTTTTTCATGTTGTTATTATATCAATAAGATGAGGCGTCATACAGTAGTTGACACAACAGCTAAAATCAATCGTGGTCCGGATCAAAGGATTTTATTTTTAGACTAGTCCCTCCTAACTAGCAAAAATTATTACGAATCATTTCGCTTCACTGGAAAATACATGTAACTCAATTCACTTATGTATAACAAAAAAATGATTTAACTGCATAAATAGCCATCCGATATGACACATTACATATAGGAGGTGGAAGAATGACTAAAATAATTGGTGTGGAACAAACATTAACAAACGTTGAAGACGCATTAAAGGCAAAAGGTTATGAAGTTATCGAACTTCGTACTGAAGAAGATGCGAAAAAATGTGATGCCTGTGTCATCACCGGGCAAGACAGAGATATGATGGGCATTAGCGATCCAGTCATGGCAGGACCTGTGATTGACGCTGATGGTCTTTCTGCTGATGAAGTACTTCAACGTGTCGACAAATATTTCCACTAAATAAGACTTAGGTGCTGTCACTATAAACTTGTTGACTATAGAGCAGCACCTTTTACTATTTAGGGTCTTTTATATCTTCTTTGTTTGGTCGTCTTACAAATTGTACGAACTCTTTTTCACAAGCTCCAAATGATAGAAAATTTCGTTGTGCTTGTTTTAAGGATACTACATTTGTACCGCCACTATAATTAGGATCACGAACCTGGACTTCCCAGAAGCAAAATATGTCTCCTTACAAAGCGGTACTGTTACCAATAATACCTCAAATTAGACCCTATTCCCCGCATTTTGCTTGATCAAACTTTTCAACTGTTGAAGGAAAAAATGTTTGGATGCACACTGTACAAAGCATCATAAAAGCCACACCTTGCTTAGAAGATGTGACTTTATACATTTGACTAATCAAATTCCAAAATATTTTTTTCTACTTCTACCTTATAAACATCGATAGTACTAATTAAAATTGTTTTAAAATTTTCTGTCTCAGTAAATGAATACCAAGGCTTCTCATTGAATTCATTTGAAATTTCTTCTGTAAATGTTTCTTGTTCAATATTATTTTTGATTTTATATTGTTCTTCACGATCCTCGTTAAAGTAAAACTTCACTGTATATTCGTACTCCATAAGAAAACACCTCCTATCTACATATATAATGGATTGTTAGCACAAAAAATATGATACAAAATAAAAAGCCACACCTTGATGTATGACATTTTCCTTAACTCTGCACACATAATTCTTTAAAATTACACCCTTTACAGTGCCATTTCTCCAGAGTTTGTTCAAATTCTTCCAAGTCCACTGGTTCATTGGAGAAAATATCCGCCTGATATTTTTTCATTTCTAGCACACTTCGCTGAAATGTATGTAAAATATTGTCCATATCAAATGCTGTAAAGGCGTATTTTTTTCGTTTACCAGTCAATAAATATTCATTATAGACATCAATCTGGTCAAGAGATACACGATATTTCTGCTGTATATAGTAGGCATAGAGCGCCAATTGCTGACGGTCATCATCGGACTCTCGGCCTGTTTTCCAGTCGATAATAATCCACTTGTCTGCAATCTCATCATAATAATGCAAATCCATTACGACGAAAACTTGTATCCCCTCGATGTTCATGGAACGAAATTGTTCAGGCTCGCCGATTCGTAAGGAACCTTTTTGAGCGGTTATTTGTCGGAACGTTTCACTGTTAAGAAAGTTGTCAAACACAGCGGTCATCCGCTCCTTATAGTCCTGTATGAGTTCAGGATTTAACTGCCCTTCGTAATAAATTTCCTGCATCATATAAAATTTATTAGGCTTCTGTCTCCATAAATCTGCATGGCGTGTAGAATCGATAAAAGCAGCATTAAGTTGGCCCCGTGCACGATTCACTAGTTCAGCAACAGTTAGCGCCTTGCCTATTTGCAAATACTCATTAATCGATTGCTCTATTAGATGATGGACGATTTGTCCAAATAAAATCGGCATGGATTGTAGCTTTTTCAAGCGATAAACATGCTGATGATATGGCTCCACATTGTAACTAAGCCAGCCATTATGAGAAAAATAATATTCATAGCCATATTTTCGCACGCAGCTTGTTAACGTTTTATAACGTGACAGTGACCACGAAAAAGATGGATACGGTGTAATTTCAAACATGGCTATCGCCTCCCTAAATCTGTTTGATAAAATCATATAAGAGCTGTACGATCAGCACAATTGTCACCATACGTAGCAATAGCTTTACTTGATTTGCCTTAACCTTACTCGCAAGGATGATTCCTACTTGCGCCCCAATTACAGAACCAACCATTAATATGATTGTCAATGGCCAATCAATTTTACCCGTGGCAATATACGTAATCGCAGCTCCTGAGCACATCGCAAAAACACCTACACGCGACAAACCTACTGCTTTCAAATAAGTAATTTTTTCATGTGCATATGTAAAAAGAGCCAGCGTACTACTACCAGGACCGAACATCCCATCATAAAAACCAACCCCTAGAAGGATTGGACCGTTTTTGCGATTCATTGTAAAGCTTTCTTTATGTCCAAATTCAGCCCCACCTATAAAGGACATAATAAGGGCAAAGCCTAATAAGATAATCGCGATAAGTGTTAATGTTTGACTGCTCATAAACGATGCAAACAGCCCCCCAAGTGTACCACCGACTAAGGAAACAAGTAATACGGAACGCATTTCTGACCATGACAATTCTTTTCTTTTATAAATCGTATAGAAGCTTGAAAAGGCGCTGACCATATTTGAAACCTTATTCGCACCTATCGCTGAGTGGACCGGTACCCCCATTAACATCATGGTCGGTAATGTAATTAACCCGCCACCTCCAACTAATGTTCCAATGACGTTGCCAATGATGCCTATTAGTAAAAACAACAAGTATTCCATGTAATCCTTCTTTCTATCACACACATGATGGTATTCATATGATAAAGTATAACAGACTGCTATTTTTTTAAAGATATATGAGGTGAACAAATGATTGATCAACAAAAAACACCTACACCGCGTTTTTGTAAGCCACTAACGCTTATTGTCGCGACCATTTTTTTAGCTGGCATTACAGCAACGCTTATCCAATACAATACGCTCCCTGCATCTATACCAGTTTTGCAAAGTTTTAAAAGTGAACATGCGCAATTTGGCCCAAAAATCGCTATTTTTTATTTACCCTTTATTGCCTTCATGCTATTTTTACTTTTACAATACTTAGAGATTAAAGCAGCTTATCCTATCCTGCGTAAAAATAAGCATACCTTATCTCATGCCGAGCGACAAAATGGAATCATTACCTTTTGTCTCATCAAAAATAGTATACTATTATACTTTACGTTTTCACTATTCAATGATCTAACAGTGGCTTTAGGACATAATCGTATTTTACTGCAGTGGCATGCTTATTTATTTCTATTTGTACTGTGTACTATATTTATAATAGGGATTGTACGTGGGATTTTATTAAATAAGAAGAAATAGAGCAAACCTCGCTCTAAAACTGTGTTGATGGGTAATTAAAACCACCTATACCTTTACAATTATCTCTTATGCAAAAGGTATAGGTGATTTTATTGTTAAATCTATTAATAAAGCATAATAATTAATACAAGTGTTGCACTAATAATACTTATTTTTATTGTTTCTACTTTATATATGGAATATGTCTGTACCTCTCGCTTTATATTATGCCAAATAATGAAACCATATAAAAACGCAAACATAATCATTAATGGTTTATACAATGGACCAACCCAGATTGCCCAAGCAAAAACGCTAGAAAGCATCGCAAGTAAAAATACTAACAGCCACCAGGTACGCTTAGACGGTTTAGATTCTTCTATATTATGACGTTTATAATAGTACATAGAGAATATATTTACAGCTACCACAATAAATGGCAGGATAAATATCCATGGTATTGTTTCTACAGAGTATAATGTTTGAAATACTTCATCATACATCTCAGAATTCCCAGCAAAAAATTGGCCAGAATCAACATTTAGCATGCCTGTTTCTGAAATCTGATAGCGCTCTTCCTGACGGTCTCTAACAACAACTACATCTGTAATATGGTTACCTAACTTTCCATCTGTCTTTTCGACATACTGTGTTACATCTTCAAAAAAGCTAAAAACTGTTGTATCTTCAACCTTTTTCACAGATATATACAAGCTCGAACTTCTCGCAAAGAATTCCCCCTCTTTTCCTCCAAAATGCTTATAAATCGCTTGGATGGATTGGTCTGCAGTTTGAGGCGGAGAAGAATTTTGTGGAATCATAATTAAAAATAGAGCAATCATGGCAATCGTTAGTAGTAGAATACTTTCCTTCCATAGGGTTAAGCCTTTTCTCTTTTTCTGGTAAATGCGTTCATAAATACGGTCCTTTACAGGCTGATCCTCTGGTAATTTATTGAGTTCCTTCAGCCGATTGTTTAAATCCAAATTCATCACCTCCAAGTAATTTCTCTAAAGCCTTCATAGCACTTCTCTGTGTATTCGCTATTTTTACTGTAGACCACCCTAAAATTTCACTAGTTTCGGCTAAATTCAACTCTTCAATTTTTCTGTAAATAAGAACTTCTCGATATGCAGGCTTTAATAATCGAATTGCCTCATATAATAGTCGGCGCTCCTCGGACTGCATGATCCAATCATGTGGTACATACTGCGTCTCCCGTTTTTCATGTTCTTTTTGAAATGGTAGCCATTTAATAAGCGCTTTTTTTCTATAAGTGTCGTAGACAAGGTTTCGTGCAATTCTCCTTATATAAGTGCCCATAAACTGTCCTTTATAAACTCGAATAAATGTTTCCTGCGTTAAATCCTCCGCTAAACTTGAATCCGAGACCATATAGTAAATAAATTGATAAATGCGTTGAAAATATTGTTCATAAAGCTCATCAAACTCCATCTTTTCACCTCTCTTACTTTATTAGACGAATAAGTAAACAAGATTTGTATATTTTAATGTTAAAAAATAAGCTACCTGACACTATATAGCATCAAGTAGCCTAAATTGTTTACAGATCCGCTTTCATTTTTGCAAATGTATGTATTAACACATATTTTTGTACACCACGAGCTAATTCAATGCTTTCTTTGGAAAATGGATGAAGGGTGTTTCCTTCTTCATTTTGTACGCATATACTACTTCTATTGCTGGCTGCATCCACGGCTGTGTTAGCTGATCGCTTGGCATGTCTGTTGTTCGTCCTTCAAGTGTAGCAATATCACATTTTGCATAGCTAGTTTAAGGCTCTTTATTCATTTTATCAGCCGCATCCTTTGCTTCCTCTAAATTATTGCCTTCATCAATTTATAGTTATTCTTTATAGCAGGCAGTTTATATTTGTGAATGAATCAAATCCTCTCTTGTACCATAAGCAACTGCATAAAGGTGAGCAAAAAAAGGGTCCTTCTTGCGATCTTTTACTAACTTACCCACTAATTTCATATTATTTGATTAGAATAAAATATGTGACAATAAGGGGAAAAATGCTGCGGTAAATAAATAAGTGAACCCCAGTTAGTGAAAGCACCATAGTCAATATGAACATAACCAAATCAAATATGGCTAGTTTTGTAATTTTCATCATTCCGCCTACTGTATTTTTTTCCGCATTTTTCGAGAAAAAATAAAGCCTGCTCCAAGGAAGAATATAAGCGCCATAAACTTCATAAGAGGAATAATAAATAACTTGCTAATTACGAAAACAACAAAAATATAATAGACCACCATTATCAGTAAAAAAACGTCAGTTTATTCACTGTGCTCCCTACTTTCATTCAGTGCTGCCTCAATGGCCGCTAGCGCTTTCGGCCCCATCCCGTGTAAATTTTTTAGCGTTGATAAATCAACCTTTTCCAATTGCTCTAATTGTGTATAGCCTGCCGCATTCAATGCACGTATAGCAGGTTTCGCTACTCCCTTTGGCCATTCCGTCATTTATGCTCGTCCCTTCCTTTTTCGTCTATTAAATAACTCTGTTCCTAAAATACCTAGTAGTAGTATAGCTAGTGAGGCGATATGATAATCAACGAAAAAAGAGGTAAATGCTATATTATAATAACGGCATATTGCGGTGATCATACGTCCTCCCATTAATATTAAACCGACTATCAAGCATCCTTTTACTCCCTGCTCGATGAACTGCATTTCTATCACCTCTCTGCTTTATTATGCAATCGAACATGATGAAATGCAAATGAGCTAGGTATATCCCCCTGTAATACCTTACATGACTTTAAATACATTTCGTTTTCTCCCTCACTACTATTATAACGAGCTTACTCTTTTTTCCAAACATAAGCCATGCATAGCTTTAAAGAAAATTCATGATTATAAAAAATCACAGGTCCATACAATGCAAAATATTAGAACAAAGCATAAAAGACACTGCTATATCTCAATGTTTAAACATACAAATTACAGGGAACAGTTCATTCCCGCTACAGCTACTATTAATTTTACTTGCACTAAATGTGCCTCTACCATCAACTGTTAATCTCAAAAATAGCTTCCCAGTATTTATTGTTTTTGAATTGCTTCATATAAGTTATTCCTATAACAAGCTGAGATAATGACTGTTCAATGGAAGATTGATTTTCAAATAAATAGTATCACTTTATGATTTGGGCTGCCGAATTCAATCAACTCTTATTTTTCAGCGTCAAAAAAATAGACAAACCGAAATTCTCAGTTTGTCTACATTATTAGTAATTTTACTCTAAAGCTTCGTTAATAAAATTAAACATATAAGAGTTCATCTTAGGTCCTCCATTCATAGCGTTCCCATTAACAACGAATGAACCTCTATGAACACCTACAATTTGATCATCAGTGTTTAGTAATGCTGAACCTGATTGTCCTGGTGCAGTATCAATTGTATAAAAGGCTACAGATGCATCCTCTCTAGTAATATCTCCTCTCATTCCGAATTGAGAAATTTCACCACTTGCATCCATTAAATCTCCTGGATAACCATAAATACCGATATTTTGATGAAGAAGATTATTTACCTGTTTGATTCCTAAAGTACCTGCAACGTCTCCCGCCTGTTTATTATCCTTTGATACATCTAAAACAAGAATAGCGAAGTCTTCAGAACTTGAACCAGTTGAAGCCCAATTAGCAGCTACATAATAATCATTGACATTATAAGAGCCAAACAATCCAACACTATTACTTACGCCAGGGTAAATCGTTGCACTAGTTATACTTTCTTCTGTTTCTGGATCTATTACACAATGTCCATTTGTTAGGACCTTATTTTTACCAATTAAAGTACCTGTACAAGAACCAGCTTCCCCACCAGGCCAATTGATTTCAATAAACGTAATAGCGCTATAGGGAAGTTCTTTAGTATTCTCTACTTTTTTTCTACTATCGTCACCGATGACAATACGTGATGATATTTGTATTGGCCTCTTAGCAATAGAATCATTAATAACAACTGGTGGTGGCGTGATATCGATAAAAGAATGACCCTCCATGATGGAATCAATGTGAACGGGCGAAATTTCCCCCGTACCTTGAACACTTGGTATTTCATTAATCAATTGGGAATTGCTGATATTAAACTCTTCATACTTAATGATTTCACCTTTCGAATTTACCATGTCATAAGGATGTGACATTTTACTTAGATCAAATGAAAATTCACCTAAAGACTCCTCAGCAAAAACATTCATTGGAACTAATAGAAAGATGAGCATAAAGAATAACCTAATAGTAATTTTTTTCATTTTATTCCTCCTTTTGTTTTAGTCTATTTATAGTTTAATAGAAATCGAAGGAAAAATAAATAAAAAATATTAAAAATTGGTAAAAAATAAATTAATTTAAATATTTCCTAAATACTTTTTGTGTGAATAGCTTTAATTTTTGCTAGTTTGGACTGCAGTGTATCAATTTCTTACCTTAACTCTATACAGTAGTAATCTATTTTTAGAAGAACTAAAAATAGACGTGCTACAATTTTGTGTTCTTATTATCCATCTCAATCTTTGAGGATCAAAATCTTTTCTCTATGCTCTACCCCATTAACAGTATGTAAAATGTTCTAGATTTTAAGCCCTTCTCATACATTGAGTAAATCCTTCCCCCCTGCTAACGATCCTCCTAGAGCAACAAAGGAAGGGCTTTTTTTCTAGGTTCAATAAAAAATTTATAAGGAGAAAAAATATGTTTGTAACTCATTTTTATGAAAACAAGACGTCCGTTTTAAGTCAGCTGCTCGTAAATTTACCTACTATCGAAGAGAACATTAAAATTAAAGGACGAAAAGCACAAGTTGTTCAGATTGTTCAAAAAGACAACAACAACTATCAGGTAAGTATCATTTTTGAAAAAGTGCCTAAAAAGCAACCATTAAAAGAAATTAGCAAGAAAAAGAGATAGCTCTTCCCTATTTACCTACCAACGCCATTTAATGGTAGCGTTTTAAAAACGGGAATCGAACACAAAAGAAAAAAACTCATTATAAGAAAATCGTATAAAGAAAAGAATTTGACTTTATAATTGATAACAATTATCGTTATCAATAGATTATTTCTTTATTCCGCAATGCTTCGTTCAGAATCCCCTATTTTTTGAAATAAGCATGTATCAAACGGATATTCTTACATCACACTAAGAATATCCGTTTTTTAACTTTAATCAGTAGGAGAGATTTACATAAATAAAGGAGCTGTTTTACATGGATTATCGTATTGAAAAAGACACTATGGGTGAAATTCAAGTACCTGCAGATAAAATTTGGGGTGCTCAAACGCAGCGCAGTAAAGAGAATTTCCAAATCGGGACAGAACAAATGCCTATTGAGCTACTTCAAGCAATGGCCATTTTAAAGAAAAGTGCTGCGATCGCCAATCATACATTAGGTAAGTTCTCAGCTATCAAAACAAATGCGATTGTGCAAGCAGCAGACGAAATTTTAAAGGGTCAATGGGACGATCAATTCCCTCTTGTCGTTTGGCAAACTGGTAGTGGTACACAGTCAAATATGAACGTCAATGAGGTAATTGCGCACCGTGCAAACCAACTTTTACAAAATGCTGGCGAGGCTGAACGCATCCATCCAAACGATGATGTCAATAAATCTCAAAGCTCAAACGATACCTTCCCAACAGCTTTGCATATTGCTGCCGTGTTAAAAGTTGAAGATTATTTACTGCCTCGATTACGCTTACTAAAAGCAACACTTGATGACAAAGTTGAGAAATTTAAAGATATTATTAAAATTGGTCGTACTCATTTACAAGACGCAACACCTTTAACTTTAGGTCAAGAAATTAGTGGCTGGGTAGCAATGCTTGCTAAATCTGAGCACATGATTGTCCAAAATATCGAATATATGAAAGAACTAGCGATTGGTGGAACAGCAGTTGGTACGGGTATTAACGCACATCCCGAATTTGGTCAGCGTGTAGCAGCGGAAATTAGTCAATTAACAGGAAAACATTTTACTTCAGCCGCAAATAAATTCCATGCACTGACGAGTCATGATGAAGCTGTTGTGGCACATGGCGCATTAAAGGCTCTTGCAGCTGACTTAATGAAAATTGCCAATGATGTTCGCTGGTTAGCCAGTGGCCCTCGTTCAGGTATCGGAGAAATTACGATTCCAGAAAACGAGCCAGGTTCATCCATTATGCCTGGTAAAGTGAATCCAACTCAAAGTGAAGCGATGACGATGGTTGTGACCCAAGTCGTTGGCAATGATGCAACTATTGCCTTTGCCGCTTCCCAAGGTAATTTCGAGCTAAATGTCTTCAAGCCCGTCATTATTTATAACTTCTTACAATCCACTCGACTACTCGCTGACACGATGAAATCATTTAATGATCATTGTGCTGTCGGAATTGAGCCAAATAAAGAAGTACTTGACCATAATTTACAAAACTCATTAATGCTTGTAACAGCACTAAACCCATATATCGGTTATGAAAATGCGGCAAAAATCGCGAAGAAAGCCCATAAAGAAGGCACAACATTAAAAGAAGCAGCCATCGCATCTGGTTTACTAACAGAGGAACAATTCGATGAATATGTGGACCCTGCGACTATGATTTATCCAAATGTAAAGTGACAGTCAAGCAAGTTAATCAAGCACCCTCAAAACATTGATATATCAACATTTTTAGATAACCGCTCAATTATGTACTTAGCAAGTTAGTGTATTTTACGCTTAGTGGGGCTAATTAAAAACGCTTTGGTGGGCATGTTTATCGGAATGTGTAAGTAGGCTTGGGGATAATACCCCAGTCTTTTTAAATTATGTTTTTTGTCTTCATAGAGCTTTTTCTTGTTTTAACAACGTAAAAAAACCACTATCTTTCAAATTATAATGTCCAGACTCCGTAATATTTTCAAAAGAATATACAATAGAATTATTATTCTCAAACTCTATAAAAAAATTAAGGCTTTCAAAATTACATAATAGATTGCTAAAGCTCTCAACACTTCCAAAATCTTGATTTTTCTTATAATTCCCACTGCCTTTTCTATCAAAACAATTAGCCATTTCTGTAAGTTCTTCTTTTTTTGTTAGTTTGCTCACTTTTTGATGATCTTTTAATAAATCCATTATTTCACTATCACTTAAAAGTTCACAGCTACGCATAATTTTCAAAGAACATCCTCCTAATTCACAAATAAGTATTATAATCACAATATTGCCAATTAGTAATTTTTATAGATATTTTCACCTGTTTTAGCCTTTATTTCTACACTATTTTTGTATGTTTCTTCTGCGTTTTGCTCAAACTTTTTTTGTAAATAAATCTATATGATGAAACGCCGTATGAAAACCCATACAATTCCTGAAAGTATTGCTCCACTGATCGTTATAAATACTTGTCCCACTCTTTTGATATCGCTTTCTTCCACTAATGACAAGCTTGATATTATTCAAAGATTCGAAAGCTCGTTAGTGATTTTGTAGTACTGGATTTTAAAACTACAAGGCTTATTGCTGAAGACTATTCAATTATTCAAATAGCGACGGAGAAATTTCGAGAAGATAGATGAATTTTTCACTTACATAAATCCAATTGTAGAGATACCTCCAAAATTACTAGAATAACAGGTATGGCTAAAGAAGATGTCTCTCTGTGATTTGTGTACTCTACTCGCAATTTTTTTGTAGATGATCGATTTTAGTTCCCTATTTTTAGCTAGACATGATACGAATGATTGTTTTATTATAAAGCGATTAGAGAATGGCTATCAGCTATTAAAAAAATTGTAGAGGGTGTTCCTTGATGACAAAAAGCAAAATGAATCCGAAGGTTGATGAATTTTTAAGTAAAGCAAAAAAGTGGCAGGAAGAATATTCAGCGTTGAGAAATATCGTTCTTGATTGTGAATTGACTGAAGAATTTAAATGGATGCATCCTTGTTATACGCTTGAGAAAAAAAACATCGTGTTAATTCATGGTTTTAAAGATTATTGTGCGCTTCTGTTTCACAAAGGTGCCTTGTTAAAGGATGCCCACGGGATTCTGATTCAACAGACTGAAAATGTACAGGCGGCGCGCCAAATTCGTTTCACGAACGTTCAAGAAATAGTTGGTATGGCAACCATTATAAAAAATTATATTCTTGAAGCCATTGAAGTTGAAAAAGCAGGTTTAGAAGTGCCTATGAAAGAGCATAAGGAATACATAATTCCTGAAGAACTTCACAATAAATTCAATGAAATGCCTGCCTTAAAAACTGCTTTTGAAGGATTGACGCCAGGACGACAAAGAGCATACATTCTACATTTCTCTCAACCTAAACAATCCAAAACGCGCGTGTCAAGGATTGAAAAATACACGCAACACATTCTTGATGGTAAAGGATTAAATGATTAGGCTTGCCGTGAGAAATTCAAGTAGGATTGGGGATAATACCCCAGTCCTTTTCTTTGTCTAATTACAGCAAACAGTAGATGTGAGGAGGTTTGCCCGAAACTGCTCAGATCCATCGCACACCTAGTTAGCTGTGATTACTACTATAAATAGTTTATCTTCATAAACAATATCTAGCTTTTTGTTGACAATGAAACTATCGAGCCCTGTTTCAATAATAAGAGTATTTGACTTTATCATCAAATACTCTCTAAGCGGTGAACGATCTATATACTTATGTGCTCCCGCATAGTCACATATGCCCTCCCCAGTTACACCATTAAGTTTTTGGTCCTCGTTGCTTTGCTTTTTTCAATTAAAACCAAAGTTGAATTTAGTTGAAGTTGAAGTCAATATGCTCGATCGGCCAACAGATGATACTTGTTGTACCCATTATTTTTTCTTTAGGGATGAACCCTACCTCAGGAACCCTACTATCTTTACTAACGCGACGATTATCACCTAATACAAAGTAATGCCCTTCAGGTACCGTAGTTTCACCTAAATTTTGTTCTAGCGTAAAATCATAAGTGAGTGAACCAGAATCTTTTAATTCCTTCTTGTATTGATCTAAATAAGGTTCACTATACTTCTCGCCGTTTATGTATAATTGATCATCCTTATACGCTATTTTATCTCCTGGTAGACCTATGATACGTTTAATATAATTTTCTTCTGCATTCATTTTAACAACAACAATGTCAAATCGATCAATTGACTTAAATTTCGGACCAATTTTATTAATAATAACACGGTCGTGGTCTTCCAGTGTCGGTCTCATAGATTCACCATTTACGAGTACTGGCGTAAATAAAAACTGCTTGATGACAAACGCCACCAACAAAGCAAAGGCAATTGCCTTTACCCATTCAACAAACTCATTTTTTTGTTTTCCTTGTATTTTTTCTTCCAAAATTTCACCCCCTACTTATTTAATACGTAAAAAAAGGAAAATAGTTTCAATTTTCTGTTCTAATAATTATATTTTTTGGAAATACTTTCACAAACTCGAAGGCAAGAAGCCGCCATTTTATGCGATTAATGACGATCTCCATTTTCTATAACCACTATCGCTATCAGAAACGATTAAACGGCTTGAGTCCTAAAAAATTGAGACTCAAGCCGTTTAATACATTTTTATTATGCCATTGGTAGTTGCAACAAAACTTAAAATACCGAATATTCCTAGCACTAATAACGCTAGTGTTAATCCACCTACTCCTATCCTTGCCAGTTTATTAATTTTATAAAACTGAATGTGGGCCAAATAAGGAAGATAAAAAAAGCCCTCCACAGAAAATTGGGGAAGGCAATAGAAAAATTTATTTACGATAAACACATCTCTTAGAGTACTATCCCTCTCAATCCAGTGTACTAAAGACTTCGACCGCCGTCATTCTCCCAACGATCAATGTCCCAAACAACATCTTCCCAGCCGTCATGTATTTCTCCATAAGAAAGGTGACCCGTAGAAATACTCATAGTATCATCAATGACATGTTTAAACATCATCCTTTTTAATAAATATTTCATATTTCTATGTTATGTAATGTTATTTGTTTTGTTCATTGTTAAATTAGGATTTGTTGTAAATCAAGCTAAAAAAACAGCTAAGGCGTTCATGTACATTAAATTCTTAGCTGTTTATGCACATTATTGAACGTCTTTTACTTAGTTTGAAAAAAATACTTGGCTGAATGTTCACGAATCGATTGTGCCAAACGGATTCGTGGTGCTTTATAATTTGCTGTGCATTTAATACGTGATTATCTAGTGTGGAATGTGCACCTTCAACTAAAACATTATGATGGTAGGCATTTCGGATGGTCGTATCAAAACAAAATTCTGTTTGAGCACCAGCGAAAATAAGCTGCTCAATTTGTTGTTCCTGTAAGTATTGCGCTAGTTCCGTTTACAAAAATACGTTATCCATTTAAAGAGAATTATGAAAAATAAAAATAAACCCCTTCATAGCATAATGCCACGAAGGGGGGAAACAATATTTTATTTCATTAATTCTTCAACAAATTCAACTGGTACATATGTTTTTGTTGGTTCTAATAAAGTTGGTGCTACTTCAAAATGACGAAGTGCTTTATTATAGCCATATTCTTTTTGACCACGTGTAATTGTATACGATAGTGCGCCTTTAGAGATAATAGCGCCTTTTCCTGTTGATTCTACTTTAAAGCCTAACTCTTCGGAAATTAAACGTAGTGGTACCATTTTAGTCCCTTCAACCTCATAAAAGTCATTGTCAATAATTTCTTCTACAGCATTAGACGGATCCGTTTCATCAGGATCCACCTCACCCGGCTCTTGTGCAATCGTATCTAAAACGACAACTTTTGAAGGTGGTGTTTGTGCTGGGATACTCATTGTTGAGATTGTATAGAATACTAGTAAATGTTGTTCTGCTAAATCCTCAGCCGTCACTTTTTTAGCTGATAGGCTAAGTAATTCTGTTTCTTTATCAACATTTAATTTTAACGAGTTATCAGTATTCACTAAATCTTTATTGAAAAAGTCTACGTCAACAGTTCCCATTTCTTTTGTTTCAACAATAATTACCTCTGGGTTATACTGTGGTGGATAAATCATAAGCATTGGTTTATTTGCATACGTATAAGCCATTACTTTATCACCTTTTTGTAGTTTAACTTCGTTCCCCGTATTATCGAAAACTAGTGTATCATCATTGACGACAAAAACATTTGTATTTTCATCCTCTTTTACAGTGTAATATGTTGAATCTTCACGTTTTTCAACGTTGTCAATTGTTCCAGCTATTTTCATAAAAATAGGTTGAACTTGTGGATTTTGCTCATTATTATCAGTGGCGTTCGTCACAACCGCTTGTCCTTCGTTTGCTGATGCAGTTGGAGCTACTACAGCGCCCCCGATTAATAATGCTGACATGGCAAATGGTACGACTTTAGTCATTTTCATAAAAAAACATCTCCTTCATTTCACGTATTCAAAGTAGTAGTCGGTTAAAAAAGAAAAAGGTTACAACATTGCCAACAATTTTTTCATAAAAAAAAGCCGTGATTCTTTTACGATGAAAAATCACGGCTTTCACTTATGCTGTTTGCATGGATATTTTGTACGGTTCGCAAGTATTGCATACAATCACGAATTTAGAAGTAAATTTACTATACGCTGCAAAAAATATTCACGCTCATTTTGTTTTTTTCTAATTTTCAAAGCCATATCTGGGAGATCGGTAATAACTCCATTGACATTTTTTCGAATAAAATTGTGTAATGACGGGTCTTTATTTAATGTCCAGACAAACAAATCAATCTTTTGTTGCTTCATCTCTGCGATAAGCTGATCTGTTACCCATGCTTCCTGAAGTGAAATAAAATCAACTGTTTCAACCATCGGCCCGATGTTTAATGCGTAGACAATCCCAACACGTAAGTTTGGTGCCAATTTTTTTAACTGTGACATCATTTGTGGATCTGATGATTGCACATAATACGCATCGAGGACCTTATAAGCCTTTAGTTTTTTTACTAACTTGGGCAATAGATCTTCCGTTTCTTTACCATGAACTTTCAATTCAATCAGTAAGGAAACATTTAGAGCTTTTGCTATTTCAATAAAATCATCTAAAGATGAAATTTTGTCGTTAAAGCCATTCGCATGGATCGTTAACGTCTTTAATTCACCGAGCGTCATGTTGGCGATAACACCATTTTTACCTGTAAGTCTTCTTAATGTTCGATCATGAAAGACAACGAATTGTCCATCTACCGTTTGCTGAATATCGACCTCGATTAGGTCTGCACCAGCACTTGCTGCGCTAACAAGGCCACTGATTGTATTTTCCACATTACCCTCGGTGTAGCCACGATGAGCGATAATTTTTGTATGTGGTGCATAAACACTTTTTTCTAACGAAATAATATTCATCACACTTAATACGATGAAAACAACCAAAATGATGATAAACAATGGCTTATAGCGCCTTTTCTTAAATTTCGGTGTAAATCTGGACTTGCTTACAACAGGTGTATTATAGGTAAAAGCCACCATTACGTGTGAAAACATTGCTTGCAATACACTAAATAACACTACGAAGACGATTTCTAAAAAAGCAAGAGTAATTCCCGCCGTCACTAGTGCTGTACTCGGTATTAAACGCTCCAAAATATATAATGGCAAGGTGCATATAAGTATAATGCCAAGCATCGCAAGTAAGTGAATCGTTACAAGCATAGCTAATAATCCAAGTAGTTTAAACAAGCCTTGCTTTGAAAAATGCCAGCTCTGTATTAAAGACCGAAATAATGATATGTTGGGCTGGATTGTAAAAATCGGCAATGCCAAAATGCTACGTATCCCCACTATTAATAAAACGATTACCACAGCGGCATAAAGTAAACGACCCGAACGACTGCTCATTATTTCATCTGTCAAAAAATGCGGAATGGACATAGTTTGAATGAACGTTAGTGGAAATATAAATGAAGCGAATGGTAATAAAAGTGCACTATAAGTAAATAAAAAAATAACTTGAATACTAAAAAAAGAAAGTACCTTACGATTGAGCTGCTGCCATATGTGTAGATATCGATAGCGAATTCCCCGTTGTTGATAAAAAGCCATTAAAAAAAGAAAGCCCATTTCATAATAAATAAATAGCAAAATAAGCAAAATCAAAAGAATAAACATCGAGATGACAAATGGATGCACCATAAAACTTTGAATATTTTGCTCCGTAATATGAGTATAGCCCGTTACTCGCAACATTAGCTTACATACGATAGCCGTCATAGGAACAACTAATAAAAACTGAAATAACTTAATAAGGGCGAAAACCTGTATATAATCGATACGATACATATAAATATTGTAGACGGCTTGTCGCATTCCTTGTCCCTCTTTGTGCATTTACTCACCCCAGTCATAGCTATCGTATCCCCTATCTTAAACATCTTTACGATTTTTATAAGCTCTTCTTACATGATATGTAAAGCCATTTATTTCAAATTATCTGTCGCTCATGAAATACAATTTGTTCCATAATATGCAAAGGAAAATGATAAGATTTCTGTATTGATGGTGTCTATAAAAATTTTCTTGAAACTTTTTTGTATGTAACTCTGTAACTAATACAATCGAGACAAATTAACGGGGCTAAAACAACTTTTACGTTAGAGATATCAATACAACGGTACTTCTTGTAATTTTCCTGGCCCTATTTTTTGTGATGATTAATAGCATTTAAAAAATGAAAGTTACAGCTCCTGTGCCCCCGAAAAGAAACTCTCCACGAGAGCATCAAGTGAAAAATTTATCAGAAAGACGATAGCTCCTAAAAAATTTTTGTTGAATGGAGAGAATGCCCAATTATGAAAGCAGATAATTTTTTAATGAACAAAGCAATAGAGAAAACCCAAACGATTACGAAACACTAAATGAGCGGTTACGTAATATAGTTCGGGTTTTTCATTGGCTAAAATCCTTTTGTCTTAGCCATTTATCATAAACAATGCGGCCATCAACAACCGTATATGCGACTTTTACTTGTGGCATGTTTTCAATATTTATCGTAAAAAGATCTTCTTCTAAAACTGTGAAGTCTGCTGTATAGCCCTTTTCAATCTTTCCTCGAACATGGTCTTGAGCTATTATTTTTGCAGCTCCTACAGTATAGAGGCTTACTGCATCAAAGCGTGAAATCTTCTCTTCTGGACCGTAGCCGTTATGGGATTCCCCAAAATTCCGTCTTGTTACTGCAGCATATATACCATATAAAGGATTGGGTACTTCAATCGGGGCATCACTGCCACCTGCAACAACTAATCCACGATCTAACAGTGATTTTAACGGGTGCAAGCCTTTTGCTCGTTCCTCCCCTATCCTAGCTAGTTCTGCCTCATACTCTCCCTGCACAAATTGGGGCTGCATATCCACTGCGATAGGCAACGCAGCGAGTTTTTCTAAAATACCTTCATCGACCAAGCTACAATGAATAACACGATCTAATTGGCCTTCTCGAGGCGGATGGGCGGCAAACACTTTTAAAATGGTTTCAATGGCTAAATCCCCAATGGCATGCACCGCTACTGTTTGTCCATGTTGACGTGCCAGTTGAACATACTCCATTAATTGTTCTGTTGAATGGACAAGCATACCGCAATTGCCTGGTTCATCACTGTACGGTTCACGAAGAGCAGCAGTACGTCCTCCGAAGGCACCATCGACAAAAATCTTCATAGCACCAAACTCTAAATGTGGAGAAGATAGTTCCTCCATCTTGGCAACTTCCTCAAATACCGTGTGGTGTTGTAATAAATGAACTTTAAACGATTGCTTTGCCTCGACGATTTTTCGAAAAGCATGTATTGGTTGAAGCGGTGGCCCGTAATAGCTTAAATCCTCAGAATGACCACCTACTAAGCCAAATGATTGTAAGGATAGTACCGCCTTTTCAAGAGCATCCTCAATATACTCGGGTGTAATATGAGGCATATGGTTGACAATCATATACAATGCTGCATCTTTTAACATTCCTGTTAGCCGTCCATCCACCTTATCAATGACCCCACCCTCTGGAGATGGTGTGTCATTTGATATTCCCGCAAATGCAAGCGCCTTGGAATTAGCTAAAATTAAATGATGGCAGCTGCGCTTAATAATTAAATGTGCTTCACCAAGTGCATCAAGCTCCGCTAAAGCTGGAAAAATAGGATCTTCAAATTGTGTCTCATTAAAGCCGATCGCAATGACCCATTCATTGGAGAGAACTTCTAGCATCCGCTCACGAATAATTGCCAGTAGCTCGTCCTTGCTTCTAACGTTCGAGACATCAATATGCTTTAATTTCTCCCCGTAGCCAATAATATGTAAATGACTATCGACAAAGCCAGGATACATCACATTTCCTTGTAAATGTCGTATAGAAGAAGCTTGTGGCGACAAGCTATCTACTGAGCCTGTCGCCACAATTTTCCCTTCTTCTACAAGGACTGCTTCAACTGTTTCGCCAACTTGCGCCATCGTGTAAATTTTTCCACCCGTCCATAATGTTGCCAAAACAAATCCTCCTATGCAATTGCTTCAATTAAATGTGCGCGTTCTAAGCGACGACGAACAATTACGCCAAACCATGCTGCCAGAACAGCTTTCACAATCCCTACAACGATAAATGGTGCCGCACCACCCATAAATGCAACTGTCCAAGTTAAATCTCCGACAATTTTTAACCAAGTTGTTCCAAACGCCAATGTCACAACCATTCCAATTACGTTCGCAATGATGGCTTGGAAAATCGTCATGCCGAATTTATCTAAATATAAACCGATAAAAATGGCAGCAGCTAAGAAGCCAATGATATAGCCACCTGTTGGACCAATCAAAATGGCAATTCCACCCGACATACCGCTAAATACCGGAATACTAGCTGCACCTAGTAAAATATAAAGCAGTACCGATAATGTACCAAGTCTTGTCCCTAAAATCGTTACGACTAAGCCTACCGCTAAAGTTTGTCCTGTAATTGGAATAAGTGGTAGTGGAATTGTTATTTGTGCAAGAACAGCAATAATTGCTGCACCAAATGCCGCTAACACATAATTGTATGTACTACTCTTTTTCAAACTAAAATGCCTCCCTTTTTAAGTTAACTCGCCATTAAAATAAGTTAACACAAAGATAAAGCAAATAAAAACGGTTGTCAATCTATTTTGAAAAATAGCTATAGTGAACTAGCAATTTCTCTTCACAAATTACCAAAGCGGATCGTTGATAGGATCATCTTCTTGTAAATCAAAGACATATGGTGCTAATTGACGATAATAAATAAGAACTCCAACTATAAAGAAAATAACCCCAATCGTAATATTATTAAAAATAAATTGCATAAAAGTAAAAAAAGGAACCGGAATTGCTAAAATGCCACCCATTTTCATAGATTTTTTTGTACGATATTGTTTTTTCCCACAATAAGGACATTCGAGCTGTCCATTTTTCCGGTACATTTTTCGGGCCTGCTTCTCTGACCAAGTTTCCCCACATTCAATGCACACCGGTAGGCCATATCCTTTCTTGATTAAAACGCGTTTAACAAGTAAAGCAACTCCCACCAAAAAGCTAAAAAGCAATATACCTTTTACTAAATCGTAATGTAAAAATGTCCATATACTCCACGTATCCGTCTCTTGTTTTAAGCTAGCCGCCTGATGACTTCCTGAATTTTTATTGTGTGATAATAAATAACTAAAACCAATGACAAAAAGTGTAAACGTTGCTAGTACCACGCAATATTGCCACGGACTAGTTCTTCTTTGTTTCGTTTTACTTCGAGCTTTTTGGGCAATTACCCGTTTTTTCTCATCTGTAAGCTTTACATCTCGAAGTTCATGTAGCACATCTTCTTTAAATTGATTCATGGCGTAACACCTCCCAATCATAATCACCAATTGCTGTTGCAAGTTGCTTTCTAGCACGCTGTAATCTTGTGCGTATTGTTGCTTCTCGGCAACATACGAGCTGTGCAATTTCCACTGTCGTCATATCCTCAAAATAATAGAGCATCAGTACTTCCCTATAGGCCACAGATAATGTAAACAAAGCTTCCACTAGCTCTCGTTTTGTGGACTTAGCAAGAAATTCTTTTTCAGGCGTGACTGCTGTCGTACGCCCTGTTATTTTTTCAAAGAGTGTCAGTCGTTTACTTTTCCAACTACGCAAATAATCATGGCTTCTATTAACCGTCATTTTCACTAAATATGTACGTAATGATGATTCTTGACGAAATTGCTCCTGCTTTTGATAAAAGGCGATAAACACATCCTGCACAATGTCCTCAGCTGTTGCTTCATTTTTTACATATAAAAAAGCAACCTTTAGTAAATAGTCACCGTGCTCTGCAATAATTTTTTCGATAGCCATCGTTGTCCACACCTTCTTTCTAAACTACTGACGGATGCCACTTCATTTCCGATTCATTTTTTCAAAAAATTTTTTTAATAAGACGAATTGTAATATTAAGTGCAACACCTAAGTGGAAATAAAAGAAGCCCATAA
>DAMBVB010000034.1:0-26915 GCA_032053185.1 Lysinibacillus sp.
TCGGGGTTCGGGACTTGCACCCTATAGTTCATACGCATGCCGGGCGCACATATAAGAGGCAATCTGAACATCACGTCAGATTGCCTCATTTTTTTATACCTTATATAATTCATCTAAAAACTCAATTTTTTTACCGATTGCCTCTTCAAATGTCATGATGTAGGCAGCTGGATCCTTTGGATTATGGAACTGCGCAATCTTCCCCGTTTCAGGATGTACAAATTTAGAGGATGCACCACAGCCAATCCCTAAAATTGTCTGTACTTCCTCCATGATGAGAATATTATAGATACTTTCTTCGCCAGCTTTACTGTAGCCGACATTTTCTAAATTACCTAAAATATTTTTTTGACGATATAAATAGTATGGTACATACTCATTTTCCTTCGTCCATACTTGTGCCATATGCATCATTTGTGCAACAGTATCACGGTCTGCTACCTTGTACTGATCCTTATTACGTGTCATTTCCGATGCACGCTTAAATGATAATGTGTGGACCGTTAGCGATTCCGGCTGCATTTTTCCAGATTCATCTAATGAATGCTGAAACTCCTCAATTCCTTCATTTGGTAAACCAATGATTAAATCCATATTAATGTTATGCATGCCCGATTCACGCGCTAACCAAAACTTATCAATTGTTTCTTGTACCGTATGATGACGTCCAATTGCTTTAAGTGTTTCATCTGTATACGATTGTGGATTAACACTGATTCGGTCAATGCCCCATTTTTTTAGCACCTCTAGTTTTTCAGGCGTAATCGTATCAGGCCTGCCAGCTTCGACAGTTACTTCACGGATTGTTTCAGGATGCGGGAAGGATTCTTGCATCGTCTGATAGAGTGCATCCATTTCACATGCCTCGATAGACGTCGGAGTACCGCCACCCCAGTAAATGGACGTGATTTTCATATTATTTTCCTTCAGCCATTTCCCCATTTCACGTAATTCAATATGCAGCCCATCTAAAAATGTAGCAACACGCCCTTGCTTTCGATTGCTGCCAATCGCATAGGCTGGGAACGTGCAATAGGCACATTTAGTTGGGCAAAAAGGAATGCCAATATAAATACTTATTTCTTTACCGATTTCATCTAAATCAGGAATCGTCACTAACTGACGAGCCACTATTTCTTTTAATAGCGCTACCTTTTCTTCTGACAGGCGGAAATCACGAATAAGAATCTCTGCAATTTCTTCCTCACTCTTCCCAGCCTTTCGAAATTTATGGTAAAGCTTAGTTGGACGCACACCCGTTAAAATTCCCCATTGCTGCTGCATTCCAGTATGTTGCTCTAGCACATCTAAAAATACGTGAGACAAAGCACGCTTCATACGAATATTTAGCTCACGTCCTTCGGCCTCAGATTCGTATTGAATACGGTAATCTTTCGTATAACGCTTACCATCTACCTCAAGCACGGCTTTTGTAGAAATTGAAGAATCATCCCCAATGTTATATTTGAATGACACTGCCATATTTGTTCCTTCAGACTCTACTTTTAACTTGGAATCCTCAAAAAATAAATTCGCAATATGATTTAATACGCGAATCCAATCCTCAGGATATTTTTGATCTATATGAATAATTTTCATTTTCTTCGCTCTTTTCTCTCAAAAATTACAGCACCAATAGTTTAACAAATTTTTATAACGTTAAGCAAAGCCGCAATTAATAACAGAACATTCAGTTTAATAATTCAAAAAATCCATTTTGAAAAGTTCATCAAAATGGTTTCTTATTTTTTATCTTTCAATAGCCGCGTTTGTTTTGAAACTTTGTTCTTTTAGTTTAAGGATCTTTCTTAATTCCATGCTTACATTCTCCAAGCTTTCCATATTAGGCATAAAATAAGAAACTTTGTCGATATACTTATCTTCGCCTTTTATTTCTATCGTTTTCGTAGATATGTTTTTAGCATTCAAATATTGCTTTTGAAGTGCGTAGATCTCTTTAGGATTTAAATCGGTTTCTACGTTTTCTCCTAAAATATCTGCAATTTGACCAATTTTAAATATTGTATTCGTCGATTTTGCTTGATTAATGGTTGCCGTCAAAAATTGTCTTTGTCTCTCCTCGCGTGAGTATGAAACATTAACAGGTCTGTATCTCATTCTTACAAATGCAAGTGCCTCTTCCCCATTTAAATGTGCGTCTCCTTTATGAAATTCTATCCTTTGTTTTCTATCGTAAATATTATCTTCCCAGAAAGCCTCTTTTACATCTATTGTTACTCCACCCAAAGCATCGACAATATCTCTAAAACCATCAAAGTTTACTGCAATAAAGTTATCTATCGGTATATTAAGGAATTTTTCGACTGTCTCTACTTGCAGTTTAATTGCCCCATAGCCTGTTATTGATCCGTAATTATAAGCGGCATTGATTTTATGTATTCCTGTATATTCCCCTGCATTTTCTATTTTAACTCTTGCATCTCGAGGTACTGTAAGTAAGTTAATTTCAGATGTATCCGGGTCTAAAGTAATGACCATTTGAGTGTCTGCTCGACCATTCTCCGCCTGACTAGAGTAATCTTCAACACCTACTAATAGAATTGAGATAGGATCTTTTTTAACTGATACATCCTCTTCCCTAAGATTTGATTTATTTCCTTCTCTTTTTAAATCGACCTTTGAACTATCATAGGCATTTTTAAATTTAACAAGCGCATAAGCTCCATAACTAGTTACGGTTACTAGTAGAATGACAATGACTAGTAAGGTTATTTTTATTGCTTTATTTTTAGGTTTCTCTTTTTTAGAGCTTCTTGATTTTCTTTCCAAATTAATTCCTCTCTTCTATTTGAATTCCTGAAGGAAAGTCATGCTCTCCGTTGATTAAGACGTTGCTTGTCCCCCCAAGTTTCCTGCGATGAATATATTTGGAAATAAAATTCATTTAGATTTCTTCCAAAAACGCAAAAATCCCTATAAAGGTAAACTTACCTTTACAGGGATTTTTAGAATTATTTTAAGTACTCCTCTACAAACTCAACTGGTACATAGGTTTTATTATCTTTTAACAAAGCTGGGGCAGCATTAAGTGGGCGTAATGCTTTATTATAACCAAACATTTTTTCTCCACGAGTAATTGTGTACGATAAATTACCTTTTGATACAATGGCACCTTTACCTGTTGACTCCACTGTAAAGCCGAGTTTTTCGGCAATCAAACGCAATGGTACCATTTTTGTTCCATCGACTTCAAAATAATCTGTCGCGATTATTTCTGCTATTTCCGCATCTACAGTATTTTCTGTTTCATTTCCTGATTCGTCATCAAGAACAATTACTTTCGAAGGTGTTGCTTGAGCTGGGATACTTTTTGTTGAAGCTGTATAGAAAACAACTAAGTTCTTCTCTGTTAAATCTTTAGCTGCAACTTTCTCTCCCTTCGTATTTAAAAGCTCCGTGTTTTCTCCAATGCTTAATTTTAAGATATCATAAGTATTGGTTAAGTTCTCAAAGAAGTAATCAACTTTAACAAATCCAGCTTCCTTAGTTTCAACAATAACAACATCGGGATTGAATTGTGGTGGATAAATTAATTTTTGTGGCTTGTTCGCAAATGTATAAGCTGCTATTTTATCCCCTTCTTTAAGGTCCACTTTTTTACCTGTATTATCGAAAACAAGTGTATCTTTTGTGATCTCTAAAATGTTTGATTGATCGCCATTTTTTACTGTGAAATATGTAATTTTTTCACTAGAATCGGCTTTTTCAACTACCCCATAAGTAGTATTAAAAATGCGAACAGGATCAATTTGAATTTGTGGTAGTTGTTGCTCTGTCTCTGTCGGATTTTCTTTTGCCGAAGCGACTGGTATTACTACACTTCCAAATAATAATGCTGTCATTGCTGCAGGTGCAAATTTTTTCATGTTCATAAAATCTCTCTCCTTTTTATTAAATCATAGTATTAGTAGTTTTAGGATGGTAAAAGTTTCATTAAAAATAGGAAAATTTATGATGGGATCATTTGACAGTAGGCAAGTTAATAATCGGACCATATCCAGAGCGTAAAATTGATTTTTTGTTTACACCAATCAATTGTCTACTATCTTTATAACTTTCATTACCATTCAGATAGCATTGAACAGCTTGTCATTAGACAAAAAAATGCACCTCCAATTGTTAGGTGGTATGCCTAACAATTGGGGCGCAGTTCATAAATACTGGTGCTTTCTCTTTAGCGTGTCTACTACCTACTCCTTTACCATTTCCCTTAGCCCTGTAATATCGATACCGTTTAATGCTTGAGTGGCAAGGCGATCAGCTTCTGCATTTTCTTTACGTGCTATAAGCTTGTACTCTGGCTGGATACTGAGTTCCCCTAGCTTGGCATCAATTTTATCAGCCCAGCTAGATAAATTCTTTTCAAGTGCCGGCCACTCCCCACTCAATTGATTGATAACAACTTGGGAATCACCTGTGAAACAAACAGGCAAATGGTGAACATTCAATAGCTCTAGCTCCACTAACCCCAAATAAAGCGCTGCGTATTCTGCCTCATTGTTGGATTTAAGCTCTGACGAAAAAGAATTTTGTCTTAATCGATATGGCTTGCCATTTTGCTCATAATAAATCGCACAGCCAAGCCCCGCTTGATTTGTTGCACGATCAAAGCCCCCATCAAAATAGACTGTAATATTGTGTGGCTCAGTGTCAATTTCCTTTAAATATGCCTTGAGTTCTTTTAAAGACCAATTTGTATCCTGTCGATCGACACAATGCAGTGATTTTACTCTCCCTGTTCGCTCCATATCCTCTGCAAGTAGTAATGCTTGAGCTGCAGGCATTTCTTCTGACCGCAAAACAGTTTCTGCACCCTTTTGCGCTTTATAGGTCCATTCAATGATTACATGCATAGTATACCTCCAACCATAAATTGAAAACGTGCTCCGGCTCGCGGAAACACGTTTTTCTTGTTACTTGTTATATGTGCAACTATTAGTATTTTTATGCCTAAGAAAGCTGTTTAATCAGATCGATGATAGCATCTGTTTTTTCAGGACTCTCGTTTGCGACAGTAAAACATGTTGTTTTTGTTGCGAAGTTAAAATTCTTCATACAGCGCTTGAATAGGTTTTATTAAAATGCGGTTTACTTCTTCTATGATCTTACTTAGCTTCATTTCTGCCTCAAGCATTGCAGAAATTTTAGCATTTTGCTGTGCAAGCTGTGCTGCTTTTTGCGCGTATACAAGCTCATCCTCCAAAATATCTTCGCCAGTTAATTGTTTTTTCTGTAGGTCAATTTGAATCTTACGAAAATTTTTGAATAAATTTACTGCCTCTTCATCTTCCTTAACCGCTGTCACGGCCTCTTTCAACGCTTCAAATTCGGGTGTTTTCCGAAAAGTTGCCTCTAACGCATTAATTTCATTGTAAATATTAATCATCAACATAATTCTCCTTTTTAAATAAAGTAAACAATTAACCCTTGCACAACCCCAATCAATCCACCAAGAACTGCACCAAGTACTGTAATCATTTTAAACTCACGCTTTGAAATACCTAGTACAAGCTCCTCTAATTTCGCTACTGGGAAAGAATCGACCTGCTCACGTACTACTTCTTGTAAATTTAAGCGTTTCAACACATCTTCTAATTTCTCCTCAACTTTTACAAAAGCTTTTTCAATGGCTTGTGGAACCACTGTTTCCTTCATCCATGAATTACCTTCTGGCCAGTAATGCGAAATAGGATAATTCAAGCGCTCTTCAACTGCTAATTGTTCTTTTACGTAACTTTGCAATTTCGATAATATTTGTTCAAAATGAATATCCTGTAAGAAATCTATTGCTGGGCGATCTTTTAATTTCTCCAATTCCTGCGTAAAAATTTGCGTTAGTAATGCCGATGTTCCTGGTGCCTGTAAAAATTTCACAAGCTCACGCTGAACCTTTGCCATGAGCGACGAGGAATCACCTAAAAACATATTAATCATGCCACCAAGTGATCCTTTTGACGATAAGAAGTCATCAATCATCGCCTTAATGGTCATTTCGCCCTCAGGTGATAAAAAATAATCCTCACCCTTTTCTAAAATATGATCCACCGCTACTGGAATCTTTGCATCAATTGTATGTTGAATATCTGCTGATAGTAGTGTACGAATTGATTTCGTTGATAGTGTATTCTTAACTGACTCAAACTGTCCCTCAACAATTGCTTCTACCTTCTGTTCAATTGTTGCTGACATATTGGAAAACCCAGCTAACGATAGCCAATCTTGAATGGTTTTATCATTTGTAAAAATCGTTTCTTCTACCTTCGTTTGTACAAACTGTTCTACCTTTTCTTGAATATCCTTTGAGAAAAATTTCTTTCTAAAGGTTTCAGGTGTTAATAAATAATTCACAACCGTTAGCCCAAGTTGCTTAGCTAATTCGTCACGTCGTTTTGGAATAAGACCTGGTGTAAAGGGTACTCGCCTATTTTTAATATATATAGCTTCATGTGGTCGGAAAAGCATTTTAATAGCTAGGTGATTCGTTACACCACCGATTGCAGCACCGATAATGGCCATAAATATTAATGTCACTAGAAAATTATCCATTAGTATCCTCTCATTTCAATTGTATTCACTATTGGCGTATTTTGTCGCCTGCTGCACTAATTATAGCAGAGCAATGATTTTCTACGAAAGAAATACCCTCTATTAAATAAGTTAATTAACTATTTTTATCCATCTTCATTATTGTAAAGATGCTGATTTGAAATTAACCACACGTTATTATTATGTCTTAGCCTATACAACGCTATAGTGAATAGTTGCAAAATTACCGCCATCCTTGAATAATAGTAACTACATATATAAGAAATGAGGTCAGGTTATGATTCAGCATTTTAGCTGTAAGCCTTTATTTGAAAATTCTCAGCTCCCGGGTTGGGTTATTTCATTCTTTTATCAACGTGAACGTTATTCAGCGGAGTACTTAAAAGATGGCGTTATACAATGGCATGGACCTATCCCTCCAAACGAAGGGGATGTAAAAAAAATGATTCATGAGCTTATGTTGTACCATGTTTACGACTGATCAATTTCGCTGGGCGACTTCTTGAGGATCAGCGCGTCACAGATGAGACCCTGGAGCGCAGCGGCATAGCGGACGCCCACGGGAAAGCCCCCAGTTGGAACGGAAACCACCCCTTACTTTGTCGAAGGTGATGCTATGACACTATCTATTATATTTTTAAACATGACAAAGGAGCCACCTCATATGAATGAGACGGCTCCCTTTTATTGCTATTAAAATAATTCATTTAAAAAAATCCGCAAGTAGAACTCTCTTGAGATTTTTGACGTGTCGTTTTATATGAGATGTAAATGCTTCTTTCTCTAAACAAACTATTCTTTGCTACATTTAAAGTTAGCATAACAAATTTCTATTTTCAATCTTTTAGTGTTCGAAATTATTTAATTTTTTCAATTGACGGTGTGATAATCCATTTAAAAAATGGTTGTCAATATTTGTGTTTTGCATGCAAATATTTTATGATTAAAGCATTCAACAATTTTTTAAAATCATAGGAGGTGTACACTTTGTTTACCTCCCTCATTCGGGCGGGGACAAAGGAATTATTTGGACGGAGACATAATGGAAATAACCATAAGGTTGGCGGCATTTGCCCTACTAATAATAATGACAGGATTTTTCGTTGCAACCGAATTTGCAATCGTTAAAGTAAGATCTACACGTATTGATCAATTGCTTGCCGAAGGGCATAAAAAAGCAAAAAATGCAAAACGTGTAATTTCAGATTTAGATGAATACTTATCTGCATGTCAATTAGGTATTACGATCACTGCTTTAGGTCTAGGTTGGCTTGGTGAGCCTACATTTAAGATAATATTAAATCCAGTGTTTGAATTTCTAAATTTGAGTGAAAATTTTACTACTGTCCTTTCATTTATCCTTGCATTCTCAATTGTAACGTTTATGCATGTAGTTATGGGGGAATTGGCGCCAAAAACACTTGCCATCCAAAAAGCAGAATTTGTAACATTAAACCTTTCTGGCCCATTGATTCTATTCCACAACATTACGTATCCAATCATTAAGCTGCTGAACGGATCTGCGCGTAGCTTAACTGGCCTTTTCGGCTTAAAAATGATGTCAGAATCAGAAGTAGCCCATACTGAAGAAGAGTTACGTATGATTTTGTCCGATAGTTTAAAGGGTGGAGAAATTAATACTTCAGAATATGAATATGTGAACAGTATTTTTGAGTTCTCTGATCGTCTTGCGAAAGAAATCATGGTCCCACGTACTGAAATCGTCGGTATTGAAAAAAAACTAACGATTAGAGAAGTTTTCGATTTAATGGGCGTTGAGCAATATACCCGTTATCCAATTATCGACGGTGATAAAGACCATATTATCGGCTTAGTCAATATGAAGCACTTATTAACTGCTTACATTAAAGACCCAGCAAATGGCGATAAGCCAGTGATTGACTATATGCAGCCAATTATTCGCGTAATGGAGACAACGCAAATTAACGATTTGTTACTAAAAATACAGCGTGAACGTATTCATATGGCCATTTTAATGGATGAATATGGCGGAACATCTGGACTAGTTACGATTGAGGATATTATTGAGGAAATTGTCGGCGACATTCAAGATGAATTCGATGAAGATGAAGTTCCAGAAGTTCAGGAAATTGCGAAAGATCACTTTATTTTAGATGCGAAGATGCTAGTTGAAAACGTTAATGATATGCTAGGTACCGACATAGAGGATGATGATATTGATACAATCGGTGGTTGGTTCATGACAATGCGCTTTGATGCAGTCGAAGGAGACAGTATTGAAGAACAAGGTTATGAATTTATCGCAAAAGAATTAGATGGTCACCATATTTTATACTTAGAAGTTCTGAAATTATCTGAACATGATTTATCAAATGACAGCGATGAGGAAACTGACTAAAATCAATTATGGCATAATTATACGGGATTTGGCTTTGCACTTGCCGCAAACCTGAGTTCTACTATTTCAGTGACTGTTTGGACAAGCGCTGAAAGAAAATATATGGCCGTCGTAAGATATAATCGTGCTTGTTTGATTTAGGCGATAAAAATAATATTTTGCTCACAGCCTATAATGCTATGAGCTTTTACTTAATAAATAAATATCTACGCAAAAAACGACTCCCTTACACGAGAAGGGAGTCGTTTTATAATGCCCGTTTTGCTAGGGGGAAACAATTCGTCCATAATTGCGTGATTTTTGCTTGAGCGGTAATTTCATGCGCCTTACTTGTTCGTGCTGAAATTCCTACGATTTGAAATAATTCTTTATTCATTACAACCGGTTCTTTTATGTCATGCTTTCTCCATCTCTTTAGGCTTGGTAAAAAAGAAGTCAACATTTGGCGTGCTTCCACTTCCGCCATGCCATCTTCCCTTAATTGTGACACACAAATTTCAAGCATTTCTTCAACTGTTAGATTTGGCTGCTTAAACTCTCCTAATTCATAACAATATGTGCAATATTCCTGATTTTTATGTCCTTCTTTTTCTGTACCAAGTAAAGCCTCATTCACTAATGGCATTCCACAGCTTTGACAATAACTTTGCATGATTAAATCCACCCTTCGTTCTATTTGTTTTGACTATACCAAAGGAAACCTGACATCTGTATGTCATCTATTAAATTTCTTTATACAGCTCTACAATGTCCTGTGCTCGCTTTAATACAATGTCACGTATATGAGATGGTTTTAAAACTTTTAGGCGATGGCCAAAGCTAAGAAGAAAGCCATATAGCCATTCATCCTCAGGCAATGCTATGTTAATAGTTAAACGCTCATTATCCACATGTTCAGCGCCAAATGATTCTTCTACTAATGTCGTGATTACAGATTCGAAAGATAACGTAAGGTTTACTATATTTTGAGGGCGATGCCACTCTTTATCCGATGGGAGTTCAGTTAAGTTGATTTCTTTGCGCTGAAATGTCGTCATCTCTTCTTTTATATCCTTCATTCTAGAAATGCACAGCTCAACGTTTCAAAGTTGTACTCCCTCTGTAAATCTTTTTTTCCCCAATGCTAATTACGTCGTTTTCCTTACCGATTCCTATCTGTTTTAAGTATTTTTTAAGTACTTTTTGAGTTTTATTTAAGTCAAATGTACTATAATAACGCCTGATAAATTATTACATTCATTATACTATTTTTACAATATAGGAAAAAACGACTTAAATATTTATAATCGGCGCTATTTAAACGTTTTTTCAACTATAGCTACGTTGTTTTTTACAATAAACGCTTAATTATTTCAATTTCTCTTAACATAACCTATAAAACTTCTATCCTCTATTTAAGGGCGCTGAACACTATGAAGGAGAAAAACTTTATAGTAACTATTTGTGGAAGTCCAAATTTCTACGTAAAAAGGTTTAGCACGGAGCACGAGACAACATCGGGAATAAGTTAAACAGATAAATCTTGTACGAAGAGATACGTAAGAGGAGACCTAACGATCACTTATGGAAAACGGATGTACGTCCTAAATCTTTGTGACAAATTTTTCATTTTATATGAAATTTATTTTTTAGTACCCACCCTATATTCGAGAAGCCTTTTCAAAGACAACGAACTAGAGTTTAATGGTTTTCAATTTAATTGTAAAAAGGAGATTTTGATGTGATTCGAGCCGTTTTAATAGACAATGAACCTTTAGCTTTACACTATTTTCAAAATAAACTACAAGCATTTCAGCAAATACAGGTAATCAAAACTTTTACAAGTGTAGAAGTATTTTTAAGTGAGCTTCCTATATTAGAATTTGACGTTATTTTTTTAGAGGTAAGACTGAGTGAACTAACAGGGCTTGAGTTAGCTGATATTATCAAAACTGATCGTCCACATGTCAGTCTTATTTTTATAACGTTATATAAAGAATTTGCTCTACAGGCATATGAAATCGGTGGTCTTGACTACGTACTTAAACCAATCAGTCATGCTCGCTTAGAAAAAACTATTTCTCGTATCGAGCATGAATATTCCGTTCAGCAAATGATTAAAAAAGATTCAAAAACTATGTTAAACGTTCAATGCTTTAATCAATTTGCTGCATACAGCAACAACAGCTTAGTTGCCTTTAAAACCGAGAAAACTAAGGAGTTATTTGTATATTTCATATTACATCCAAACATTCCTATTCATCGTGATTATTTAATTGAAATTCTGTGGCCTAATTTAGACTATGTACGAGCAAAATCGAATCTTCATACCGCTCTTTCTTATTTAAGAAAAACTTTAAATAATATAGGTTATGCGAACTGTATTATCTTTTCAAACAAATGCTATATCTTCGAAAAGCCGAATATCCTTTGTGATTTATATGATTTTCAAAAATATTATGAGGATTTCACGAAGTTAGAATTCCCTCCAATTTCATTGATCAATCAATGTCTCTCAATTTATAAAAATGGACTACTCATTTTTGATGATTATGAATGGGCTACTACCTATAAAGATAAGCTGACAAAGTCATACATAGATTTATTAGAAAAAGGTTTTCAAGCAACCGTACTAACGGATATTAATAAGGCGTTAAATTTTTTAAACAGTCTGTTAGAGTTTGATCCATATAATGAACAAAAACTTGAACACTATTTACACATTTTAATAAATGCAGGGTTTCAGGAGCAGGCCTACAAAGTATTTCTCGATTATGAACAGAAACTAAAAGATGACCTATCTATTTCACCAAGCTCTACATTAATTGATATTTCTAACAAATTTTTTATTCAAAAATAAAGACTTTTCACCTAAATATGTACTTGCCTACATGTTCCACTCCGGGGCGTGATCTGAGTCCTTGCCCCTCATACTTCTCTCCTGCGGGTCTCAGTTCTTACGCTATTCCCGCAGGTCACCTCCAACTGCTTCATATATTTTTACTCCAACAATACTTTTTATATCCATTATGCCATGGCATAATTACCGTCCAGAATCGGCTTTGTGCTTATGTTTTTGTGTGAAAGCGTAGCGGCAGCGACATGATGCAGTTAAATCATTATTCATTAAAAACCAACGAGTCCTATGAACTCGTCGGTTACATTTCCCTATTTTTTCACAATCCAATCCCATCATCGTAACGTGGCGGTGATTGCCATTCGGCTGGCGAATTTCCTGAGGCGTCCACCCTTCACTCCAATCACTTAACAAATATTGTCCCCGCGATCATAAGCTAAATCTGTACTAATTTTATACACCGCTACCCTCTGTCAGCCCGTGCTTCACTGCATAAAGAGCCGCCTGCGTTCGATCCTGTACTTGTAGCTTTGTGAAAATATTAGATATATGAGTTTTTACTGTTTTTTCGGTAACGAATAAAGAAGACGCGATTTCTCGATTACTTTTCCCTTTTGTAAGCTCTGCAAGCACATCCTGTTCACGAGGTGTTAGTGGGTTTAAAACATGAGGTGCATTTTTTGATTCTTGACGCTCCATTTCAAGAGTTGTCGTTGCTTCTGGATGTAAAGTATTTTCGCCTTTCATAATACGACGAATAGACAATACCAACTCATCAGGTTCAATATCTTTCAACTGATAGCCTGCAGCTCCTGCCTCCATAGCTGGCACCACATGATCACGATCTGAAAAGCTTGTCAGCATTAGAATTTCTATTTGCGGAAACTTCGCTTTAATGCGCTTCGTTGCCTGAATCCCATCCATCTCAGGCATTACTAAGTCCATGAGTATAATATCTGGCTGTATACTTTCCGCCAATGCTACTGCCTCAAGTCCATTTTTCGCTTCTCCTACAACTTCAATATCTTTCTGTGTTTTTAAGAAAAACAATAGACCACGACGTACTACATGATGGTCATCTGCGATTAAAACACGTATCATACAATTCCCCCCTAATATGGCAAGCGGATTAACAGCTCTGTTCCTTTACCAATTTCACTAACCCAGTCAGCTTTGCCACCAACTGATTTTGCACGATCCTTTATGGATTGCAAGCCTATTGAAAGTAGCTTCGTGTTATGATCGATGACGAAGCCTCGTCCCTCATCACGAATAACAAGTAAAATATCTGTAGAAGTGACCGTAATATAAAGTGCAGCCTCCAGAACACCAGCGTGACGACGAACATTATTAAGTGCTTCTTGGGCTACTCGAAATAATGTTTCTTCGATACGTGATGGAAATTGTAGTACACCAGAGACCGTTACTTGGAGTTTCAAGCCAAGCATTTCGGCATACACTTTGATCGCTTCAAGTAAACCATTTTCTAATCCTTTTGGACGGAGCTGCCAAATAAGAGCACGCATTTCTGTTAAGGCATCCTGTGTTAAGTGCTGAATCTCCTTAAATGTTTCCTTCACATCACTATCGCTTGTCATTTCAATACCAGCTCTCGCCGTTAATGTAACCGAAAAAAGCAGCTGATTCACGGAATCATGTAAATCTCGTGCTAGACGATTGCGCTCCTTCACAAGTGCCATTTCCTGCTCCTGCTTAGTCAGTAAAATACGCTTAATGGCTGATCCCATTTGAAATGCAACCGATTCAAGTAATGCTAGCTCTTCCTCTGAAAAACGCACGGTATCCTTCGATGCAACATTTAAAACACCAAAACGCTCCTGTCCAGATTGAAGCGGTACTGTTGCATGATGTGTAATGCCTTCGTGATCGCCAACATTTGCTGCAATTGCACTTTCAATACGTTGACATTCAATAATATTAGAGGCTTTTTTTAATTCCTCATTACGATAGCGGGAAACACACCAACAGCCTCCCTTTTCTAAATAATGGCAATTTTTATACGCCAGTGCCTCTGGTAAATTGACATGGACAACAAGCTCTGAGCGCCCTTTCTCATCGATAAAAAAGATCCAGCCCGTTTCAAAATTTGTGCCATTTAAAAATTTCACAAGTGCTCCCTTTAACATCGACACAATTTCAGTTTCTTCGTTTAATAACTCTGCAATCTCTTTTAAAATACTAATATTGGAATGATCATTGTCCCTCACAAAAACACCTCTTCTTTGGCATTGCTAATTTTAATGATAACATTTCAAAGTCTGGAACGTCTGCCTAAGCCGTTCCTACTTTAGACTGAAATTTTTCATAAGAATATATCTTATTTTGGTTTATCCCCAAAAGTTGTGGATGACTTTTGTTAAAACGTATACTATGTAAATAAGTTGATTGTAGTGGAGGCTGGGCGACTCCTTGGGGTCAGATCACAACGCGAGTGAAGCGGCTCATCGGACGCCCCCAGGAAGCTTTGCTCTGTTGCGAAAGCGAAGCGACAGCTACAAAGCGCCCAGTCGGAACGGAAATCAACCACACGTTTTGGTGATGATCCCTTATTTTGGGTAAGTTAATTTACATATAAAACTAGAACAACTATAATCGAACAAGTACATGGTTATACTAAGGAGAGAATTTATATGTCTAAAAAAGTGGAAAATGGCTTATTATTTATTTGGATTGTCTCTGTCGTTGCAACATTGGGTTCCTTATACTTTTCTGAAATTCGTCATTATGAACCTTGTAAAATGTGTTGGTACCAACGAATTTTCATGTATCCAATTGTCATTATGACAACGATTGCCTTTATTCAAAAAAATGCACGTATTGCTGTAACAACTGCTGTTTTTGCCATGATAGGAGGCAGTATATCACTTTACCATTATGGTATTCAAAAGCTTAGTTTTTTAGCTGAAACTGCCCCTTCTTGTGGTGCTGTTTCATGTACTGGTCAATATATTAACTGGTTAGGCTTTATCACAATCCCATTTTTAGCGCTAACTGCATTTATGTTAATTGCAGGGGCAAGCTTTTATGTAATGAAGGCTGCGAAAGCAGCAAATTAATTTCGAGACCGTGTTCTACATTTGGAATACGGTCTTTTCTACGGAGGAAGATTTATGTTTCACTATGAAATAAATACGAATAATTTGACAGTCGAGGATCTATTACGAAATCATTGGCGACTCGGTAAAAAGATAGTCCATGAATTGCGCATGGCGAAGGCTATCACAACAATGGACGGAGACCCAATTCAGTGGAATGACCCTCTACAGGTAGGTACAACAATAAAATTTACATTCCCTATTCCGGCATCCAATTATCAAGCGACACCGGTTTGTGCAATTGATGTCGTCTATGAGGATGACCATTGTTTGATCGTTTCTAAACCGAAAGGCATGTCGACACATCCAAATGATTCACGCGATACGCACACTTGTATGAATCATGTTATGGCCCATATTAAAGAGCAAGGCGGCACTTATGCGGAGCATGTCCATCGTTTAGATAAAGGGACACAAGGTTTGTTACTTGTAGCAAAACATCCTTTAGCAAAATCCATCTTTGACCGTATGATTGAGGAAAAATCCATTATTCGAACATACGCTGCAGAGGTGCAAGGAAATTTACGCTCTTCATCCGGCACAATTTCTGAAGCCATCGGAAAAGACCGACATCATGCAACAAGACGTGTCGTTTCAAAAACTGGACAGCATGCGGTTACACACTATGAAGTTGTAGCGCGCTATAAAAGCTCTTGTGTTGTCCACCTAATTCTTGAAACAGGAAGAACACATCAAATTCGCGTACATTTAGCACATATCGGTCATCCGATTATTGGCGATACAATGTATGGAGCAAGAGAAACGGCAAGTGGCGACTATGAGCTCCATGCTATTCAATTGGAATTCGAGCATCCATTTTTAAATAAGGCGATCGTTGTTAAGGATCAGCAGTAATTATCGTACTGCACTTCCTATTGTTGAAAAGCTGACAATAGTAGGTGCAGTTTTTTTATGCCGTTATTTACGTCGAAATCTCAAAATTCTGCAATCATCTATTTGAAAATGCACTATGCCTTTACTTAGGCCCTCTTGGGAATGATATAAAAAGTATGCCACGAAGCGGCTCAACTTAAGATTATGGTGATGAGCTATTACTCCAAACTATATACCTATAATCCCAAAAAAGTAGAAATATATTATTAAACATTTCTTTCATCTATTTTTTACAGTAATTTTAATATACATTTCCATTATTGGTAATGACGGTAGATTTTTTTCATGATAGAATTAGATTAAATAGTCAGTCATTTGACTAATATGAGGGAGGAATTTATTGATGAAATGGGTTAAAAGTATCGCAGCAACAACTTTAGTTGCGAGTTTACTAGCTACACCCGGTTTTGCCGCACATGCAGCAGACGCAACACCAACAGCTGCGAAGGATGGTTTCAAATTAACAATTCTACATTCAAATGACACGCATGCACACGTTGAGGATGCTCCAAAGCGTGCAACAAAAGTAAAAGAACTTCGTGCTGCAAATGCAACCTCACTTCTTTTAGATGCAGGTGATGTTTTCTCTGGTACTTTATACTTTAACGAATTTGCTGGAGAAGCCGATATGAGGTTAATGAACTTAATGGATTATGATGCCATGACTTTTGGTAACCATGAGTTCGATTTAGGATCAAGCCCAGAAGGACATGCTGCACTTGCAAAATTCGTTAAAGGCGCAGAGTTCCCATTACTAGGGACCAATGTAGATTTTTCAAAAGATTCTTTATTTGACGGCTTACAATTTAAAACAATCACAAAAGACTTTGAAAACGGTAAAATTTATAACGGTATTATTAAAGAAATCGACGGAGAACAAGTAGGTATTTTCGGCTTAACAACAGAAGAAACACCTACAATTTCAAGCGTTGTTAACGTTCAATTTGCTAACTATATCGATTCTGCGAAAAAAGCGGTAGCAGAATTTGACAAGCAAGGTGTAAACAAAATCATCGCAGTTACTCATATAGGTTTCGATGACTCAGCAGATTGGGATAATGACCAATTACTAGCGAAAGCTGTAGAGGGTATTGATGTGATCGTAGGTGGTCACACACATACACCATTAAACAATCCTGTAAAAGCTGAAACACCATTTAAGAACCCAACAATTATTGTTCAAACAGGTCAATATAGCGAAAATTTAGGTGAATTAGACCTAACATTCGACGATAACGGTGCCATTGTTGACTACCTCGGTCAATTACATGCTTTAAAGGATGTCGAAGCTGACGCTGAGGCTGAAGCACTTTTAGCTCCATATAAAGAGAAAATTTCAAAAATATTAAATCAATCAACAGGTAATACAGCTGTTTCACCACTAAATGGTGGTCGTGGTCTTTGGGGCGTACGTGCAGGAGAAACAAACCTCGGTAACTTAATTACTGATGGTATGCTGGCTAGTGCTAAAAAAATTGACCCAGAAGTACAATTTGCATTCCAAAACGGTGGTGGTATCCGCGCAAGTATTGATACAGGAGATATCACTGTAGGCGAAGTTATGACAGTTATGCCATTTGGTAATGCTCTTGGTATCGTAAAATTAACAGGTGCTGAAATCTATGATATTGTTGAACATAGTGTGAAAGAGTTCCCTCAAGAATTCGGTGGCTTTCTACACTTCTCCGGTTTACAAGTAGAATTTGACGGTAAAGCACCGGTTGGTAAACGTGTAAAAACAATTAAATTTAATGGTAAAGAACTTGAGAAAGCAGCCTATTATAAAGCGGCAACAAATACATTCACGGCTAAAGGTGGCGACGGCTACGATACACTGAAAAAAGTTTATGAGGACGGCCGAGTAAGTGAACCTGGTACGATTGACTATGAAATGTTTATCGAACACCTAGATACACTGAAAAAAGTAGATTCAAAAGTAGAAGGACGTATTATCGCAACAATTCCATTTAAAGATATCGCAAAAGACTCAGAAACAGCAGGCTATGTTCGTGATCTTTATTACCGTAATTTAACAAAAGGTACTTCTGCAACAACATATTCACCAAACGCAAACTTAACTCGTGCACAAGCTGCATCATTTATCGCACGTGCCTTGAAGCTTGAAGCAAAAGGTCAAGCAACATTCTCTGATCTTGCGAATGTAAATCCTGCAACACAAAAAGAAATTACAGCACTTGCTGAAGCAGGAATTGTACAAGGTGTAAATGGTAAGTTCAATCCTAGTGCAAAAGTAACTCGTGCTCAACTTGCCTTAATGTTTGCTCGTGCATACAACCTACAATACGATGCGAAAATTGGTTTAAAAGCTGATTTCAGTGATATTTCTCAATACAATGCTGAAACTCAACATGCTATCGCACTTATGCAAGACTTAAAAATTGTTAGCGGCGCAAATGGCAAATTTATGCCTGGTAACAACGCAACACGTGCACATATGGCAAAAATGCTTTCTAACTATATTCCTTTTGTCCAAGAATCTAAATAATACATTTGAAACCCCGCTTCTCCAATTAGAGAGCGGGGTTTCTATTGCACTAAAAATTAAATTTAAAGTTATCTGGGTCCTGCCCAAATCGTTCATTGCAATTTAACGTCGCGATTTTATCCATTTGAGCTAGTGTTAGTTCAAAATCAAAAATCTGTGCATTTTCCTCGATACGACTAGGTGTCACAGACTTCGGAATAATAAGTGTATCATTTTGTAAATGCCAGCGTAGCACTACTTGAGCAGCTGTCTTTCCTATTTCACGACCAATTTCCATAATCGTTGGATTATCAAGTACTCCACCACGACCTAATGGAGACCATGCCGTAACAGCCATTCCATGCTCATAACAAAATGCTCGTAATGCGTCTTGTTGTAAATATGGATGCACCTCTATTTGATTGACCATTGGTGCAATGTTTGCTTTAGCTATTAGCTTTTGTAGATGATGCTCATGATGATTTGAGACACCTGTTGCACGAATTAATTTTTCATCATATAAACGTTCAATTGCTCTGTACGTCTCTTCAAAAGTTTCTAGTACTGCCCAATGCGTTAAATATAAATCTAAATAGTCCATATTTAACTTTTTTAATGAAATTTCAAAAGCTCGTAATGTTTCATCATAGCCTTGGTCATTATTCCAAACCTTTGTCGTCACAAAAATATCCTCACGTTTTACGCCTGAATGACGAATAGCTTCGCCCACCTCAGCCTCATTACCATAAAGAGAGGCCGTATCAATAGCTCGGTAGCCAAATTTAAGAGCTTTATCAATAGCCCGCAAAGTCTCATCACGCTCTGTCATTTTGTAAACGCCTAAGCCTAAGCGAGGCATTTCCATACCGTTTGCTAATGTTTTTGTTGATTGTAAATTCAAAAATAACAACCCCTTTCTTTTCCTAGTTCCATTATACAAAAAATTGGTTTTAAGAAAAATAAGGAAAATCCGCGGGGTAACTTCTTATTGCTCTTTCGCTTCCTCTTCATAATTATCTACTTGAATAGGATCTGGAATTCGGTCGTCTTCTACAAGCTCTAGACCATCACGCAAATGCTCCATCTGCTTTCCCAAATCCTTTAAATCTTCAAAGTTTCTAGCCATTGTACCATTTTCGATATTCGGCACCTTTTTTTCCATTGTTATCACCTCTCTTATAGTTTCCCCGAAATAGTTACTTCTGAACCATTTTTGACATATTTTATTTCTCCATGTCGTTTCATTTTTATCGTGGATAGGCTATACTTAAAAGAGATGTCTTTATAAACATGAGGAGGGCCTTCCATGAGTTTACTATTAATTATTGGTGTAACTGTTGCATTCTTAACTGCTATTTTCACTGCTGGTTACGAAGGCGACTACAGATCAGATAAGTAATACCTCACGACAATCACTAAGCATGAATATATGCTTAGTGATTTTTTTGTTGTTGAATGGCAAAGAGCTGGACTCAACGGCAGAAACGAGCAGTAAATTTCAGTACTTTCCTAGGGTGTCGATGAGCTGCTTCGGATACTTCTCCCATTTTTTTGAAACAATATATTTACTTGACATTATGTACTTTATAAAATAAACTTACTTACATAAAGTAACCTTATGATAAATGATAACTTATGTTCGGAGGTAATTTCCTATGCATTTTCATGAAAAACCTAACACATATGTCACGAATGTTGAAATTAAAGTGAGCGATTTACAACGTTCATTAACTTATTATCAGGAGGTCATTGGCTTTCAAGTTTTACATCAGGAATCTCATAGAGCAACTCTAACAGTTGATGGCAAAACAGCGCTACTGACAATCACCCAACCACAAACAGTAGAAGAAAAAACGAGCGTAACAACTGGGCTTTATCACTTTGCAATTTTATTGCCTACTCGTCGTGATTTAGCGAATATTATTACTCATTTCTATAACAAAGGCGTGTACTTCGGAGCATCTGACCATGATGTAAGTGAAGCACTTTATTTAAATGATCCTGATAATAATGGTATTGAGGTTTATGCGGATCGCCCTGAAAATGAATGGACTTGGCATTTCGATCAGGTGCATATGGTGACTGAACCTCTTAAAATCCATTCTATATTAGAAGAAGGCGATGGTAAGTGGGATGGCCTACCAGCAGATACAATTATGGGGCATATTCATTTATCAGTTTCTAATTTAACTAGCACAGAGGAATTTTATACAAAAGGATTAGGCTTTGAGATTGCCACTCGCTATGGAGCACAAGCTTTATTCATCTCAACTGACCGCTATCACCATCATATCGGTTTAAACACTTGGCATTCTGAAAACGCACCAAAGCTTGGTAAACATCAGGTTGGCTTACACACATTTTCACTGCGTCTAGATAATGAAAAGCAAGCAGCAACAATGAAAGAAAATCTCCGTTCAATTGGTGCACCTGTTATTGATATAGATGGCGGTTTCCAAACAGAAGACCCATCAGGTATTGTTGTTTTATTGAAATTTTAAAAGGAAGTTGACGCACTATCCTACGCTTATAGGGTTTTATCCGTCACTCGTCATGACTCACCGGCAACTTTTGAGTCGTTTGTAAAATCCCTTTACGATCTAATAAAAGGAAGCGTCAAATAGCGCCCCTGTCCCTGTTACTCAGGGGGCGTTATTTAACGCTTCCTTTCTTTTTAAACTTTGTTTGTCAAACGTTTTCTGTGTTGTGATGGAGGGCTCCTGTTAAAGCTAAAGATCGAAAAACCATTATACTTCCTACCGTTAATATAATTAATAATAGCAATGACATTTGAAAGGACGATAAATATACGCCTAATACAATTGCCAGACGTGCTAGTATCTCTGCACAATAGAACCCAAATGTCTCAACTGCTGAGTATGAACCACGTTTTGACTCCGGAATTATTTTATATCGTTCGGTACTATACACAGGCGAATAAATTATTTCTCCTGCTGTAGCTAATATAATCGCAATTATAATTGGTATAAATGTATTAAAATAAATGAGGCTGACATAACCAACAGTATATAGTGAGAGCCCCAAGACGAGTACTCTTCCTGTTGATATTTTTTCAACAAATTTAGTTATACTAAATGTGAAAAACACAACTATTATCGTATTTAGAAGTAATATAATTGAATACATTTTAATTCCGTCAATGGTGATCAGAAATACGTACACTTCCTTAAAATTCTGCTTGAGTTCAATAGCAATATATGAATAAATTGAAAGTTCCCCAACCATAATTAGACTGAACCCAATAGTTAATACCATATATCTTCGGTCTTTTATGACATCCATATAGTTTCTAATACCATCTCTTAGAACATTACTGTGTATTTTCGCACGTCTTTCAATAGGTATTTCAACAAACCATTTTATAATAGCTAGTGCCACTATGATATATACAATAAAACCTATTGTAAATAATAAATAAGGCTTGTAGCTATAAAAAACTGCTCCAATAACCGAACCAACTGCAACGCCTACATTAGTAATCCAATAACTTAGTTTATAGACATAAGACTCATACTCTGTTATTGCATCCATAATCGCAGCTTCCATAATCGGAAACTGTATTCCAAAGGCTATGGTAAATAGTAAGTAGTTGATACAAAATAACATCAAAGAACTATATAGTAGCGAAATCCCCATTAACAGTAAGAAAATGCTCATTAATATTTGAAGCAATACTATGTTCGTTTTCTTTCGATTGCCATCACTAATATATCCTCCAATAAAGGAAAATATCATGGAAATAACCACTGTTAAGGTCAGAAATATTCCCGAAAATTTAACACTTACCATATCCGTTAAATACAGTGCTACAAAAGGCATTGTACCAGTAAATATAATTTCCTGAACGAGATTTGAAATCAATCTAACCTTTAATGTCGTATTTAATTTGTTAAAGATCATCGTAATTACTCCTTAAAGGCTATAAATATTACTTTTCTAGATGCTCCGCGTTAGCAGCTTTATACTCGCCTTTTGATTAAAATCTCCATCAAATATACGTATGTTTTAAGGCCTACATCTTCAAGTAAGTTATATATAGCATCCATTTTATAAATATAATTCTGTATTATACCAAGCGTGTTGATTAACTATTTTTATCCACTCTCATGCATTCGAAGGCTCTGATTTTCGCTGCGGGCGAGCGTCGAGCCGCTACAATCAGTTAAAATGGACATACATTAGCAAAATGTCAAAAAAATCCCTTTATTAGTCAATAATAAACCTATATTTTCCTAACAAACCTAGTATTATACTATCAACTCGTGTATTTCTTGTAGATTGATAGTAGCCATCAAGTTCAACATATATTTGAAGGAATCTACTCCTCTAACCTCCCAGTCTTCTTCCAAAACTTAGACATCATTTTTCCTGGTATACACATCAACCCTATATTTTATGTTTTTCGATTGTAAAAAATTCAAATAATAGTGTCCATTTCTTTCGATAACCGTGCTAAATCCAACATTAACACGCCCCAGATAAGTTGATAAGCATATCTTTTATCTTTTTAAGTGTGAATTGATTTAATATTTCAAAATCCATTGTACATATTAACGTTTCAAAAAACTCTTCATCGCTTATTTTCTCTCCGTATTCGAAAAGACTACTAATGTTTTCAAAATTCTGTTCATGTTGAGAAGCATTAAACGCAAATAAAAATGCACATATATATTGCAAATTATAATCTAGGTTTAGTCCCTCATGTCCTTTAACCCAGTTATATTTATTCATATCAAAGTTTTTAAAATGTTCAAAGTCACGAAAAGATTTAATAGTTGCATCATAATAACCGTTAATTTTATTTGTAGTTAAAGTTCCTTCTCTTGCTTTTGACGACAAAACATCTAAAATAGTAACGTATTCAAACGGTATTACATAACTATCCTTTAATAAATCAAGTAATTTTAACTTAAGTGAGTCTGTGTTTAAATTGTAATTGTTTATATACAACAAATGATTTATTAATATAATTTCATTAATAAACGAGCTGAATTCAACCTTTAGTATTGATAATTCGGAATACAGTATTGACCCACTTTTTTGTGCAAAATATTGTGCTATAGCTCCCCCCAGTTCATGAACTAGAGTAAATAAACTTTCTAAATCATATTTCCAATGCATTATAATGTACGGATGAGATGAATAAGATGAGTACGATCGCGCCCCGAATTTTTTGTTGACCGAGGAATCGGAATCGAAATGTACCCATTTTTCTTTAAATACCCTATCCACTACATCGATATAATCTTTCCCAAAAACATGCAGTGCGTCTTTAATTATTAATTCCGCCATTTCTATGGTGATATAACTATCTATATTTGTTGTATAATACATATCGTGATAAGATATTTCAGAATATCCCAACAAAATCCTTTTAACGTCTAAAATCTCTTTGCTTAATCTTTTTACTTCAGACACTTGTTCCTTAAACTGTTCTTGCGTGATTTGAAATATGCATTCATTTAAGACTTGTTCCGAAAATGATTGATACCCTAATCTTAGAGAATTAGCGTTTTTTATCTGATAGAATATATTAACTATAAATGCAAAATCATCTGCTCTTCTTGCTAAATACTTAACAGCGTTTTCATAAACAGATTTTCTAAACATCCTATCATTATTGTTTAATGCAGTTAAAAGTTCACTATGTTTGATGGTAATATTATTTTGGTTATAATTGATTTTACATAAAAAATCACTTTGATATAATAAACTCTCATATTTGTTTTCAAGATCAAGTTGATGATATATATTTTCCAGAAAATCTTCACTTTCCCTATGAGAAAACATTTTCTCATAATAGGTTTTAAATTTATATAACGTCGGATTAGTTGAGACCTTTGAGATTATTTTTGATAAATTATTCCCTATGTAATTATTTAGTGCATCCGTTTTATCATAGATAATTGTATATAAATGTTCGATTTCTCGTAACCTATCCTTATTTTCATTACTTTTAATATTTAACTCAACCTTTAATAAAATATAGGTATGTAATTTATCCAAATCTGTATATATAGACTCAAGGTTTAATAGACAATTTTCAATATTGCTAGTGGAAAATTTGTAATTAGAAATCTTTTCTTTCATTAAATCGTAATCTATATCCCATTTATCCAATGAAGGATACAGTTCTCGCAAAAAATAATTATCTTTCACTGTAATCACCATCCAAATATAAATAAACCATTATCATCAAAAAGTACTGAAGAAGCCCTGTCACTTATGAGATAACGATGCTTTAATGTCCCAATTTCTATAAATAGCCTATGTTCATTTAAAAACACATTAAGACTATTTTTGTTCAAGTTATTGTCTAACCATTCATTTAATAAATTTATATATTGCTCTATATAGCCACTATCTATGTGGTTCATCTTCTCGATATAATAATCAATCTCATGCTGCGTGACAGGTGATACAACATGAATACATATATCGTAATTATTATCGTTGTATTCATTTAGAAAGAAATCCATATCTCCAGATATTACTTTAGTGGTTGTCCCTCTAGTATTTAATATTTTTATTAACTCATTTGAAATTAAATTGTTAGGATAGTAATCAGAAAATAAAATTTTTAGATCTTTCTTATACATGAAACGATCGACTTTATTTTCTTCTAAACTCCCCTTATCTAAGTTACCTACAATATCTATGTCATCTAAGACATCGGGGTTTTCTTTGAAAATCTTTTTTATACCATATTCTAAAATTTCTTTAACTTCCTTAATATCTTCTTTAAATTCTATACGAAGCAAAAGATTTGAAATATGGCTCCTATAGTTGCTAAGATCTTCAAATCTTAAAATATCTTTTCTCCTAAAAATAGTTGTCGAGGTAATATCAACTTTCGAGTCAAAAAAGTATTTAATATTATGATGTGATCTATCATCAATGATAAAAGATAGTACCATATCCTCTTTATAATTCCGATGATATTTATTGGACCTAAATTTTCGTAAACAATCTGTTGACTCCTTTTGGAAGTAACCATAACTAATATCGCTTGTTGGCTCTCCATCTATAAACTTAACTGGTACAAAATATATTGTTGAAAAAAGGTGCTTGTAATAAGCGCTTTCTATCAAAGAAGTAATATATATTCGATTATTCTTTACAGTAATAGCTATATCATCTAGATTGTCCTTCTCTCCATCGAGATACTCTCTTACTCCCTCTATAAAATCTAAAGATTGGGACAATGGTAGACGATTTTTAATAATGTATAATAAAGTATCCTTAAAATCTTTAGGCGTACATTTTTCTCCATTGGACCAATAAAATTCTTTAAACTCCAAAATTATTTGCTTGTATTCACTTAAATCCTTAACCAAATTTTCATAAAAATGGTTGTCTTTCTTGATAAATAACGGTTCATATAACGTTGAACATATTAACGCCGATGAATAATCCTCGACATTAAAAGGTATCGAATTTTTTGGATAATCATCAAGTACAATCTTCATCTGAGAACCTCTATTCTAAGCTTCAAGAAGTCAATAATTTTTTTATTATATATCGGGTACTTATCTTTTAAATTGGTTAAATAAATAAATACATCATATGCCAAAAAACTTCCTATTATTGAATTTGTAGGTGAAATGGAGCCTTTTATACTGTGTGTAAATAAATCCAAATTATCATAGGGAAATTTGTTACTTTTATCATAAATAGGTCCCCATGTCCCTGTTTCAATTCCCACACTTGCTGAAACAAATGGAATATTATAACGATTACAAAAACTAGCAACAATATGCTCTATATTTCTAGGTTTGTCAGCACAATTTACGATTATGTCCATATTTTCAAAACCTATGTTAGATAAATCGTTGGGTTCCCTTACTTGTCTGTTTACAGTCTTTATCTTCGTCTTTTTTAATACATTATTTAAAATCGCTTCAGTTTTTCTTTGTCCTAAATCTATATCCCTAAACAATACTTGTCTATTTAAGTTACTAGCCTCTACAAAATCAAAGTCAATTACATAGAAATTTTGAAATCCTATTCTTTGTAAATGTTCTAACACAACAGTCCCTGTCCCTCCTATTCCAACTATTCCTATTTTTTTATTTTGTATTTCCCTTTGTATTTCTATGCTGGAAGTATCAGGAGAATCCGCTATTGACTCTATATAATATAAGTTCTTCTCTAGTGAGGCATCTATGGTACTGTAATCTTCATTATCACAGACTAAATTGTTTTCTAGTAAAAAACATTTAATCTCATCCGATATCCTGTTATCAAAATATCTTTTGGACAGGATATTAAAATAGTGTTTATTTACATCTTCAATAATAAATTCGGTAGTTCCTTTATTTATGACTGTTTCCTTTTGTTCTTCTCGGAACATTATTATAACGTTATCTTTTAATCTCATAATTCAACCCCCTTCATAGATATGGGTCAGAGGAAAATATTATGAACATTATACCTCCGACCCCGATACATTATGTGCGTTTAACTAATTCGCGTGATGATTTACGTGTTACTTTCATTCTTTTCACCCCTTTGTAAATATTATGAATATTTTAGCTCCAACCCTAGTACACTATGTGCGCTTAACTAATTCGCGTGATGATTTACGTGTTACTTTCATTCTTTTCACCCCTTTGT
>DAMBVB010000034.1:27015-39560 GCA_032053185.1 Lysinibacillus sp.
GCTTAACTAATTCGCGTGATGATTTACGTGTTACTTTCATTCTTTTCACCCCTTTTCAAATATTAGGAATATCATATATTATCTTCCTGTTTTATGTCAAATTATACTATAGAGAATTTTAAGTTTACTATTTTTTTTGTGATGTTGGAGCCAATTATCAAACAAGTTTTGCCTTTAGATTTGTTCTATCTTTATTCACTAGTATTGCAGAATGAGATGAGATATTAGTAGCGAAAGAACAATGTCTGGTCTTCCAGTAGCGAGAGGAAAAAAGATGGCAGACTATCGAAGAAAAGTTGAAATGGCGATAAAAATGTATAAGAGCAAAGACTATACAATCGTAAGCGTCAAATAGTTTTTTTGAATTAACAACACATACTGCGGTAGATGCGGGTTATGGTAGTGGTGAACAAAATTACGATGATATTCTATCGAAACGAAAAAGTATAGCCATTACATGAAGAAAACTTGACAACTGGACATATCATAAGGAGGACGATTATCATTTGCCCAAATGAACAAAAAATGACGTTTCAATATGTGTCCAAGCGGTAAGATGATGATGATTTTATACGTACAGTAAAAATTTATGAAAGTGAAGATTGTACAGATTGTCCAATCCGTTCCCTCTGTACAAAAGCGAGGAAGGACATAACCGGAAAGTCATGATCAATGAAACGTGTCGAGAACAAAGCTTTCAGAGGAAAAAACAGGTGCTTTCTATCGACAACGAAAAATCGATATAGAACCAGTTTTTGGATTCTTGAAGGCCAATTTTTGCGGTTCACTCGATTTTCTGTCCGCGGAAAATCGAACGTTGAAAACGAAATGGGCTTTGCATTAACGGCAGTAAATCTTCGGAAATATACGGCCATTAACAGAGAAACAGGGTAAAGAAAATAGAATGACTTAGTCAAACAAGAAAAAGGGAAATCGAGCAGCATCGATTTCCCTTTTTTCTTGAATATCAGCTACTTTGTTGCCGTCTCTTTTAATGTAATCCTGGATACCCTTGTTGGCGCAATGCTTCATAAATAACAATGGCTGCTGTATTCGATAGATTGAGTGAACGAACATGCTCACTCTGTGGAATTCGTAAGCACATATCTCGACGCTCATATGCAAAATCCTTTGGCAGGCCAGTCGTTTCTTTGCCAAACATAAAGTAAATATCACGATCTTTATTACCAAAATTATGTGTTGTAAATGGCTCTTCACTATAGGTCTCAATTAAATACACGTCGCCATTTTTGGATGCCTCTAAAAAATCCTCTAACGAATCGTGATACACGACATTAACACTATGCCAATAGTCTAAGCCGGCACGTTTTAGCATTTTATCATCTGTGGAAAAGCCAAGAGGACGAATTAAATGTAGTGAGGTATTTGTACCTGCACATGTGCGTGCAATATTTCCTGTATTTGCTGGAATTTCTGGTTGATATAAAACGATATGCAATGGCATAACGGTACACTTCCTTAACTAAAAAATTGTAAACCTTTATTAATTTCAACGAGTACTGCCTCGTCTTGTTCTTTTGCTCTTGCCTCAAGTAATGCAGATCGGGCCGGCTCACCGCCTATCTTACCTAAAGCCCATGCGGCTGTTCCTCGAATGACAGGTCGTTCATCCTTTTCAAGAAGCGCTACTAAATCTGGGACTGCAGCTTCTTCTTTAAAATGTGCAAGTGCCAAAATAGCATTGCGTTGAATCGGCTTTTTCCCCCGCCATGAACCAGAAACATGTCCAAACTTTTCTTTAAAATCACGATTTGAAATTGTCAAAAGTGGCACAAGTAATGGCTTTGCAAGCTCTGGATCAGGTTTAAATTCCTCATGCATCCAGTTAATCTTTCCTTTATTCTTTGGGCATACGGTCTGACATGTATCACAGCCATACAAACGATTACCAATATGGGTACGAAACTCATCAGGTAGCATTCCCTTCGTTTGTGTTAAAAAGGCTATACAACGTTGAGAGTTTAACTGTCCGCCCTCGATTAACGCGCCTGTTGGACAAACATCTAAACATAAGCGGCAATCCCCGCATTCATCCTCCATAGGCTTATCTGGAGCAAAAGGGATATTCGTGATTAGCTCTCCTAAATATACATAAGAACCGAACTCAGGCGTAATGATCGAGCAGTTTTTTCCGCTCCAACCTATCCCTGCACGTTCCGCAACTGCCCTATCAACAAGTGCCCCCGTATCAACCATTGATTCAATACGAACCCCTTCTACTCGCTCTCTAAGCCAAGCTGATAATAATGTCAAGTGCTCACGTAATGCTGTATGATAATCGACACCCCAGGAAGCACGGCAAAAAATCCCGCGTCTTGCTCCCTTCTTGCCAACAGGTGCATTTGGCATACGCGACGGATATGCGACAGCTATCGCCACAATGCTCTCTGCTCCCTCTAACAAATGTAGGGGTGCGGTACGTTTTTCAATATCGCTTTCTTCAAAGCCAGACTGATAACCAAGCTCTTGCTGGCGGCGCAGTCTATTTTTTAATTCTGTAAATGGAGCTGCTGTTGTAAAGCCAATCTTGTCTACACCAATGGACATTGCATACGCCACAAATTCTTGTTGTAGGTCATGTATGTTCATTTTATTTCCAACTCCTTACATGGTACAATAATAGAAATAGATAAAGTAGGTGATGTTTTATGGACATTTCAATTAATCAATCTCTATTGACACAACATCCCGAGCTTAAAATCGGCCTTATTCATTATACCAAAATTGTCGTTGCAGAATCGCCTCAAATGATTAAAGGTCGCATGCAATTGTATCAGGAAAATCTCTTTTTAGAAATGCAAGATAATCCTATAACCCAACGAGAGGGTATTGCAGAATGGCGACAACTATGGAAAAAGCTTGGTGCAGATCCGAACCGCTATCGTCACTCAGCAGAAAGCTTAATGCGCCGAATTAGTAAGCAAAATTATTTAACACCCCTTCATTCAGGTGTGGATTTAAATAATTTCTTCTCCCTCCAATATGAGATTCCAGTAGGCTTATATGATGTAGCTAAACTACAAGGAAATATAAAAATCGCACTTGGCGACGAGGATACTGGCTATGAGGGCTTAAATGGTCGTTTTAATGCATTAAAAAATATCCTCTATAGCTGTGATGCTGAAGGAGCGTTTGGGTCACCATTTGTCGATTCTAAACGTACGTCTGTTTCAAAGGAAACGACCGAAGCTCTACATATTTTCTACCTTCGCCCATCGTTATCAGAAGAAAATGCGAAAGAGCTTCTCGTTTCTGCTGGTAAGATGTTTAACCAAGTTCATGGGGGCGATTATAAAATGGCCTTATTAACAAACGCAGCACCATCTACAACATTGTAAAAGGACGTGTTTTCATGATTAATCTTGCAGAAGCCGTTAAGCTAAAAAGTATTTTAGCAAAAAAAGTTTAAGAGCTCGTTGGCGAATTACATCGTAGCGTTTTTGTAACTGTTGAAAAAGGACAAGCACCCAAAACAAGTAATCGCGCAATGACAGTAATTGAAGCTGAATTAGCTCAAGTACGTCTCGATGTTCGTACATTGGATCGTTTAGTATATGAAGCTAATATAAAAAACTCAGTAGACTTTAAAGGTGAAAAACTAGTATTAGTTGAAGCGATTGAGCTCGCAACACAGCTCCGCGCAGAGCTGAACTGTGTAAACAGTTTAGTATGCATGAAAAAGAGAGTGTACGCATGGGTTATGGTGAAAATACAATGCTTTATGAAATTGCTATGTATGAGCCAGATGAGTACCGTGAGCGTGCTATTAAACTAGAAAAAGATGCCCATAAATTATCGAATCTAATCAATGCGAAGAATTATAGTGTTGAAATTAATTTTGATGATTCCCGTTATTTCTAATCTCGGGGCGGTGAGACCCCAAACCGAGTTGGATGTGCTGTTTTCAAAACTAGCTTTTTGGCGCTAACTTCAACAAAACCAATGACAAGTTACCTATTACTGTATGACCAATGACTAATAACCAACTATAAGCAATGGCCATACTCAAACAACTTGACAATTTGAAAACGCCATCCAATAGCTCTCTTACATCTTGTGTGTAGGAGAGCTTTTTATGTGCATATAATTACCTCATCTTGCTTTAACGAATAAAGAAGCAATGCAGAAGATTCCATCAAAAATTAACATAATTAAAACCAACATATTTTAATCCATTATGTTGCATTTTCTATCTCCTTCCATTAATTTTTCTTTTTCTCACCTCATGTTTTCATGTCTAATTCTCCCCTACATATATCCAGTAGAAAGGAGTTATACAATGACGAAACAACACGATTCAACAAACGAGCATGACATGACCTTGACAAATCGACAGGGGTACCGATTACTAACAATCAAAATATACGAACTATCAGTAATCAAGGACCTGCCTATGATTTTATAGAAAAAATAAGTCATTTTGACCGCCAAAGAGTTCATGCGAGGTGCAGGGGCACATGGCTATTTTGAGACATATGGTGTTGTTGGGGATGATCCTATTTCTAAATATACAAGAGCGAAAGTATTTGAGGATAAAGGCAAAAAGACGCCTGTTTTTGTGCGCTTTTCTACAGTTATTCCAAGAAATCCAAAAGAAAAACTTCAATCATGCCACATAAGATTTATATGATGCCATTACAATGATAATTATCCTGAATGGGAGTTTAACATCCAAATTATGAAGGGCGGTCCACATCCAGAGCCTTACAATCAAGTGCTCAGCACTTTTTATTGTGCTGAGCGTTCTTTTAATGCACACCAGGCAAAATTTTCAGTACCTTTTCCTGTGCATCTAAAATAGCATCTACGCCTAATGGAATTGCAATATTCGTTGAATCATGGCCAATTTTAAAGCCTGCTACAACTGGAACGCCTAAATCCGCAAAATAGTCCTTCATTAAAGTCATTAGTGCCGCTTCATCCGCTTCCGTTTGCGTAAAGGAGCCGATCACAACACCAGCTAACTGTTCAAGCTTTCTCGCCTGCTTTAATTGCTGTAGCAGCGAATCGATTTTTGGTATAGATTCTCCAAGCTCCTCAATCAATAAAATGCGACCTTCCGTGCGCACTTCAAATTTAGTACCTAATGTGTTAACAAGGCGTCGTAGATTCCCACCAATAATCTGACCGCGAGCAATACCTGATGCAATCGTTGTTAACGGGGCAATATCTTCCGTATACTGTAATTCCATCGGTGAAAATAGCTGTAAAAACATTTTCTTTGATAAATCATCTATTCCTCCTACAGACATAAGTAGTGGTCCATGAAACGTCACTAAATTAGCATATTCGTTAATCGCGCAATGTAAATATGTAAGATCCGAGAAGCCCCAGAAGACTTTTGGATTTTCCTCAAGTAGTCCGTAGTCAATCTTCTCCGCAATTCGTGCAGAGCCATAGCCCCCCTTAACACAAAAAATTGCCTTCACCTCTGGATTTCTCACCATCTCATGAAAGTCAGCTAGACGCTCCTCATCACTACCTGCTAAATAATCGTGCTTTGCCTGAATAGTATCCCCAATTATATAGTTTAGCCCTAATTCTTTAAGAAAGGCTATAGCATCTCCTAGCTTTGCGGGCTGTGCTTGACTGGATAAAGCCACAAGACCAACTGTATGTCCCTTTTGTAAATGTGGTACGGTGCTTTTCACCCTAATCCCTCCTATAGTTTTTCTTATTCTAGCATATAGATAAAATTGTAGCATTGATTGATAGCGAAGTTAGTGCCTATGCATCTAAATTTTCGGGTGAATGACCGCCACTTTGACCTTTCTATCTGTCACCTTGGCTCTTTTATCCGTCGCTCTAATTTCTATCCGTCACCTCAGCTCTCCTACCCGGCACTCCAATACCCTTTCCGTCTCTTTAAACTCAAAATAAAAGCGTAGACTTCAAATAATATAAAGTCTACGCATAACTTTTATTTTGTACCGCCGTAAATAACCGTTACATTTACATCCCTACAGGAGAACACCATCAGTTGCTAATGCTAAAATACTTGCTGGGCTTTCCTTGTAATCGTTTCGTGAAAATATCCGCTGCTACTTCGCTCATTTCATCGTATGAATTTACTTCTAACCATTTCATTTCGCTTGTCATTCGTATACCTACCTTACAATCATTATTATTACCCAAAATCACAGGAAATATTCCCCTTTATAATAGCTATTATTTTCATTTCACCTTTTCTATTATTTCCCCTCCATTATTTACGTGTATTCTCAAGCCATTTCGGTTATGTTATTTAATAAGGAAGTGAGGCGATTTTATGAATTCACAAATACAGCAATATTTAAAGCTTATTCAATTTCAAGGATCTTTAGAGCCATCCATTAAGCTACTTGGTCAGCTCCAAACAAGACATCTACATACCATTCCTTATGAGAACCTAGATGTTGCCTTGAAACATGGCATCTCCTTCGCTATCCCTGACCTTTTTCAAAAAATCATTATTAAACATCGCGGAGGCAATTGCTTTGAGCTAAATATTTTATTTAGCTGGCTACTTCGCGAACTCAGCTTTTCGGTAACCAATCGCTATGCACAGTTTTGGCGCAACAATAAAGCAGATACGCCTATTGAGGATGTACCTATGCATCAGCTATTGCTTGTTAATTTCGCTGGCCAATCGTATATTTCAGATGTTGGCGTAGGCGCACTAGCCCCTTGTAAGCCAGTTCCACTAATAGCTGGGCATCAACACCATGAAGGGAAAGAACTTTATAAAATTGAACAAGATGAAGCAAACGGCTGGATGCTGTACGAACAAACAAAACATAATTGGCGTTTACTTTATAGTTTTTTTGATGACGCTAACGATGCAAAGTTTGCACCAAGGCTTTCTAAACAAACAAATAAAATCGCTATGATTCGTACTCCTCGCGGTCGACATACAATGCTTAACAACGAATTTCGAATTTACGAGGGGGACTCCTTAACAACTTATACAACTCATAGTGAAAAGGAATGGCGACAAGCACTTCATCGCTTTTTTCATATTTCATTAGATTAGATGCTACAAAAGGCAAGCCTCCTCATTTAATAGGAGACTTGCTATTTAGTTCTACTTCTAGAAGACGACCATCATGTTCGTTAATATCTGCAATAATAACAAATACATTGCAGATAGCCTTCCCTCTACCTGATACACCACCAGTAACAATCGTAACCTTGAGGCCTCAAATGCTCAATTTATTAAATTAAATGTAACCGATTACAAAAGTGTTGAACATATCATCACAAATGTCTATGAGGAATTTCAAAGATTAGATTATTTATTCAATAATGCTGGTATAGCTATGTATGGTGAAATGTATGATATATCGATGGACGACTGGAAAAACATTGTGGATCTCAATTTATGGGGCGTTATATATGGTGCTCAAGTTGGCTATCAAATCATGAAGAAACAAGGTTTTGGACATATCATCAATACCTCATCAGCAGCAAAGTTGGGGCCAGCTCCTATATCTGCCGCATATTCAACAACGAAGCATGCTGTTGTGGGCTTAACGACATCACTACATTATGAGGCTGAGGAATTGACAATACACCTATTTTCGATAAAGCAACAGCTATTAATATCGATAAATCAGTGATGTCCAAACAATTGAAAAAGCAAAAAATGATGTCTCCATAGCAACTAGCAAAAAACGCTATTGCAGGCGTGCACAAAAATAGGCCAATTGGATGTACTCTTTACAATCTTCCCTTCGTTGCACAGGGCATTAATGAAAATGGTCTGCAAAGTAAGTCGAAAAGCTCGATTAACATAAACATTCTAATTGGTAAAAAACCGCTATGCTTCTGCTAGTAAGGCACCAGCCGCATGAGGGCAAAAATAGGATGTTGGACACGAAGGCATTGTCTTCTTCGCCACATTTTCCTTTACACTGCATCTCAAAAACAATTTGTAGGAATCTCGCGGCTTTTTACCTTTATATTTTCAAGATAACTAAAACACTGAACGGAATAATCCCTTTTCAGAGATAAATAGCTAGTTATTTATACTTTTCTTTATCATTTTTATAAATACCTAAAAGTAATATAATTAACCCTATAACAAAAATTAAAGGAGATAAATACGTCATAATCGAGGTTGCCCAACTATTTTTAACCACTATTCCATACATTACGCCAATTACAAAAGATAAGAACGGTGCAAACGCTATCATTGTAATGATGCCCCAAACGATGTAATTCCCTTTCTCTGACCTTCCTTCGGTTAATTGGAATCCCGCTATTAAACCAACTAATACTATCAATAAAGCAATGACAAACGCCATTTCAATTCACCTCCCCGTTTCCTTCTATAATATGCTTCAATAGTTTAGTGGTTTGGTAACATAACACTAGGCTTATTAAAAATATCTATAAATTGCGCCCAGACGGAACGGATTAAGGCAAAATTAAAAATGAGTCCGGTGCAATACCGAACTCATTTACCCAAGCTGCCTAATGAAATAACCAAGTCTAACTTTTAAGGGTCACTTCAATGTGGTTGTGTTTTTACGATTCAATCTAAATGGCATCTTGCAAAATGACACCGTCGCTCATTTTCATCATACGATTCGTATAAGCAAGCATTTCTTCATCGTGGAAATTGATTATTCGTTAATGTATCGCCTACTTTAATTCCTTTATCTTTCAATGAGCTGTCTAATATCACTTCATCGTGTTCACATTTTCAAATAACTCTGAATCACTCGACGTAACAAAGGCAACGCTTTGCTGCTTATTGTCCTGATCATTTAAAAAGCCCATTTGTAGTGAAAAAGCTACTGCATCCTTTTCATTGCTCAAAATGTTGTTTTGTGTACTGCTATCTATTTTTGAAAGATTATAAGTTTAATATGCATTTTCATTCATATAAAATTGTCCTTGTTCCAGACAAGGTTCATAATTAACTCCTCCATTCCTTTTTACATCTTAAGAATCCTTAAATGAACGGAACATGAACTAATTATTAAGAATGAAATATTTTCAGTAAAAAAGCTCATAAACCTTTTGCTTTTTAGGTTTATGAGCTGATTGTAATATTAATCATTGTATTGACCATCTAAACGAATGACCGCTTTTTTATGATATTTTGGCGTTTCCTCTATTTTTGACTCGTACAAAATCACTTCTTCTACTAGAAATTTTGAAAGCTGAAAATTTTCATCCATCAATGCTTCAAACAGAAATTTCCCGCATGCTTCATCCCATTTTCTTGCAACTGTTATATGGGGTATAAAGGGCTTCTTATCTAATTCAAAACCAGCCTTTATACAATCTCGGTATACTATTTCTCTCACAAAATTTAATGGCTTCGATTCGAGCAGATCAACCCATAAAATTCTTGGATATTCTTTTCTTCCAAAAGCATTGAACCCTTGAATGTTTAATTCGAATGGAGGAACATTTCGAAGATTTTCCCTCGTTTTATCCATTACAGCCTGTAATTGCTCTTCATCCGCATAACCTAAAAAAGCCAATGTGATGTGATAATCTTCCTGATGTACCCATCGTTTAAAACGAAAATCTGTTTTCATTTTTTTAGATTTTTCATTAAGAGCTGCTTTAATGTCTGAAGGAAGTGGAACGGCAATAAAAAAATGTCTGTTCATAATGATAACCTCTCTATTCATCATAAATACTACTTATCAGGCATTATGTCATTTCCCACTATAATTTATCCATTACTACTCACGCTAAAGCAGAAATAACCCACTTTTCTTTTTAGCTGAGTGGCTATAACCTACGGATGATGCTCGTAAAGTTATCCCTTCCCAAATCCTTCTTCATATTTTCCATTTATAACGATAACTTTCTTTACTTCATCAAATTTCGCATCAATTATTTCTTCAAGTTGCCAATCAGTCAGTATGGCTTGAACTATTTGCTGTATACTTTATTGTTTTATTATATTACTCTTTTTTTCTGAATTTCTATTTTTTAACGGCCGTGCAAATTCCAATAAAAATACAAAATAATGAAATGCCTTCTTTTATACATTTGTAATTCCTCCTAAAATAAATAAATTGGTATTGTAATAGGAGCAGATAATAGAAAAACCCCACTTTAGTTACGAACCAAAAAGTAAGTTCGTAGTTAAAGTGGGGTTATCCCATTGAAATTTGTAATTGGATATGCAATCTAAATAAATAACTAAATGAGTAGCTAACCACATTAGATTACATAAATTAACTTATGACAACCAATTTTCTATTATGTCTACGGTTTTATTGGTTGCGTCCATCCTTACTTTTTTTCCGATCGGCATTGGAATCATTGGGTGAGTATGACAGCTATCAAATTCTGCTAAAATCGGAATCCTTGGATTGTCTATTATTTCAGTCAATATATCAAATGTTTTTTTTCCTGTTCCCATATCGTTAAAGCGCTCATATTTCCCTAATAAGATACCTGAAACTAAATCAAATACACCATGATTTTTTAACATTGCAAAGTTTTTTTCAACTGTATCTGCACTCTTCATACTATCCTCAATCAGTAAAATGTCCCCTTTACGAAATTCAGGCATAAATGGCGTACCTATGCAGCCATACATTGCATTAAGATTCCCTCCAATTAAGCGCCCTTCAGCAGTTCCGGGGTTTACAGTAATCCATTTGTTTTTTTGAATATTCTTTTCTTGTGTTTTCTCTAACCAATTAGCAGGATCTTCTGTCCAAAAAGAAGGCATCTCAATAGCGTATGGGATTTTTGATTTACTTATAAAAAACTTTTCAAAATAACGATATGTATCATGGACAAGGGGCTCAAACTCACCAAAGCTTGGTATAAGTGCCGGACCATAATATGTGCATATACCTGTTTTTGCATAAAGCGACAGCAGGATCGCTGTAGCATCAGAGTAGCCTATAACAATCTTCGGATTTCGTCGAAATGACTCGTAATCAATATAAGGTAATATACTATTCGAATTTGTTCCACCTATTGTAGACATAATCATTTTAATCGATGGATTACGTATTAATTGATTTAACTCTTCTGCTCTTTCCTTCGGTGATCCTGAGCGGTATCCATCCTGTTTCCCTGTTAATTGACCATCAATAATTTGAAAGCCCTTTTCTTTTAAAAATTGCTTTGCTCTATTAAACCGAGGCTTAGCGGTTGCAGTTGCAGGAGACGAAGGTGAGTAAATTCCAATTTGATCGCCAATTCTCAATTGTTTCATTGTATCAGTTCCCCTCTATCAAATTTAAAAAATTTATAAAAGCATGTCTAATGCATTTTGGATTAATCCTTCGGTTCCAATAATAATCTTCCTAAACATACATTTACTAATTGTTTAATAAAAAACTTGCTTTCTCCATTAAATACACCCCTTGTATAATTTCTATAAAATTATATAAATATTCACAAAAAATATAAACGAAAACGAGTGAGAAATAGAATGAATTATGGTGAAACATTTAAAAATATACGTAGCAGCAAAGGATATTCTCTTAAAGAAGTTGCTGAAGAAATTGTTAGTAGTTCCTTCTTATCTAAATTTGAAAGAGATAGCAAGCAGTTTTTCCTGGAATGACCATAGGACCAACAACCCTAGAAATATATCCTGCATTACTATACACAAAACCATACTTTATTGAAGCTGAATTAATTTTCTGTTGGTGAGTCAGCAGACAAAATAAATAATGTCACACTCACTAAAATGTTTATCGAAGATTGTACAAAAAGATATCCATTTACTATGTAAGTGAACGATTAGGCCATAAAGATATTGAAACAACTCATAAACATTATGCAGGAATTACGTGCAGAAGAAGCAAAGTTGACAACGGCTATATTCGCTAACTTGTTCTCTTCATAGAATTATTCATCAATTTTATGCATATCTGAATTTCATGTATGCTTTTTTATTTTTAATACAAATAAATACTCGATGCTCATAAAGGCTTTGAGAACAATTTGTATAAAAAATATATGGCTTACTGCTAAAGAAAGCAGTGTTATCAATGCTTTTTCTTGTGTGAAATGATTTCAATTCTTATCGTTTTCTTTAGCAATGTAAAAAAGCCCATAAACCTTGATATATAAAGGTTCATGGGCTTTCAAGTATTTCTTATCTTGACTAAAAAACTTCTGAGATACCGGTGGTCGGGGTCGAACCGACACTCCAAAGGAACACGATTTTGAGTCGTGCGCGTCTGCCAATTCCGCCACACCGGCATAATGGAGATAAAAAAAATCGGATAAACCGATTGATTAATAAATATGGAGGCGGCAACCGGATTTGAACCGGTGATAAAGGTGTTGCAGACCTGTGCCTTACCACTTGGCTATGCCGCCATCATATTTGGAGCGGAAGACGAGGTTCGAACTCGCGACCCCCACCTTGGCAAGGTGGTGTTCTACCACTGAACTACTTCCGCAAAAATGGCTGGGGTACTAGGATTCGAACCTAGGCATGACGGAATCAAAATCCGTTGCCTTACCGCTTGGCTATACCCCAATTATTAAATGGGGCGACTGATGGGAATCGAACCCACGAATGCCGGAACCACAATCCGGTG
>DAMBVB010000035.1:0-39351 GCA_032053185.1 Lysinibacillus sp.
CTATAGGATAGACTTTTTTCAAAGTGTCTATCTTATAGGGTACAGTTTATTTATTCGATAAGGATGGATTTTTTTAGAGCAATCACTTACTATGACAAAACTTTTAGAAATCTAAACGTTTTGTTAGATACATTATAGGTAATTCGATAGGAAATAGTGATGACAAATATTAAACTCCATATTAGAGAAATAAAACAAATTAAAAAAGTAGTGATGAATTTAAATCAAATTTATTACAAAACTAATTATGGAGGAAAAAAATGAATATCATAAAAAATTTGTGCGTTATTGGGGTCATAATATTCGGTTTATATTTAGCATTTACATTTACTGAACCAAGAAACGGAATTTTAATCTTAGGTGACAAACAAATAATCGAAGAAATTAAAGTAGATCAAAAAATAAAGTTAAAACTATAGATTTATATAAAGTCAAAAAAACAGAAGATAATGGTCATTCAGTGTTAATTATGAATGAAAGAACAGCGAAAGATATAGTAACAAAAGGAGTATTACGAGAAGGAGAAAACTCCAATATTGCCGTATCAGAGCCAATTCATTCATTACCTGAACTAAAAAATAATGATGCGTTGTTACTTGCAGATAAAAAATATCAAAATCAAAAAGACATAAAGATTGCTGATAAAGAGATAACAGTAGGTTATGGAGGGAATATCTGGTTTGGTCATAGTCGTGATTTTGAAAATGAGGGGTTTATTTTAATTGTAAACAATTCTAAGTTTAATGAGATTTCTGTTGAAGAAATAGATATGGGGATATTAGAACTTAATAAGGTCTATGGAAATAATAATGGAATTGTTGATATGAATGACGCCAAATCAGTACAAATAGAGAAGGAATTCACACAAATTTATGAAAGTAATTCTAATAGTATTCAATTTTTAAAAGGCTTATCAATTATAAAATAAATATATTAAGGAGAATCTTAAATGGCTGGAATTATAGGACATACAGTTGTTACCACAACGGCTGCTTTAGCATATAGAAAAAAATTAAATATCGCAACTTTATTTGCAGGAATGGCATTTCCAGATATTATAACTACGTTTATAAATCCATTACCTCTTATAGGTAATTTAGATGAAAGTTTCATAGGAGGTTTGATTTGTGCAGCATTTTTATCATTAATAATATTATTTTGTCTTAAGACAGTACCTAAAATAATGTTGTTATTTACTTATAAGCAAGGCATATCACATAAGGTCATTTTCATTTCAGCTCTAGTAGGTACTGAACTACATGTGCTTATGGACCTTATTGCTATTAACGGCTGGCTTAATGGAACAATATTGTAAACTTACGTTGCTTTAATCATTACCAACAAAACAGGGAACGATAGTTTTTAATATTTATACCTAAGATAAGGCTACCGGTATCGCTCAATAAGGGGAAGGTAAGAATGAATAAGTGGGGCTTTTTATTAATTTTTGCAATATGTTTAAGTGTGACAGCCTTTAAGATAGTACCGTTCTTTCAAGGTGAAAAAGATGTCATAGTAAATGTCTATAATGAGGATGGTGTAGTGGAGGGTAAGTTTTCTTCTGAAAATATGGAAAAAATAGAAATTCCAGTAGAACAAATTTATCAAGGAAATTTACTTTTGGTTAACCGTAAGCACCCAGTTCACGATGAGAGTATAAAATCAGATGTCATCAATTTATATGCTCGCAAAGAATTGGTAAAAGGGTACAGATTGTTTAATAGCGAAACATATTTATCAGAAGATATAGCAAGTAAATTTTCGAATATGGTTCTTGATGCGGAAGAAGATGAAGTTTCTAGTTTTTTAATTACCAGTGGTTTTCGAGGATTTGATGAGCAAACTAAACTTTATAAAGAAATGGGTTCCAATCGTGCCATGCCAGCAGGTTACAGCGAACACAATTTAGGTTTATCGCTTGATGTGGGAAGTACCCAAGGGAAGATGGAGGTAGCACCTGAGGGAGAGTGGATTGCAGAGAACGCTTGGAAATACGGGTTTACTCTACGTTATCCAGAAGATAAAACGGACATAACGGGCATTATGAATGAACCATGGCATATCCGCTATGTCGGTTTACCACATAGTGCGATTATGAAAGAAAAGAATTTTGTTTTAGAGGAATATTTAGGCTATCTATCTGCTACTGTAAATGGTCAAAAATATGAGGTCTTTTATTATCCTGTTACTGAAAATACCACTATTAATGTGCCAGCCAATCTTCGTTATGAGGTATCGGGCAATAATACGGATGGTGTGATTGTGACAGTATTTTCTGATAATGTGTAGAAACTCAAGGAAGGTGAGGGTGCGGATTAAACTGATGAGAGCCAAAAGGCGACTATCTCCTATAGGAAATCCAGAGAAAACAGAGGTTTAGATGAGCTATACTATCATATTTGGCAAAATGCAAAATCCTATTCATGGTATGTGACATTAGGAGCGATTTATGTTCTCTTTTCTTTAATCATGGTTGGGATTGAATTAAGCAACGCAATGATTTTAGGTATCCTTCTTTTAACATAAGTTAGTTATGAACCAGAAAAATATAATTGCATCGGTGTTAATGGGGACCTTTTTGATGAACTTATGTCTAAGGTTTTGGTGAAAAAATAAATCATCTAGAAGCACTAAGCGTCGTAAATCAAGAAATAATTGGGGGAGTTTTCCTATAGCTACGCCTTGAAGCATGTTTATTCCAGACAAACATATAGTGTATATTGAGAATCAAGAGTATTGGATGAAAGGGGATTGCGTGGATAACTCTAAGTCGAATCAGCGCAAAAATTTAGACGAGAATGCAAAGGATCAGCAGTTAGAGCAGTTTCGTGTCGATAATGCAGGGAAAAAGATGACGACGAATCAGGGGCTAAAAGTTTCGAATGATGACAATTCGTTGAAGGCTGGAGTTCGTGGGCCAACTATTATGGAGGATTTTCACTTTCGAGAGAAAATAACGCATTTTGATCATGAACGTATTCCTGAGCGTGTTGTACATGCGAGGGGCTTTGCAGCACATGGAGAGTTTGAGCTATATGAATCGATGAAAGAATATACGAAAGCAAGCTTTTTACAAGACCCTAATAAGAAAACACCTGTATTCGTCAGATTTTCAACCGTAGTTGGAAGCTTAGGTTCGATGGATACTGCACGTGATGTTCGTGGCTTTGCGACGAAATTTTACACGGATGAAGGCAATTATGATTTAGTAGGCAATAATATACCGGTCTTTTTTATTCAGGATGCCATTAAGTTTCCTGATTTAATTCATGCGGTAAAGCCTGAGCCTCACAATGAAATGCCACAAGCAGCCTCGGCTCACGATACGTTTTGGGACTTTGTGGCGAACAATCAGGAAATTGCACATATGATTATGTGGCATATGTCTGATCGAGCAATACCTAGAAGTTTTCGAATGATGGAAGGCTTCGGTGTTCATGCTTTTCGTTTCGTCAATGATAAAGGAAAATCGAGGTTTGTAAAATTTCATTGGAAGCCTGTGTTAGGTGTTCATTCACTCATCTGGGATGAAGCGCAAATCATTGCTGGAAAGGATCCGGATTTTCAACGACGTGATTTATGGGAATCCATTGAGGTAGGTGATTATCCTGAATATGAGCTTGGTGTACAAATGCTTGAGCCAGAAGACGAATTTAAATTTGATTTTGATATTTTGGATGCAACAAAGCTGTGGCCTGAGGAGATAGTGCCAGTTAAAAAGATTGGGAAAATGACCTTGAATCGTAATGTGGATAATGTTTTCGCTGAAACAGAGCAAGTCGCCTTCCACCCAGGAAATGTTGTACCAGGCATAGATTTTACAAATGATCCACTTTTACAGGGGCGGCTATTTTCATATTTAGATACACAGCTAATACGTCTAGGGGGACCAAACTTTTCTGAAATCCCGATTAACCGACCCGTTTGTCCAATTCATAACAATCAGCGCAATGGCTTTAGTCGACAAACGATTAATGTAGGGAAAGTGAGCTACCATAAAAATTCCTTGGCCAATAATACACCATCAACATCAACGGCAAGGGAAGGTGGCTTTGTTCACTATGAAGAAAAGGTTGAAGGACGTATCACACGAGCACGTAGTAAATCGTTTGATGATCATTTCTCACAGGCAAGGCTGTTTTGGAATAGTATGTCACCTCCTGAGAAACAGCATATTATTGATGCCTTTAGTTTTGAGGTTGGGAAGGTGAAAAGTAAGTCCATTCGCCAACAGGTTGTCGATATGTTTGTCCGTGTTGATAAAGAGATGGCAACAACTGTGGCCGAAAATATTGGTGTTAATCGTCCAAAAGGAGAGCAAATAAATGTCACATTATCATCACCTGCACTTAGCCAGGCAAATACAATAAAAATGCCACAAACACTAAAGGTAGGCGTGCTAATAGGTGATGGATTCGATGCAAAAGAAGTTGGAGAAGTGCTGAAATATTTAACAAGACAGGGTGTTCGATACAGTATTATTTCTGACAGATTAGGGGTTGTTACTAGTAGTGATGGTGTACAGTTCACAGCAAGTGACACATTTATTACGACTGATGCGGTACTATTTGATTCGTTATATGTTGTAGGCGTAAGAGCAAAAAATCAGGCAAAGTTTAATTCGCATATTGTAAATTATATCAATGAAGCGTATAGACATTACAAACCGATTGGTATAGCTACATCAGGAACGACATTTTTTAATATGTCTAATGCCAATGTAGGACCAGGAATTGTATTAGCAACTGGCGACAAAGATTTCGCTAAAAAATTTGTCAATGCCATAGCTCAACAACGCTTTTGGGAACGGAATATTTATTAACTTACACTGTTTCCGGAGAGGAGCAGAACATCTACTTGCCAAGGAATACCCGCGGGACCGAGTGAATACCTATATTAGGGCGAATTTCCAGGAAAGAGAAGGGATACCTTTTTGAGACACTTTACATTTTCTTGATGGTGAAATTGCCTATCTCAAGTAGCGAAAGCGGAGCGTCAGCTACAAATGTTTTTGTACCGAAAGTGTAGCGACTGGTACAGAAGTCTCCCAATTATGCTAAGGCATAACACCACTTTTGCTGATGAGCTTTGAAGGTCAAAAAATAGCGCATTATAGGAAATACCCTCCTATAACGCGCTATTTTTAATTAACTTCAGGTTCTTCTTTTTGCTCACCTGGTGTTGTAGAGAGATATAAGAAAGCCTCGTCTTGCAATAGCGATAATTTTTCCTCACAAATCCCGTGTGCTAACGCTCCAGAAAAAATAGACTCCCACCAAGTTCCTGTTGTTGTTGTCATTCATCTACGCCCCCGTCTCCATTTTTCAATATGTAGTTGTAAATTTCCCGAAATGATAAAACACCTACACATTCCATCCATTCAAGAAAGAGGAATTTTGGTTGTCGATGTTGTATCGTATATTCAAAGATAGTTTGTTTCGAAATAAAAAAACTATGTATGCCATTTTAAAAAAGGGGTGCTTTTATTATGAATTTTACGACACAAGATGTAGAGAATATAATTACAGAACAACGTCAATTTTATTTTTCACGAGCGACAAAGAGTACAAAATTTCGAAAAGAGCAATTAATAAAACTGAAGAAAACGATTTTAAAATATGAAAAAGAAATTTTGAATGCACTATATTTAGATTTACGAAAAAGTGAGTTTGAGGCGTATGCAACAGAAGTCGGCATTGTTTTAGATAGTATTTCTTATATGGTAAAGCATGTTGAAGAATGGATGAAACCAGAGGCTGTAAAAACACCGATTCAATACCAAATGGGAAAAAGCTTTATTGTAAGAGAGCCATATGGAGTCACATTAATCATTGGTCCATTCAATTATCCATTCCAGCTTGTAATGGAGCCCTTAATCGGTGCAATTGTTGGTGGTAATACGGCTATTGTAAAACCATCAGAAACCTCTGTGCATACAGCAGCAATCGTTAAAAAAATAATTGAAGAAACGTTTAACCCGTCCTACGTTCGGGTTGTAGCGGGACAAAAAGAAGAAGTGACGGTACTTATTCATGCATCCTTCGACTATATATTTTTTACAGGAAGTGTGGCGGTCGGAAAAATTGTTGCAAAGGCAGCGGCGGAACGCTTAATACCAATTGCCCTAGAACTTGGGGGGAAAAGTCCCGCAATTGTTGATCAAACAGCCAACTTAGAAGTAGCGGCGAAAAGAATTGCTTGGGGTAAATTTACAAATACTGGACAAACCTGTGTGGCCCCAGATTATGTCCTTGTCCATAAAGATGTCTATGACCGATTTATGAAAATATTGAAAGCAACGATTTGTTCCTTCTATGGTAAAAATGCATTAAAAAGCCCTGACTACGGTCGTATTGTGAATTTAAGACAATTTGATCGCTTACAGCAAATTATCGTAGAGGAACGGGATGCCATTACATTTGGTGGTAGAACAGATCGTGATGAATTGTATATTGAGCCTACAATTATTGGATATGTGAAATGGTCAAGTCCTTCGATGCAGGATGAACTATTTGGGCCGATTTTACCTGTGATGATGTATGATGATTTACCGCTGGCCATTCACCAGATTCGACAGTTACCAAAGCCTTTAGCTGCTTATTTTTTCTCAGAGCATGAAAAAGCTACCCAGTACTTTTTAGAGGAATTACCATTTGGTGGCGGATGTATAAATGATACGATTACACATGTAGGAAATTTACATTTGCCATTTGGCGGTGTAGGGCCATCAGGAGTAAAAGCATACCACGGTAAGGCTAGCTTTGAAAACTTTACCCATGCCAAATCTATCTTAAAAAAATCATCGAAGTTAGAGACGAATGTTCTCTTTCCCCCATATAAACAAAAGGTTAAGCTTGTAAGAACTATTATGAAATAGTTGAAGTGAGGGTCAGATCACTGACACCTCACTTTTTAACTTCCAACATACATGGATGTATGTTGTCGATAAATGTTAATTTTTGATAAGCCAGGTAAACTGACGGCTCTCAGCCTAAAAGTTGGAGATGCCATTTGTTAAAACGTTTACCATTTGTATAAGCTGAATGGAGTGGAAACTGGGCAACTCCTTGGAAAACAACGTCAAAGATAAGACCCTGGAGCGCAAGCGAAGCGGCTCATCGGACGCTATAATTGGAACGAAATCCCCCCCACGTTATAGTGATGCACCAAATTTCATTGAAATGTTAAAGATATATTGAAATGATAGCGTTTTCATTGGAAAACGTCTTAAGAGACATTTTATTTATGCGCGAATAAGTAGTAAAATAAACTCAATAGAATGTTGGGGTATTCATTTTGTCATTGCTTGTCGAACAAACAATAATGACGAAATGAATGTAGAGATTGATTGGAGGACTATGAAATGTATGCAGAGGAATTGTTGAATGCATTACCTTTGAAAAAAATAATTGGAGTGTTACCTGACCAAGTAAGTGATATTGTAATTGATTCACGAAGTGTGCAACCAAATAGTATGTTTGTTTGTATAAAAGGTTATACAGTAGATGGTCATGACTATGCACAGAAAGCTGTTGAAGGTGGCTCAACAATTGTTGTAACCGAACGAAAATTACCATTAGGAGAAAATATTGCACAGGTCATTGTGAAAGATACGGATCGTGCAGTTGGCTTGTTAGCTGCAAAGTTTTTTGACTATCCATCGAAAGATATGACAATGATTGGTGTAACAGGGACAAATGGAAAAACTTCAGTAACGGGTATTATTCAAAATATAGTGCATGGTATGGGCGAGAAATCTGCACTATCAGGAACAATCGGCTTTAATTTGAATGGTATTTTATATGAATCTGCCAATACTACGAGCGATGCATTATCGACTCAACAAATGATATTCCGTGCAAAAATGGAAGGCTGCCGATTAATGACTATGGAGGTATCTTCACACGGTTTAGCACTTGGACGTCTAGCTGGCGTTGAATATGATGTAGCTATTTTTACAAATCTTACACATGATCATCTTGATTTCCATGGTACGATGGAGGAATATGGCCATGCGAAGGGCTTGTTATTCTCTCAACTTGGACAAGACTTAGAAAAGAATAAATTTGTCGTGTTAAATGCTGATGATGCTTGGTCAGAGCGCTATGCAGCGATGACACCGTTCCCAGTATGGACATATGGTTTGAAAAATGAAACAGCTGATTTCCGAGCTATTAACTGTGAGTATCATGATTTCATGACATCTTTTGACGTTGAAATGCCAGAGGGAATATACCATGTGAAAATGCATTTGCTCGGGGAATTTAATATATACAATGTGCTTGCTGCTATGGTTGCTTTTTATGGCCGTGGTTATTCAATGGAAACAATCATTGAGCAAATTGAGCTATTACGACCAGTGAAGGGCCGCATGGAGAAAGTTTGTTCAGATTTACCTGTGCAGATTTTTGTTGATTATGCACATACACCTGATGCCATTGAAAAGGCGATTTCTTCAGCCCAACCATATAAAAAGGGCAAACTTATTTTTCTAGTTGGCACAGGTGGCAATCGTGATAAATCTAAACGTCCAGCAATGGCAGAAAAGGCATCAGCTGCTGATTACGTTATTTTAACGACAGATGACCCCCGCTATGAAGACTACGATAGTATTACAGGTGATCTTGCCAAAGGGATGCTTCATGAAAATTATGTGTGTATAGGAGACCGTGCTGAGGCGGTGCGTCATGCAATTGAGGTTGCTGAACCAGGGGATATCATTATTTTTGCGGGTAAAGGCCATGAAGATTATCAAATTATTGAGAATACTAAATATCCGCATAATGATGCAGATATTGCAATAGAAGCTGGCCACTTAAAATTTGTGTAATATATGCGTACTTGATAGTGTGAACGAAATGCATACAATAATGTGGCAAGTTCACTGTACTTAGAGAGAGGCTCGGACATAACTAATTTTCCATTATGAAAGCCGGATATTTTTTAAATTAACAAAGCAATATAAACAGAAAACCCGAACTATTACGAAGCACTTAATGAACGTTTGGTAATATAGTTCGGGTTTTTCGTTGGCTAAAATCCTTTTGTCCCAGCCCCTTTCTTTTTGGGTACTTTTAACAGGAAGGTGCATGTAATTCGATGGAAAGAAAGTGGCCGTCATCGAAATCGTAAGGAAGCTAGACATTATGCCTCGCCAAGATTGACATCTCTTTTTTAGAGAATTCATGTAAAAAGGTTGTAAGAGAGGCAAGTCTTCTTTTATTATTAGTAAGTATGAAAAAAGGAGAATGACGAGATGAATTTAAATTTAGAAAAAGATATATTATCGCGTCGAACTTTTGCCATTATCAGTCACCCTGATGCTGGGAAAACGACGATTACAGAAAAGCTTTTACTATTTGGTGGTGCGATTCGCGATGCCGGTACGGTAAAAGGGAAGAAAACAGGTAAGTTTGCAACATCTGACTGGATGGAAATTGAAAAGCAACGTGGGATTTCTGTAACTTCTTCAGTTATGCAATTCGATTATAACGGCTCACGTGTCAATATTTTGGATACTCCAGGTCACCAAGATTTCTCGGAGGATACGTATCGTACATTAATGGCGGTAGATAGTGCGGTCATGGTCGTAGATGCTGCTAAAGGTATTGAGGCACAAACTTTAAAGCTATTCAAAGTATGTAAAATGCGTGGTATTCCAATTTTTACATTTATTAATAAACTAGACCGTCAAGGGAAGGAGCCACTTGAGCTAATTGAAGAGCTTGAGGAGGTACTTGGCATTAACGCTTACCCAATGAACTGGCCGATCGGTATGGGTAAAGAGTTTTTAGGTATTTATGATCGTTATAATAATCGTATCGAACAATTCCGTTCTGAAGAAGAAGAACGTTTCTTACCAATTGATAAAAATGGGGAGCTTGCAGTCGAGCATCCGATGAAGGTGACTTCTTATTATTCACAAGCGATGGACGACATCATGTTGCTTAACGAAGCGGGTAATGAGTACTCGGAAGAAAAAATTCGTCGTGGTGAATTAACACCTGTTTTCTTTGGTTCTGCCTTAACAAATTTTGGTGTACAAACATTCCTTGAAACATATTTACAATTTGCACCGACACCGCAGCCACGAATTACGGAGGATGAACAATTTATTGATCCTGTTGAGCATAAGGAGTTTTCGGGCTTCATTTTTAAAATTCAAGCAAACATGAATCCTGCACACCGTGATCGTATTGCCTTTGTGCGTATCGTATCAGGTAAATTTGAACGTGGCATGAACATGACTTTATCTCGCACAGGTAAATCATTTAAAGTGACACAATCTACACAATTTTTAGCTGATGATCGTGAAACAGTAGATGAAGCTGTTGCTGGTGATATTATCGGTTTATATGACACAGGTACTTATCAGATTGGTGACACAGTTGTAGGTAGTAAAAAGACATTCCAATTTGAAAAATTGCCACAGTTCACGCCAGAGCTATTTGTTCGTGTCACTGCGAAAAATGTTATGAAATCTAAGCAATTCCATAAAGGGATTTTACAATTAGTGCAAGAAGGCGCTATTCAATATTATAAAACATTGCATACAGAAGAAGTTATTCTTGGAGCAGTTGGTCAATTACAATTTGAAGTTTTTGAGCATCGTATGAAAAATGAATATAATGTTGAAGTAAAGATGGAGCCAATTGGTTCGAAAATGGCAAGATGGATTGAAAACGAAGAAGATGTTAAAGAATCCATGTCTTCAGGTCGTTCAATGCTTGTAAAAGACCGTTTTGATAATCTTGTTTTCCTCTTTGAAAATGAGTTTGCTATGCGTTGGTTCGCTGATAAAAACGAAAACATTAAACTGTATAGCCTTTTATAAAAAAAAACACGAATCGACATGTTGCGATTCGTGTTTTTTCACAAGGGAAATTGGAGCTATATGTAGAATATATACAGTACTGGTAAAGATGATCCTTATGAAGAGGCCTCTAGAGAATGTACAAATATATAGGGTATGACCAAAAATTGGAGCGATATGTGTAAACCGTATACTATGTGAATAAGTTGATTTTCGTTCTGACTGGGCGACTCCTTGAGGAACGAAGGCTAAAGCATCACGTCCTATGATAACAACACTGTTGCCCCGACGTCCCAGGCCCTACGTTATGGTGATGCCAAATTTATAAATTATTCTCCTTTTCGGGTATCATAGAAGGGAAGAGATAGAAAAGGAGCTTGCAAAAATGAACATTAGTAATTTTTCTATTAGAAGGCCTGTTTTTACAATCGTTACGATGATTTTAGTCATTATATTAGGTGGCGTTTCATTATTAAAAATACCTATTACGCTTATTCCAGAATTACGTCCACCAATAGGCATCGTTGTTACCAATTATCCTGGTGCAAGTCCAACAGAGGTGAATGAGAAAATAACAAAGCCCTTAGAAACAACGCTCGCCACCTTACCAGGGATAAAAAAACTACAGTCTACCTCTCAAGAAGGATCCAATTTAATTATTCTCGAGTTTGATTGGTCAACCAATATTGAAGATGCTCAGCTCGATATTTTACAACGCATCGATATGACCCCCTTACCGAATGATGCTGAGAAACCTAGCTTTTTAAAATTTGATCCATCACAATTCCCTATCATACAACTTTCACTACGGGCGGAAAATGACAATGTAGATGTGCGTTTACTAGCGGAAGCCTTGGAAAAAGAGCTTCGTCGAACAGCAGGTGTCGCAAGTGTCAATATTTCCGGTAAGCTGGTAGAAGAAGTTCAAATAACTTTAGATGAATCGATGCTAGTTGAAAAAGGATTAACGCAAGCGGATATTATTCAAATGATTCAATCGAACAATGTTTCTCTTCCTGGTGAACCAGTGTTAACAGCAGACGGGAAGATGTTAACGACACGTATTTTAAGCACTTTAAATTCGCCAGAAAGTATTGCAAAGTTAATCATTTCAGTAAATCCATTAGATGGTAAAGCACTAACAGTTGGAGAAGTAGCGACTGTTGAACGTGTGGAGCAAAAATCCATCACTACAACACGAGCAAATGAGCATGCTGCGGTATTAATGTCTGTATTACAGGAATCGGGCGCAAATACAGCAGAGGTATCAAAAGCTTTTAAAGAAGCTTTAAATGAATTATTAACGAAGAAGCAATATCAAGGAATTGTTGCAGACGTGCTAGTGGATCAAGGCAATTATGTAGATTTAGCAATTAGTAATATTGGATCATCTTTACTTTTAGGTGGGTTATTTGCAATGTTCATATTATTTGTCTTTCTACGTAGTGTGAAAAGCCCTATTATTATTGGCATTGCGATTCCATATTCAGTGATTTGTACATTTGTTTTAATGTTTTTTGCCAATTTCTCGCTCAATATTATGACATTAGGAGCGTTAGCAATGGGCATCGGTATGTTGGTTGATAATGCGATTGTTGTTATTGAAAACATTGAACGACATTTAGGACTTGGCAAGGACCCGATAGCAGCAGCTAAAGAAGGGACAAAGGAAGTGGCGCTTGCGATTACTGCTTCCACTCTTACAACGATTGCCGTATTCATTCCTGTAGTGTTTATTGAAGGATTAATCGGACAAATTTTCACAGAATTTGCATTAACTATTTCCTTTAGCTTAATCGCTTCTTTAGTCGTTGGGTTAACAGTTGTTCCAATGTTGGCAAGTCGTCTTTTAAAAATGAGATCAACGAATATTTATGAAAAGCGTAAGGAGTCATCTTTTTACAAGTGCTATAAAACATCTATTATTTGGGTATTGCATCACCGTATACTTGTACTAATCTCAGCAGTTGCCTGTTTTGGACTTGCATTGTTTGGGTTTATGAAAATGGGTACTGAGTTTTTACCGCCAACGGATGAAGGATTTGCATCCATTAGTGTAAATCTAGAAAAAGGAGTAGCAGTATCAGAAACCGAAAAAGTTGTTACGAAAATTGAAGACCGCTTAAAACAGGAGAAAGATGTTGACGTATATGTTAGCTTAATCGGTGGTACACAGCAGGCACAAGCACGGGGACAAACAAGTGCAAACCAAGCAGAACTATATGTAAAGCTTGTTCCCCTAGCAGATAGGAACCGTTCAATTTTTGAATTTGTAGAAGAAGTTGAGCAAGATTTGCATAAAGAGCTAGGTGAGCAAGTTGAAATCAACTTTAATGTCTCAACGACAACAGGATCGTCACCAAATACATTAACGTTTAGGTTAACAGACTCTGATGAGCAAAGACTTCGAAGCTCTGTTGATAAATTACAGCAGGAGCTATTAAAGGTAAAAGCTATCACAAAAGTATCTACGGATTTAGATATTACTGTAAAAGAAGTTCAAGTCGAAGTAGACCGAGAAAAGGCGAAGGACTACGGATTTGTACCCGCCCAAATTGCTCAAACGGTCAATCAAATGACAAAGGGTCAGCTAACTACGCAAATAATGGCAGAGGATGGTGCTGTGTTGCCTGTTTATACAGGCTTTGGACAAGTGTTTAATGATAGTATCGAGTCATTAAAATCGATGCAGCTTCGTTCACCGGCTGGTTTATTTGTAAAGCTAGAGGACATTGCTACAGTTTCTGTCCAAGAAGGACCAGTATCAATAAGACGTTCGGATCAGGCGGCAGCGGTTGCATTTTTTGTCGAGTATGAAACGAAGGAATCGCTCGGAGGCATCTCAGCAAAAGTGGACAAAGTATTAGAAAAAGCGAAATTACCATCTGAAACTCAAGTTGTCTTTAGTGGAGATCGTGAGCTTTATGATAGTGCGATTAATGACATGCTTTTAGCCGTTGCATTAGCAATAGTCCTTGTATATATCGTAATGGCTGCACAATTTGAATCATTCAAATATCCATTCGTTATCATGTTCACAGTACCATTAATGATTATTGGTGTTGCATTGGCAATGTTTGTTACGAACACGCTAGTTGGTGTGACATCTGTTATAGGCCTCTTAGTACTAGTTGGAATTGTTGTCAATAACGGGATTGTACTTGTAGATTACATTAATCAACAAAAAGCTAGTGGAATGGCGACGTATGATGCGATTTTACTGGCTACACAAGATCGACTTCGGCCAATATTAATGACTGCACTAACAACAATCTTAGGATTGCTGCCACTTGCTCTTGGCATTGGTGAAGGAACAGAGATGAATCAGCCGATGGGGATTGTAGTAATCGGAGGACTTGTGACATCAACTTTGTTGACATTATATATTGTACCGATTGTTTATAGTTTAACTTCTATTGAAAGAAGTTAAAGCCTCCGGCGGATGTCACGGAATTGGAAAGGAGTTCATAAAGAATGTTAGCCTAAAAATTATCGCATCCATGTGATAATTTTTAGGCTAACTGACCCGCATCATGTTGTTGCCGCTGCCGCTACGCTTTCGCGCAAAAATATCTGCAGGCCTAGGCACAAAAGCGATTCCGGACGCAATTATGTCGAGGCATAGTTGATTAGGAGGGGGTAGATAATTTTGCCACTCATATATGATAGTGCTATAATATGTTGACAGAAGATTAACCTTCGACGTTTTGTCAAAGGGGAGTAGCTAACAGACACGAACGATGTATCTGGATTCACATTCGTCGTTACCACCGGGTGTGATAGGCGAATAACTCTATGCTAGCGGTATTCAACTTCTTTCAGCAAATGTCTATTTGCTGAAAGAAGTTAGCCTCCGGACACAATTATGCCGTGGCATAATTGATCTACTAGTAATAGAGAGGTACTGATAAAAAAATGTCAGGTTTTTATTTGCTTAGCGAGACCTTTGCCTTTTTATAGGGGCAGAGGTCTTTTCTTTTGTACTCGTATAGTAATGACTATTTAGGGCTTTAGAGGAGGCACATGAATGGAATCAATTTTATTACAATACGGCTGGGTGCTTATTGTACTTGTAGTATTAGAAGGGTTATTAGCAGCAGATAATGCAGTTGTGATGGCTGTGATGGTGAAGCACTTACCGTGGGAACAACAAAAAAAGGCATTATTTTATGGATTATTCGGCGCATTAATTTTCCGATTCTCAGCACTTTTTGTCATTACAGTATTAGTGAATTATTGGCAAATTCAAGCGATGGGGGCAGCTTATTTATTATTCATATCCGCCAAAAATATATATGATTTGCGTTATAAAGGGGATTCAAACGAAGAGTCTAATGATGAAGCGGTGAAAAAGGGCGCTAGTTTTTGGATGACAGTGCTTAAAGTAGAGGTAGCGGATATTGCATTTGCTATTGATTCCATGCTTGCTGCAGTTGCCATTGCTGTAACTTTACCGCAGTTAGGGAATTTTGCTATAGGTGGCATCAATGGTGGACAATTTATTGTCATGTTACTTGGAGGGTTTATCGGAGTTATCATGATGCGATTTGCGGCACAGTGGTTTGTGAAAATATTAAATGACTATCCCTCACTTGAGACCGCTGCGTTTTTAATTGTAGGGTGGGTAGGCGTGAAGCTTGTTGTGCTGACGTTGTCACATGAGAAGGTAGGTATCTTACCTGTAGAATTTCCTCATTCTACTGTGTGGGAGTTAACTTTCTGGATTGTATTAGTGGCCATCGCACTAGTAGGTTATTTAGTAGGGGTTCGTCATAAACATCAAGATCAATAATCTTGGAGGATGCCGCGAAATCGGGAAGGAGTTCTTATCGAATGTTAGCCTAACATCATTGCATTCATGCGATAACGGCTAACTGACCCTCATCATGTTGTTGCCGCTACCGCTACGCTTTCGACCAAAAACATCTGCAGGTCTAAGCACAAGGCCGATTCACTCATCAATTATCTCTAGGCATAATGGATAGGGATAGTCGTATCTATTCCTCTTTCTTTTTTTAAGTATTTTTTTTATACTAATAGCTATCGAGTTTGGCATTATTTAAGGAAGGGGTTGTCAAAGTGCCCTGGAAAAGATCAAAAAATAGACTTGTAACACCTTTTCAGGTACTTGTCTCTTATTATTTTATAGCTATAGCGATTTCCTTCCTGATACTACGGCTACCAGGCGTTCATCAAGAAGGGGTTAAAGTTTCATTACTAGATAGCTTGTTTACTGCAGTAAGTGCAGTTAGTGTAACAGGTTTAACAACATTCAATATATCTGAAAGCTATACAACATTTGGGCTTGTGATGGTTCTTGTTATTTTACAGCTTGGCGCAATTGGCATTATGTCACTTGGTACCTTTGTGTGGTTACTTGTTGGGAAAAAAATCGGTATGCGTGAACGTCAATTGATTATGATCGACCACAATCAATACAATTTATCAGGGGTTGTTCAATTAATTCGGGAAATATTGAAAATCTTAATCGGCATTGAAGTGGTGGGTGCACTTATTTTAACTTTGCACTTTACTAACTATTTCGACACTTTTCAAGAAGCCTTGATTCATGGTGTATTTGCCTCCATCTCAGCTACTACAAATGGTGGCTTTGATATTACGGGTATGAGTTTACTTCCGTTTCATAACGATTACTTTGTTCAATTGATAACGATGGTGTTAATTGTGCTTGGCGCGATAGGCTTCCCAGTATTAATTGAAGTGAAAACCTTTTTATTAAATCGCCATGCAAATTTCCGCTTTAGTTTATTTACAAAAATAACAACCTCCACATATGCGATTTTATTTGTGGTAGGGGCTGCCGTTATTTTATTGCTTGAATCATTCCATTCCTTCAAGGGGATGTCTTGGCATGAGGCTTTATTTTCTGCAATGTTCCATTCTGTTTCAACACGATCAGCTGGACTTGCGACGTATGATGTAACAACCTTTAGTGAAGCGACAGATATTTTTATGAGCTTCTTAATGTTTATTGGTTCTTCGCCAAGTTCAGTTGGTGGAGGGATACGTACAACAACGTTTGCAATGGCTATTCTATTTCTAATTACCTTTTCACGAGGAAAAGAGGATATTCAAGTATTCGGACGTGAAATACATTTAATTGATGTATTCCGCTCATTTGTAGTTATTTTATTGGCATTCTTTATGGTATTAGTTGCGACAATTATTTTACTCATTACTGAGCCACACGCATCACTGATTCAAATAATCTTTGAAATTACATCAGCGTTTGGAACGTGTGGGATGTCTTTAGGAATCACCTCCGATCTATCAGTAATTGGCAAAATTATCATTATGATTTTAATGTTTATTGGTCGTGTTGGTTTAATTTCCTTCCTTTATACTCTAGGTGGAGGCGGTAGAGGTAAAAAATCAAGTTATCACTATCCTAAAGAGCGTGTAATTATTGGGTGAGGTGTGGGAAGCGTTGATATAACCAGGTTTTGTAGGGGCTAATTTTATATTCGCCCCTTTTTTGCCCCCTAAAGGTTAATTTTTGAGGTAATCTTCAAATTTTTTGAGGGCATTTCTTTCGTGTTCTGGTGTAATGTGCAAATATGTGTTAGCTGTGATGTCTATATTTTTATGACCTAATCTTGTACTAACAGTTTTAATATCTACACCAGCCTCTAACATCATAACAGCATGAGTATGGCGTAATAAATGGGTAGATTTCCGAGGTGTTAATTTAGCATACCTAAGTATATTTTTCATCATATCCTGTGGTTTTGTTTGATAAAACATTTTACCGTTTTCATCCACAAAAACATAATCTGATTTAATATAATTACTTTTAGTTTTTTCGTTTTCTTCTTGCCATTCTTTATAAGCTTTCAATTCACAAGTTAAATCATCTTCTATAGTAATTGTTCGATAACTTGATTTTGATTTCGGAGGGCCTAAACCTATATTGGTACGTTGCCGATCAACTGTGAGTGTTTTATTTTCAAAATCAATATCTGACCAAAATAAACCTAGAAGCTCACCACTACGTATTCCAGTATGGAGTAATGTTATAACCATAACACGTTTATAAATATCTTCGTTTTCAATTGTTTTTAATAATTGTTTTACTTCTTGTTTATTTAAGAAAACCATTTTTTCTTTATTTTCTACTTTAGTGATTTGTATCCCTCTTAATAAATTCTTTTCTAATTCATCATGTTCCACAGCACTGTTTATAATTGCCATCATTTCACCATGAATACGATCTACAGTGTTTTTCGAATAATCATATTCAAATAATAATTCATTAATAAATAACTGATAATCAGCACGTTTTATTTTATTTAACTTATAACCTCTAAATCTTTCGATTAATTTAACTTGTCCATTCTTAGCTGTTACATTACTGGATTCTCTTCGGTGTTGATTATTCATTTTATTATGAACATCTAACCAATCTTCGAAAAGAATCTCACCTTTTCTTAACTTCTCAATACCACCAATAACGAGCTTCTCTTCAACTAAAACAGCTGCAGTTCTAGCCTCTGCTCTAGTTTTGAAACCACCCTTTGATATTTCTTTTTGTTTACCAGCATCATTGTATTTAATTCTGTATTCCCAACAGTTACCCCGTTTTCGGAAATAAGCCATAGTATCACTCCCTCTATAAATGTTGATATATCAACGGTTTGACCCGTTTATAAGATTGATAAAAAAATTTTTTATCATGGTTTTCACATAGTCTTTTCTAGTTCTTCAATAATTCGTCATTTAGTGAGTACGCTTCGCTAAAGCTAATTGGTTAAAATTAACTTAAAGGGTCCATAATGTGATGCACAATTGGATCTCTGCGATGCTTATGACGACGTACCCTCCCATGTCTTTTGGCGTCTAGCGCATACATTCCTTCGTTCGGTCTATTCATAAGGCAGAGGCTGGCGATGCTCCTTTAGGGACTCGTGGTCTTTCGTGAAAAATAGTGCCGGCTTCTCCGTGTCATCCTTCTATTTTCAAACTACGAGACTGTTGCTAGGCTGCCTCTGTGAGACAATAAAGGTCTTTCATCATTTGGCTCACATCAAAATGTACTTGCTTCTTGCATAAGATGTGTAAAATCTTCAGTAACTTTCCACAGAGCACGACAATCGATTGCTTCTTTCGCAGGGGATTGATGGTGCGTGTTGTGTAATATTCATGTAATTTCTTAAAAGCTTCGTAACGGCATCATGACTCGAAATAAAAGAGCCCGTAGCTTCCTTCTTCCTCGCTTGGATATGCGTTTTTGTCCTTTGTGTTGCCCAGAAGAATTTTCACGCAATGTGAGTCCCGCTAGTTTGATGAGTTGGCGTGGATGTTCATATTGTGTGAGTGAACCGACTTCTGAAAGTAACTCGACAATCGTTACGTTGCTGATGCCTGGGACGGAATTTAAGTATTCATAATCCATCATTTCTTTTGCTAGCTCGGTTAGCTGTTCTGCTAAGGTGTCTAGTTGGCTTTGCATCAATTTGTACTGTGTGAGAAGTGTGGCGATTTCTATTCGTGCCATCACAAGTCCCTCTGTCAGTCCGATAGAGTGCTGTGCTACTTCGACTAATTGTTTCGCTTTTGGTAGCTGAGGCGATTTCATTCCATCGACTTGCCGATATAAAAATAATAGTTCTTCGGGTGTCTTCCCTTGAAAATCGCATGGTAGTGGCGTCATTTCAAGTGCCGCATAAGCCATTTTTCCGAAGTCTTTAAACACCGTCATAAATTCCGGAAAGAAACGATCAATCCAACGAATGATGCGATTTTGTAAGGCAATCAGATCTTCTTGGATTTTGGAGCGTAGCGTTGCACCATTTCGTAATTCAGCTTCCACGCCTTCTAGAATACGTGGATAACTGAAACGTCCATCACGTAGTAAACGCGCAATAACAAGGGCATCCTTTTGATCATTTTTCGTTTGAAGATTGTCATCCAATTCTTTTGAACGATTGACATGATGAGGATTAACCATGGCAAACGGAATCCCATGTGCACTAAGATAAGCCGCGAGATTCATCCAGTAATGACCTGTAGGTTCGAAACCGACAAGTATTTCACCTTTTCCATGGGTAGTACGTAAAGCGAGTACTTTTTCATAGAAAGCATCGAAACCTTCTCTTGATTGAGAGAATGGAAATGATTTTTGGAGCACACGTCCTCGTTCATCGATGGCACAAGCATAATGCTTTTTCTTGGCAATATCGATTCCGATGACTAAAGTGTTTTCAGTGACTTGATTAATTTTATAGTTCGTATTAGAATGCATAAATGGAGTCCTCCTGTGTGATGATGAGTCAATTGCCGTTGACACTCATGCATCATACAAGAGGGCTTTTTCTTTTTCAAGCCCCTGAAAATACTTCTAACAGGAATGCTCCTTATATGTAATCAACAGAAGGATTATTAATAGGTTCAATTATTTCTAGAAAATGATTGTTTAAATAATGATCTAATCTTTTTTTAGCAAATTCATAGTCTACCTTAAATAATATACAAATTGTAATAATAGCTTCCTTTTTATTTTTAGGAAGGTTGATATTATTTAACATGAAAGTAGGTACACACGCTTGGAAAGCAAAATTATTTGCTTTCCACTCCTGGTACTCTCTAAACAAATAGTGAGTTTTAGTTTGATTGCCAGAATGAGATATTACATGGCCTAACTCATGACAAAATTCTTGCCATTGTTCCTCTTCTGATAATCGTGAATCTATATAAATTATGTTGTCATAACTTACTGAATCACAAGGTAAATAAACTACTATAAAACCAAGTTTAGGAGCAATTATCTTTGGATCTAAATGTTCTGGTTTAGTCACACTGATACTTGTGTATAAGGCCGTGATGTAATCTTCTAAATGAGTATACACAAAAGTCATATAGCATCCCTCTTTTACGAACGTACGTTCTAATTATGTTAACAAAAAAATCCACCACTGAGAAGGCGAATTTTAAAATGTTTGAAAAGTACATAAGAATGTAAAATTACTTCTTATTCTCTTGTTGTTTTTTCCATACCTCGTAATATACTTCGAATTGCTCCAAGGCTTCAAGGATATTTTTTGGTTGGTTTTTAAAGAATAGGTTTTCTCTAGTTAAAAAGAAATCAACCACTTCTTTTTGGTACGCATTAAGGTTGTTATAATCCTTATCAGATATTCCAGCTTGTGTATGTAAAGCTTCTTTGTTGTCAGTTCTCCCTAATAGGTAATCTATAGAGACATTATAGTAATCAGCAATTTTCTCTAAAATTTCATAATCAGGGTTCCTTTTACCTTGTTCATAAGCAGTATAAGCTGGTCTTGTAATGCCTAGTATGTCTGCTATATCTTGTTGAGTTTTACTAATAGATTTTCGTAGATATTTCAAACGTACACCTAGCATAATTTCACCTCGCGTTTCTAAACATAACATAATTATATGTAACAATTTGTTACTAATCCAATGAAAAATGCGGATGTAACAAAACGATACAAAAAAGTGTTGACAATGTAACGAAGTGATACTATATTATAAATAAGCAATACAAAAGGCGGTGAGCAAATGAAAAAACGTGAATGGTTAAAAATGAAACGTATAGACAAAAAAATGACTCATGATGATGTTGCGAAAGCTTCTGGTATCGAACGTGCTTACTATACTATGATTGAACAGGGTACAAGAAGACCTTCAGTACAGGTTGCGAAAGCGATTGCTAAAACATTAAATTTCGATTGGATTATTTTTTTTGATAACAAATGTAACGATACGTTACAAAATGAACGCAAACCACTTGTGGATGTTGCGATTTGACACAAAAGGATTCCATAACTCTTATTCTAAAAGAAAGGAAGTATGAACGTGAGTTGGAGCATGACCAAACCAAAGCGTAAAAAGAAACATAAAGAATCGTTTCCATCACAGGAATTTCAAAACCTTAAAGGTCCTAAACGGGAACGTCTTATTGCTGAAAGAACATCTAAAGGCTTTACACAAGCACAATTAGGAAAGTTGGTTGGTTGTTCAGCAGCAATGATTGGACGACTTGAAATGGGACAATCGAATCCAAGTGTAGAAATATCGATGCAACTCGAAGATATTCTAGCTACATCATTTTTTGAACTTTTTCCAGATTTATAAAAATGTGCTTGACACACATATTCGGAATTATTTCCAGTTTGAAAAACAACTAAATGTTAATAAATTTAACGTTTTATAGACCACCAATTAAATCTATTTATAAAACTTAAATAAATATATCGAATTGGAATTTTATTGAAACAAATGGTAAATGCGCAATTTGATTTAATGGAAACATAACAAAAGGAGGTTTTATTATGAATCAATTAGTTTTCATTCAAAACAATCAAGTAATCACAGACAGTTTAACAATTGCTGAAATGTTTGGGAAAGGTCATGACAATGTTTTGAGAGATATTCGCAAACAAAAGGATTATGCAGGTAAAGATTTCGCCGCCCTCAATTTTGAGGAGGGGTCTTACTTAGATAAAAACAATCAATGTAGACCTAAATTCAATCTATCGGAAGAAGCTTTCACGCTTGTGGTTTTCAGCTACAACACAAAAGAAGCTGTTCAGACGAAAATTAAATTCATTCAAGAGTTTAAACGAATGCGTGAACATATCAAGAACCAAGAACAACAAATGCAAGATCCGGTTGAGCTTGCATTACAAACAGCGCTCCAAACACATCGTAGTTTGAAAAATCTTGAAACTGATGTGAACTATCTGAAAGGTTCAATGCGAATTGATGGCATACAGCAAAAGACTATCCAATCCTCAGCGAAAGCGAAAGCTATGCAAGCTTTAGGTGGTCATGAAAGCAAAGCATACAAAGATTTAAGTAGTAAAGTGTTCCGTTCTATCTGGAAAGAATTTAATACCTATTTTCAGTTACCGCGCTATGGTGAATTACCGAAAGCTAAGTATGATGATGCACTTTATTTCATTTCGAAATGGCGACCAAGCACAACTTTAGAAATTGAAATAGAAGCATGTAATAAACAAGAAAAATTCCACTTGGTATAAAAGACTTCTAAACAAAGTGAAAGGTCGTAGGAGGTATCGTTCATGATCCAAGTCCAAATAGACGAAAAACAGGTGCTTGATATAGCACGTAATGAAATCAAAGCAAAATTACAATCAATCGAATCAGAATTTATATTTTGGGATTTAAAAACTCTATGTGAAAAAACTTGTATGTCACGCAGTTTTGTATTAGAAACATTCTTCTTTTTGCCGGATTTTCCGAGACACAAGGTCGGTACTAAATGGTTAATACCGGCAAAGGAAGCAAGTGAATTTTTACTTAAATGGCTGAACCAACAACCAAGAGCATAGAAGAGGCCAGGGCAAATGGCCTCAAGTCAAACTACCAATCTAGTAAGAGGTTGGGGCAACTACCTCTTATCTTTATATTAAGTTAACTTGGATGAAATTGGTATTCGATTACGGAATATATTCTAAATTGGAATAAAGGGGTAAAGAGATATGGTTGCAGATTTTGCGAAAGTCGGAAAGATGTTAAAAAAATTCCGCATCGATGCAAATATTACTCAGGAGGAAATGGCGTAGCGATTAGATAGTACACAATCAGCTATCAGCAAATTAGAAAGTGGCAGAAAGACAATAGATATTTTCACTTATGCTTCATGGTTAAAAATTACCGAATCGGAGTTTGCTGGAACAGCTTTGATGTTCGGAATGGAAGTAGCGAATGCTATTACACACTTATCACAAACAGTACCAATGTTTATAGGAGGTATGTTCAGATGGATATAGTAAAAAAATTAAAGCTAGAAATAGCAATGTTAGAGGCTTGCAATGAGGATTTATTAGTAGCAATAGGAGTTCATAACCAACGTGATGAGTATCACTTATCTGCTGAGTGCATGCGAAAAATCAATAGAACAACTCGTGAAATCGAAAGATTAAGAGCACATTTACGAGATCAACAAAACTTCATGTGGGTTATCAAGGATTTACAGGATAGAGGATTACTTAGCGAGGTGATGAAGCAATATGCGACTCAAGCCTAGGGCATGGCGACACATGACGTTAAAGCAGAGGTTAATTTATTTATACTTCATTTGCGATAAAAGGGAGTTAACAAAGTTAGATGAATATAAAAAAGCTGCTTAATTGGTTGCAACAATTAAACAGCCTTGCGGTTTAGTTATGTACCTATTATACCACAAAATCAGACGTTTGCGAGTGTTATCTCGCTCTCGTCAAGCAGTTCATAATCCTCCTCATTTCATTGGTCTGGTTAGCCAAACACATTATGAGCTGCTTGATGGGAAGCCATCAAAATAATCGAAAGGGTTGATATGTATGAAATTAGCAAATGCAGTGTCTAGAATTACTGAATTACCTAAAATTTTAGAGCAGCATGGTATAGCGTCAGAGGATGTTCTCCGAGTTGAGTATAGTTCAGGTTCAGCAGATAGTGCTGACATTCTTGTTCAGCTATATTCATGTGAATCTATTAAAAAGCTAGGTGCTTATGATATTGAAAATAAGAAAGGCTATGAAGATGAACGTTGGAGGCAATATAAAGTTATTAAATACGGCATTTCATTTATCTGTTGGCAACGTGAAGGCGAGGCGATAGCGTGAGAGCACTTGCAGAAGTTGAGAATCCGATGGTATTAGGAACAATTGAGCCAATAAATAAAATACCAACATTGCAATATGTAGAAATGAAAAGAGATTTTCGAGATGTTTACGGAAGTTTAATCGTATTTAACGACGATTACATGGAGTTTTCGAACGGTGATATTGTCCATATGGATAACATTCACACATATCTTGAGGATCATTATAATGCGGCACTTTGCACAAAAAAATAAACCACTTGGCAGAGTGGCTTAAAAAAATCAAATATTTAGCGCAATTATAGCGCACAACAGGAGGAATTTCAATGAGTAACTTAGCAGAACAATTCCAGAGTCCTCAAATGGGACAATCTCAATTTCAAGGTGGAGGAGCATTAGCGCAAGCTAGTGCTTCCCGTGAAATGGAAGAAGTCAAAGGGCAGATTTTCATGGCGAAACAATTTCCACGAAACGTATTCCAAGCTGAACAACGTGTATTAGATACTTGCCGTCGCCCAGCATTAGCACAGGTTGCCATGTATCAATATCCTCGTGGTGGGCAACGAGTAACAGGTCCATCGATTCGATTAGCTGAGGCGATTGCGCAAAACTGGGGCAATTTATCATACGGCATTCAGGAACTAGAGCAACGCGAAGGGGAATCAGTTGCAAAAGCATTCTGTTGGGACCTCGAAACGAATGTCCGTCAAGAAAAGGTATTTACCGTCAAGCATTCTATGAAAGCTAAAGGTGCTATCAAAAAATTAGAAGATCCTCGTGATATTTATGAAAAAGTAGCAAATGATGGTGCTCGCCGTTTACGCTCATGCATTTTAGGTGTGATTCCTGGTGACATCATTGATAAAGCGATTGTTCAATGCCACGAAACGTTAGCTGGTAATAGTCAAGGTCCGTTAAAAGATCGTATCGCAAATGCATTACGTAGTTACAAAGAACAGCATCGTGTCACTCAAGCAATGATAGAAGCAAAGTTTGGTTACAACGCTGATTCGTTTACAGAGTATGACTATGTAGAGTTAATCAACATATTCAACAGCTTAAAAGACGGCTTGAGTAAGGTTGAGGATTGGTTTAATAAAGAGGATGCTAAAAAGCAATCCAGTGGATTAGGTGATGATTTCAAAGCACAAGCAGAACCAAAAACAGAGGTGAAACAAGATGCACCAAACGACATTCCAATTGAACAGCCAGAACTATCACTCAAATGAAGCAAATCAACACTACATGTCAGTTTCACAGTTTAAAAGCGCTATGGAGTGCGAGGCTAGAGCGTTTGCAGAGGTAAGGGGCGAGTTTTCTCGTCCTCCCTCTACAGCTCTAATGGTTGGTTCATATTTACACGCTGCCTTTGAGAGTAACGAGGCATTCGCTGAATTTAAAGAGCTAAATCACCACACCATTTACAACAATCGTGGCAACAAATATAAGGACTACGAAAAAGCTGATGACATGATTGAGACTATTAAAAATGACGAGTTTAGCATGTTCGCTTTACAAGGTGAAAAAGAGGTCATTTATACAGGTGAGTTATTTGGTGCAGAGTGGAAAATCAAAGTCGACAACATCAATCATGAACGTGGATTTTTCAGTGATATAAAAAGCACTCAGGAGCTTCGGAAACGTTACTGGAGCGAAAAATATAATACTTGGGTTTCATTTGTACAAGCCTTCGATTACGTGCTGCAGATATGGGTGTATCGAGAAATCATCTTTCAAAATACAGGTCGCTACTATGATCCATACATTGTGGCAGTAACAAAAGAATCACCGCCAGACAAAGCAGTTTTACACTTCGATTCAGGACGTTTCGACTTTGAAAAGGAATATGTCCAAACAATGCTACCAAGCATCTTAGAAGCAAAGCTAGGTCGTAAAAAACCACATCGTTGTGATAAGTGCGAATACTGTCGGGCTTCAAAGAAGTTAGAAGGTACATTCGAAATTGAATATCTATTAGATTAGGTGGTGCAATTGATTGAATAATGTATCGTCAAAAGTTTTAACACCTGTTTGGATATTTCAACAGGCAGGAGGCAACAACGACGAAATTAAGCGTCTGGTGCTGGATTACATGACTAGGTATCCAAACTATCGAGTTACCAAAGTGAGTGGTAGTTTTGCAGTTTGTGAGAGGCATGACGGGCTGTTATAGGAGGGAAACAATGATTAAAATTCGACTAGCTGTTTTATTGGCTGAAAGTGGTTTAAAAACACGAGACATCCATAGTAGGACAGGCATTCGACAACATTAAGAACGATGTACTATGGCCGTTCTAACAGCGTGAAAATGAAAGATTTAGAAGCGATTTGCAGAGTGTTGAATTGTAGTGTAGGAGACATTTTAGATTACCAGGCAAGATGATTTTTATACCGTAGGAGGATGAAACATGAGTCAACAATATTACTTATTATCAATTAAGTATTCAAATGGCAAAAATACTGTTACATGGTGGGACCAAATGACAGTGGTTATACAGACGACATTGAAAAGGCTGGAGTTTACAGTGAAGAAAAAATTAAAGAAATGGGCATCTATTATTCCAACACTGTTGTTATGCCTGTTCCAGTTGAAAAAGTTCAATTAGCTACAAAAAGAATCGTTGTTTTAAATGAAACTAAAAACACTAAGTCGTTCGGTATCTACGAGCATTTGGGAACGGCAAAAGAATATTAGAAAAGGTGGATACGATATGCTCGAACAACTACAACAAGCATACGAAGTGGCACTGAAAAACCTAGTATTTGTGGATTTTGTGAATAAATCTATGGTTAAAAATTTGAATATTGAAAATATGGATGGTGCGAGGCATGAATAAACAAATTACAGTAACAATGCCAGTTGAAGAGTACGAAAGATTGAAACGGATTGAAGAAAAGTATGATGGCTTAATCCACGGGATAGAAAAATGCATTGAAGTACAGGAGAGGTGAGGGCAAATGGGCATCATCCGAGTGGCTAAGAACAGCAACTATGTAGTGATGAATCGAACGGCATTGAACGACAACCGGCTATCTTGGAAAGCGAAAGGCATAATGGCATACATGCTTTCAATGCCTGATGATTGGGTGTTTCACATGAAGGAACTAGTGACACATTCAACTGATGGCGAGCGAGCTTTTAGAGCTGGATTTAAGGAACTACAAGATTATGGATACATTACACGACAACCAGTACGCGAAGGGCAACGCATTGCTAGTTGGGAAACAATAGTCCATGAGGTTCCACAAGTAAAAGAAGATGATTCTCTACTTTGCGGTTTTGTACATGTAGAGAATGAAGAAGTACAAAACGTACATGTACAAAATGAAGATGTACAAAACAGCAGACTACTAAGTACTGATAATAACCAAGTATTGAATAAACCAAATATTGATAATAACCAAGTACTGACAGAGAGAGAAGAGAGTCAGTCGGTCAATCCGTTCCTAGAGATTAAAAATTGTTTTGATTCAACTATTCGAATCAGCAACTTTACAGACCATAAAAAAATGGACAAACTTCTTGAATTTTATCCAGATCACTTACTGATTATCGAAGCAATTAAACTTACTGCCGACCTTGGTAAATCGAGTATTGAATATGTAGAAGGTATTTTACGAAACTGGGCAATCGAAAAAGGGATTAATACTTACGCAGATTGGCAATTGAAGGAGGCTAAGCCTAATGGAATCACTAAAGGACACAATGCAAAAGGACAGATTTCAACAAATTCTACAGTTCATGCAGGAACAGGCATCGATGCCTTCTACGAGCAACTCGAACGAGACAAACAAGCCTGGGGGGGATAAGTGTCCTAAATGCAACGGGACAGAGTTCATTTTCTCCCATTTCGAAGAAAAAGGGAACCAAAAATATGAGTTTCATAAACCTTGTGATTGTCGAGAGGTTAATAGTTGGAAACGTAGGTTTAAGAATGCATTGATACCAGAGGAATTTGTGCATGCCAATTTAGAAAATTATGTTCGTGATACAGATATGCAACAGCGAATGTTCTCGATGATTAAAGACTACTTAGAATCATTCCCTGTAGATCGTGAGGCACTAAAAAAGCAAGGTTTTCCAAATCTCGGATTTATTGCAACTATTGGTGAACAACGTATACGTTCTTTACCACCTAATGAACGCTTAGAGCTGAAAAATAAACATAACAACTTCGGTATAGGTAAGACGCATTTACAGATCGCTTTATCAAAACAATTGATTAAAAAAGGATTTAATGTGTTGGTTGTGTCAGATGTGGCATTCATGGATGAAATGATGGGTGCTAAACGAATGGATGACAATAGCGAAACATATTACGGACTTTTAAACGATGTTCTAACAGCAGATGTACTTGTTTGGGACGACATCGGCAAAGCCAAATGGACAGAAGCACGTGAGGGATTGTATTACCACGTTATCAATGAACGTTACAAACGGAAGTTGCCAATCATTTTTAACAGCAATGAAGATAGAGCTACTATTGCTGAGCGTATTGGATATGCGGGGGCTAGTAGATTATTAGATAAGAATGGTGAAGTTATAGAGACGGAAGGTATCGACTGGAGATTGAAATAAGCGAGGGGCGCACAGCCCCTTGATTGGAGGGTGAAGGGATGAGCACAGATATTCAGTTTTTAAAGGATTTACAGCAACAAATGCAATGGGAAGATAAAAACGATTATGACAGCCAAGCATCACCTCGATTTTGGACGGTCATGGATTATAAGAACGAACCGTGTTGGGATGAACATGCTGATAAATGGATAATTTATTTACCAGATGATTGCGAAAATTATTCAATTGAAGAAGAAATGATTAAGGAATTAATTGGAAGCTTTAATTTAGGTGGTGACGCAGTTGAAATTTTAGAGGAAATCGGTTTCATGGATGATGATGATGTATGGTTCCAAAAATTCATCGATGAAGATGCGTATTTAGTTCCTCAAAGAGAAGTAAGTTTCATTGCGCCAAATACGATGTTTCTTACTAAAGAGGAAGCTAAGAGTCATATTGATGACAATAGACATCACTACACTTCAAAAGCACACACATACGTCATGACAGCTTGGCGGGCACCTAAAGTAGAACGATTACTCAATATCTTAATGTCGTTTGATTGGGATTCGGTGCAAGTGAGGGAGGCTGTTACGAATGACAAATCCTAATCCGTTCTCAGGAGTCGTCGATTTCTTAGCGGAGATGGGTGAAGCCTACCGTGAGTTGGAAATGAATAACCTCATGAGCGAGCTAGAGGACTTCAACAAACGAAATTACAAAGATGGGGCTATTGATGTCGCTTTGGCAACTGGCGACCGTGATGCTTTTGAAAAATTGATGGGAGTGAATGAGAAATGAATCAAGCTTTCGTTGAAAGATTAGGGTATGGCGTTACACCGTATGCAGTAATTATCTGGCGCGATGGAGATGAAGCAAAGTCAAAAACAATTTGCAACGATGAAGAAGACATCAGAATAATGCTTGATCGTCATAAAGAATCGAATGATTTCTACCATAAATACGAACCAAAGGTTTATTACACAGCGCAGAGAGAGGAAATGATTGCATGATTAACCGCGTCGTTTTAGTTGGCCGACTTACAAAAGATCCTGAATTACGATACACACCAAATGGCGTTGCTACATGCCGTTTCGCAGTTGCGGTAAATCGTACATTCAAAGGGCAAAACGGAGAACAGGAAGCTGATTATCCAAACTGTGTAGCATGGCGAAAACAGGCTGAGAATCTAGCGAACTTCATGAAGAAAGGGAACTTAATAGGTTTGGAAGGGCGAATCCAAACAGGCAGTTATGAAGGGCAGGATGGCAAGCGTGTGTACACGACTGACGTTGTAGTCGACAGCATTCAGTTTTTAGAACCGAAAAACGGCACAGGAGGCTCGCAGAGCACTTCAAGCTACGAATCTAGTACAAATCATCAAACGGCACAACAAAATTATAACGACCCATTCAACGAAAAAAATACAACTGTTAATAGTGATGATCTTCCTTTCTAAATATTTAGTAAACAACACATGAAGGTGATAGCGATGGATTTAGCAAAACACTCAGATGTTAAGTCGAATAAGGTAAAAGAGTGTAAATATTGTGGGAAAGAATTTGTGGAAAAACATCAGAATCATTTATTTTGTTCAAAAATCTGTGCAAGAGAAAATTATAAAACTCATCATTCTACTTACCAACCGAAAAATGGAATTTTAAATAAAACATGCCAGTTTGGTGAAGATAAATTTGAAACAAAGATTTTTAATAAAATCTATTGATCTGATGATTGTGGAAAACAGTATCGTCAAATGAAGTATATGCAAAGCAGAAAATTAAAGGGTTTAAAACTAGGGAATCGTAAATGTTTAAATTGTGAAAAAGAGTTTGTTTTTGATTTAAGAAAACAAAGTGGGAAATAGTATTGTAACGATAAGTGTGGATATGAATACAACCTTAAAAAGCGCAGGAAGAGAAAAAACTCTGCAGATAATTTAAAAGAAATTGTAACTAACAAAGTTAAGAAGATACTGGAGCAAGCAAAAAATACTGAACCTAATACCGCATTAGGGATAACCATTTCAGAATTTGTCTTAACATCTTTTACTGAGAAAGTGAAAGAAGAAATATTAGAACGAGATGGACATAAATGTTATGTTTGCGAATCTGAATGCGAAGAACTAGAGATACATCACATATTAAAACGGCGATTAGTTGGTTCAAATGAACCGAAAAACTTAATAACTTTATGTGTTAAGTGTCACAGGGCTATTGAGACTAACAGCGAGGAACATGCGTTGCGAGTTTGTTATAAAAAAGCCAAGCAAGTGATAAACGGTCATAAAGAAGAGGGTTTGACAAATACAGAAAAAATAAACTCACTTAGATTCGTATTGGAAAGTGCTTTCGATGCAATAAGTGGTGAGGAAGAATTTGATAAGGATGAATTATTACTAAAAATTAATGAAGTGTTAATTCAAACGGAGTGAATAATTATCAAAATGCTCCATTCTAAATAAGAGGTGATAAATGTGGTACCACTAAAGAAAATCACTAAGGCTAGGACATCACGAGAGTTAGAACGATTGGTTGCTGATGATATGGAGAGAGGTTGGAATGTTGCAAGTAGAATGAATTACATTTCTCATGATCCACGACCATACCAAATACTATTGAAATTTAATACAGAAAATGAACGAGTGAGTTTATAACAAATACACGCTGCTGGTAGAACGGCATTAGGTTGTTTTATCAGCAGACTTCTAACAGGAGGTAAAAATGAGTAAAGCAAAATACGGCAACAAGAAAGTTGTACACGACGGAATTACATTCGATTCAGCAATGGAAGCAAAATATTATGATCACTTGAAACATCTACAAGCACAAGGCATTGTGTCCTCCTTTGAATTACAGCCAAGGTTCGTACTGTTGCCGAAGTTCGAAAAGAACGGCAAGAAATACCGTGAGATTGGTTATAACGCTGATTTCACAGTTCATTATGCAGATGGCCACACCGAGGTGGTTGATATTAAAGGAATGGTTACACAACAATTCGAATTACGAAAGAAGTTATTCGAATACCATTTTCCACACGAATTAAAGCTTCTAACGTATTCAAAGATTGATGGTGGTTGGATAATTCATGATGAGCTTAAAAAGGCTAGGAAGGCCCGTAAAGAGCTAAAAGAGAAGCAATTAATGGGTAGGTGACGATTGAATGGGTAGAAAAGTAGCTGAGAAGTACATTTTATTTACTGGTGATGCTCACGAAAATGTGAAATTCGATTTTACTCATAAGCAGATTGAGATATTTATAAGCCTGTGGAATGCTGGTGTGCCGATAGATAGAATTGCAAAAAAGGTTTTTAATCAGTCATGCAATTGTAGCTTTAATCGTTATGGACCTTGAAATGGCTGGACGGATTGGGCCACGGGTTGGTGGGTTGCTAGGGGAACAGAAAGTGGTTAGTTGAAAAAAATGTGCAGTACTGGGCAGGCATTACCATACAGAAAAACCCCCAGTTTATACTGGGGAGACGGTTTGTCAGGTTAAATAAATTTTTACTTTTCAGGATAATCCACATGCATTGGCGGAGGAACTAACCAACCTTTTGTCTTATTAAGACGTAACAGTTTAGCTCCAATTTGAGCTTTTGCTGCATGGAATTGGCCATACATTAAGGCAATATCTTCTCGAGTAGAAATTCCCATTGCTTGACTGCATGCAACTAATCCAGCAGCTAGGTCTGCACTAAGTGCAGCGCTAATTTCTGGATCATTAAACTTAGCACCTGCAGGAATATCTTCCATTCTTGCTACCGGTCTTTCAGGTGAAGCAGGAGGTAAACCAATACCATTTGTTTTTAGGATTTTTTCTAATTGTTTTACTTCTTCCCTGCAAAGTTCAACTATATCTTCAATTATTTTTTTTAGATCTTCATCACCAGCGTGATTATAAAAAGTTTGATAGCCAGAAATCATACCATAATCTGCAATTAAATTTGACCAAACAGCAAATACTTCACCGTAATGTAACGGTTCATCTTTTGGATTTCCACCAAGAATACCCATACTTACACATCCTTTTCTTATTTTAGCTAAAGCAAGGATAGTATGGTTAAAATTTAAAAAATAATTCATTACTGAACAATATGAGCGATAGGTAATGTTCGTGAATGGATCCTAAAAACTTTGTTTGGATACATATGATTGTTCGGAAATGAAAGATATTGTGTATGAGAAAGGAGAATAGAAATGGAGAAAAAAGAAACTTGTTTAGGGTGTAATCGAAAAGACATTAAGGAAAATTTAGTTAATAATGTCGGTATGATTTCACTTTGGTATCACGAAGATTGTTTGAAAAAATTGAAAGATCAAACAGGACAGTAATAACTGCATAATATGAGAAAAAAGTTATCTTTCTTCCAATGCCATAATAATTAATCTATAAATAAAGAATACCCCGAGGTAAGCGCCAGTCACCAAGAAAAATGGATTTAAAAAGATTGCATGAATTGTAGTCATAAACACAGTATCATCGACAATGATTTGGTAAATGGTTGTGGAAGCAATACTACCGAAAATTATTGTTGATATAACAGCAACTATATTAAAAATCATTTTGAATTTATCGCTTTTATGTTGTAGATAAAGCATAAACACAGGGACAAATATGCTGGAGGAAACTAATAAGATTTTCAAAATGTCACTCCTTTTTACAAATTATACCCTTGAGGATTTGCAAATAAACAGAAAAGCTGCAGCGTGATCAGACGCTACAGCTAAGAATTGGTTTATGCCCTTTGACGGTGCTTACAATATTATTATATCACACCGTAGGAGGGCAAACCTAATGGGCAAACAATGGAAAAAAATAGAAGTGAAAAAGTATATGATGGATCAATGGTTGAAAGATTATCACTGGATGGTTGAACAAATAAGATTAGGTAAAACGCAAAATGAACTTGTTAACGACATCGAGTACGATGGAGCTAAAGTAGCTGCATATGGAATTGAAGCAACTTTACCGAAAGCTAGTGGTGGCAACAGTGATCCAGTGAGTTACGAGGCTACACGACGAGCGCAATTTTATACAGGTGGTGTATTACGTTATGAGTGGAAGGTTAGAGAGATTCAACACCGGGCAAGCAGCGTAATTGGAGAGCGTGAGGTATTCGTACTCAATTGCATATTAGATGGTTATTCAATGCGTAAAATTGGGCAAACAATGGGATTATCAGAAGCAACGATTAGAAGAATCAGAGAAAGCATTCTTAATATGATGATGGGAAACGATATGGCGCAAGTGACGCATATGACGCAAAAAACGCATATGACGAATTGTTGAAACGACCTATATTTATAAATTAAACTCGGAGGTAGGTCGGCGCGGCAATGTTTCCCTCCCTTGGTATTTATAAAATCCTAAATATTAGGAAAAGACAGACCGACGACCGACTTGCGCCTCATAAACTTGTTCGAGGCAAGACATACACGGCCGGCCTATATTTTTTAAGAGATTAGGTATCTTAATTAATATAAAAGGCTAAAAATTGCTGAAGGAGTGGTTTTTATGTGAACTTCGTCCACTTTCCTTTTAGTCAAACTTACTGAGTAACAAAGTGCGCGGAAATGCACTATAAAAAACACAATTCGCTACAAATATAACGTGGTGCAGCTCTACCACGATTTCGCAAGAGAGCTAACTCGACAAATACAATTAAATATTATATCGCAGTAGACGAGCCTTACACCTAGGACGGTAAGGCGAATGTAAAGAAGTGGTGGCGGAATAGGTAGACGCTTATGATGGAATTAATAGTACATCAGACAGTTCGGTAAGGTTAACTTTGCTTTCGCCCATTCAAATATCTTACGTGACTTTAAAGGCCTACGAACCTTTATATAATGCACAGGAGAGGCGCAACCGAATGAGATGTTAACCATATGAGGTGCAAATCCTCATCTACTTCATTTACTTAAATAGGTTTTAAAAAAAGCATTGTAACCATATTTCGTTGCAGTGCTTTTTACTTTGAAAACTGCATCAAACAGTCAAACAAATAATAATGGACTAGTTACGGGTGAGGAAGTATCTCAGGAACATTAGATACCGAGTAAGACTGGCATGCACTAGTAACCGATAGGGCGGGGTTTGGTATGGTTTTGAGAGCAAAAAATTATTACATATACTTCATCATCTGGGTTATGATTGGTTAGAGGTGATAAAATTGGGAGATGAAATTTATGTTGCAACTAATGATGATGTAAAAGAAAAATGGGATGAATTTAAAAAGGAGTTTTTTAAGAATAGATTTTTTATACCTAATGAAAACTCGTTTATTCAATTTTATTTGAACTCAGTTGTAGAAGATGAAGCGTTACCAATTAAAAAAGGTGAAATATATTATAGAGCTAGGATTAGAAGAAATGGAGAAAAATTCGAAGATAAAGATTTAAAAGTACCGCCTAAAGAAAAAGCTAATCCTGGTCGATTGAATCCTAAATTTATTCCATATCTTTATATTAGTAATGATGAAAAAACTGTAGTTTCAGAGGTACGACCACATTTAGGTGCAAAAGTAGTTCTTTCCACTGCAGAAGCTTTAGAAGATTTGAAAATTCTTGATTTAACAAAAATGGATAATGATAATTCTAATATTAATAATTTCAGAAAAATGATAAGTAATTTTTTTTCTACACCGTATGCTCCTGGTGATACCGAACTGGAATATCTACCAACACAATATATTGCAGAATTTATAAAGAATAAAGGTTTTGATGGAGTAAAATATAAAAGTGCAATGAATGATAAAGGTTCGAATTTATGTATTTTCTCTCCGTCGAATTTTGATATATCAATTGTTAAGGAAATCAACATTATTGGAATTAAGTATGAAATTGATGAAAAAAATATAAATGAGGATTAATTTTTATTTATATCAATTGTTGTGAGGTGAATGCTTTGGCAGATAATAATATGAAACACATTCATATGTATGGTCATGATTTCGAATATGCTGAGATTGAAAAGGTTCCATTTTCGAAAGAAGTCAGTGTTCAAATGAACTTCTTAGGTTACCCAACACCTATTGGGATTGGAAATGGAAAGACTGTTGAAGAGGCAGTTGAGAACACGGTTAAAAAGATATTAGCATCAAGCTCTTTAGAAGCAGTAAAACTTTTATATGATTAATTATTATCGACGTCATCTCGACGTCTTTTTTATTTTATTAAGCAACTAGCATAATGGGGTGATGCCATTGATTGAACAAAAGCTAACAGTGAAGCAACAAGCTTTTGCTGATTATTATATCGAACTAGGAAATGCCACGGATGCTTATTTAAAGGCATATCCGAATGTAAAGAAGGAAGCGACAGCGAGAGCAGCAGGAAGTCGCATGTTAACAAATGTTAGCGTGAAATCATATATAGACAATCGCATGGAGGAGTTGAAGTCCGAGCGAATAGCAGATCAGCAAGAGATTATGGAGTATCTAACTTCTATCATGCGAGGTGAACACAAAGAAGAAACGCTGCGTGGGATTGGTGAAGGTGCACAAGTAATCGATAATATTGAAGTGTCTGCAAAGGACCGCATTAAAGCAGCTGAAATGCTTGGTAAGCGTTTTGCAATGTGGACGGATAAGCAAGAAATCAATGCAACTGTTACTCCTGTCTTTGTTGATGACATTGGTGGTGAAGGTAATGGCAGTTAAAAAGCTATCTGAATTGATACCACCAGCATTTCACTCAGTTTGGCGAGCATCTGTTGCAAAGGACATTTTAAATGTTGTCTGCAAAGGCGGTCGTGGTTCTGGTAAGTCATCTGATATAGCTCATATCATTGTGCAACTATTAATGCGGTATACAGTCAACGCTGTAGGTATACGTAAAGTAGACAACACTATTGAAACCTCCATTTTCGAGCAAATGAAGTGGGCCATAAACGAGCAAGGAGTGTCGCACTTATTTAAAATCAATAAGTCGCCGATGCGAATAACTTATATTCCAAGAGGCAACTATATGATTTTCCGTGGAGCACAAGATCCTACTCGTATCAAATCATTAAAGAGTGCTAACTTTCCATTTGCGTTTGCGTGGATTGAGGAATTAGCTGAATTTAAAAGTGAAGAAGAAGTAACGACCATTACCAACTCATTACTACGTGGTGAGCTTGAGAATGGTCTTTTTTATAAGTTTTTTTATACTTACAACCCACCAAAACGTAAACAGTCTTGGGTGAATAAGAAGTATGAAAGCTCTTTTCAGCCCGATAATACGTTTGTTCATAAGTCCACTTACCTTGATAACCCATTCATCTCGAAACAGTTTATAGAGGAAGCTGAAGCATCTAAACAGCGTAATGAATTACGTTATCGATGGGAGTACCTTGGTGAAGCAATCGGTAGTGGTGTTGTGCCGTTTGATAACTTACGAATTGAAAAAGGCTCAATCACTGATGAAATGGTTGCATCATTCGATAACCTTCGAAATGGAGTTGACTACGGTTATGCTACGGATCCATTAGCATTTGTCCGTTGGCATTATGACAAAAAGAAAAACGGCATCTATGCTATCGATGAAATTTATGGTGTCAAAATCAGTAACCGTACATTTTCGAAGAGATTGAAGGAGAAGGGATATCAAAATGACCGTATGGCAGCCGATTCAGCCGAGCCTAAGTCTATCGCTGAATTACGAGACGAATTACAAATCCCGCGTATTTATGGTGTTAAGAAAGGTCCTGATAGCGTGGAATATGGTGAAGAATGGCTCGATGATTTAGCTTTCATTTGTATTGATCCTTTGCGTACTCCAAACATTGCAAGAGAGTTTGAAAACATTGATTACCAGACGGATAAAGACGGCAATCCTATCGCTCGTTTAGAAGATAAAGACAATCATACTATCGATGCTACACGCTACGCATTCGAAGAAGATATGCGTGGCAACACATATAGCTTTGACTAGAAAGAGGTGAGAACATGGGATTTTTCCCTTTCCAGGGTGCTGGTACAGAAACTGACAAACTAAATGCCATTATCGCAGAAGGTGCTAAAAAAGGTATTACTTTTAAAAAGCGTATCGAGAAGGAAATCGCTGAATTTAAAGTATCTGAAAAGCGCAGTTGGATGTTTGAAGGTGATAACTATTTCGAGGGTAAGCACAATATTTTGACTCGTAAACGAATGGTTATCGGTAAAGATGGTGAAAAAGAAGAAGCTACTAATCTACCAAACAACAAACGTGTCGATAATCAATACGGTAAGTTAGTGAATCAAAAGGTTAACTACTTATTCGCTAAACCTTTAACGCTTGAAACAGAGAATGAGGCCTACCAAAAGGCTCTTAAACTTGTATTAAACAACCGATTCCACAAGACGCTTCGAAATTTAGGTGAGCATGCTTTTAATCATGGATTAGCTTGGATATATCCGTATTACAATGAGCGTGGTGAATTTAGCTTTATGCTTATTCCGGCTTATCAAGTAATACCTTATTGGAAGGATACAGAGCGAACCATCCTAGATTATGCGGTTCGCATTTATTCAGTTGAGGAATGGAAAGGTGATAAGAAAGAAATCATTGAAAAGGTTGAAATATACACCGTTGATGGCATTGAACGATATATTCTCGAAAATGACAAGTTAATACCTAATGTAGAGCTTGGTGAGACTGCAACATACTTAAATGTCACAAAAGGTGGCTTATCAGAAGGACGTAACTGGGAGCGAGTGCCGTTAATACCTTTCCGATACAACAGCCGTGAAATACCTCTTATTAAGTCGGTGAAGAGCTTACAGGATGGGATAAACGAAATCCTTTCAGACTTCAACAACAATATGCAAGAGGATGCTCGGTCAACGATACTAGTGATTCACAACTATGATGGACAGGATTTAGGAGAGTTTCGTTATAATCTTGCAAAATACGGTGCTGTTAAAGTGCGAAGCGATGGAGTTAAAGGCGGCATCGATACATTGTCGGTTGAGGTCAACAAAGACAACTATGAATCTATTCTTACGCTGTTCAAAAAGGCACTAGTCGAAAATGGTAAGGGTTATGATTCGAAAGATGATCGAATGAGTAACAATCCGAATCAAATGAATATCCAGTCGATGTACTTAGATATTGATTTGGACGCAAATGGTATTGAAACAGAGTTCCAAGCATCGTTTGAAGAGCTTCTATGGTTTGTAAACAAGCACTTAGAACATATAGGCAAAGGTAACTTTGATAATGAGACAGTAAAGGTAATCTTTAACCGAGATATACTCATTAACGAATCTGAGGTTATTGATAGCTTATCTAAATCAACAGACTTATCATTGGAGACTCGTATAGCCCAACATCCTTATGTTTCCGATGTCCAGCTAGAGTTGGAACGAGTTAAAAAAGAACGTCAAGAACGAATGAACGAGTTCGATGGCTATGATGATCA
>DAMBVB010000036.1:0-37815 GCA_032053185.1 Lysinibacillus sp.
GGGTTCGGGACTTGCACCCTATAGTTCATACGCATGCCGGGCGCACATAAAAAAGACCACTCACGTTTCGAGTGATCTTAGCTTGTCGGCAAAGGAAAAAGTCAATCATCAAAGGTTACGCCTTGTGAACAACCTCCTGTTGCCCCAAGCGGCTCCTCGGACGCCCCCATAAAAGCGCCCGGCCGGAACAAAAATTACCCTCTCGTTTTGCCGAAGAGCTAATATTTTAATTGACAAATAACACTGGATTGTTAAAGCATCGAGCTGTTACATATAGTTATTTGCAAGTCCATACTGAACAAGCTCAGCTTTATTACTTAAATCGAGCTTTTGCATAATATTGGATTTATGATTTTCAACTGTTTTACTACTAATATATAGCTGCCCAGCAATTTGGATATTCGTATACCCTAGAACCGTTAACCTCATTATTTCCTGCTCCCGCACAGTTAAAATGCATTGATCTTCAAGCCCTTTATGTTCAAACAATTTATCCATCTGCTCCTGCGGAATACCAACGTTATAATATACGCGACCACTATATACAGCATGGATAGCCTCATAGAGAATTCCACCTTGACTATTTTTTAAAATATAGCCATGGGCTTCAACAGCAATCGCTTTTTGAATATAAGCAACTTCATTGTGCATTGTTACCATAATAATTTTCATGTTAGGCATTTGCTTATGAATTTCTTGAGTAGCCGTAAATCCATCTAACCCATTTGGAATGGATACGTCCATCAAAATGACATCCGGATTTAATGATATTGCCTGAGTGATCGCCTCCGCTCCATCACCCGCTTCACCTACAACCTCTATACCTATATAATTTTTCAATAAAAGAACAATTCCTTTACGGATTAGCACATGATCATCTACTACTAAAACACGAATCATCTAAAGTCATCCTTCCAATTGGGTACTTGAATACTAATTTGTGTACCTTTATTGTGAGCTGAAGTAATATTAAAAAATCCGCCTAACAGTGTAATTCGCTCCTCCATATGCTTTAAGCCAAGCCCTTCTTTCTTCAATTGCTGTAGATTAAATCCTACGCCATCATCCTCTATATAGAGCGCTAAATTTGTCGCTTTCTTTTCGAGCCGAATAACGACTTTAGAAGCTTTTGCATATTTAATAATATTGTGTAAAGCCTCCTGTACAACGCGATAAATATTGATTTCTACAGATGGATGACAACGTTCTTCAAAATCTGCTTCTAACGATATCGCAATATCAGGATGTACCTTTTGCACTGAATCGACAAGGGTGCCTAATGTAGGTGAAATCCCTAGCTGATCAATGCTATGAGGACGAAGCTGATAAGAGTACAATTTAATATCATTCATTACTTGCTCTAACTCATTGCGCACTTCTTCAATATACGTATTTAGCTTTTCATTGTCTTTGACATAAGATTCAATCGCTTGTAATGCAACAGATACTGTATACAATGCTTGGCCAACGCCATCATGTAATTCCTGCGCAAGCCTTTTATGTTCCTCCTCTTTTGCCTCAATCAGCTTTTTAATAATAAGCTTTGAAATCCGGGCCTCTTCTTCCTTTAACTGAAGGGTCTGATCGCGCAATACTAGAAGAAACTCTTGCTCGTTTGTTTTACCGTCTGTATACATCAATGCCGTGCTCATTTCAACATCTATCTTACTACCATGATACGTCGGCATTTTCGATAAAAAGTAAGGAACCTCATTATGCTCTATTAAATAACATGTATGTTCTTTTGGAGACTTTTGGCGGTTTTCACAAAATGAACAAAAGGGCACTCGCTCTCCTAGTTTCCATCCCGTTAACCGCTTCGCCGAGGGATTCATCATTAAAATTTCACGCTTATGATTCATTATGATGATTCCATCTTGAATATATTGAAATATTTGCTGTAAATATAACTGTTCTTTCTCCAATTTAAACACACTCCTGACTTAAAAATGAAAGCTCAACAAAAATCAGATCAGTGCCTTCCTTTCAGTTTCCTTGTTACCAATCAACATTCTTCATGCCCCGCTTTCCGAATGATATGAAACACTCCTATTTTTTCTAGCTGTGTCGATGCAATAAGGTAGTTCATGTATATGACGTACTAAATAGACAATTGGTAAATTTACTGCATTTGGTGTAGGTGATTTGTAAGATCATCACGTACATCCACTAGCCGTTCCCACATTTAACCCGTGTAGTAAACACTCCTGTACTTGACGTACTGGAACATGGCGTTTATAAATAATTCTACCAAAAAAGAATATACCCATACTGTCTAAATCTATTTAACGTTCCACAGGCGAATCTCATCTTCTTCCAAAGGTACCTCTCGGGAGCGTTAAGCGAAGAAAAACCTCTTTAGAGCAATTTCGCCTTAGCATAATTGTGGCTGTCGCTGCGCTTTCGCACAGAGATAAAATTTTCTTTATTTACTCAATACCTCTTGTACCGCTTTTTGCCAGGCTATGTAGCCGCCCGTTAAATTTACAATGTTGTGAGTTCCATGCGCTTTTAGAACACTTACGGCAATTGCAGAACGAGCACCAGCTTGACATTGTACAATAATTTTTTTATCTGTTGGCAATTCATCTAAACGTCTAGGTAATGTGCCAACCATAATATGTTGAGCATTTTTAATATGCCCTGCATCATATTCTGTTTGATTGCGGACATCCAATACATGAACTTTTCCACTTTCAATTAATGGTTTCGCTTCTAAAGGCGTTATATTTTCATAACTTTCTAGAGAAGTAGCCTCTTCCAAAACTTGCGTCACATCCCCATAACCAACAACATTGTCGATACCAATAGAACGTAAAGCTATTAAAATATCATCTAATTGCGAAGGATTAATTAGAAAATATAATGGTTTTGTATAATCCACTAGCCAACCAGCCCACTTTGTCAAGGCATTATTGAAAGGAATGTTTAGTGTACCTTCGATAAATCGTTGTGAGAAATCTTCGGCTGGACGTGTATCAATAACTTGCTTTCCATCTGCAAGAAGTTGAGCAATCTCTTCATAGCTTGACACGACCTTTACTGGTGGTAAGTTCTTCATAAGCTCTATCCCTACTTTATTGACGCGCTTCATAACAGCGAAATAATAAGGCGGTTCCGGTTGCCCATCTAGTAAGGCGTCAATAAATGTTTGCTCATCATTAAATTGCATAGCCCAGTTGAATTGCTTCTCATACCCAACTGTTGAAGACGGTACTGCTCCTAATGCTTTACCGCAAGCACTACCTGCTCCATGTGCTGGCCAAAGCTGCATGTAATCTGGTAAAGCCTTAAAGCGTTCTAATGATTTAAACATCGCTTTTGCACCAGATAGTGATGTACCCTGAATCCCAGCAGCTTTTTCTAATAAATCAGGGCGTCCAATATCACCTACAAAGACAAAATCACCTGTAAAAATCCCCATCGGTTTATCTGCTACGCGTCCACGATCCGTTAATAAAAAGGAGATACTTTCAGGCGTATGTCCAGGCGTATGCATAGCTTTAAAGATAAGATTACCTATACTAAATTCATCACCATCTTTTAATAATTGATGAGAAATACCTTCTAAATTTTGATACTTCCAATCAGCATCCCCTTCGTCGGAAATATACATCTTTGTTCCAACACGGTCTGCTAACTCACGAGACCCTGTTACAAAATCAGCATGGATATGCGTTTCTAATGCGCCAACAATTTGCATCTTTTCTTTTTCTGCTAATGCAAGATAGGGTTCAATATTACGCATCGGATCCACGATAATCATTTCTCCTTTCGCCTGACATCCCACAACATAAGAAGCGTGTGCTAATTTTTCATCGTAAAAATATCGTAATAACATGTTAAAACTCCCCCTTTATACTCAATTTTTTTCTTTCAAAATATCTAATGCCGATTGGATATAATTCAGTGTTTTTTGAACAGCAGGATCTTTCAGCCATTTAACAATTGAAAAAACATTAATATGCTGAGGCTCTTCTTCTGCTCTTTGCTGTACCATTTTTAAGAAATCTAAACCTGCCTTTCCTTTTTCAACACACGGATCGACATAGCCCTTTAAATTTTTCATTGTATATTCTGTCGTTTGCTGATCCTGAATTACGGCTGTCACAAAATCAACGATGTTTTCTACCTGATGAATGCTTTGAACAAGCTTAGGCAATTTCTCAAGAAGCTGTACAATAGCTGTTATCGTTTCTGAGCCTACATTATAAGTAGAGACAAATTGCTCGTATCGATCTATTGTTTTTTCATCCGTTAGTACTGCTTTTCCAAAATCCACAACATTTTCAACTGAATCTATCTTTTGCTCTACATTCGGTAATTTATCCAACAACCGCTGTAAAGAGTGTCGAACTTCTGGTTTCTCAAGCGTTTCAATTATTTGATATAATTCCTCGCTCATGCTTACCGTTATATTAGCCACGCTTGTCGCCTCCCTTCATTTGTCATTACATTGTGCCTTTCAGCATGCCATCCCAGTACAAAACAGGCAGTAAATCCTTTTTCATGAAATACATACCGGCTCTTTCCACTGCTTGATTAAAAGGCATAGATTCAACAGGCTCTTTATTGTAATCAAACTCAGCTAATATCAATTTGTTGTAGCCAGTTACAATCGGGCAAGAAGAGTAGCCATTATACATTTGCGTCATTGGCTGTTGTCGCATTAAAGCAATAAGGTTTTGTACAACAACAGGCGCTTGCTTACGTATAGCTGCACCCGTTTTGGATGTTGGGAGATTGGCATTGTCACCTATGCCAAACACATTGCTATACTTTTTATGCTGCAAAGTAAATTTGTCGACATTTACCCAGCCACATTCGTCTGCTAATGTACTTGTTCGTATAAATTCGGGTGAACACATATAAGGTGTCACATGAATCATGTCGTATTTAATTTCTTCTAATGTGCCCGTATCTAAATTTTCAAAGATGGCTATTTTTTCATCAGCCTTAATTTCTATCAAATTACGACGGAATCGAGCATCGATATTTTTCCGCTCTATGACCTTTTCAAGTGCTTCTCGATATTTTAAAACATCGAAAATTGCAGGATTGGCCGAACCAAAAATAACGTTAATATTGTCACGAATATTGACTCTATTAAAATGATCCTCTGCTAAATACATAATTTTTTGTGGAGCACCGCCACATTTTACTGGAGAGTTTGGATGTGTAAATAGTGCTGTTCCTTCTTTAAAATTGCGAATCATGTCCCACGTATAATCCACATGCTTAAAAGAATAATTACTGCATACACTTTTAGTCCCAAGTGCCTCTTTCAGCCCTTTAATAGCACCCCAGTTAATCTCTATCCCACTGGCGACTACTAAAAAATCATACGTGTATGTTGTACCATCTTGTGTTATTACCTTGTTTTGACCGGGATCAAAACGACTAACAGCTTCTTTTAACCAAACAGCTCCTTTAGGAATAACGGAACGCATTTCACGTACAGAGTCCCACTTATTTGCTGCACCGCCTCCCACCAATGTCCAGAGAGGTTGATAATAATGTTTTTTTGCAGGATCTATGATGGCAATCTCCCCTTGAAACGAATGGGATTGACGAAGTAATCGTGCAGCTACTGAAATACCAGCAGTTCCTCCTCCAACGATGACTACTTTAAAAGAAGTCTTCATGTGTATATCCTCCTTATCACGCTGTCTTTCGTATACAACTTTTACACCTTAATAATAGGTATAAGAGAGGGCTGTTCATATAGGGGTAATCCCCTAAAAAATGACACTCCCACACTCAAAAAGCACAAAAAAGCAGTACAAGGTGAATGTTTCATCACTTGTACTGCCCAAATTAACAGTGTTTTACTTTACTTTTTCACTCAAAAACTAGCTCAGTACCATAACGTGGGGTTGCTTTCCTAGGGGCGACCGATGAGCCGCTTCGCTGTCGCTACAGATAAATTGCCACAGGGCGTGGAGTTCTTAGACCGAGTTCCTCTATTCTAGACTGCAAAGGAACCACATCCGCATTCATTGTCACCACCTTCAAAGGTGGAAGTCTTTTACTGAATGAAGATAAATGGCATCCCCAACTTGACACCAAAACTACTATTTACATTTAAACGCCATTACAAAGACTGTACCTCCTGCTCCCGATTGGACACTGATGGTAGCATTGTGTAAATCAATCAACTGTTTAGCAATAGCCAATCCTAGACCTGTGCCCATTGTTTCATCTGTAGTATTCGTACCTCGATAATATCGCTCAAAGAGGTTATCAAGCTCCTCCTGAGGAATTCCCGGACCTTGATCGGCAATTGTCAGCATAATCTCCTGGCCTATATTTTGCGCTTCTACGTTTACCTTTGTACCTTCAGGCGTATATTTTTTAGCATTGGTTATTAAATTATCTAAAATGCGCTTTAATAAAAGCTCGTCCGCTTCAAGCACGACATCCCCATAAACCTTTACAGACACTTGCTCATCTGCAAATTGAGGTAACCATACGTTGAATGGTATTAACACTTTTTCAAGTTGGATCGCTCTATTTTTTAATTGGTACGTATATGTTAAGTCTCGTATAAGGGCATCCATGTACGTTGCCTTCTCCTGCATCGTAGTTGCAAAGACGCGCACTTCTTCCTTCGTCCACTCATAGTCCTCAGAAGCAAGCATTGTTGAATAACCATAAATAGAGCTTAACGGTGTCTTTAAATCATGCGACAAGCCTGTTATCCATTCCTCACGTAATTGTTCCGCATGCTTAATTTGCCTTTCATTGGAGGAAAGGCGTTCTGATAAATTATTAATCGATTCATCCACTGGCTGAAATAATTTAAATTTCTTCTTTAACTTCCCTGTCTTCCGATGATGGATATGTTTATCTCTTACTTTACTGTAGTCAAACTGTGTTAGCCGCTCGATACGAGATATTACATAAACAAGCGGACGAACAAATTGACGCGAAATGCTAATCGATAAAAAGACGATCCCTAATAACAATATAATATGACCACCAAAGAAGATGGAAACAAATAAAACCATCGCTTTATTAAAAGGTTCGTCAAAAGGCTTATATGAGGGATTTGGCATACGTACAACTAGTGTCGAGCCATCCTCTAAAGAAGCATTTCGCGAAAGCTCTTTATACTCAAAAATATCGTAGTTCGCCTCCAGCAATTGAGGCTTATGAAGTTTTTTATAGCGCTCACCCATGACTTCTACACGATCCCACTGCTCATTATAAATTTCAACTGAGGCCTTCTTATCCTGTAAACGCTGGAGCAGTTCAGCTGGAATCTCTCCTTTATCCTTCCAATCCCGAACTACTTCCTCAAAAAGTGGTTGGACAGGTAAAGCCGGGAGGAATAACAAATAGTATTTAGGAATCTCCCACGTGTGCATTCCCGGCCTTTTAAGAGTCATTATTTCGTTATCTGTCATACTGCATAGTTCACATGTATCCCCCGTGTAATCAACAATGTCCATCGAATTATTGAACAAATATAATTGCCCTAAGTTCTCCTTAGCTCGCTTCACTAAATAATCAGCAATCTTAATAGATTCTCCTTTTTCAACGACAGCATCTTCTTTAATTTCAGAGGAACTCATTATATGAATATCGTCACCGACATGACGATTGATAAAGATTGCAAAAAACACCAAACTTATAATAAAGCCTGTAATGATTAGTAAATAAAAAATGATGAAATAAGACACAAAACGAAGCGTTAATCTTCTAGCTGGCTTCATGAACGAACATCCCCAGCAAGTTTATAACCAATACCCCTTACAGTAATAATGCAGGTTGGCTTACCTGGATTTTTTTCTATTTTTTCTCGCAGTTTTCGAATATGTACCATCACTGTATTATCATCAAACAAACAGTCACCCCATACACGTTCGTAAATTTGCTCCTTCGATAATACTTGCCCTGCATGTTCACATAAGTATTTCAATAAATAAAATAACCTACCGCTAATAATTTCCTTTGTGCCATTTACAGTTACCTCTGCTGCATCGATATCGAATGTAAATCGACTACATGAAAATAAATGACTTCCTCGAACATCTTTTTTATTCAAATATCTTGTCAGTTGCACCTTCACCCTTGCAACAAGCTCAAGTGGATTAAATGGCTTCGTAATATAATCGTCTGCGCCGTTCATAAAACCGCGAAGCTTATCCGCATCACTGCTTTTTGCAGTTAAAAAGAATACAGGTGCTTCACTTTGCTCTCGAATCACATTCGCCATATCCAGTCCACTACCATCTGGGAGCATAATATCTAATAGATAAAAATCAAACACTAGCGTTTCAATTTTCTTTTTTGCTTCTTGAACAGTGCCACAGAGTGTAATGTTTAAAAACCCTTCTTTTCTTAAGATAATTTCAATCATTTCTGCAATTGCATGTTCGTCCTCTAGTACTAAAATTGACGCGTCTTGCATGCTGTCACCTTCTTTTAAGATTACTTTAAGGTAGTCATTATTTCACCGTAAGCTTTACCAACTACACTATGTATAAGATAACCAATTAAGGGAGTAAAATGCAATGACAACTAACCGTGTTACCTTCATAGATACAATGCGAGGGTTTAGCTTATTCGGCATCTTAATGGCCAATCTATTGATTTTCCAATTTGGCATGTATGGCAAAGATGAACTAAAAGATCTATCCGCCCTCGATAATGGCGCCTGGTATTTTGTAAAAATCTTTATAGAAGGGTCATTTATGCCGATCTTCACCATTTTATTCGGCTTCTCTCTTATTAAACTTATAGAGTCTATTCGTAGAAAAAAAGATAAGAGTCGATGGTCCCTTTTACGCCGCGCAACAGGGCTAATTGCTTTAGGTTTACTACATTCAACATTTTTATGGGATGGCGATATTTTATTGGCCTACGGGATTATGATATTGTTTTTAATCCCATTTATTAATCGTAAACCGAAAACTTTATTCATTTGGGCTAGTATCTTCTTAGTACTTATTACCAGCTTATCATTTGGCTCCACAGAAGAAACGAAAAAAGAACAACAAGAGGTAGCAACCTATGTAGAAAAAGCTGACAATGTATACGCTAACGGGAGCTACTTAGACATTTTTGATTTCCGTGCCAATGATTTACCTCCGGGTATGGATGATGCAGGATTAGTCTTTTTCTTATTAGTTTTCCTTGCACCAATGTATACCTCTGCATTGACCCTTTTCGGCATGGGGCTTGCTAAAAAACAAGCTTTTGTGAATATGGGGGATAGAAATAAATGGTATAAACTCGGCGCTCTGCTTGTTCCAATAGGGCTAGCTTGTAAGAGTTTGAGTTTTATTATAGAAAGCAGTTTTTCCGCTATGCTGTTCACAGGTGGATCTGCATTATTAGCAGTTGGCTATGTCTGCCTTGCAGCTTTAGTCTATAAAACTCGCCCTGTACAACGTCTCGCTCCTGCCTTCGAGAGTGTCGGTAAACTATCTTTAACCAATTATCTACTGCAAACCATTATTTGTACAACAGTATTTTATGGATATGGTCTAGGCTTATACGGCAAGCTCGGTGTATTTGGCGGTATTTTATTTGGAATCGCCTTGTATAGCTTGCAATGTGTTCTGAGCCTTGCCTATTTCAAGACATTTAAACGCGGACCATGTGAAACTGTACTGCGTGTATGGACGAATTGGTCTTGGGGCGGACAGATTAAAATAAAGCAGAAAGGAAGTACTTTACATGAATTGTGACACCAAAGAGGACTTTACAGACACATGGTGGTTTTTAGGAATCTGTGCTACCGTAGCTGTCGTTTTAACACTATTTGCTTTTTAATATAACAAGCAACAACATACTGGAATTCGTTTTCACATGCCTCCTACTGTATACTATGACTATGCATATACAGCTTAGGGGGCGTTTTTTTTGCTACAGCGAATTATTATTACTGGCTATAGACCACACGAATTAGGCATTTTTAATGACAAGCACCCCGGCATTGCCATCATAAAAAAAGCACTCGAAAATCGTCTGCGTTTATTGATTGATGAAGGTTTAGAATGGGTGATTATTAGTGGTCAGCAAGGTGTAGAAACATGGTGCGCTGAGGTTATTCTTACATTAAGAAATGAATTTTTTCATTTAAAATATGCTGTAATCACAGCATTTTTAGAGCAAGAGAAAAATTGGCAGGAACATAAAAAAGAGAAATATCAAGCATTAGTAGCTCAAGCAGACTTTGTAACGAGTGTAACGAAAAAGCCATACGAGGCTCCATGGCAATTTATTGAAAAAGACAAATTCATGATACAAAATACAGATGGTCTGCTGCTAATTTATGATGAAGAAAATGAAGGTTCCCCGAAGTATATGAAACGTCTAGCAGAAAAATATATGGAGACACATGAATATACGCTTTTAATGATTACCGCTTATGATTTACAAGTAGTGGCAGAAGAAATGCAGCAACAAGATTGGTAGGGAAATATCGCTATAATTTTCCGATAATTATATACTTGAATAAATAAATGGCTAATGTTAAGGCATATAGAAAATTAGCAATTACGTTTTACAAAAAAGTTACCTCTTTTTTATTACCCTTTAGTGCTAATTTCTGAAAAAGGAGCTGCTAACATTTGAGTAAAAGAATAGAAATGGTTCTTGTGTCGTCGCCGGTGAACGTTTCTCATGATACGTACCGCAGAGAATGCAGATATACACGTGGGATTCATATTGAAGAACGAGAGTTTAAAGCAATTTTGAATGCAATGTGCCACGATTCCCGCTTGTATTTTGATTTCCATAATCCTCGTAAGGAGATTAAAAAAGGAACATATTTAAATGGACACTCTGGATTAGCAAAAAACATCTATCAGTACTATAAAACCAAGTACGACATTGAAATTAACGAACTCATTAATGGCAAAGATTTCTATGTAAAAATACTATAAATGATTGAATGATTTCTTATCATTAACGAGGGTTGTTTCTTACTTAACAACCCTCTTTTTATAAAAATGAGAGTAGCTCCGACTTTATTATAAATCTGATACTTGAGCGCCTAATTCTTTATTATTGTACATTTCAGTGTCCAATTCTTTTGTAATACGTGCTGTTGTCACACCTGCAGTCATTGAACCACTTACATTCAGTGCGGTACGGCCCATGTCAATTAACGGCTCCACAGAGATTAAAATACCCGCAAGTGCAATCGGTAAATCAAGTGCTGATAATACAAGAATTGCCGCGAATGTCGCACCACCACCGACACCGGCTACACCAAATGAGCTGACTGCTACGACTGCAATAACAGTCATAATAAACACTGGATCAAGTGGATTAATCCCAACTGTCGGTGCAATCATAATCGCTAGCATTGCAGGATAAACACCAGCACAGCCATTTTGACCGATAGATAAACCGAATGAGCCCGAGAAGTTTGCAATACCCTCGGGTACACCAAGACGACCCGTTTGTGTTTTAATGTTCATTGGTAAAGCACCTGCACTTGAACGTGAAGTAAAGGCAAACAATAATGTTTCCGCAGATTTCTTTAAGTACGTAAATGGATTTAAACCACTTAAAGTAAGAATTAGTAAGTGTACTATTAACACGATAAATAACGCTGCATAAGACGCAACAACAAACTTACCTAGATTATAGATTGCCCCGAAATCAGATGTCGCAACTGTACGTGCCATAATGGCTAAAATACCATATGGTGTTAAACGTAAAACAATTGTTACAACGCCCATTACTAATGCATAGATGGCATCCAAGCCCTTTTTAATAGTAGCTGCAGTGTCCTCATCCTTACGTGCTACACGCAAATAAGCAAAACCTAAGAACGCTGAAAAAATGACCACAGCAATTGTTGATGTAGAACGAGCACCTGTTAAATCTAAGAACGGGTTTGCTGGGAATAACTCAATAATTTGCGTTGGTAAATCCGGTGCAGTTAATCCAGAAGTTTTTTCCTCTAAATACGCTCCACGCTCTGCCTCTGCGGCACCTTGCATAATATGTGAAGCATCTAACTGAAACACTGTTGCTGAAAAAATACCAACAGCAGCAGAAACAGCCGTTGTACCGATTAAAATGACTAAAATAAGAGCTGCCATTTTTCCGAAGTTTTTACCAACCTTCATTTTCGTGAAGGCTATTAAGATGGAAATAAAAATTAATGGCATCGCAACCATTTGTAATAGTTTAACATAGCCAGTACCAATAATATTGTACCAACTTGTTGTTTTAGCTAACACATCAGAATCAATACCATATATGAAATGAAGTCCAATACCCAGTACAATACCTAAGCCTAGGGCAGTAAAAACACGATTTGAAAACTTAACGTGCTTTTTATTCATTAAATATAAAATTCCAACGAATACGAGTAAAACGGCAACGTTCAGAATAATTTGTAATGTAGACAATAGAAAGCCTCCTAAGACGTTTAATTATAATGTAAATCGAATTATATACCTATAATCCCTATAATTCAAGTATGTTTTATTTAGATTAATAATTTCCTAAAGTAAAGCAGCTTATTTCTTTTGATTATGCCCTAAATAAAAAGCTGTTATTGAATATTCAACAACTACATGCATCTCCTCCGTGGAAAGCGTCCATTACGAAAAAATTGTGGGCAAGTTTAAACTATTAGGAGCTTGCCCACACGATCTACTTACTTCATTGTCATTAATGAAGTAACAGCTATCTGAAGATTTTTCACACGTATCATCGCATCTGACAATTGGTCAACAGATTCAAATTGCACTATGCCCAATTGGTTTATCATCTCGAACAACGACAACACTACGTATTGACGAATTGCTTGTAAAAAGTAAATCCACCTCTTTATTCTTCACGAATTTATCAATACAAGGGACGTTTTCTATGACTTCCTCTATCCTCATCGTTATCCATCCTTATTGTCCCCAAATGTATTTCCTTTGCGGGTTTCCCTATCGCATAACCTTGTGTGTAGTGGATTCCAATATTATGTAAATAATGAAGCTCCTCCTGGCGTTCAATACCCTCTGCAATAATTTTCATCTTTGCCTGTTCCGCGTATCCCATCAGCAATGTAACAAGCTGCTGCTGCTCGCTATTTTTATCAATAAATTGTATTAAAGAACGATCTAGTTTAATAAATTCTGGCTTTAAATAAATAACCGTTTTCAAGCTATTATAGCCTGAGCCCACATCATCCACTGCAATTCGATAGCCCTGTGATCGATAATGTGACAATACCCGTTCGAGCTCTACAAAATCTACCACTGCACTACGTTCAGTTAGCTCAAACACTACTTGCTGTGGTTTTATGCCAAGCTCCTTTAATAACTGTAATGTTTCACCACTATTATAGTTCTTATCTAGTAACACATTAGGATGTATATTGACAAATACTAGAAAATCTCTGTTTATCCATTCCCCGTGCAGTCGTTCTTTGAAACGCTGTAAGGAAAGATTACGACAAAAGCATTCAAATAATAATACACAGTCCGTTTGCCCAACAAATTCATAAAATTGATCGACGCTCTTAAACAATTCTGAAGGCTCAGGACGGTTTAGTGCCTCGAAACCAACCGTCTGCCCCGTCTGTAAATCGACGATAGGTTGAAAAAAAGTATGTAAATTCTTGTCCTGAATAATTTGCTTCAATGCTTTTAAACGTTTTATATAGAGAGTATTGTTTTGATGCTGCACGTATAAATATTTTAAATAAGAAAATAAATTACTTCTTTTAATGCTTTGTCTCATAATAAACTCCATTCTCGTACCTCTTAAATCGGTTAATAGAATCTATTGTACGCTTTCATTGTAAAAATATTGTAAATTTCATGTAAAAACAGATGTCTCTAACACGAGATTCCCTTTTCAATTTTTGCATTGCCTTATCAGCGATGTTGAATGATTTATTAGCGATTCGCATTGCCTTATCAGCTATAATAAGTAATAGAAGCTCAATCACAAGAAAGGTTGTTTGATAGCCTAATGAACGTAGAGAACTTTTTACAACTGCCTATTACAAAAGAATTTACAATCATTGCTGGTCGCAATGGTTTACAAAAACCGGTTCAAAATGTTGAAATTCTAGACTTTGAATTTTCACCCGATATTCAAACTGCGCGAGAAACGATTTTCACACCGAATAGTGTTGTGTTAAGCAGTTTATTATTCGCAAAGCACAAACCAGAATATTTATGGAATGCTGTGAAAAGCCTGATTGAGTTAGGGGCAAGTGCTTTAGCGTATAAACCTGTCATCTATGAGGATTTACCAGAGGAAGTGTTAGTCTATGCAGACGAACACAATTTTCCGATATTGCGATTTGGCGGAGATGAATTTTTCGAAAAGATTATTTTAGAAACGATGGCCTATGCAGAAACACAGGATTATTCATTCTTTTTAGATACGATTGTGCGACGTCTAATGGAGGAAGACGTAACAGATGATCAAATAAAGTCTATTTTACAGCAAATCAAAAAGCCCTTCGACAAGTATGTATTTGTCGCTAATATTCAATCGCTAGCTCATGCAAATGGCCAATGGATACACGCTCTTTTTCAATTAGAGTCTCTATTGAAATTTGGTATGATTTGTACCTATAAAAAGAGCCTCTTTATTGTAATGACCCATTCATCACAGCAATTTCAATTTGAAAAGCTTCTTCATGAATGGATGACGATGTATGCCATCTCAACAGATTCATTGACCTTTGGCTATAGTCGTTGTCACATAACACAAACAGAATTCCCTATTGCCGTTCGTGAAGCCTTTTATGCACGCATCATGGCTGAAATTGAATCGGCTCCTATATGTCATTATGAAAACCTTGCTTCCGATTGGTTGTTAATTGAATTGCATCGTAAGGACGCTACATTTGCTATGGACTATGTAAATAGCCGTCTTGGTCCCCTACTTGAGGAAAAGGTTGATCCGGATTTAATGAAAACAGCAATCACCTATGTCGTAAAACAAGGAAATATTAAAGAAGTAGCCGTTGCTCATTTCTGCCATCCAAACACAATCCGTTATCGTATGTCAAAAATACGTCAGCTAGTAGCACCTTTAGAAAATGATTTTGTTTTTTATGAGCGGATTGCAGCAGCCGTTAAATTGTACTTATTACATAGCAAAATGAATGTTGAATGACAGCTTTGGAATACGTACAAAAAAACGCCTGAATTTTTAGAATTAAAATCAAACTATTTTCTCCCATCTCATGCTATTCTAATGAAGTTAGGAGGAAGAATGATGAAACAATACATAGCTGATGGTATGCTATTAGTCACTGCAATTGTTTGGGGTAGCGGATTTGTCATAACGGCAATTGCATTGGAATATTTAACGGCCTATCAAGTGATGGCAGGTAGATTCTTATTAGCTTCAATTATACTGACAGTCTTATTTGGATATAAATTGAAAAAAGCTTCTAAATCCGTTATCTGGAAAGGTATTTTGTTAGGGACCATTCTGTATATTGCCTTTGCCCTTCAAACAGTAGGGCTACAATATACAACACCATCTAAAAATGCATTTTTAACCGCTGTCAATGTCATTATTGTCCCAATAATTGCGTTTGCGGTTTACAAGCGTCGTATAGATGGCTACGAGATAATCGGTTCGATTATCGCTATTGTTGGTATTGGTTTGTTATCTTTGCAGGGTTCGCTAACAATGAATATCGGAGATGCACTTTCCTTAGCATGTGCTGTCGCCTTCGCTTTCGATATTTTTTGTACGAACCTTTTTGTCCAAAAGGAAGATGCCATTGCTCTGACGATTATTCAATTTATTACAGCCTCTTTTTTAGGTGTCTTGGTCGTAGTCAGTCAAGGCGATATCCCGTCCACTCTTGAAAAAGAAGCAATCTATTCAATCATTTATTTAGCCATTTTTTCAACCACTCTTGCCTATCTTTTCCAAAATATTGCGAATCAATATACATCTGCTACAAAGGCTGCGATAATCCTTTCTACAGAATCCTTCTTCGGCATGGTACTATCCGTTATATTCTTACACGAGGTATTAACAAGTCGTATGGTTGTAGGGGCAATACTGATTTTACTCGCCATATTAATTGCAGAAGTAAAACCTGTACATCCTAAAAAACGAACGATTTTGAAATAGTTTCAGTCCTACTGAAGCTATTTTTTTATTAAACACGGCTAGTCATAATACTTATAGTAATCCCTGCTACCAAAATTGTAATAATAGAAAGTAATAATGTACTAGAAGATAAAAGCAGTCCCCCTATGACGATGACGATTGAATCTATCGTAAAAATAAGTATCCCGACATTAATGCCGGTTTTATCACTTACAAATTGTGCGATCAAATCTGTACCACCAGTGCTTGTCTGAAATCTAAGCATCAAACCAACACCAAAACCCATAAGTACCCCTCCAAATATGGCGCTATAGATGGCCTCTACATGAATAAGATTGCGAACAGGCTTTAGTAAATCGATACTAAGAGAAAATGCGAATAATCCATGTATACTATTGTAAAAATACGCTCTGTATTTATACCAAGAAATAACAAAAATCGGAATGCTAATCATGATGATCATTAAACCTATTTTAAGCTTATATATATAGTGTAAAATAAGTGCTATTCCTACAACGCCTCCATCTAAAATTTGATAGGGTGTTAAAAATAAATTAATTCCTAATGATACCGCAGCACTTCCTATAAGGATGACCAAGCCTTTCGTAAAAAAATACATAAAACCCCCCTCCGAGACTTAGCATGTTTTTATAGTATGAAAAAATCAATTTGAACATGTTATTGTTCACGTCTGTCGGTGTAATAGTACTATTATTTTTTATCGAGCTTGGTCGCTAAATTTCTCCTATTTAACTTCTTTTGCGGGTGACCAAACATCCGCTGAAACAGAGGAACTCAGTCTAAGAACGCCACGTCCTGTAACAACAACAAAGTGACCAACTTCGTGTTGGCCAAAAGCCTCCGGCGGATGTCACGGAATTCTAAAGTCATAATTGATTGAAGAATTGGTAACGAAGCACTGCATGAATATGTCATTTCGCAGGATTGTGTAGACACCAAAAATGCCCTTCTGCATATAAACAAAAGGGCAAAGTTTTGGGAAAACTATTTGTGTTTTACCTTCATTCGATCCAGCAAAAATCCACCTTTAAATGATTTGGGCTCGTAAGAAATAATAAAAGCATTCGGTTCATAATGCTCAACAATTTGGAACAATTCTGTCTCACGATTTCTCTTTGTTAATATTTCATATTTATAGCGATTACTATCTCGCCCCTCACCAATGTAAATCGTGACTGCAAACCCTTCATTACGAAGGAATTTCACAAGTTCCTCATTCTTATTTTGCGTATTGATGGTCGTATAAACATAGCCTATTGCTAGTTTACGTTCGATTTTGGCCCCTAAAAATATACCTAATCCAAAGCCAACTGCATAAAAGACCATAGCTAACATACTTTGTTTCCCACTAAAAACGAGTGAAAGACCAAATACATACACTAACATCTCCAGCATACCGAATATGGCCGCAAGAGAAGTAACATTCTTCACTAAAAGTATTGTACGTAACGTTAAAAAAGGCACATAAATCAATTGAAGGATTAAAATCAGAAATATACTTTGCATTTGTAAGAGACCTTTCAAAAAGTAGATCATCACCAAAACGTGGTTGATTTCGGTTCCGGCTAGGCTGCTGCCGCTGCGCTTTCGCACAGAGCAAAGCTTCCTAGAGGCGTCCGATGAGCCGTAAGCAGTCGCCCAGCCTACACGCTAATCAACTTATTTACATAGTAGACGTATTAACAAACGTCATCCACAACTTTCGGTGATGGACCCAAAAAATAGTTTTATATACTATAAATGTATGTTGAGACATCGACTTGTATTCTATTAAAATGTATCTATTTTCTAGATTCCCTTACTAACAGTAAAAAATGCCACCTACTATAGAAGCAGATGACATTTTGTTTATTATAGGAATCCTTTAAGCGTCCCCATGCATCGGGTCTTCCTTATGCTTTGGCCCAATCATGTTGAATAAAACATTAAGGATAATCGCTGTAACAGAACCACAGACAATGCCGTTTGACGTTAGAAGCGAAACGCTTTCTGGCAGTGCATCGAAAATCCCAGGTACAACTGATACACCGACACCGAGGCTAACCGCAATGGCAGCAATCATGGCGTTTTCCGCTGACCCATTCATAACAGGTACTAGCATGCCCATACCTTGCGTAATGACCATACCGAACATCGCTAGCATTGCCGCACCAAGTACTGGTGTTGGAATAATCGTTGTTAATGCTGCGATTTTTGGTAGGAAGCCAAGTGCTACTAGTAAGCCGCCTGTGATGTAAATGACTTTACGACTTTTGATGCCTGACATACGTGTAAGTCCCACGTTTTGTGAGAATGTTGTATATGGAAAAGCGTTGAAAATACCACCGATAACAGAGGCAAGACCTTCTGAACGGTACCCACGTGATAAATCTTTTGAATCTAATTTTTTATGACAAATATCACTTAGCGCAAAATAAACGCCTGTTGATTCTACTAAAGAAACCATTGCTACAAGCGTCATTGTAATGATTGCAGATGCATTGAATGTTGGCATCCCAAAATAGAATGGCTGCACCATGTGTAATACTGCAGCATCTGAAACTGGGCTAAAATCAACCTTTCCCATAACCACTCCTAGGATTGTCCCCACAACTAATCCGACTAAAATGGAAACTGCACGGATGAAACCAGTAGAAAAACGATAAACGACTAAAATAATGACTAATGTAATAAACGCTAAAGTTACATTAGAGCCAGATGCAAAATCTGCTGCACCTTGTCCACCTGCCATATTGTTTAAAGCTACTGGTAGTAAAGAAATACCGATAATCGACACAACCGAACCTGTAACAACAGGTGGGAAGAATTTGACTAACTTACCGAAAAAGCTTGCAATAATCATAACGATTATACCTGATGCAATAATAGATCCATAAATATCAGTAATACCTTGTTCGGGATTTATACCGATTGCAATAATTGGACTAACCGCTGTAAATGTACAGCCTAGCACTACTGGCAAACCAATACCGATAAATTCACCTGAATACACTTGTAAAAGCGTTGCGATCCCACACATCATAATATCAATCGCTACTAAATACGTCATTTGTGTTGAATCAAAGCCAATTGCCCCACCAATAATCAGTGGCACTAAAATGGCACCTGCATACATCGCAAGTAAATGTTGAATAGCTAACGTCGTCGATTTAACGGTATTCATTACGCATTAGCCTCCGTAGCAAATGTTACTTTGCCATCCTCAAGAGAATCTACAATTGCTAATGATTCTACACGAACCCCTTGCTGGCGTAATAATTTCCCACCGTCTTGGAAGCCTTTTTCAATGACAATGCCTACACCTACAACATTTGCACCCGCTTGTGCTGCGATATCAAGCAAACCTTTGACAGCTTCCCCATTAGCTAAGAAATCGTCTACAATTAAAATATTATCATCTTCATTTAAGAAACTACGTGAAACTGAAATATCGTTCGTTTCATTTTTTGTGAAAGAATGTACTTTTGAATTATAAAGATTATCTGATAGTGTTAATGATTTACGTTTACGTGCAAACACGACAGGGGCACCGATTTCAAGCCCTAGCATCACAGATGGTGCGATACCTGAAGATTCAATGGTTAAAATTTTTGTAATGACTTGATCCGAGAATCGAGTGGCAAATTCATGACCAATTTCTTTCATAAGCATTGGGTCAATTTGATGATTTAAAAATGAATCTACTTTTAATACAGATGAAGATAAAACTTTACCTTCTTGCATAATTTTGTCGTGTAATAACTTCATTTCCTTGATAGCCTTCTTTCTTATAGTAATAACTCTTTATGAGCAACTGACATTCTGTTATAGGCAAGCGCCGGAAGCAATGCAAATAATAAAAAACGCTGAATACTTTGCTTCCAATCATCTACGAGTGGAGCAAAGCATTCAGCGTAAAAACGTCGAAACGAATAGAAAACATCTTATATGAAGTCTTCTAAAGCATTGCTACCCATAGTCGATTTATTTACGGTAAATCGGTAGAAACTTGCGAGCCATATTCTCGCTATTATATGAGTGAAATAGTATTAAACTGTATCACCACCAAAACGTGTGGTTGATTTCATAGTATATGTTTTAACAAAAATCATCCTCGACTTTTGTTGATGAACCATTAAAGAACTTCCTAATCTTTATGACGTCTTGGCGTTATTACCAAAATTGGCACTTTATTCGGTTTGTGCTGTTTCTTACACTGAATAAAGTCTGTTTTTCGGAATTTACTATTATTTTACTAAGTTTCAATTGTAAACGTTCGTGTTTTACAATCAACGTTATGATTATATCAGACTATTTTCGAGCTTGCTAGTCATTATTTTGATAAATGGAAGGGCACTGTCATAATAACGATATTTCTGTGAAATAACAGCGAAGCGCGAATTAATAGACTCGATTGATTGTGTAACATATGATGCCATCCTTTTTTAGGTAAAAACTGTGGGATAATAACTGTTACTTGGTAGCCTGATTTCGTACATTGATGTTCAACCTTATCAATAAATTTCATCAACGGCTGTGTAATACTTCGATATGGCGAATAATAAGTTACGAGCCGTATATTTGGCTGCCAAGCTTCCCATTTCTCCTCAAACGCTTTTGCGTCCGCTTGATCGAATGCTACATAAAAGGCAATAATTTTATCAACATTTAATGACTGCGCGTAATACAATGTGTTTTCGACTACTTTCGTAATACCAGCGACAGGTACAATAAAAACATTACCCTTAACATTCGGTAATCCCTCATTATCTAATCTTAGTTGTTCACCAACTGTTTTGTAATGCAGCTTAATACGGTGAAGCGTCCAAATAATAATTGGTAAAAAGATAAACACTGGCCATACTTGAGGTAATTTTGTCACAAAAAACATCATGGCTACAATAAAGGAAATGACCGCTCCAATCGTATTAATCGTAAATTTAACAACCCAACCTTTTGGCTTTTCACGCCACCATTTTCGCATCATTCCAGCCTGCGCTAACGTAAACGGAATAAACACCCCTACTGCATAAAGCGGAATCAAATGCTCTGTTGTTCCACCAAATAAAAAAATTAAAACAATGGCAGCTAAACCAAGCATCATAATGCCATTTGAATAACCAAGTCGATCCCCACGAATTTGGAATATTCTTGGGATAAAACCATCCTTCGATAAATTGACAGCCAGTAAAGGAAAGGCCGAATAGCCTGTATTCGCAGCAAGTACTAATATCATCGCTGTTGTTCCTTGTACGATATAATAAAAAATATGACGACCTACACTTGCCTCCGCAATTTGTGAGACAACCGTCTCTTTCGCATTTGGAGCAACTCCATAAAAATATGCTAAACTCACAATACCGATAAATAGCACTGCTAAAATACCGCCCATAGCCAATAATGTTTTTGACGCATTTTTCGGCGCTGGATCTTTAAAATTTGGAATAGCATTTGAAATGGCTTCAACACCTGTCAAAGCCGAGCTTCCTGATGCAAATGCTTTTAATAATATAAATAAACTAATACCTGCAACTGGTGTACCGACCTTTGGATGCAACACTGCAGAAACTTGCCCTGTTACTACGTTATAAAGCCCTAGCCCGATTAACATTAGCATCACGATCACAAACAAATAAACTGGATACGCTAAAATGGATGCCGATTCTGTGACACCACGTAGATTTAAAATCGTTAAACATATAACAAAAAACACAGCGATTACCACGTTATAGGGATGCAGACTTGGAAATGCCGAAGTAATGGCATCTGTTCCAGCCGATACACTTACCGCAACTGTTAAAATATAATCGACAAGCAATGAGCCACCTGCGACTAAACCAGCATTGACACCTAAATTTTCCCGAGAAACTACGTAAGCTCCACCACCATGTGGATAAGCAAAAATAACCTGACGATACGAGAAAACAAGTGCTGTCAGTAACACCACTACCCCAGCAGCAATCGGTAGAGAGTACCAAAAGGCAACCGTACTTACTGTCATGAGTACAATTAATATTTGCTCAGGTCCATAGGCTACTGATGACAAAGCATCAGATGATAGTATGGCAAGTGCTTTTGTTTTACTAAGCTTTTGTTCCCCTAACGCATCAGATCTCAATGGTTTACCGATAATGTAACGTTTTAATGAGGATTTCATATTTAACACCTTCTAGTTTCATAGAATGTGTTTCGCATTTCTAAATCGATTACACTTTAGCATAATCGGTTTTTGTGCCGTTCACTGGGGCCTTGTTTGAAGATAAAAAAATCTACAAGTCATCACTAAATAAGACTTGTAGACGCTCATTCGTCTGTCAAGCTCCACTTTCCTGCTCTTAACGCTTACGAGGTTAGCTGTCGGATTCGGACCTGAGTAGCCCTACCCCTCAATAAAAGAAGAGATTCACCCCGAGGATCACCTATGTAATCCGTAAAAATTGGGTCCCCCGCGTCTAATTGCTTCAGCGATTTAGAAATTTGAAACTTTTATAATGATGTCATATTACGCCTGTAATTAAAAAAAGTAAAGAAGAAAATTTTCCATTAAAACGTGTGAAAAACATTAACTTTTTTAGCAATGCAATAACAAAATTATTTATGGCATTTGAGATAAAAAAAGGCTATCTTAAAGCATATTCATACTTTTAAGATAGCTAAACCATTCTTCAACATCCAGCTCAAACCATATAATAATATCCCCAGTTACCGTTATCCCCCAGCGCAATACCTTCGCCGCGAGTATTATAATATAATCATATGCCCAATGTGTCGTTGGGACATCCATAAATGTCTCTTTAAATTAAATGCTGGCGCTTCTTTTTTTCAGCTTTAGTTCCATTAATAGACTTAAAATTCGGGTTTAGCAGGATAAATCATAACACGTAATTGATTCGGAAATGGCTCATTATTTGTTTGATACATTCCCTCAACACCTATCCATATATTTTGGTATTGAAACACCTTAATATCTTCTGGATAAGAATCTATCTTTGATTTTCTTTTCTTTTCAACATCTGTTTTTAATATTTCAAGAATTTTTTCATCATCGTATTTAACGTTTATGACTCCAAGTATTTCTTTTAAATTTTCTCTAACAACTCTTAATTGTTCTGGATTGTCATAAAATTTAGAATTCGATATTCCTATAACAAAACTATCTATTTTCTCATCGTGATGATTAAAGACCCTAGTGAAAACATAAAGTTTCTCTCCAGAAAATTGAGCTGACGATTTATCCTTACTTATCTTTGAATCTAAAATATCCGAACTACTTAACTTCTTATATACGTCTTCAGCAGATAATTCAAATACTGGATGAGAGAAAAAGTCATAATCTTTTTTTGATGCGCTTGTTTCTTCTGGTTCCTTTAGTGTCTCTTTTACAGTTTCTTTTTTAGAAGATAAGTTTGTACACCCGGCAACTATAAGTATCATCCCTATTAATAGTACAAAAAGGATCTTTTTGATATTAATACACCTTCCTCTATAAATATTTATATATCTAAGGATTTAAATTCTTTTAAAACGTTAAATATTTCGTTCAAGCTATTCATAAATCTGAAGCTAGGAATACTTCTTTAGGAATCACGATTGTACAGTAAAAATAATGTATTTCTCTCCGTATCCTTTAGACGGTAAAAGATATTGTTAAGCCGCACCTACAAGATCATAACGATTTCCCATTATTTGATTTTTTATAAACTAATATTGTATCTTAATTAAAACCTTGATTAACTTTCCACAAAGCACGCTAATCGATTTCTCCTTGTTCAAAGGAAATGATTTTGCCTCAAAATAGGGATGCTATAATCTATTTATCAAGTTCTTTTCAGCTATAATTCTACCTTGGTCTAGTTCAAATACCGTATCACATAATAAGTCTATATCATTTTCATAATGACTGGTTAATAGAATGGTTTTCCCTAACCTTTTATACTCTAAAAGTATACTGTGAATTTCCTCTACTCCTCTTTTATCTAAACCGTTAAAAGGCTCATCCAATATCAGAATTTCAGGATTTTCCATAATGGCTTGTGCAATTCTTAGTCGTTGTTTCATTCCTAATGAATACTTCGATACCTTTTTATTTTCCTGCCCACCTAATCCGACTTTCTTAAAACAATTAAGTATGGCTTCTTCGTCTATAATATTTTGAATTTCGGCCAATATTTTTAAATTATCGATCCCTGTTAATCCATTCAAGAATTCAGGTGCTTCAATTATAACTCCTGCATTTTCTATAAAATCTATTTCTCTTCCAATTGATTTACCATTTACTTTTATACTACCTGAATTAATATGGCTTAACCCACAAATGGCTTTAAATAACATACTTTTACCCGAACCATTATGTCCGACAAAGCCATATGCCTTACCTTTTTCTAACTCTAAAGAAATATCATTAAGTATAAAATTAGAATTAACTTTTTTTACAACATGTTTAATTTCAATTTGTACTACCACTCTAATCCTCCTTAGGAATAAAGATCATATTTATTTATTAAATTTCGTCCGATTAAGCTAATTAAAAAATTCAACCCTATAATAATTATTAAAGAATCTACAAAAAAAAGATGATAGTCGAATAAAATAACATTAAAAGGTTTAAAATTAATATCAATCATTAAAATAATTATTGGTATGACTAAACCAAATATAATTGAAAAATTACTACCTTTTAGAATATATGCATATATAATAATTTTGCTGATTGTAAAAATGAAAAGAGCAAAAGTTATTGCATATGTCAAAATTAGCATAATAATGTCTTTGTTAGATAAATTTGCATAATCGGAAATTGAATATAAGATACTATCATTAAATGCGAATATAGTTATTAATAGTATACTATTCAAAATAAATGAATATATAAATGACTTTTTAAGAGTGATCGCTTGCATATTTAGCAGAAAGCTATTTATATTTTTATATCTTAGAATCACTAAATACAAGCGTCTTTTATTTAAACTAAAGACATTAGAGCTAACATATATTGTTCCAATAATTATTATAGTCACAATACCTAAAAGAGTTTTAAAACTTTTGAAATCCACATAATCTATTTTAGTATTTTGTGTATTCAGAAAAAGTGAGTTATAAAAATCCACTATATTCATATGAACCTTTTTAAATTCAGCATGATTATCCATGTGCTGAATTATATTAAAACCCACTAAAATGAATAAGCCTAAAAATAAGGTGCATTTTAATAGTAAAAAAATAGACAAAGGTATCTTTTTCAATTTATTTTCCGCACCTTCCTAACACCCCAAAATATTGTAAGAATCAATCCGAAGTAAAATAATATTACACTTACTATTTTAATATCTTCTATTATTGAACTCATAGGGGCTAAAAATAAATAAATAGGAGAGTAAAAATTGACAGTTCCATTTGCAGAAACAAATAAAGAAGCAATTAAAAAATACAGAATTGCACCTATCATAGCCATTTTACTATTAAACAAAAGATGTAACACTATAATAAAAAAACTAATTAATAGTAAACAAATATTAATTAATATATAAAATTTAATAGTATACAATAAATTTATCTGAGCTTTTATAGAATATATATTGGTCATGATAACTATTGTATAAATGGTAGTGAAAAGTAGGTTGTTTTTAAATAAATATTTTAAAATTCCATTTAGGGCTTTACTATATGTTTTATACCTTATTAATGTCATAGAATTAATTATATCTGAATAATAAACAGCTATAAATAAAAAGTAAGTTAAATAAAACGCGAATATAGATTGGTAACTTCCTCCCAAAAGAGTATATTCGCTTATTAAACCATATATCGCAAACAAACGAACTGTCATAAAATACATAAATGATAGAAAGCCTACATAAAGAACTTTATTAAGAGTCAAGTACATCACCTTTTTTATATTTATATAGTATTAAAGTGATTGAAAGAATGAGTGGTAAGAGTAAAGGAACAAAAATTTCAAAAGTATTATATAGTGTATTAAAAGCCGTAACACTATGCATTATATTAAGTAATGGTAAATTGAAAGCTTCAGCTAGATTTCCAATAACGATGTAATAAACTATTGGGATAACAATGATTAAATAGCTTTTATCTGTCCAAAGCGCTATGGCAATTCCTGATATCCCAAATGTAAACCCTATAGCAAAGTAAATCGAGAAAGTTATAAATATATAAGAGAGAAAAGGATGATTATTATAAAAAGATGGACCTAAAATATCCAAATAGTTTCCGATAGTGCTGATATGGTCAATCATAAATATATTCCCGATAGAGAAGAAAACGATATAGGGTAATACTACACATAGGCCCGATATCACTGCATACTTTATTATATTATGTAACATATGTTTTTTAAAATTCTTCATTCGTATAGATGCATAACTTAGATATCCCTTTTTCTCATTATAAAATTGTAAAATAGGAAGTAGCGGGAATATGGGTATAAAATAAATTGTATATCTTGTAGCAAAATCTATATATAATTCCCAACCTCTTAGTTGATTTAACATCATTAGTACAGTTTCCCTAGGGTTTTTTCCTATTAGGTCTGATTCAGTTTGAAAATCAGCAACAAAAATCCAATAATACATTCCACTTGAAAAAAACAAAGATATAAATAAAATACAAATTAGAAAAATACACGAAGTAAGAGTGTATTTATTAAAAAGCCTTAATTGTTCTATTTTTTTCATATTCTTCTCCAATCTTTATTAATTAGAAATAAGCAAGGCTTTAAATAACAATAAAGAATAGTTTTATTTTTGTATTGTTTAATAACCCAGTAGCCAAAACTTTAATATAAAAGTGTTTTGTTTTCGATGATTTTTAGTCTTGTTTTTTAAATGATAAATATCCATTGAGTATAAATTTATACACAGAATTACTAAAAATAGTAATTCTGCGCATTGATTACCTCAGGAATATTCCGCTTCAATTATTTATCTGGCGACCATGTTCCTACTACTCGTACTGGGTTACCTGGATTAGTTTTTACTAAGCCCAGTTTATATTCGTACCATTGTGTACCAGTATGTTTAAGGTCTACTTTTTTTCCTCGTTGTGCAGTTGTTTGACCTCTATATGCACCTTCAGAATTGTACATAGTTGAAGTAATGTAGGCTGTACCAGAATCATTAGTTAGATCTATATAACCTACTTGTTTAGTAGTTGCTTGTGTTGCCTTTCCAGTATAAACTGTTGGTCCTTGATAAGTAACATCAAAAGCGTTAATTGAACCAGTTTTTGCACTAGCATATGAGCATGTTCCAATCGCTCCAGCAATCATTAACCCTGTTAAAAATTTCAAACCTTTATTCATATTCAAATCTCCTATTCTACTACATGTATATTACATGTTTTTTTATTTTACGACTAATTATCTACTACTCGTACTGGAATTCCTCGATTTGTTCATTTTAATCCAAGTCGAAATACGTAGCATGCTGTAATTTAGTAGTATTATTAGCCTAAATAAAGTGTACACTAGATATTGCCGCCATTGAAATTGCGGTCTTCCGAAAAACAAAAATTCGGAAGACCGCAATTGATTTATTATACAGTTGTCTGGACACAGTATTTTAACAAGCTTCGTCCTTTTAATAATTTGCCTAAAAATGCTCCTAAATTCCTTTAGATACTAAAATTTCAAACCTCTGAATACTAGAAAATCCACTTTCTTTTACACATAGAGCTATTGTTTGATAGTGCCTTCATTGATTGGAATGCTTCAAAATCCCTTTCTCCTTTAATACTCGACAAAATTTATCCTCTAATGCCGAAACTATCTTGGAGTTTGCGCTAAAAGTAGAGGAACCTACGTCTATCAACGCTCAAGATTACAACTTTGATGTATTAATAGGAGAATAGCATAATAAGAAATAACATTTACCATAAATGGAGCAGCGAGTTATTTTATAGCATTGTCTATGACAAAGTAATATTCGCTAGTTATTACTCAGGGATTTTGATCCCATACAATAAATGTTAAAAATGTATAAAAAGCGTCAAAACTCCGGTAGATACATAAAAGGAAATGGGTTATAATACAATTAAATGTAATATTTGTTAAATTCTTAACGAGGTGAATAATGGAGAAGTTAAAACAAGCACTGAGTTCAATTGTAACAAATTATCATCTATCGAATGAATTTGAATGCTGCTTAGAGTCTATTCTCAAAACATGAGGGAGGATATTTTCGTGAATTATGTAAAATTCATTTTCTGATGAACGGTGGCAATGAAACGACTTCCATAAATAAAAGCATACATCTCTTAGAGCTATGGATTCTCTTTACCGATATTATTGATGATATTGAAGATGGTGATGAAGCAAAATGGGGCATAGATAGAAACATATTGGTTAATGCATCCACTGCTTTAATTAGCATTGTATTGTTAGAGTTACAAAAACTTACATTACCTTATCACAGTGAGGTTATGCGGTTGTTTTGTCATTACCTACTTCAAGCTACTGATGGTCAGCACCATGACTTAACAAACCAGATAACATCAGAAGAAATTTATCTAGATGTTGTGAAACAGAAATCTGGCTCATTAATAGCACTTGCTTGTATGCTTGGAGAGACCTTAGCCACTGGTAAACAAACAGCAGCACTTGTGTCGTGTGCACACTATATCGCAATAGTGGCCCAGTTAAATAATGATTATGCAGACTTACTAGGCCTACAGAGAGATTTGATTATGAAAAAAAGAACATTACCAATATTGTATTTACTGCAATATGAGAATTCAATGTTTGATAACTTGAGAACTTACTATAAGCAGCAAACAAGCACAAAAACGAATATTTATATTACTTCACAGCAAATAGAAGCTTCCGGATTACCCATTTATGTTTATCTAATGAAATCAAAATATCGAAATCTTGCATTTGAGTTACTACAACAGCTCTATCCTACGCAAGATGTTTCAATATTTGAACAATTAATTTAATAAGGTGCGTGAGTAACATGTTAGAAATTATTCAATATCTACAATTTAACCTTGGAGAAAAGCCAATGGCACAAGATTCTTATCTATTGTATTGGCGTACATAATTATATGAATCAAGAGAAAACTAAAATTTTTACCTTATTTTTTTTTATTATTTTTATGCAACTGTATTGCTTGACCGTCATATTTAAAGGTCCTATTGTCGGAGTTACTTTAATACAATCACAAGACCAACACTGGTATATTCATCATGTCCAAAAGGGCAGTTGGGGTGCAAACCAGCAATTAAAGCCACATACGGAAGTTTTAAAAATAGATTATGCAAGTATTCCAAGAAGTACTTCTTCCCCATTGGCTATCACACAAGTGAAAAGCATAACCATCCTGGATGCAGGACAAGCTAAAACATTGACAGTATCTTATAAGGGGAACACTTCACAATTTATAAAACATTTTGTTATGCCCCTCATATACGCAATACTGACAAGCATATTATGCATATATTTAGTACAATGTCTGCTTACTAACATGAAACATTATTTGATATTTCATTTGCAGTTTACCGCTCTAGCCTATATTAGTGCTGGCGCAGCAGGGCGGGACGATTTAGTTAGTAATATAATCAATTCGTTAGCTATTTTTCTTAGCATTGTAAATTGTATTCACTATTGCAATCTATTATTAAGAAAGATAAGTGATTCTGCACAAAAAAAGCTTCATATTCTTTTTGTAATAATCGGTATTTCTCTAATTGCTAATTATATATTAAGAGTTTTCATTAAAGATTTCCTTACAATTCAAATTATTATTGAGCTATCAATATATTCAGTTTTAGCCTGTTTGCTAATTATAAATATTGCTCGTGCTAGTAGTAATAGCGATACTAAATACTATGCAAAACCACTATTTTTTATCTTCTTTCTAGGGATTGGACCATTTATTTTATTTTATGCCATTCCTATACTTTTAAACAACACACCGATTTTACCGGCGGATATGGCAGCATTATTTTTGTTAATCGTACCAATTTGTCTTATTTACATAGAAGTAGCTGAGAGCTTTCTTAATTTACATTACTCGCTTGATCGAATGTTTTCGCATCTAAAACTGTCGGTTCCCTTTAGCATAGTGCTGTCTTTTATTTTATTGCCATTTAAGGAAGTATACTCATTTTCCATGCATAGCCTCTATTTTTTAATTATTTTTATTGCATCGATTTTGCTGTTGTCCTATAAAGAATGGATTGAAACGAAAAATGCCCGCTATATGGCTACATTAAAGAACTATAACTTTGCTAATTTTTATCATTTTCTTAAAACTTCTACACAATATACTGGCAATTTGTCTAATATTATAGACCATACAAAAAAAGAGCTGTGCTTGATGCTTAATTTAAATAACATTGAGATAGTAGAAAACGATTTAACACAGCATTTACATTATAGCAATGTAAAAGATTATCATGTTATTCGTCCCGGTTTAGTCTATAAACAAAAAGAAAAATATCTTTTAGTACTGCATGAAGGAGTAGATTTAAATTTACTGGCAATTGTTGATACTCGGTTTAATACTATACCATCTGAATCCATAAAAATGCTTGAACTATTCTTATATTATGTACAAAGTCTGATTGACAATTCGCTTAAAATAGACGATATCGTTACTCAAATGGCAAAGCTCGATAATCTGCACTCGCCACGTTGGTATAGCAAATTATGGATTTCATCATCAGAGCGAGAGCATATTCGTTTATCAACGGAGATACATGATACGATTTTACAGGACTTGATTCGCTTAAGCCGAAATGTTGAGGAATCAATTATAACTAGTAAAGATACAGAAAATAACAAGATTTTTACACATTTACGTGAAGAAGTGCTTGATATTATTGAGTCTACTCGAGATATTTGCGAGTATTTGCATCCACCTTTAATTGAACGGATTGGCCTTAATAGGTCATTAGATGAATTATTAGAAAAATGCCAGATTCGTTTTGATTTCTTAATTAGAGATGATATTGAAATGATAAACGATTTATCAGTACCGCAAGCTACAGCAATATACCGTATTATTCAAGAACTACTTTCGAATGCCAATAAACATTCACAAGCACAATCCATTCATATTTCGCTAAAATCGCTTGAGCAAAAGATTTTTATCGAATATTGTGATGACGGGATTGGGCTAGATACAAATATCCTACTAGGTGAAATAAAAAGTAAGGGGTTAATAGGGATGCAAGAACGGATTAGGTATTATAGAGGGACTTTTGAGATTATTAAAAATCGCCCATGTGGTACGGTAATTAAAATCTCTATGGATTTAGATGAAATACTATGAAAATAATGATTTTAGATGATCATATTGCAATTGGGGAAGGAACACGCGCCATTTTACAAGCAGAGTTAGACTGTCAAGCTGAGGTGTTTACCAATCCACATACCGCCCTTCACTATTTAACAGGTACACTCTTTAATGTCTACTTAATTGACTTTAATTTACCTGAAATGGACGGATTCCATTTCCTAGAACAATTATTTAAAATCCATCCAGAGGCAATTGCAATTATTTATACAGGTTATAATATTGAAAAGTATATACCAGACTTATTAGACAAAGGTATTTCGGGATTTATCAGTAAAACTGATAGCCGAAAACAATTGATTGATACCGTTCTATATGCTTCTGAGGGGAAAATTATTATTCCAATTACATTACTTAAACGACTTAATTTACAAAATTCTAACGCCAAAAGATGTTCTAATTTAACTGAACGTGAATGTAAAATCTTAGACTTAGTCAAACAAGGTTTTACTAATAAAGCAATAGCATTAGAACTACACTTAAGCCAACGAACAATAGAAAAAGACCTGACAATGATTTTCTCTAAACTTAGCGTTGAGTCACGTGCTGAAGCAGCAATTAAATGGAACGAAGTCACCGCTCAAAGTGACAGTTTTAAAACTCAAAGATAGGCAAATCTGTTGCTGCAATCTATTTCTAATGAGCTGAGGGCCCCCCTAAAAATATTGATAAATAAAAAAATTGCTTCAGTTGAATTTGGGTTTGAGTGAGATCTCTTACCATATATATACAAAAGGTTTTACAGAATTTCATCAGCATAATCTCTTGCACTTTATGATGTACAAACTTTACCGAATAAGACCGCCAGTATAATAGGCGGTTTGCTTTGTATATGAAATGCTGAGATACTGCCCATGACAAAAAATTCTGAGAGATCCCCAACTTCGCCCCGCTTCGACTAAAGACAGCTCTATTATTTTTCTTTTTCATGATTTCTTCGCTTGTTAATGGATCAATGAATTTTCTACTTAATGGCACAAATTTGTGGCTGTTTTGCAATACATAGAGTTAGCCATCTTGTAGAGCATAAGTAAATTACTTAATTTTTGTTTTGAAACATTTAATATGCTAAAAGATAAAATATTTAAATATTAAATCGTATATGCTCATTATCATCCCAATCAAATTGTATATGATGCCACGTATTCATCTATATGATAGCATTTGATCCTGTACTCGGGATTGTTACTTTAGATTTTCCCCATACCATGTCAATACGTTCAGCCCCCTTATCATTAGTTCGATATATTTTTCAAGTCATTTCTTCGTCTTCTTACTTCGTTATCACTTCTTTTAAATAATGCATACTTATATTATAAAAATTAAGCAAACTTCTTCACATTTTCTTCTTCTAGTTATAAAATAGGAATATATCATTTTCCTACAGGAAACTTTATTTCGCTTGCGATACTCTTTGAAATGAGGGAACAACATGGTTTACAAACGAATGACTAAATCGTCCGCTGAGGCGGTTTTAAATGGAGAAATAAAAGGTTGGCGACGGATTTTACCGTTTCTTGGCCCAGCCTTCATCGCAGCGGTTGCCTATATTGATCCAGGCAACTTCGCAACAAATATAACAGCAGGTTCACAATATGGCTATTTACTGCTGTGGGTAATCGCCTTTTCCAATTTAATGGCAGTATTAATTCAATCTTTGTCGGCAAAGCTGGGTATTGCGACTGGTAAAAATTTACCTGAAGTAGCACGTGAACATTTTTCAAAAAAAACTTCTATCTTTTTATGGATACAGGCTGAATTGGTCATTATTGCCACAGACCTAGCAGAATTTATTGGTGCGGCACTAGGGCTGTACTTGTTATTCAACATTCCAATGTTTCCTGCAGCGCTTATTACAGCGGTCGGCTCATTTGCTATTTTAGAATTACAGCGTAGAGGCTTTAGAGCGTTTGAAGCGGGTATTTCTGGCATGGTGCTTATTGTCGTCTTAGCGTTTGCCTTCCAGACATTTTTAGCACAGCCAAATTGGAGCGAGGCAACACTAGGCATGTTCACACCGCGCTTTGATGGAGTAGAGTCTATTTTACTGGCAACAGGTATTTTAGGAGCAACTGTCATGCCACACGCCATTTACTTGCATTCTTCCTTAACCCAAAATCGTATCGTCGGCCGAAATGATGCTGAAAAAAAACGTATTTTCCGTTTTGAGTTGATTGATATCATCATCGCGATGATTATTGCTGGTGCCATCAATATGAGTATGCTTGTTATTGCCGCGGCCGTATTCCATACACAAGGTGTTGTAGTGGAAGATTTAGATATCGCTTATAACGGATTAAAAGAGGCGCTCGGTCCGATGGCGGCAGTGTCCTTTGGTCTTGGACTCCTCATTGCAGGTCTTGCTAGCTCTTCAGTCGGTACACTTGCAGGTGACGTTGTGATGCAGGGCTTTATAAGAATGAAAATTCCGCTCTATTTACGCCGTGCTATTACAATGATACCTCCTCTGATTATCATTGCATCCGGCGTTAATGCGACTTATGCGCTTGTCCTAAGTCAGGTTATTTTATCTTTCGGTATTGCATTTGCCCTTGTACCGCTTGTCATGTTTACGAGTAAGCGTGATATTATGGGAAGCCTTGTTAACCATCGTATTACAACTATATTAGGATGGATTGTCGTGGTAATTGTAGTTACTTTAAACCTTTATTTATTATGGCAAACAGTATTTGATTAACAAAAATGCCAGACACAAAGACCTTAATTTGGTTTTGTGTCTGGCATTTCTACATGTAAGAGCCTTATTGCATAACGTGAGGTTGATTTCCGTGCAGGGTCTCATCTGTGACGCTATCCCCAAGGAATCACCCAGCCGGAACGGAAATCAACTTATACACATAGTATACATTTCAAAAAAATTTATCCCCCAAATTTGGTGATGATTCGTTTTTATAACAGTTTATCATATTAAGTTTGGCATCAAAAGTAGGTATGATTTGAAGACCTACAAAATTTGTAACATCAAGTGGTGAGCTAATATACTTTTCTTAATATCTCAAGATTAATTTAGAAGGGGCCGGAAAAATTGTAGGATTACTCATCATTTCTTGTAGTCTACGGATCGATGATTGTTATTATGGGGATACGAGGTTTTGGTGCTTTAAAATTAATCGTTCATTGTAGTATTTTTTCTAACAAGATTGTACCTCCTTTTCAACTTAAAAGACTGCCCTGCAAGCATTTCTATGGCTCACAGGACAGTTTTATTATTTATTATTCAACTTTTAAATCACATTGCTCGAGTGGAAGCATTTTTGTTTTATGCTTGATTTTATAGCCAAGCCATAACAGTAAGAACAATGGAATACCGATATACGAGACAAGTACTCCGTACCAATCTACTGTACCACCCATAAAGGCATTGTAGTTTTGTCCAATAACAACAATCATACAAACCGTAAAGGCAAATAGCGGACCGAATGGGAATAATTTCGCTTTATACGGCAACAATTTCGGATCTAATCCCTGTACGTCAAACGCTCGACGGAAACGGTAATGGCTAAATGCAATTCCTAGCCAAGCAATAAAGCCAGACATCCCAGAGGCATTTAGAAGCCATATATAGACCACACCATCACCAAAGAATGAAGCTAAAAATGCTAGAGAGCCTACAGCTAAAGTCGCCAGTAATGCGTAAATCGGAATACCTCGACGGCTTAGTTTAGTGAAAAATTTCGGTGCATGTCCATCTACCGCTAATTGCCAAAGCATACGAGAAGATGCGTACAGCCCTGAATTCCCTGCTGACAGCATTGCCGTTAGAATGATAGCATTCATCAATGATGCAGCAAAGGCAATCCCTAAACGGTCGAACACTAGTGTAAATGGTGAAACAGCGATATCTTCAGATAGCAAACGTGCGTCTGTAAACGGAATCAACAGACCAATTGCACCGATCGCTAAAATATAGAATAAAAGAATCCGCCAGAAAACCGACTTAACGGCTTTCGGAATATTTTTACCAGGATCATCCGTTTCACCTGCTGTTATTCCAAGTAATTCTGTCCCTTGGAATGAGAAGCCCGCAGCTAAGAAAATACCAAATGTAGCAAGGAAACCACCATGGAATGGTCCATCACTAATGAAGAAATTCGTAAAGCCTACAGGAGCGTGTCCTCCTAAAATACCAAAAATCATTAAAAAACTGATGATAATAAAAATGACGACCGTTACAACCTTTATCATGGCAAACCAATATTCACTCTCACCATAGCTTTTTACCGATAATAGATTGAACGTTAAAACTACTGCAATAAATAAAACAGTCCAAAGTGCAGATGAGCTATCTGGGAACCAATATTTCATAATTAATGAGACAGCAGAAATTTCTGCTGCAATTGTAATTGCCCAGTTGTACCAGTAGTTCCAACCAAGTGCAAAGCCTAGAGCTGGGTCTATAAATTTTGTAGCATACGTACTAAATGAGCCGGATGATGGCATATAGGCTGCCATTTCGCCTAAGCTCGTCATTAAAAAATACACCATGATGCCGATTAATGCGTAAGCGAGTAGTGCACCACCAGGGCCTGCTTGTGCAATGGCACCACCACTAGCTAAAAACAATCCTGTACCGATTGTACCGCCTAATGAAATCATTGTAATATGACGGCTTTTTAATTCTTTTTTCAGCTTCGGCGCTTTATGGCCGAGCTGATTGATTTTTATTTCACTCACAATATAGCTTCCTTCCTTTTTTAAGAGGCAAAAAAAAATGCCATCACATGAACACTGTGATGGCTATGTAAAGCTTCTGTTCCTTCAAAAATGATAGCGCAACACGTTGTCCAAACGTGACAGTTCTGTTCCTTTCAGAGACAGCCCCAGCATGAGGTTTTCAAGTCCCCTCACACTTCGGCAGTATTTCCTTTCAGCTAATTTCTTTAATGCTTGACATTTCCATTAACATACTCTTAAATACTGCGACCTCTACCTCAATACATATATGAGGCATATAAATATTAAATTTATGGTGGGTATTAGTTTATCATATGACCTATGACATTTCAATAACCTGAGTAATATTCCGTATTTTGTGAATTTTTCACTATTTTTAGTGGTGGAATAAAATGGTATAGTTCAATCATAATTGTTCTAACAGGGGGGATTTGTTTGACTACTCATGAACATACCGATACTTATCCTAGCAGGAAAATTAGCTGGAAAGGTACAACCTTATTACTAGTTATCGGGGTAATTTGTATTGCCTCGACATTACGGATGCCACTAACAGTTGTTGGACCTATAATTTCCTTTATCCGTGAAGATCTCGGCATATCCAATATACTAGCGGGCTTTCTAACAACGATCCCATTGCTAGCCTTTGCAATCATTTCACCATTCGCACCAATTGTCGCACGTAAATTTGGACTCGAATTAACATTATTTTTATCAACTATTCTTTTAGGGGTGGGGATTGTACTACGCTCCCTTGGCACAACTAGTTTACTCGTATTTGGTACTATGCTAATTGGTATAGCCATTTCATTTGGTAACGTACTAATTCCGGGATTACTTAAATTGAAATTTCCCTTTCACGTAGGTTTACTTATGGCATTTTTCACAATGTCGATGAATTTGACGGCTGGACTCGGTGCTGGCATTAGCTATCCTGTTGCCAATTCATCACTTGGTTGGCAAGGTGCACTGGCAATCACACTTGTTCTTGTAGTGTTAACCATTTTAATTTGGATTCCACAGTTGAAATTTAATAAGCCTGAACCGATTGTTGCGACTACAAAAGAACGTACACCATTATGGAAATCACCTGTTACTTGGGCAGTAGCAGGGGCTATGGGATTTCAGTCATTATTATTTTACACTACTGCCGCTTGGATTCCTGAAATATATATATCACAAGGATTAGCTGCAGTTCGTGCAGGCTGGATGTTTTCCATCATGCAATTTTCACAAGTTCCAATGGCTTTAGCTGTGCCTATTATCGGTAGTAAAATGACATCTCAACGTCCTCTCGTATTAATGTTTACGGTATTTTACTTCATTGGCTTTATCGGAGTAGTCATGGAATGGACAAGCTTCGCTGTGCTGTGGGTGGTGCTACTAGGCTTAGCCGGAGGTGCTTCATTCGCATTAGCAATGATGTTCTTTACACTACGTACCCGTACAGCTTTTGAGGCAGCTGATTTATCAGGATTTGCACAATCATTAGGATATTTATTAGCCGCAATCGGTCCAATGTTATTTGGTTATTTACATGATTTATTTGGTGGCTGGAATATCGCAGGATGGTTATTTGTTGTCGTAGCATTGATACTCTTCATATGTTCATTTAGGGCTTCTAAAAATGAATATGTAAATTAATATCCTTTTAAAAAGCCTAGTTTGAACAAACTAGTGCTTTTTTCTATGTGCGCCCGGCATGCGTATGAACTATAGGGTGCAAGTCCCGAACCCCGAAGA
>DAMBVB010000037.1:0-35547 GCA_032053185.1 Lysinibacillus sp.
AAATACCCTATAAGATGACCTTTTTGAAAGTGTCTATCTTATAGGGTACATTTTAGTCTACCACCTATCCTATTTTTCATGGACAAAGAGCTTTTCCTGCAACTCATCCTCCCCAGATCCTTCTGCTAAAGGTACGCGAGAGCGATACGCAGCACGACATATTAAGTGCCCTGCTACAGGAGCTGTTACAAAAACGAAGCCAATTCCTAATATTAAACGTACACTAACATATCCATCATGTACCCAAAAGTAAATAAATGTGCCTAATAGACATGTTAAGACCGACAATGTTGAACTTTTCGTTGCAGCATGTGAGCGTGTGTATACGTCAGGTAAACGAATCATCCCTAATGCACTAATAACACTTACAATGGAGCCAATCAATATAAGGATAACTACCGCCCATTCAATCATTTGATTTACGTTCAACAATCACACCTCTTTCGATATATTTCGTAAACGCAATCGTGCCGATAAAAGCTAAAATACCCAATATTAAAATAGCTTCTAAATACGCCTTTGTTTTCAATATAATTGACACGATAGCGATTGTTGAAAGTAAATTAACACCTATTGTATCAAGTGCTATGGCACGGTCAGGCAACGAAGGACCTCGAATCACACGAAACAGCGACAACGCAATCGATATACTGAATAACGCAAGAGCCAATAGTAAAATTTTTTCAGTCATTAACGTGTCACCTCCATGATTGCTTGTTCAAATTTCCCTATTGAACGAATGACAGCTTCTTTTGATTGTTCCATATCCATTGCATGAATATAAAACATATCTCCCTCTTCAGAAACTTCCATTACTACGGAACCCGGAGTAAGAGTGAGCAACAACGCAAGTGCTGTTATTTCCCAATCACCTTTAAGCGCTGTTTTATACGTAAATATACCAGGCGTAATATTGAGCTTTGGCGTAGTAATCTGTCTTAATACACTGTAGCTCGATAATAGTAGCTCCCAATTAAAGAGCCATAATAATTTAATGATCGAAAACACACGTCGTAAATAAAATTGCGTGCCGTAAAAGCGATGCATAGCATATAAAATTCCTATTCCGACGACAAACCCCATTAAAAATGTCGAAAACTGTGGTATAACTTCATCCTGTAACAATAGCCAAAGTGTTGCGATAAATAAATTTAAGATAAATTGCATCGCCATTATTTATTCACCTCACCTTGCCATGTTGTGCCATCCAGCACTGCATCAATATAGATTGATGGTGTGTAGAGCGTTTTTGCTGCGTCTGTCACATACGGGGCCATCCACTCTGCACCAATTCCTAAACCAATTGTACAAGCTGCCAATAATGTTAATGGCAAGAGCATGCGCTTTGGTAACGGCTTTTCGTCCTCTAGACTAATAATGGTTTCTCCAAAGAATGAGGAGAGGAATATTCGTAATAGCGAATACAAAACAATTAAACTAGATAAAAAGCCTAGTCCTAGTAGAACAAAATTTCCGCCCTCAATTGCTCCTTGTCCAATTAGAATCTTACCTAAAAAGCCACTTAATGGAGGTATTCCAGCAAGGGAACACATGACAATAAAGAATAACCAGCCAAAAAGAGGGTAATTTCGAATGAGCCCACTCATTTTATCTATAACCGTTTCGCCAGTAACGTACATCATCATTCCAACTGCTAAAAACAGCATAGCCTTAGCTACCATATCATGCATCAAATAATATGTTACGCCCTGTAAGGCAGACTCCGTTCCGATGGCTAGACCAGCTACTATAAAGCCAACACCAATAAGGACATTATAAGAGGCGATTGCTCTTATATCTCGTCCTGCTAATACTCCCATACATCCAGCAATAATCGTAAGTCCTGCCATAATGCCCAGTACCATATGAGTCACTTCAATATTATTTGGGAAAAGTAATGTAAAGGTACGAACAAGCGCATAAATTCCAACCTTTGTTAACAATGCTGCAAAAAGTGCGGCTATAGCTGTTGGAGGTGCACTGTATGAGCCTGGAAGCCAAAAGAATAATAATAGACCAGCCTTCAAACTAAAAACAATTAAGAAAATAAGAGCCACAGTCGTTATTAGTGGATTCACTCCAGCCTCTATAACCCGGGCAGAAATATGTGCCATATTCAACGTTCCAACGGTTCCATATACAAAAGCTATCGCTACTAGGAAAATCCAAGATGCAACAATATTGATCAGCACATATTTTAATGCCTCGCGCAATTGAACTTTATCGCCGCCTAAACTAATGAGCGCGTAAGAAGCAAGTAACATAACCTCAAAGCACACAAACAAGTTAAAAATATCACCTGTCAGAAACGAGCCGTTAATTCCCGCTACCATAAGTAGGACAAGCGGGTAAAAATACATCTTTTCAAAGCTCTTACCGATTGTAAAAATGGCATATAATAAACAAATGACTGCAACAATATTTGCTATTAATACAAGGAGCATTGCGAATGAATCCGCAACAAATAAAATGCCGAATGGTGGTGCCCAGCCACTAAAATCAATACGCATTACACCTTGTTTCTGAATCTCTTGCAATAAAATGATACTAATAAGGACAACAAAGCTTAATGTCACTAAACTAATGATGCGCTGTAAAAAAACATTTTCACGTAAAAACACAAGTAAAATCGCCGTTATAACCGGCACAATTAATAGTAAAACAATCATATTACTCATCCGGCGTACCTCTCAATTCATCAAAATTCGCCACACCGTTAGTTTTATAGGCTCGATAACCGAGAACTAGCACGAACGCCGTTACAGCAAAGCTAATAACGATCGCAGTTAAAATTAATGCTTGCGGCAAAGCATCTGTATAAGGACCTTCTGATTCTTCTAAGAGTGGTACATCCCCCTTTTTCAGTCCACCCATCGTTAAAATCAGTAAATGTGCCGCATGCGATAAGACCGCAGTTCCTAAAATCACCCTTAATAACTGTTTCGAGAGGATTAAGTACGTCGCAACAGCTACTAATACACCAACTAACACTAGTATTAAAGACTCCATTGGCTACTCATCCTCACTTATACTTAAAATAATTGTGACTAAAACACCTACTACCGTTAAAGCCACACCCGCCTCGAAAATTGTGACAGTCGAAAAGCTCATTTTCCCGAATATCGGTACATTTATATAACTATGTGTCTGCGTTAAAAACGGAACATCAAAAAATAGTGAGCCGATTGCCGTGCCTGTCGCTAGTAATACGCCAAACGCTGCAACTTTTTTAAAATCAAATGGCATCCCTTTATGCACGGTTTCAATGTCATACGCTAAATACAATAGAACAATGCCAGAAGCTAGCACGAGACCACCAATAAAACCTCCACCAGGAGCATGATGCCCTGCAAAGAATAGATAAATACCAAGGGTTAAAATAATGAATACGACCGTCTTTGTGATTGTACGTAAAATAACGTCATTTATTTTCATGATCCGCTTCCTCCTTTCGTGGCTTTAGCTTCGTTAATGTATACACTCCTAAGCCAGCAATCAGAAGGGCGACAACTTCTAGCATCGTATCAAATGCACGGAAATCTCCTAATATTGTGTTGACAATATTTGAACCACCCGCTAGTTCGTAGGAATCGTTGAAGTAAGTAGCCACTGACTCAAAGCGATCGAAATGGACAACCGCTAAGCCTACTAATGTAACTGTGGCTCCTACGAAAATGGATATAATCACCTTAGTCCATTGCATTTTTTTGCGGGCGGCTTCAGGCATTAAATCAGGTAAATACTTAAAGCATAGAAGGAATAAAGCAGTTGTCACAGATTCAACAACTAATTGGGTTAACGCTAAATCAGGAGCGCGGAAAATAACAAAGAAAAATGCGATTGAATAGCCAAGTACGCCATTTAATAACATTGCTGTTACGCGTCCATTAGCAAAAATCATCCATACTGCGGCGAACATCATGACAAACACCAAAATGAGCTCGTAAGACTCAATTGTGGAATCCTTCGCAAAATTAAATGCAGCAGCATCCGACCAAATAAAATATCCTGCAATAAGGGCAACAAAAAATACATAGATATAGACAAAATAATGTGTTAAATTACCTGTCATATAACGATTCGTAAGCTTTGCAGAACTATTTTCACTAAAATCAATCATATGATTGTAATACATAGTAAACGTATATTTTTGCGGGAATATCCGATACAAAGGCTTCCAGCTTTTTAACGTTTTAAATAAGATGATTCCAATAATAATGACACCTAGAGTCATTAACAATTCTGCATTAATGCCATGCCAAGCATAAATATGTGGTGTTAATTCACTAGATGATGGGAATGTTGGATAAATACTTGCCATAGCAGGCTCTAAAATATAATGCCCTAGCGCATTCGGGAAGAAGAAAATCCCAACTACAAAAACGCACAGAATGATTGGCGAAAGTAGCATACCTAATGGTGCTTCATGCGGTTTTTTATCCAACTTATCAAGTTGTAGTTTGCCGAAAAACGTTCGACTGATCAAAATCAAACAGTAAACAAATGTAAAGATACTTGCCACCCATGCCACTATTGGAAAGAGCAGTCCCAAATCAGAAATTGAAAATGCCTCTACATTGCGAATAGCTAGTACTGCAGCGAAAAACATTTCTTTACTTAAAAAGCCATTAAACGGAGGCAAGCCGGCCATAGAAAACCCGCCAATGACTGCAATTGTAAAAGTTATCGGCATTAAGGCCATTAATCCCCCAAGACGACGAATATCGCGTGTGCCCGCCTCATGATCGACAATACCGACCATCATGAATAGTGCACCTTTAAACGTCGAGTGATTTATAAGATGAAACAACGCTGCAAAGCTTGCCTGCGTATAAAGAACAGTATCTGCAGCATAACCGTAATAATGGCCTACTGACCCTAGCCCAAATAAACTCATAATCAAACCAAGCTGACTAACCGTTGAAAAAGCTAATAACGCCTTTAAATCGGTCTGACGCACCGCATTAAATGAACCCCAGAACAACGTTACAAGACCAATCACACTTACTAGCCAGAACCAAACAGCCTCTCCTCCAAACACTGGTGAAAAACGTGCAACTAAATATATACCAGCTTTGACCATTGTTGCCGAGTGTAAATATGCACTGACAGGTGTTGGCGCCTCCATCGCATCTGGCAACCAAATGTGGAACGGAAACTGTGCAGATTTTGTAAATGCACCGATTAAAATAAGGATTAACGCTGGTATAAACAGTGTATGATCTCGTATAACTCCTACATTGGCTACAATTTCACGAATACTAAATGTATCCGAAGCTACATAGAGCATCAAAAAGCCGGCTAACATTGAAAGGCCACCAAAAACGGTAATTGTCATAGCTTTTTTTGCACCGGCACGAGATGCTTTTCGATGATGCCAAAATGCAATTAACAGGAAAGATGACACACTTGTTAGCTCCCAAAATGTGTATAATACCATTAAATTATCTGAAAAGACGACGCCAAGCATAGCGCCCATGAATAGTAATAAATAACAATAAAAATGGTGAAGAGATTCTTTCGTTGATAAATAAAAAATAGAATATAAAATGACTAAACTACCTACACCCGTAATCAGCAAACCAAAAATCATACTGAGTCCGTCGAGATAAGTTGTGAAATTTATATTAAAAGAGGGAATCCACGCATATGTATGAATAAACGTTTTACCCTCGGCAATTTGAGGAATGTAGCGCGCAAGTAAAAGAAACAAGATGAATGGAACGAATAAAACAAACCAGCCAAGATGTGCAACACTCCTTAGTCGCCTATAAAGTAGTGGAATAAGTGCAGCACAGACAATTGGTAAAAGAATCGCAAAGAGAACTGTAACCAAATGAAAACCTCCTACTAACAATTTCGTTCAGCAATTTGCTTTTGATAAGGTGCGAAATACATGTAAATGAGGAAATAGCCGATAATAAAGTTATTCCCAAATCTACTGAAGTTACTACTGTTTTATACGTTGCTTCGCACAAAAAATCTATAACAATTGCTGAAGATCGTTTAAATAACTCACTGAAGAATACTAAAGCCTTTATGCTTCTCACCATCTAAAAGATGAATAAAGCTAACTAACCTATCGGAAATTCTCTTGAAATTTGATTCATGTAAAAAGTGTGTACTCCTTGGATTGGAAAGTAAGTGGTATGCGTTGAAGTGTCATCTATAAGATTTAGTTCATTTCACATTCAGCACATATTTTATGCAGGGAGAAGCTTTTGGTGATTACACTGCATAAAACCAGGGGACCTTTTTAGGCATTGAGCAACATATCCCGAGAAACCTGCATAATCAATAGCATATTTTTCGTAAATGCCTTAGAAAATGGCATGATTTTTGAAGGGATACTATACACACACTATTCCTATCACTATGCGTACCAAGTCACTTGACTATCTATTTAACTAACTGCATAATAGTGTGGCATATAGAAGCAATTGGTTTAACGGCACGAAATGCATAAATCAAATTACTGTAAAGTATAGAGATAACCTAGTTTCCTCAAGGTTTTCCCAATATATTATCATTAACTTTTTTTCGCTTTTTAGTATACAATATAAATGTGCATAATGCACTGTATCAGTATTGATTTTAGCTGTTTTAGGATATTTTCTCAAAATTTACAGTGAAAATGACAAATAAAGACAAAATAGAGGTGTAATTTTTATGAAGCATGTAAAAGGGCGTTTAGACGAAAGTATATTAGTTTGTGTCTACTACGGGCTTAATGGTGAGCGATTAATACGACGTGGTCATAAAATGGCTACAATGTTAGATTGTCCACTATATATTCTTTCGGTTGATTCGCAACCCCTAGATGCATTTGATGCAGAGAAATCTAGCTACATTGAGCAATGGAAAAAGTTATCTAATGAGCTTGAAATTGAAAAATTCATATTACAAGATAATGAAAAGCGCCCCATACAAAAGGTTATTGCAGAAGTGGCAAAAATTTATGGGATTTCGCAAATCATTGTAGGTCAAAGTGCACAAAGTCGCTGGGAAGAGATTACAAAGGGTTCCTTCCTAAACGTCTTATTAAAAGAAGTTCCTTTTGTTGATTTTCATATCGTAGCTGTCCAACGTCCAACTGACGACGATGCGAACGATACATACGAAAAAGGTGTACGTGCTTATTTAATCCAAGAACAAGAAGATTTTAAAGTAGCATTTACATGTCCTAAATATGTATCAATTGAAGGTATATTTTTCAAAGAGATTGGCACTGACTTTGATAATGGTATTTTTAAATTCACTTACAATGATAAAATGCATGAAGTCCACGTATCAGAGGGCTATGTACTCGATAAAGAAAAACTTCCGGCTGAATTTTTATCACCATTACGTCAATAATAAAAACGCGTTCTTCTAACTTGAGAACGCGTTTTTATTTTACGCCGCAAAAGCCGGTTTATCTTTAGGTAAGAAAAAGGCTACTAGCAATAATAATGGTAGCAAAGAAACGACCATCATCGTAAAATCTATACCCCTATGATCCATTAATACACCAATTACCATCGCACCGATTGCCCCCATTCCGAAAGCAAAACCAGTTGTTAAACCAGCCATTGTACCAATTTTTGTTGGAACAAGCTCCTGTGCATAGACAACTGTTACCGAGAAGCTAATCATAATGAGTGTACCGATAATCACTAAAAATATCATCGCTGCCCATAACGGTACATAAGGCAACGCTAAACAAAATGGCATCGGTACAACAACGGACAATAAAATAACGCTTTTTCTACCAATTCGATCTGATAATGACCCTCCGAAAAATGTACCAACAACACCAAATGCCATAAAGGTGAATATTAAAATTTGGCCAAGTTGGAGACTAACTCCATAATGATTCATTAAATAAAACACATAAAAGCTTGTAATATTAGTTGTATAAAATGATCTTGCAAAAATAATAGTAAATAGTAACGTCAACGCAATGCCTACTTGTTTCTTTGTTAATGGAGGCAAGTTAGAGACGACTACTCGTTTTTTCTTTGCCATACGTTCTTGCTCCAACTGTTTTTTATACCACGTTGCAATTTTACTCAATATAATAATACCAATTGCTGCCACTACTAAGACAATTGCGGCACCACGTTGCCCAAAGATAGCGAAAATATAAGCACTAATTAATGGTGCGAGTGCTTGTCCAGAGTTACCTCCAACTTGATAAATCGATTGGGCAAGGCCTCTTTTTGAACCTGCCGCCATAAATGAAACACGAGAACCCTCAGGATGGAAAATAGCTGAACCAAACCCTAAAAATAATACTGCAATAATAATTATCCAATATTGTGATGTGAACGCTATAATAGCAATGCCTATGAATGAACTTGCCATACCAATCGGTAGAGCGTAAGGCATCGGCTTTTTATCGCTAGCAAAACCAACAACAGGCTGCAAAACAGAAGCAAACATATTTAAGGAAAACGAAATAAGACCTATTTGTGTGAAAGTTAGCCCTAGATCACTCTTTAATATCGGGAACATCGCTGGAATAACAGCTTGCATCGTATCGTTGATAAGATGGGCAACAGCTATTGCAATCATCATTGAATAGACTGGATTGTTAAAACTCCCTATTTGCTTATTCATGCCGCCACCTCACTTTCTATTTGTAAATTTTCATCATAAGGGATCGCCGCATACTATTGACCTTTTTGCACAAGCTATTCATTGAAAATAGCAGTTTTAAGGGAGTTGATGTATGTATGAATATAGACGAATTTTTTAAAGCTGATTTTTGGGAAATGATACTTAGGGCAACACTTTCCTTCTTTGCCCTACTCATCGTAACCCGATTACTAGGGAAAAAACAGCTTGGACAGTTAACATTCTTCCACTATACAACAGGTATCACATTTGGTTCCATTGCTTCTGAAATTGCAGCACAGGCAGAGACACCTTTTTTAGATGGACTGATTGCCCTCATTTGGTGGAGCGTCTTAACTTATATCATGACCATCATTACCATTAAGTCTAAAAAAGCTCGTGTCATTGTTGATGACAAGCCAACAATTCTCATTCAAAATGGTATTATTTTAGAATCTGCCTTAAAGAAAAATCGTTTGCATATGGATGAATTAGCAATGATGCTACGGGAACAAGCTATATTTTCTATACAAGATGTGCAATATGCATTACTTGAAACTACAGGTAAACTAAGTGTGTTACCAAGGCCCGCTGAGCAACCAGCTACAAAGCAAGATGTAAAGGCCGATGTTACACCGCCAACCTATATTCCTACAGAAGTACTTTCTGACGGCAAGGTTATTTATGAAAATTTAGTTGAACTTGAGTTGACTGAAGATTGGCTTATGAAAAAGCTGAAAAAACAAAATGTCCAATCTGTTGAAGATGTATATTTTGCTCAGGTTCAAACAAACGGCTCCCTCTATATAAGCATGAAGGATAAAGCAAGACCATCAAGCTCTTAACAGCTTGTCTTGTCTTGCTTTATCTATTTGTACAATAGCTAATGGTGCCACAATGCCGATTAGTTTTTGATGTGGTTTGCCATGCTCCGTTATTAATAATGCTTCAAAGCGCCATCCCCTTTCCACGCCTTGTATCAATTATGTCCCGGCATAATTGCATCCAGAATCGGCTTGTGCTTAGGCCTGCGGTGATGCAGGTCAGTTAGCCGTTATCGCATGGATGCGATGGTTTTAGGCTAACTTCCTTCCGCCGCTGAAAGAAGTTAAACGCCGTGAGAAAGCGATCGGAATTTTCTGTAGCCAATTTATTCACATCCTCCTACTTATATTTCCTTATTTTCCGAGTTATTTGACAAATTCTACGTTATAGCTACATTATATTCCTAAGTTATGGATATTCCAAGAACTGTTCTTACTATTCTTACTGTACAATGAAAGCTTGAATTTTGATGAGCGAAATCGAATGACAAACAAAAGAAGAACGCAAGGTATAAGTAATTAGATTTAAATAAAAAAACATCAACTCGGTAGGAATCTACCAGGTTGATGCTAAACCTTTAAAATTACTTATGTGTAACGGAATAGCACTTCAACAGACATGGAATTCTTATTTTAACCATGTGGCTTTCTCTTGGTAAAGCACACTCCTTTTGTCCGTGCCCTTTCACTACCACTAGTGATTACGCAGATTTTCACTTTATACTTTCTTCAAATTTTAGCCATTGGTACATTTTTCTTCATCGTCAAGATTCCTATAGTCACACAAATTATCGAGATACCTAATGTAATAGATAGACTCCACCAATAATCCGACATCGACATCGTGCCCCTCATTAATTGAACGCCATATAACGGTAATTTCCACGGTGATATTGTCCAAAATGCCCCTACTAAAGCATCCAATATTTGTCCAATAAATATAACAGCGAATGCACATGTTGTTGCTACCACTGTTTTAAAAGTCGCGCTCATCATTAATGTTACTGCTATCACAAAGAGAAGCCATGAAAAATACGTGAAAAAACTTGCCACTAATGGCCCTATCTCAAATGTCCCATAAAGCACGACTGTATAGTATATGCTCGCAGCAAAACCAGCTAAAATACTAATAAAGCCAACAGTACTCATGACGATAAATTTACTCATAAAATAAGCGCCGAACGATATAGGGCGGACGTACAATAACGTAGCCATTCCACTTGCTCTTTCTTTACTAATGGCTCCTACAAACGTAGCCATTAATACGAGCAAGCCTATCGTTTGAAATTGCCCAATGGAAGCTTGTAATAGGTCAACTGGCATTAATTCTGGCATCAACATGTCAAAGCCTTCTGGTACGTTACCAACAGCATTTAAAATATCCATCAAATAATAGTTTGTTAGTGGATCGCTCATACCGAGCAAAGCAAACACAAGAGGTATCCATAAAAACTTCCAGCTTCGCCAAGCTTCTCTGAATTCCTTTTGCAGAAGTACATTAAACCCTCTCATATTTTTCTCGCCACCTTCATGAAAATCTCTTCAAGTGATGCTGTTTGTCGTTCCACTTTTCGTATTTTGTAAGGACAACTGCTTAAATGTTGAAGCAGCTCCTGCATACTCGGCTTTTCATCAATAATTTCTATATATACATGACTACCTTTAGCTTCCGCTATAAGTTCACATTGACTGGCAAAAAGTTGTGCTTCTTTTTCAGTGCCAAGCTCTACAACATAATTCGGTTCATCGAAACGTTGTCGAACTTCACGTAATGTTCCCTGCTCTACTAGCTTTCCATCACGTAAAAACAATAATTGATCTGTCATCTCTTCGGCATCATTTAAAATATGTGTCGAATATAAAATCGTTGTTTCTTGCTGTAAGCCCTTCAATAAATCAAGAACTTCCCTACGGCCAACCGGATCCAAAGCAGATACAGGTTCATCTAATAACAGCAATTTCGGCTTATGCACAATTGCTTGGGAAATACCTAGTCGTTGCCTCATGCCGCCAGAAAAAGTGGAAATTTTCTTATTCAAATCACTTCCTAAACCTACAAACTCAAGCGTTTTTTGTGCTTCTACTTTTGCTTTTTTTGCAGCCACACCATTTAACTTTGCCGCCATTTCAGTAAACTCTAACGCACTTAACCAAGAATGGAATTGTGGATATTGTGGCAAGAAACCAATATTGGCTCTTAAATCACCATCCAGCATTTTTACACTTCCAGAGGTTGGTTTCAATAACCCTATTAGCATCGATAATGTCGTTGTTTTACCAGCGCCATTAGGTCCAATTAATGCTGTCGATGTGTTTTTTTCTAACATGAACTCGATTCCATCCACGACTACTCTCTCTGCAAATTGCTTTGTAAGTCCTGTTACCTGAAGTAATACCGTCATGATTGTTTTCTCCCAACTATAAAGTAAGCAATCGATCCGATAATATTTGTAAAAATAATAAGAAACACCCATAATATCTTAGGCCCGTTTGTTGCATGGATTTTACGCAAATCGACTAGAGCAACAATCATTAAAATAAATTGAACCACAATAAGTGGTGCTATGACTGCCCATGGGACTTTCGCTAACTCCTCCATCATACAGATCACCTCATCTTTGTTATATTATCACTATAACAAAAGCTATTCTAATATGCATAGCACAATTTTATGTATACAACAGAAAGTATTTTGCTTGCTGCCTAAGATAGGCTTCCTATTGTCATATAACGGAATTAATACGATGAATTTCAATGGAAATTTTATAATTGAAACAGCTAAAAAGGGTGATGCACACAACTTTATGACATACCAAAACAGTCAAAGATCCTCAATCATGTGAATTTAAGGCTGTTTTTGCTTTTGATCAACTGATAATTTCAAGAATCGTTAAAGTGAACTTTTTTCCTTTGGTGCAGGTAAATTTCCGAATAAAAACCATGCACGCGGGAAAAGAAAATGCATTGAGCGAATAAATACATAACAGAAAATGACTGTTAAGACAAATCTCAGGAATACATATAAATGAATATGTGAGGAAACGAGGCCACTCAACATACTATCGCTCAATACATATAAAATACATGGATGGACTAAATAAAATCCAAACGAATACATTCTTAAATGCTCTGCAAATTCGTTGAGCTTTCGTCCTCCGTGATGAACGAAATAAATACTAATTTTGAATAGTACGAAACAAGAGAGAAGCATATAGCTAGTAGACAAAAATTTAAATGCTATGTATGAAATTTCATCATAACCTAATATGCTTCGGAAATAATACAGAATTGTGTAAGCTACGCCAAATAAAAAGGTAAAGGATATCCATACGAAATATTGCCTTTTAAACCATCGTTCCTTTAAAGATTGATAATGCAATGCAACCCAGCCACCGAAAAAAAAGCTTGCCATGTATGTTACAAATAGTGGAACGGTAAAGGAAATATCAAACATACCAAAATAGCTTTGGACAGCTACTTCAACAGCAAAGCCAATCAATAATAAATATTTTTTAAACCACCAAAAGCGTTTTACAAGATATACGAAAAGAGGCATTAAAAAATATAACTGGACTAAAATTAAAATGAAATATAATTGATAATAGGCTCCCCCCGTAACGATGGAAGTGAACATTGCCTTCCACCCTGTAAACACTCTAAACCCTTGGTAGTAGGAAAATAACTCATAAAAAATGGACCAAACGAGGAAAGGTCCTAGAATAAACAAAAATCTACGTTTATAGAAGTTTGTCCATGTTTGTTTTGTAAAGGGTTTCGATTCATAATTGTAAAACAGTGTAAGGCCACTTAAAAATACAAAAACTGCCCCTTCAAATCGAGTAAAGCGATTTAAAAATAAATAGTAAAAATACGATGGTTGATCAATTGGGATTTTATTTAATGCAACCCCAGTAGCATGAATTAAAATAACAAGTAACATCGCTGTTACTCGCATAAATTTTACTGCGTCAATTCGTTCTTTTTTTAAAGGCAATTGAAGAACCTCCTTAGACACAATCATAACTATATAGTAGCTAGAACGTCAACAAACCTTATTTTATGTACAAGCTAAAAAATTAGATCTAAAAAGCACATATAAATTTGAGATATACCAATTTATATGTGCTCAGCTTCATATAACAGCTTGCCATTAATTTGAATCAAAGCCGTTAGAAACATCGCCTGCTAGCGCCATCGCTAAGGCGTAGAATGTACGACGTGCTCCAGCACAGTTTGGAGATTCTTTATCAGTAGTAGCAAGGTCTGTAGCAGAGCTAACCGTCCCATCTATATTTGAAACATCGGCTAAAATATCTAAGCGGGCTAAATCCCAAAGACCTGAACGACCATGCGATGGGAAGGAATTTTGACCATGTAATGCTTGACCAACTTCAAGTTGAATTTTAATAGCTTCTCCGATTTTATTACTACTTGCAAATACTTGACCTGTAAACCCAGGATAAACATTAAACAACCCTACCATCGCTTGATTGATTCCCTCACCCTTATTAGGCATTTGCCACGGATTTTTAACCAACTCGGATGAACCTAACATAGCATTTTCCGGAATGTACATCCCCCAATATTTAGCTTGGCTAAACGAATGATTAATTAAAGTATTTTTGATCGTTGAATAATTTGTAAATATATCTTGGTAGGTATTCATCATCTGCGTGACCATAACTGCAGAATCCGAATCAACGTTCGGAACAAGATTATACCATGTTGAAGCTGTTGGATTTTCAATCAAACTCGCAAAGATTTGTAAGAATGTTATGGCGAATGTATTATATGCCGGGGAATCAAATCGAGCTCGCAGCATACTATTCGCTAACGTTACTTCGGAAAATCCATGAACCGGAAGGACTCTTTTAGCAGTTAGTGAATCGTTGAAGGCCTCTTGTTGGAAACACCCTTTAGAGGCATTAGCAACTGAAGTATTGGAACCCCACTGAGTATAACTAAGAACATCTCTGATTGCGTTTTTCATGTTATATGCAGGATTCAATGAAGCTCCAGTCTCATTAACTTTTACATCATACACATGTGCGGCCATCCAAAATGCAATTGCATTTATCGAGGCATTAACAATAAATCGCTGGTTTTTAGTGTTGACATAAGAATGGTGATCTATATAATCTTTACCACTTGTTCCTGGCTGAATACCCGCAAAAGAAACTTGTCCCAAACTATCCAGAACTGTTGGCATCTCTAAGTATTTTTTTTGAGGGTCCGTGGATAAATCTGCGGTAGTTATCCAGTATCCGATTTGCCCCGCATATGGTCCTGTAGCGAAACGATACGCTTTTTCTGAGTCATTGTATGTCCACGCTGACGGAGTACGATGATACATTAAAGCATGATATTCTTTAGAAGTTAATACTTCATTAGCAAAATAATCTCGGTATCGCACTAACAACTCATCTACTTTAGAAAGTGATACATCGCTTTGAGATTCATCTAACTTCTTAAGCATCGCTACACCAAGATAAATAAAACCTGCTAATGGATTAATTGTCGGGAAATTATAAGTTCTATTTAGAAGTTTCGGAATAACCGTATTAACCATTTCCTTGTAAACCGCATCACGCTCTCCAGCTAGTGCCTTTTGTTGAGCAAATTGGGCACAGAACATCATTAATTGTCCAACACCTTGTTGATATGTGGAAGCATCACTTGTACCATTTAATAAATGATTTTGGAAAAATTTTCGCACTCGTGGATATCGACCTTTATCCTTCTTATAAGGATGGTTTAAAGATACCTGCTCAGTAGACAAAAGAAATGCTTCGGCGAAGGCTTGAGCCTCTTGTAAGGGTGTAAATGTAGTCAATTGATTCACTCCTAAATTTGTATTTTTTAGCTTACAAACATTAAAAGTGAATTATATTTTCAAAAATAAACCACTTATTATTTTTAATTTTTTGATCATTATACATCCACCCTGCAAAGAGCAAAAATGGATAATTCACTAACAAAAAAAGAAGATGTACCAAAGTTAAAAAAACTATTGGTACATCCTCTCTTTTATTTGTATAGCTTCTGCAAAGCATCTGCCATTTTAGGTCGTATTGTAACTTGTGGACGGGCATTTTTTACAGCCTCTTCCGCTTCCTCTAGAGAATTGGCCATGCCAAGCTCCATTAATACAGCAGCGGCAGCCACTCCTGCGCGCCCTCCTCCACTTCCGCAATGGAAGTACACTTTCTGCCCATTTTCATAGGCAGCAACAATTTCTTTCGCAACTTTTTCAATTGATGGTGCTACTTCTATGTCCTCATCAGCAATTGGCATATGCTTGTACGCATATGAAGACGCTTCTTGCTCCTCTTTAGATATGCCATTTACTCGAACATCAATCACGATATCAACCGTTTCCTGTTCAAAAGCTAAATTTGCATCTTTCGCACCGCCAAAGAATAATCGATCCTTTACTAATACATCGTAATTTTTCTCCATTGTATGCACGCTCCAAACAACTATTTAAGTAAATGCTTAATATCATCATAAAAAGGAAGAGCTGTTAATGCCCCTGCTTTAGTGGCTGCTAAAGCACCTAGCTTATTACCAAAGCTTACACAACGAGCAAGTTCTTCCTCCGTTGTAGGTAAACCATTGTAATGAACATCACGTAATACACCGGCCATAAATGCATCTCCAGCACCTGTAGTATCTACTGGCACAACCTTTTCTGTCGGAACATGGATAACCTCACCATTTAATACCGCATATGTGCCGTTCTCCCCTACTGTTACTAAAATAATAGGCACTAAATAACTGTTTAATTGCTCAATGCCCTCTTCCAAGCTAGTTGTTTCTGTCAGGAAGAATAATTCCTCATCGGTAACCTTTAAAATATCTACATTCTCGAAAAATGACGTGATCGTTTCACGGCAAAACTGCTCACTGCTCCAACGTAGCGGGCGAATATTCGCATCCATTGCAATAATGGCTCCTTTTCCCTTCGCCAACTCTACAGCAGCACGAGTTGTTTCAAGAGCTGTTGGATGGAACATTGTACCCGAGCACACAGTTAAAGCAGATGCATGTTTAAAAGCTGCTTCGTTTAATTGTGTTGCTTCTACTTGTAAATCTGGCGTCTCATCGACATAATCCTTAAAAATTCGCTCACATGCTTCTGTTAAATGTACATAGACACCACTTACACGCTTCGCAGGGTTAAATACGGCATAATCCAAGTTTACCCCTTCCTGAGCAAGGCCATCTCGAACAAATTGAGAGCCTTCGTCATCTCCTGTAATCGTAATTAATGACGACGGGGCACCGATACGGCTAATTCCCGCAGCAACATTTACCGTTGCACCACCCATATATTTAGTGAAAGAAGTGTTTGATACATCATCAGCGATATAGTCAATAAAAGCATCGCCATAAACTAAAATATAATCCTTATCTTCCTTTGTCATTGTTGTCCTCCCGAAACTCTAGTCATTATAGATTAACATGAAAATTGATGTCGTATAAAGTTTTAAACTTTTGGAAAAATAATATCACCATTTACTCAAAACTTGAGTCATCCTCTATCTTTGTTATACTTGCCTATAGAAAGGTGGGATTTTGACAATGAGTATTACAATCCGACAAGCGCAACCACAGGATGCCCATGCCGTTGTACCATTAATTATTGATGCGATCGGTGAGATTGCCAACCGTTTAACTGGAGAACATACAGCAAAAGCCGTTGAACAAGAGCTTACTGTGCTATTCAAGCGTGAGGACAATCGACATTCCTATTTAAATACTTTTGTTGCCGTTGAGAATGAGCAAGTGTTAGGAATTCTTGTTTACTATAATGGTGTCGAAGCTATTCACATGGATGAAAATCTCGTTAAATGGCTTCAAGGAAAAAATGCACCATCCATCATCATCGATAAAGAAGCGCATGAAGATGAATATTATATTGATACTATTTGTGTAGCACCAGATGCTCGTGGTAAAGGTATAGGATCATTATTATTACGATTCGCCATAGAGGAAACACAAAAACGAGGCTATACAAAATTATCATTAAACGTTGAAACACAAAAAGAGGACGCTCGCCGTCTTTACGAACGTATGGGCTTTGTCATAACAGAGCCATGGTCCATAATCGATGAACCATTTCATCATATGGTGAAGCAATTTTAGGAAGTGACACAAAAAAACATGAAGAAAAATTTATTTTACCCTCTTTTAATAGTCATTGCTTCTAGTAGCTACGGTATACTATCGACCATTGTCAAAGTAGCTATGCAGCATGGCTTTACAACAGGAGAGGCAGTATCGAGTCAATATATTATTGGCTTTATGCTAATTGCAATTATTTTTATAGTGACACAAAGGCAATTACCAAAGCTTTCTAAAAAAGGACTGCTTATTTTGGTGTGCGCCGGGATATTAACCGGGTCTACAGGAATTATATACGGCGAATCATTAAAGTATCTACCAGCCTCCCTTGCAGTCGTAATGCTCTTCCAATTTACGTGGATAGGCTTATTAATAGATTGCGCACTTCATAAACGCTTACCAAATAAAATTGAAGTGATTTCCATCATTGTATTATTTACCGGAACTATTTTAGCTGCTGGTGTACTAAATGTTGATTTAAGCGGTATTGCTATTCAAGGCTGGCTGCTAGGTTTTGCTGCTGCTTTTACTTTTGCTTGCTTTATCCAATTTAACTCTCGTCACGTGGACGGTATTACAACGACATCCCGCGTGTTGATTGTTTCTTTTGTTGCCCTTATCATTATTGTTATTTTCCTAAACCCTGAAGTTCTCTGGAACGGCAAATTATTCGCCGGTGGTTTATGGAAGTTTGGACTAGCATTAGGACTCTTCGGTATTATTTTGCCAATTTATTTATTCTCTATAGCTGTGCCGAAAGTAGGAGGAGCTCTTGCTTCTATTTTAAGCGCTATGGAGTTACCAGTTGCTGTAACCGTCTCTGTTATTGTCCTACATGAGCCATTAACTCTATTACAAGTAGCGGGTATTATGTTGGTTATTATCGGTATGATGCTACCAACAATACTTTCACAGCGACGCCAAAAGGATAAATCATTAGAGCCTAATAGTAAGTAAATTTTAATCTACATTAGAAAGGGAGATGTATCACATTATTGATCCATCTCCCTTATTTCTATAATAACTTTTATAAAAAAAGAGCTCGGTACATAAACGCCATAAATTGTGCACGTGTTAAGTTTTCGTTTGGTCTAAAATTCCGTTTCATCGCCGAGTGCAATGTTCGGTTTTCTTTGGCTAAATCTTTCTCAAAATTCCACACGGTTGTAAGCGCTTTGTCCTTATACCAGCCATTACATGTATAACCTTCCTTCACGGGAACAGATGGTGCTCTTCCACGAATTCTCCAGATGTAACTATTTTAAAATAGCAATAATCACTATTTGAATTATAAATACCCCAGTGAAACAATGTTTGCAATTACATCTCCGGCATATATATTTGACATATCCAAACTCCTCCTCAAATATTTAAGTACCATAATATTCATAGGTAATTAGAATCCATTTATGTAGATAATTCTATTAAATATAAATGAGTTATAACAATTATTCCTCAATAATGTACATACTTGAAACTTCATTAAATACTCCATTAAATACATACCTAAATATCATTGAATTATATTGAGTTACTTTAAAAAGTTTCCAACCTTAGTGAAACATCATTGCTATCTATTATTTCATTAGTTATTATGAATCTAATTAGAATTTTTTAATTATTCTAACATTAATGCTAGGTTTATAGATTATACTGTTAGTATGTAAGTTTTTCACTATTAGGAAGGGGGAAGATTATGCAGAAAACACGTATCTTCGGTTTTTTACTTGTGCTGATGCTTATTGTCTTAGCTGCTTGTAGTAGTGACAAGGCCTCTACAAAAGATGCAACAGATAGCCACAAAACGCCCAGTTCTGAAAAGACCGATGTAGCAGCTAAGCCATCTGGAAAGCTTGTTATCTATACAGGGCGCGATGAAGAGATGGTGCAAAAGGTAATCGATCAGTTTAATGAAAAGTACCCGGACATTGAAGTGGAATTTTTAACGATGGGCGCACAGCAAATTTTAGAGCGACTACGTGGTGAAAAAGCAAATCCTCAGGCTGATTTTTGGTGGGGTGGTACGCAGTCTGCACTAACTGTCGGCGCCGATGAAGGTTTACTTCAAGCTTGGAAGCCTAGCTTTGGCGACTCCATTGACGCAGCTTATAAAGATGCAGATGGTCGTTGGTTTGGTGAAATGCTATTACCAGAGGTCATTATGATTAACAGTGATGTATTAACGAAAGAAACAGGTCCACAAGATTGGGATGATTTATTAGATCCAAAATGGAAGGATAAAATTTTAATTCGTGGTGTGTTAGCATCTGGCACGATGCGCACTATTTATTCATCTATGATTTTACGTCAAGGCGCAGATTCACCTGAGAAGGGCTACGATTGGTTATTAAAATTAGATACTAACACGAAAGAATATACACAAGATCCAAATGCACTTTATTTAAAAATGACACGACAAGAAGGCAGTGTTTCTTTATGGAATTTGCAAGATATTTTATTAAAGAAATATACGACTGATTATCCGTTTGATTATATTTATCCGAAAAGCGGTGCACCGATTTTAGTTGATGGTGTTGCTGTTGTCAACAAGGCTAAAAACTTAGAAAATGCCAAGCTCTTCGTAGAGTTCTTATTTGAAAAAGGAATGGTGACTCAACTAGCAACCGATTACTATCAAATTCATACTCGCTCAGATATCGATAAAGCAGCAATGCCTGAGTGGTATAAAGAATTAGATTTAAAAACATTTGATATAGATTGGCAGCTCATGACTGAGAAAGAAGCCGAGTGGATGGAGCATTGGGATAACAATATTAAAGGCCGAGGAAAAAAGTGACCGATGACTCAAAAGTTATTACCTTGCCCTATGTTGCTGACAGGCTCTTCACAAAAATAATTAGGAATGACATTTGTGAAAATGTTGCTTTATATAAGTTGATTGGAGTGGAGACTGGGCGACTCCTCGGGGATTAGCGTCACAGATGAGACCCTGCAGCGAAGCGAAGCGGCTCATCGGACGCCCCCAGGAAAGCGCCCAGTCGAAACGGAAATCAACCCCACGTTATGATGATGAGCCTTTTAATATCATAAGACATCTACGAATATTGTTCATGTTTGTAAGCCTCGAGTATATTTTTGCTCGAGGCTTCATGTAACTAATTTTCTAACGAGAAGGGAGCGTTTCAGTTGAAAAGTGTCAAAATAGAACATGTTTCTAAGAACTTCGGTCACATTCATAGCGTAAAAGATTTAGATCTTCATATTAAAGCTGGTGAATTTTTCACGTTCCTCGGTCCAAGCGGTTGTGGGAAAACGACTACACTAAGGATGATAGCCGGCTTTTATTACCCAACAGAAGGGAAAATTCTTTTTGATGATTTTGATGTGACAAGGCTTCAACCGAATAAACGGAACATCGGCATGGTGTTTCAAAATTACGCCCTCTTCCCACATATGACGGTAGACGAAAATATTGCCTTTGGATTACAAGTACGGAAATTCTCGAAGGCGGAGATTAAACAAAAAGTTGACCGTATTAGAGGACTTGTGCATTTATCGCAATATGGTAATCGGAAAATTAATGAATTATCTGGTGGGCAGCAGCAACGGGTTGCATTGGCAAGGGCACTAGTGATAGAGCCTGATATTTTATTGTTAGACGAGCCATTGTCGAATTTAGATGCTAAATTACGCGAAGAAACGCGCATTGAAATAAAACGTATTCAATCCGAGCTTGGTGTTACAACCATCTATGTTACGCATGATCAAATGGAAGCTATGTCCATGTCAGATCGGATAATGGTCATGGAAAATGGGAACGTCAGGCAAATCGGTACGCCACAAGAGATTTATAATCGACCTTCAAACCGCTTCGTAGCAGATTTTATCGGTGAGACAAACTTAATTGAGGCCACAATTGATGCTGTTAATGGTCATGATTTACAAGTAAAAACAGCAAATGGACTTGTTCTCACTGGGCGAAAGCAACACAGTTCCCCCACTTTAACGCATATGATTGGAGACAAAGTGTTTATTTCTATTCGTCCCGAATCTATTAATCAAGGTACTGGTGAAAACACATTAACAGGTAAAATCACTTTTGTTGAATTTACGGGAATTAGTGTGAACTACATTGTGGAATGTCTAGATTTTTCCCTAAAAGTAATGATTATCAATATGAACGGTCAACTTAAAAAAATTGGTGAAGACATTATTTTAAATATAGCCCAAGATTCACTATATTTTTTGGGAGAATAGGAGGGTAAAAACATGGAGAAAACACACCTCAATCCTTCTGAAGGAAATGCATGGACACGACTAACTAGCTCCAAGTGGTTTGTTTATATTTTAGTTGCACCTTTATTTTTAGTGTTGTTTGCCTATGTAGTATACCCGTTCTATCAAACTTTTACAGAAAGCTTTTCTGGTGATCATACGTTATCTAATTATAAAAATTTCTTTAATATAGCTAGCCCCGCAAACATAGAGGCATTGTGGACTAGTATTTATATATCCGTTATCAGCGTTATTTGCTGTGCAATCGTCGGTGTAACGATGGCATTTCTACTGGAACGCCATAATTTCCCTGGCAGACGGATACTCTCTATTTTAGTATTGGTACCTATGACTCTTCCGCCGTTAGTAGGTGTGCTGTCCTTTACATTTTTGTATGGAGACAGTGGTATTTTCCCACGTGCGTTTCAGCACCTATTCGGTTTAGAGCAGGTTTCTTTTTCATTAAAAGGCATATGGGGGGTTATCGTAGTACATACATTCACTATGTACACTTACTTCTACTTAACCGCCTCAGCAGCTATAAAAGGTCTTGATCCAGCTTTAGAGGAAGCCGCAACTAGCTTAGGTGCCGGGCGTATTCGAGTATGGACAAAGGTTATTTTGCCCATGTTAACACCCTCGATTGTAGCCTCATCCTTACTCGTCTTTATGATTTCTATGGCATCCTACACTGCACCTTTAATGTTCGGTGTTGAACGCACGATGACCATGCAAATTTATTTATCACGTACGAATGGGAATTTAGATATGGCAGCGACACAATCTATCATTTTATCCTTTGTGTCCATTACCTTTTTAATAATTATGCGCTGGTATCAAAACCGCCGAAATTATCAAAATCTCAGTAAAGGTATTAGTGTTCATCGATCTGAAGTGTCTTCAACAGGCATGAAAGTGATGGCGACTATTGCGTCTTTCATAGGTACATTAATTTTTATTTTGCCGATTTTAGTGCTGATATTAATTTCATTTTCCGTTGATGGTGCATGGAAAACGCAAATTCTCCCAACAGACTATACATTGGATCATTATCATGCACTTTTTACAGATGAACGGACGTGGCGACCGATATGGAATTCCGTTCGAATGGGGATCGTTGCCACACTCGGTAATATCATTTTCGGTGTTGCGGCAGCCTATGCCATGGTACGGTTAAATTTTAAAGGTAAAACAGTACTCGATATTTTAATCATGGTTCCTTGGGCATTGCCAGGAACGGTTGTAGCTGTCAATTTGATCGCAGCCTTTAGTACGGAAAATATCTTCTCCTTTAATCAGGTTCTTATCGGGACGTTCTGGATTTTGCCGTTAGCTTATTTTATTAGACATTTACCCCTTGTTTTCCGATCGACATCGGCATCACTTGTGCAATTAGATCAATCTATCGAAGAAGCATCTCGAAGTTTAGGTGCAACATGGTGGTACTCATTTAGACGTATTGTCCTACCGCTTACATTTACGGGCATTTTGGCGGGTACATTACTAGCACTTGTTCAAAGCTTTGGCGAATTCGTAGCGTCTATTCTTCTTTACAGTACATCAACAATCCCATTATCAGTGGCGATATTCCAAAAATTATATTCGTTTAAATTTGGCACTGCTTGTGCCTATGGCGTCTTACAAATTTGTTTAATTTTAATTGTGCTTATTATTTCCGAGAAGTTATTTAAAGGCAGTGCTGGTTCGGCCATATAACTGCCAATCCACTAGGAGGCAATTCATATGTTTGAAGATTTTCGCAACAAAACACAGCAAGAAGATGGGATGATCTTCCCTTCTAATATTTATCGTAAAATTGTCTTACAGCCGGCTTACGATGAAGCCAAGAAAAACTTTTTAACAATTATGCTACAAATCAATATTGCACACTTAAAAATGTTAGAAGAACAGGGATTAGTAAAAAAAGAAGAAGCTAAAGAAATTGGCATCGCTCTAAAGAAACTAGACTTGAACTATTATCGTATAGAGGATTACAGCCCGCGATATGAGGATTTGTTTTTCCGCATCGAAAATAAATTAATAGAGCTTGCTGGCGACGTTGCTGGGAACCTTCACATTGGTAGAAGTCGTAATGATATGGGTATTGCCATCTATCGCATGACTTTAAGAAAAAAATTGTTATTGCTTATGCGAGAATTACTGACATTACGGGATGATTTAATCGCGGCCGCTGAGGAGCACGTTGATACGATTATGATTGGCTATACACATACACAGCAAGCACAGCCAACAACCTTTGCACATTATTTAAAGGCTGTCATCGATCAACTTGAACGCGATTTTGAACGTTTACAGCATGTCTACAAAACGGTGAATCGTAGTAGTATGGGGGCAGCAGCATTAACGACAACTGGCTTCAACATTAATCGAGAGCGCATGCGTGAGTTATTGGCCTTCGATGATATTATCGAAAATGCGTGGGATGCTGTTGCTGGTGCAGATTATATTGCAGAGGCAGCGAGTATCGTTCAGCTTGCGGCACTTAATCTTGGCCGCACATCTCAAGATTTCTTACTATGGGCTACACAGGAATTCAATGCATTTACGTTGGCAAGCCCGTACGTGCAAGTTAGCTCGATCATGCCACAAAAGCGCAATCCTGTTTCGATCGAGCATACACGTTCATTGCTATCAGCGGTTGTTGGGGATGCTAGTACAGTATTACAAATGGTACATAATACACCTTTTGGAGATATCGTAGACACAGAGGATGATATGCAACCATATTTATGGCGCGCCATCGACCGTTTAATAGGTATTTACAAACTATTTGGTTCGCTTGTTGTCACGATGGATGTGAACAAGAAGAAACTAAGAAATCGAGCAGAAAATAGCTTCGCCAATGTGACAGAGCTTGCCGATACGTTAGTGCGCTCTGAAGAAATTTCCTTCCGCCAAGCACATGGTATTGTTAGTAAATGTATTAAAGTATTGCTCTCTCACGGTGAGGAATCTCTAGCAAGCCTTACATGGGGTCTTGCCAATACACAATCTAAATTAATTACTGGTAAACCGTTAAAGATTTCTGAGGAAGATTTTTATAACACATTAAAACCCGAGACTTTCGTTGGTGTTCGTACATCGCTTGGTGGTCCAGCGCCCGTAACGATGAAAGCATCTCTTGAACGCTCCAAGGCAAGTTCACATAACCTTAATGAGTGGGTTCGTTTGAAGGAGTCTATGATTGTTGAGGCAGAAAAACAATTATCAGTAATTATCGAGGAATGGAATCAATGATGGAATGGCTACTTATTATTGACGGTGGTGCTACAAAAACGGCATGTGCGCTCGTACATGCCGAGTCTGGTGAAATAAAATATACAACATCATCAAGTGGTTCGAATTATCAAGCAATCGGCGCTGCGTCCGCTACAGAAATATTGCAAGCATTATTAGCAAATGTGCAGGCCTTTTTGCAACAGCAAGATGACTCGAATATTGCTGTCGCTACCTTTGCAATGGCTGGGATCGATTCTCCAAAAGATCACGAAGTTGTATCAGCAATCGTTCATAATGCTGTATCGGCATTACAGTTAAAAATAGAATCGCTTCTTATAGAAAATGATGCACAGGCCACTTTACTTGGTGTTACTGCTAGACAGGCAGGTGCGTTACTCATTGCTGGAACAGGAGCCATTGTGTACGCATTTGATGGCTCACAAATAGTACGTGCGGGTGGTTGGGGGCATCGTGCAGGAGATGAAGGCAGTGGCTATTGGTTGGGGCAAGAGGTTATACGCGCCATTTTCCGTATGGAAGACGGGCGTGGTGAGCCGACCATATTAAAAAATGCTGTCTATGATTATTTACGAATCCAAGATGTTACAGAGCTAGCTTCATGGCTGTTCCGTCCATCCTACACGAACGCGCAGCTTGCAAAAATGGGAACATTTTTGGCAGATGCCGTGACCAAAAAGGATTCAAGCGCCATTCAAATATCAAGGCGTGCTGCTCATGAATTAGTACTCCTTGCATGCGCCGTGTTGAAAAAAGTGGGCTATCAAAGTGGAGCATTTTGCCTTTATTGTAATGGGGGTGCCATTAAGCATAATCCATTAATCTTTAAAACTTTTGTACAGAAAATGAAATCAATGTATCCGCAAATTGAAGTTTCCCTATGTCAGCATCAACCGATCCATTATCTTATAGAGCGAACAAAAAAGGCCTATGACAATCTGTAATGTCATAGGCTCTTCATTTTTGGCAAATAATTATTCGTTGATAAAGTTAAAGCGCCATTTTTTTCAGTTCATTTGTCGTGAAATATAAATAGCTATCCTTCACAAATAACTCTTTCGTTTCTTCCCTATTTATTACTTTTTCTCCACTTCCATCTGGGCGAATCTTCGTTAAATACGCTCCGTGTGAATAATTACTAAAATATAGCCAGCCATCTGCATAAACGATATACTGTGCACGTGAAGTAGAGACGCGTTTCGATTTCCCTGTTTGTAAATCAAGGACGTACAATTTATTATCATCAGAGACATTACTAAAAAATATTTGTTGCCCTACCTGTGTAGCGAAATCTATATTGTGAAAGTAGTTATACATTATACTTGTAGCTTTCGGGTAGTCTTTAGCAATCCACGTATGATCTTTGGCCATCGTTCGATCATCCACTAAGAAATATTGATAGCGCACCGCACCTTTACGATCAGGCACCGGGTCATTCCATGTAGTATCAAGGTGATACCATTGACCACCCAGCTTTACTAAATTCCAAGCATGTCCTTCCTGTCCGACATAGCCTACTATATACTTTGTTTCTATACCTAGCTTTTGTAACATCGAATGAGCCAGCAACGCATAACCCTGACAAACGCCACCATGTTCTGCAAGCACTGTATAAGCGCTATGTGGACTTGAATTCGTTTGATCCGTATAGGCGGTATTGGCAACGATATAATCATTGACAGCCCTAACCTTCCCTACATCACTTAATGATTTCTTATTGATAGAGGCTACAATCTCTTGCACATTCATTTCAGCAAATGCTGCCTGTTCTGGCGTCATTAAATAATTTTGCTCTCCAAAGATTTTGGCTGTTTTTCTTCCATATTCAAAACGAATTGAATGTTTACTAATATGCCCATATATATAATCATCTCGTTTTATAGCATTTTCGTAGGCTTCTTCCACTAATTGTTCAATTCGTTGTGTATCGCCTTTATATTGAATCTCAAAAGTAGGTGAAAAACTACTATAGTACGCATACATCGCATCAGCTATTTCCTTTGCATTTGTTACAACTAACTTTGCTTCAGGTTTTATGGCTGCAGGAGCTGTAACGGCTACTCCTTCTTCTGGCTTTTCTTCTATAGGTGTGGCCGTTTCAATGGAGGTATTTTCTGAAAGTTTAACAGTAACATCTATGATTTTATCCTTTGTTGAAAGAAGCATTGTTTCTATTTCATCATTATTTGTCCACGTGATCACTTGTTGTACAACTGCTTTACCAGCCGTATAAATAGGGTCAATAAAAACAATAATAATGACGATAATCGCTAATTTTTTCCACAAAATCCTCACCTCCAACCGTTTTCCTGTTTTCATTATACAAAAAAAGCACAAAAAACTCATTTGGAAGTCCTTTTGTCCCAGCCCCTTATATATTAATAATCTTCTTATAGGGTAGTCTTCTTATTTTAACGACTTTTCACTACTAAATTGACTGCTTCTTGAATAGCTTCATTCATTTTTTCGCCATCACCTTCAGCATTTTGTACGCATTCTAAAAGATTAGTACTAACTATAACACCAACTGTACGATCAACTGCTGAGCGTACTGCCGATAATTGAGTAATGACTGCCTTACAATCCTTTTCCTCTTCCATCATTTTTAAAATTCCCCGTAGCTGACCTTCCATCCGTTTTACACGATTTTTCACTTGATCTGTATATTCCATCATCACCGCTCCTTCTTTCCATACTCGCTACGTTCTTGAGTAATTATTATTCTTTATCCTAGCACATTATTTCGAAAATCCTTCATGTAACGAGGACAATTCAACAATATCGATATTTTCCCGATATATGAAAAAAGAGGATATCATCGTAGCATATGGTTGATTTCCGCTCTGACTGGGCGCTTTCTGGGGGTGTCCGATGAGCCGCTAATCCTAAAAGGAGTCGCCTAGCCTTCACTCCAATCAACTAATATACATGCTACAAATTAAACATCCAGATTTCAGTGATGAGCAAAAAAAAGAGGTGAGTGCTATCGTGGTACAATATGAAATTCTCCAAGATCAATGTCAGAAATTAAAAGCTTTGTGCTTTATTAAAATGGCTAAAAATTTACAAAATGCAAGCACGCTCGCCATTACAAAGCCAGCAATATCTCTACAAAAATCACTCCTTGTACTGGAGGAAATTCTATATGAACTTTATACGCTAGAAACGCATACCAAACCGAAGCTAAAAAATATCCGATCATTACTCAATAATCGTAGCTTTGTTGCAAAAATTCATCCACGTCGCATTTATTTATTAATGAATCTTGTAAGCAAAATGACTTCTAGTAATAGTAGTGAAATTGTGGAGGCAAAAGTAGCAAAAATTGTTCTTGATTATATAAGTGATATTGTAGAATGGTTTATCGAACGCTATGACCTTACCTTAAGGGCAAAATTGATGCGCGAAGGCTCCAGCTTTGAAGATATAACTTCTGCTTTTGAAGTAATTACGCTGCTTCAAGATGACCAATCAGCCGAGGCCTACAAAAATGCTGCGGACTGGTTTGAGCTTGCCGCAAAACAAGGGAATGCAAGTGCTCAATATAATTTAGGCGCCCTTTATAATCAAGGCCGTGGTGTTAAGAAAGATTACGCAGTTGCAAAAATGTGGTATGAACGCGCCGCGGCACAAAATGATGCAAACGCGCTTTATAGCTTAGGCGTGCTCTTTCATTTAGGTCATGGTGTTGTACAAAATTACGAGGAAGCTGCTCAATATTATAAAGCTGCCGCTGATTTAGAGAACGCAGATGCACAGTACAATCTAGGGGTTCTCTACAATCAAGGTCTTGCTATGCCACTAAACTTTGCTGAGGCAGCAAAATGGTACATGTTAGCGGCCAATCAAGGGAATACAAGCGCCCAAAATAACCTTGGATTCCTTTACCACAATGGAACTGGTGTCGAGCAAAGCTATGAGGAAGCTATAGCCTATTTTGAAATGGCAGCATTGGCAGGTGATGCAAGTGCTCAATATAATCTTGGCTATATGTACCTTAAAGGTCGTGGCATCTCGCAAAATTTGGAAGAAGCTATGAAATGGTTCCATTTAGCTGCACTTCAAGACCATACAAATGCAGAATTTCAATTGGCTATGCTATATAACACTGGACAAGGTATTCCTCAAGATCACCTAGAGGCTATAAAATGGTTTAAGCTCGCGGCACATAAAGGACACTTGAATGCCCAATACTGTCTCGGTGCGCTCTATGTGAAAGAAAACGATATAACTTTAGCTAAAAAATGGTTACAGCTAGCCGCTAACAATGGACATATAAGTGCGGGCTTTGAGCTTGGACGTATTTATATATACCACCAAAAGCAACCAGAGGAAGCTCGCCCTTACTTCAAAGCGGCTGCTGAAAAGGGTTACGCTGATGCTCAGTACGAACTCGGATTATTATATGAAGCTGAAATGAATTATGGTGAAGCAGTAAAATGGTGGAGAGCGGCTACTGATCAGTCTCATATTCAAGCTGAATATCAATTAGGGTTATTATATGAGCACGGATTGGGAATCGAACAGGACTTAGAAGAGGCCCGACGCTGCTATCGACTAGCAGCCATCCAGGGACATGCCGGTGCTCAATATCAGCTCGGTAATTTATTTGATAAGGGTAAAGGTGTCGAACAGGATTATACTGAGGCAGCGAAATGGATTGAACAAGTTGCCGCTAAGGGACATGCCAAAGCACAATATCAATTAGCTCAAATGCACAGTCATGGACAAGGGGTACCGAAGGATTTTGCGAAGGCAGCCCAACTGTATCGACTGGCGGCCAATCAAGGGCATCAAAAAGCTCAATTCCAGCTTGGTATGCTTTACAAAAAAGGACACGGTGTTGCACAGGATTATACTGAGGCAACAAAATGGCTTAAGAAGTCTCTTGAAAATATGAAATAAAGACTCATCATCATAGTTGGGGGATGATTTCCGTTCCGACTGAGCACTTTCCTGGGGGCGTCCGAGCCGCTTGGGCCAACACGAAGTTGGCACGGACGTGATCACAGGACGTGATGCTCTTAGTACTTGTTTTATATTTAAGGCCCATAGCTCTTACTTTTTAAGTTCTAAACCTCTTGGTGATTTTGTCCAATATAAGGTCATACTGACTGCAAGCATTGTAAAATAAGCATCCAAGCAATAAAATACTTTGCATGAACTCAGATGGTGCAAGGTAATAATAGCTGACAATCATCATCGTTATTCCAACGATTTTCATATACGTAACGTAGGGTGATTTATGTTTTGTTTAGGTACAGTAACGCAAAAAACAATTGTCTCACGTACTATATACGGAACAAATTATGATGTAGACGGTAGAAAATGCGCCAAGTAGCATGTGCTACACCCCTTCTGTACGTATTTGCAAATCAGAGAATACCTTTTTTATCATGTGCTCGATTTGTTCAGCTGTTACGCCGAGCACCATTCCTTCTACCACAACAGGCTTTAAGTCTTTTTCAATTTGTTGTAATCGTTCAGGAGTTAATGCTCGTTCCTCTGTTGAACGAATACAAGCACCTGATTTGGCTCTAATAGTAATGATCCCCTTTTCCTCTAGCTCATGATAGCTTCTATTAACCGTGTGCATATTTACGCCCAAATCGGCCGCTAAATTACGTACAGACGGTAGGGTATCTCCTTGTTTCATTTCTCCTCTTGCAATACCTTCAATAATTTGCCGTGTTACCTGTTCATAGATTGGTACATCAGATTGTGGCTCTATTTGAATAAACATTAATATCATCTCCATAATTGTTATATAGCTAATATAACAATTAATCATTCTTTGTGCATTGAACAATCGAAAAAAGGAGATGTCTCATGATTAATTCGAGACATCCCCTTCAACTATAGCTAATGCATCATCAATGACCAGTGTCGGTCCAGGAACATCTTTTAAAAGACAAAAAAATGCCTTACAAGCTCCCCATCTAAACTCGTAAGACATCCTTCATCCCTTATCAATCATGCCTCGGCATAATTGCGTCCAGATTCGGCTTTGTCACTGCCTTTTCGAATCCGTGACATCCGCCGAGGGCTTTAGACCAGCATGATGTTGCTCACTCAGTCGTTGCCACAGGACGTGACGTTTAAACTGCATTCCTCTATTTCAGCGGATGCTTGGACCCCTCTGAACAACAACTTCAACTCGTATTCATCCCACTACCTATAGAGGTGGGAGATTTCTCTAAAAGAAGTTAAATCTCTTCACTTTTATTAATAGACCCCTTTTTTGTAACCGTGCTCATTTTTTAGTAGGTGTGAGGGAATAGACCCCGCTCCTTACAATAGTGCAATAAGGTGAACTCCATTCGAGTTCCGTTTAGTAGATTCGTATCAATTAAACTAATTTTTCGTAACCTGGAAGCGTCAAGAATTCCATAAATTCGTCTTGTTCAATTAAAGATTTAAACAGCTCAGCAGCATCTTCATAGCGGCCACTGTTATAGGCTTGTTCCCCAACAGCCTCTTTAATTTTTACAAGCTCTTCCTCCAAGATATCTAGTACAAAGGACAATGTAATACCACGGCCATCATCCAGGATACCTTTTGGATGACGAATCCATTGCCATACTTGTGTGCGAGAGATTTCTGCAGTTGCAGCATCCTCCATTAAGTTGTTAATAGGTGCAGCCCCGTTGCCTCGTAGCCAAGAAGCAATATACTGAACCCCTACACTACAATTAATACGAAGACCTTCAAGTGTAATTGTACCTTCTGGAACAGCTACTAGATCTTCTGCAGTAACATTTACATCCTCACGCTTTTTATGGATTTGGTTTGGTGTCGTCATAATCGCATCAAACTGTTCCATTGCCACTGCAACCATACCCGGGTGCGCTACCCAAGTACCATCGTGACCATCTGTTGCCTCGCGACGTTTATCTTCTGCAACCTTTGCAAACGCTACAGCATTCGCGTCGTCATCCCCTTTAACAGGGATTTGCGCTGCCATACCGCCCATCGCAGGAGCATTCCGTTTATGACATGTTTGAATACATAAAGACGTATATGCTTTCATGAATGGTACAGTCATTGTTACTTGCCCACGGTCCGGTAAAATTACATCCGGTTGATTGCGCAGACGTTTGATATAGCTGAAAATGTAATCCCAGCGCCCACAATTCAGACCAGCCGAATGTTCACGTAGTTCATATAAAATTTCATCCATTTCAAATGCTGCTAAAATTGTTTCGATTAATACAGTAGCCTTAATTGTCCCTTGTGGAATTCCGATATAATCTTGTGCAAACACAAAGACATCATTCCATAAGCGAGCCTCTAAATGGCTTTCAAGCTTCGGCAGGTAGAAATAAGGTCCTGTACCTTGTGCCAATGCATTTTTAGCATTGTGGAATAAATACAGACCGAAATCAAAGAAGCTACCAGAGATTGGTTCGCCATCTATTAGTACATGCTTTTCAAGTAAATGCAGACCACGTGGACGAACTAATAACACAGCTGTGTTTTCGTTTAACTTATACGTTTTTCCATTAGATGCTTGTGTAAATTCAATTGTTTTATTAATAGCATCACGCATATTAATTTGACCGCTAATCATGTTTTCCCATGTCGGAGCAGATGCATCCTCAAAGCAAGCCATAAACATTTTTGCACCAGAGTTTAAAGCATTAATAACCATTTTACGGTCAACAGGGCCTGTAATTTCTACACGACGGTCTTGCAAATCTGCTGGAAGTGATGCAATTGTCCAATCTCCCTCACGGATGTGCTTTGTTTCTGGTAAGAAGTTTAGTTTCTCACCTACATCAAGACGCTTTTGGCGTTCTTGCCGAGCCTCTAACAGCTCTTTTCGACGAGCATCAAATTTTTCGTGCAGAGCAAGAACAAACTCAAGTGTTTCTGGTGTTAAAATTTCTTTTGTTTGCTCGTTTTGTTCCCCAACAATTTTAAGTTTACCTGTTGTTGCTTGTTCCATCAGTTGTTACCCCCACCTTTGCAAATTTTAGTAGTCATCCCCCGCTTTAGGACAAGCGAAGGAAACTATTCTATGATTATGAATTTAGGAATACGCGCACTTTATGAAACTTATACGAATTGTTCTGTTTCTGTAGAACCAGCCATTGCTGTTGTAGAAGAAGTACCACCAGAGATAACCTGAGATACATCATCAAAGTAACCAGTACCTACTTCACGTTGATGTCGTGTAGCTGTGTAGCCTTTTGATTGTGATGCAAACTCAGCTTGTTGCAGCTTAGAGTATGCAGCCATACCATTATCTTTATAATCATGTGCAAGCTCAAACATAGAGTGGTTTAATGCATGGAAACCAGCTAATGTTACGAATTGGAATTTATACCCCAATTTACTTAGCTCGCGTTGATATGCTGCAATTTCTTCTTCCGATAGATTTGCTTTCCAATTGAAAGAAGGTGAGCAGTTGTATGCTAGTAATTTTCCTGGAAATTTAGCATGAATAGCTGCCGCAAATTCACGAGCTTCCTCAAGGGATGGTTTAGAAGTTTCACACCAAATCAAATCTGCATATGGCGCGTAAGCTAAACCACGAGCAATTGCTTGTTTGATGCCTGGTTTTGTATGGAAGAAGCCTTCTGGCGTACGTTCACCAGTAATAAACTCAGCATCACGCGGATCGATATCAGATGTTACCATATCAGCAGCATCAGCATCTGTACGGGCGATTAAAATTGTATCAACACCCATTACATCTGTTGCAAGACGAGCAGCAATTAAGTTACGTACAGCATTTTGTGTTGGAAGTAACACTTTACCACCTAAGTGACCACACTTTTTCTCTGAAGCTAATTGGTCTTCTAGGTGAACACCAGCAGCCCCAGCTTCAATCATTCCTTTTACAAGCTCAAATACATTTAGAGGACCACCGAAGCCTGCCTCAGCATCAGCTACGATTGGAGCGAACCAATCAAATTGATCTACACGCCCTTCAGCATGATCGATTTGGTCTGCACGTTGTAAAGCTTGGTTGATACGCTTAACTACTGCTGGAACAGAGTTTGCTGGATATAAGGATTGATCAGGGTACATTTGACCAGAAAGGTTAGCATCAGCAGCTACTTGCCAGCCCGATAAGTAGATTGCTTTTAATCCTGCTTTTACTTGCTGTACAGCTTGATTACCAGTCAATGCACCTAATGCATTAATGAACGGTTCTTCGTGTAAAGAGTTCCAAAGCCGAGCCGAACCTTTAGTTGCTAAAGTTTGTTCAAGTACAATAGAGCCCTGTAGCTTAACCACCTCTTCAGCTGAATATGCGCGTTCAATACCAGCCCAACGAGGGTTCTCTGCCCATTGTTTTTCTAATGCTTGAATTTTTCCCTGACGTGTTGACATTATTGAAATTCCACCTTCCCCTTTGTATACAATATACTCTGTTAAAAAACTTTTAATCTTCTGTTCCATAACAGGTTTATTTGTTATAAATTAATATATAACAGAACATCTAAATTTTCATTATTTTTAGATAAAATACCAAATTTTAATGATGAAACCGCTTTTTGAAGCGACAGAATTTGGTAAACTATTTACAAACAAGGGGGATATTCACAATGAATAATGAGTTTATTTCTTTGCCAAAAGATATTTCACAACAGCTTATTTCCATGCTAAAAGACTGGGTTCCAGCCAATTCATCCATTGCAATTGCTGCTGAAAACTCCTATATCCATTTTCATTCTGGACCTCAAAACATTAACTTGGAAATAGGTCAACAAGTACAATCTGGTAGCATTGCCGAGCAAGTACTACGCACGAGGAAACGAACAGATGCCGTTTTAGATAATTCCTTATTCGAAACATCATATTATGGCATTGGTTATCCTATAAATATATTAGATGTACCTGCAGCACTTGTTATAGTATTACCTTCAACCTTTACCGAAAAGAAATTGGAGCCTTTTCAATTTTTAACTGGAAAGCAAGAAGAAGATTGGAGACCTGTTGCAATTGAGAAAATCTCTTATATTGAAAGCCTGCAGAAAAAAACGTGGTTTTATGTGGAGGGAGAACAATTTAAAACAAATATTACACTTAAAGAACTCCAAATGCGTCTACCATCATCATTTATTCGCATTCACAGGTCTTATATTGTTAATATTCATTTTATAAAAAAAATGGCTCGTGATCTTACTTCCAATTTTATTGTCACTCTAAAGGATGGAAGTGAACTCCCCGTTAGCCAATCTTATTTAAATAATCTTCGAAGCGCCCTTGAATTTTAGATTTTGCCTTGCGTAATTGTTGTTGCTGTCGCTTCGCTTTCGCACAGAAAACATACTTGTTGCTGTCGCTTCGCTTTCGCACAGAAAACATACTTGTTGCTGTCGCTTCGCTTTCGCACAGAGAACATTGCTGATTGAAGAAAAAAGGCTGTCCTATACATTTATTGTATAAGACAGCCTAAAAAATAAAAAAGCCTAAGAAAAAAATCTCAGACTTTAGATTGCCTAGCGACGTCCTACTCTCACAGGGGGAAGCCCCCAACTACCATCGGCGC
>DAMBVB010000038.1:0-32991 GCA_032053185.1 Lysinibacillus sp.
AGCGCCTGCCTTGCACGCAGGAGGTCAGCGGTTCGATCCCGCTAGGCTCCACCATAAAAGATAACCAGTATAAAGATCCTGGCGGCGTAGCTCAGCTGGCTAGAGCGTACGGTTCATACCCGTAAGGTCGGGGGTTCGATCCCCTCTGCCGCCATCTTAAAGGACCTTTAGCTCAGTTGGTTAGAGCAGACGGCTCATAACCGTCCGGTCGCAGGTTCGAGTCCTGCAAGGTCCACCATTTATATAATGTTACGGAGGTATACCCAAGTCTGGCTGAAGGGATCGGTCTTGAAAACCGACAGGCGGGTAACACCGCGCGGGGGTTCGAATCCCTCTACCTCCTCCAGTTTATATTTAAATGGTGCTTAAAAGCCGAAAGAATAATTTTATTATAGTGTTAACGCGGGGTGGAGCAGTGGTAGCTCGTCGGGCTCATAACCCGAAGGTCGTTGGTTCAAATCCGGCCCCCGCAACCAAAATGGTCCCGTGGTGTAGCGGTTAACATGCCTGCCTGTCACGCAGGAGATCGCCGGTTCGATCCCGGTCGGGACCGCCATTTTTTTAAAATATGGGTCAGTAGCTCAGTTGGTAGAGCATTAGATTGAAGCTCTAAGTGTCGGCGGTTCGATTCCGTCCTGACCCACCATATGCGGGTGTAGTTTAATGGTAAAACCTCAGCCTTCCAAGCTGATGTCGTGAGTTCGATTCTCATCACCCGCTCCAAAAATAATGGGCCTATAGCTCAGCTGGTTAGAGCGCACGCCTGATAAGCGTGAGGTCGATGGTTCGAGTCCATTTAGGCCCACCATTATTCCGAAGTAGCTCAGTTGGTAGTAGCACCTGACTGTTAATCAGGTTGTCGCAGGTTCGAGTCCTGCCTTCGGAGCCATTTTTTTGTGGGGAAGTACTCAAGAGGCTGAAGAGGCGCCCCTGCTAAGGGTGTAGGTCGGGTAACCGGCGCGAGGGTTCAAATCCCTCCTTCTCCGCCATTGGCCCGTTGGTCAAGTGGTTAAGACACCGCCCTTTCACGGCGGTAACACGGGTTCGAATCCCGTACGGGTCATACTGAAATGCAGTAGATGTAGTCCATCTATTGCATTTTTTTTTGGTTCTATAATATTTCTTGGGGTATTCACACAATCCCACGCATAAAAAAAGCACAGATTCTCCGATTTATATACATTGTCGAAAAACAAGTAATAGAAAGGTGAACTGTGCAAATGAATTTTAACATGAATGTCGCAGGATTAAAAGATGTAGAGATTACGAAAATAAAAAATCAATTATTTAAAATGGTTTGAACGTTTAACAATTCTTTTCTATTAACGTCGTTGTTATGTTTATAATGGTGGAAAGCGTTTTTCTTTAAAATTCCCCTTTCGTAGATAAATATCAACGCTACTCAAAAGAATGGAATTAAGTAGTGAGTGTAAATGTCAAAATAACAATGTACATTTTTGCTAGTCTAAGCATGTACACTTCGCTCATTAACTACTTTTCTATACAATTACGTGAATAATGACAACTTGACATGGAGCCCCTCAACTCGCATGATTCGATAGCCTAGAATCCAGCTATACCAAGGGCTAGCTAATTGATCAAGGCTATTAGGCTCGCCGCTCCCTATAAAGTTGTAATATACAAAGGCAATTAAAAATGTACTTAGTTAAACAAGCATTTTTGTACCTATTTATTTCAACGTCTATAGGTCTGTATTTCCAATTTTCCCTCTAACACTTGATAACAGCGAAAATCCTTTCCGTCGAACCGCTGTTGTAGTTAGATTCATTCGATAAATGTGACAACATTCTTTTGTTTATCACGGAGAGAGAATACTTCATCTATCCTTGGCTCTAAACTACTTTAAAAAAGCGGCTTAAAACCATACCTTAATCCTCGTCTCTCACAAAAATAAATCAATAAAATTATGCAATTCATATAGAAAAAACTAAATATAATTAATATTTGCTTTGTGCCTATAATAATTGGATAAATAACCCATGGAAAATCGATATAATATTGGTATATCCTTTGGAATAAATCTATCTTTCTTTTATAATAGAAATGAATAGAATTCGTAGGAGGTTATAAATATGGGGAAAAAGCAAAGTAAATGGATTATGAGTACAGCATCTGCTGCATTGATTGCTGCAGCTGTTGTTCCTACTGCAAGTGCTGCTAACTTTACAGATATTGCAGAAAATGACCATAAAGATGCCATTTTGGCACTAGCAGATGCAAAAATTGTAGGTGGCTATCAAGATGGCTCGTTTAAGCCAAACGCGGTTCTTACAAAAGGTAATGTAACGAAGTTTTTAGGAAAATGGCTTGTATCAGAACACTTCCAAGTGCCAGCAGACTACAATAAAAAAGTACGTTTTACAGACTTGCCTGCATCTACAAAAGATAAAGAATTATTACAATATGCAGCGCTTATAAATGATACGGGCATTTTCAAAGGGACTAACAACAAGTTATTACCCTCGGAGTATATCTCACGTGAGCAGATGGCTTCTATTTTAGTAAGTGCAATTAAAAAAGTTTACGATGTCGATTTAATGGCAATGTATAAAAAAGAAAACTATAAATCTTCTATTACAGATTTAAAAATAGCTTTACCAGAAAATCGTGAAGCCATTATCGCATTAGAATATGCAAAAATTACAAATGTAAAGACATTTAATCCGAAAAACACATTAACACGCGGTCAATTTGCGTCATTTTTACATCGTTCGATGACGAATATCAGTGAAATGGTAAAAGGTCCTGCAGTGTCCATCCAAACAGTTAAAGTTGTAGATGCACATACACTACAGGTAACATTAACAGATGGGATAAGCCATACGGTAACATTAACAACGCCACTTACTGAAAATGTGGAGACGAAGGTAGATTTTAAAATTAATGACAAACCATATTCCGCTGCTGTTATATATGAAGTCAATGAGCTGCATGTAAAATCAATTGAGGGAATTAATGCCTCTCAGATTAAAGTTGTTTTCAACCAAGCAATTGATCCACTTTCGGTGTTAAAAGTAGACGGAAAATTACAGGATAATGTTGTAGCCTTCTCTAATGTGGATACTTTAAGAGCATTATCAGTTGTGAAAACGGAAATCAGTACCGATCGAAAATCAATGATCTTTACAATGAATGAGCCATTAAAAGGTACACATCGTTATGTGTTTAATAACATCAAATCTGAAAAGGGCACAGTGCTTGAAAAAGTAGATGCGAATTTTGTTATTGCTGAGGATACACAGGCGCCTACGATTTTAGGAACAACGCAAGGAAACAATACTTCAATCGCTAAAGTGCAGTTTTCTAAGCCAATGGCAGCATTTCCAAATGAACGCATTCAATTTACATTACCAAATGGTACAAAGGTTACGAATGTAGTGGGAAGCATTGAACAAAACGCAACTGAAGCAACATTTGACTTATCAGCTGCAACAGTAAATGGTCGTTATTTAGCTCCTGGTACAGCTATTCAAATTACATTTGTAGCGGCAACAGATTTGGCAGGAAACATAATTTCACCAAACCCTGCTACAGTAACAGTGAAAAAGGGCGATAAGGATGGTGTTCCGCCGACACTATCTTCAGTCACACAAACTGGACCAAATACGTTCCAGCTATTGTTCTCAGAGGAGATTCAACCACTATATCCATATGATCTTTCAGTCAAAAGTGGTCAGACTTCAATGTCCGTGAATACAGTAGAGAAAGATCCTAAAAATGGTCGTTTATTTAATGTTACCGTGGATCCAAAAAACTCGCTTCAAGGAATTACAACGATTGGGACAGCTTCTAGTCGTGTAATTACCGACTTATCAGGTGAAACGGCAACATTCTCAACAGTGTATAACTTTATAAGAGATGACAAAGCGCCTGCCCTAATGAATTCTGAAATTGTTTACGAGGATAGTGTAGAATATTTACAATTAACTTTCGATAAGACAGTACAGGTAGGAATTAACGCTAAAGTACCATTTACTGGTAAATTTGTAAATAATTATATTTTGTATGAGGTATCAAAAGGACCTCAAAGTGATATTCAGATCGTAAAAGATCAACCTACGAAATTACGTGTTAAAATGGCAGGACTGCTAGGCGGTTATGATACAAAAGGAGCTCTTTATGATGGCAAATTAAATTTATTTAATGTGACAAATTTATACGGTGTGCCAGTTACTGAAGTGCAAAATGTTAAATTTACACGTAACGGTGATTTAAATATAAATAGTAATAAATTAGCTTTATCGCAATACAATGGAATTCAAACATCTGCAACAGATTATTCTATTAAAGATAATAATATTGTTTATTTAAATTTCAATTATCCTGTTGATCCAGCACTTGCTCAAAATATTCAAAATTATAGTATTGATAATGCTCAGGTAGAAAGTGCTGTAGTAGAAGGATCCAATTTAAATCGTATTAAGCTTACATTGAAAAAGGATTCTAATTATTTTAACGGCACACGAAACTTCACGATTAAAGGCTTAAAAGCAGCAAACTCTATGGAATCATTTGATGAGGTGCGAACATCCATTAACCTTAAAGAAAATATTGCACCAAAGGTTGTGTATGTTAATGTTAGCAATTCACAAACATTAGAGCTTGTTTTCAGTGAACCAGTAATAAACGTCAATAGTTTAGATTTTAATATAACTGTAAATGGTTCTTCGGTAGCAGCAAGTACCTATCCACAAGGTAATGATAGAGCATTAATTACGATAGCTCAGAGTGGCTATTTATTTGAAAACGGCAGAAATGTTACGATTCAAGCTTCACCTCGTAATGATATTATGGATTTCAATGGGAATAAATTAGATTTCACTTCTCAAACAATTACCGTACAACGATAAATAAAAAGGGATTAAGCAAAAATTTCCTACGATTGATCTTTAACTAAAAAATAGCATGCTGGATAATCTCAGCATGCTATTTACCTAATGGAAGATAAACTTATCTTGCATCATTTTCGAAAAGAAAACTTCAAACATCTTTCTCCTAAACGGTTCATCTTACTTTTTTTGTCCTCTTTAATCGTTAGAGAACCATCGGAAACACCTAAATAACGATTAATGTTTAAATGTCCCATCACCTTAAAATAGTATTAGTAACTTTCCCTATAAATAGGTTCCTCTTTTTTGTATTGCTTGAGTTCCTCCATTATTGCTGTTATCCATTATGTTAGTAGATATACGATATATCTCTTCAATAGGATTTAAATTTTTCTTTTAAACATGAGTGGTATTTTGTTTTGTGATGCTATAAGCTAAGATGAAAATAGAACAAAAGCTAGGGGGATAAGGGATGGGAAAATTATTGTGGACTAACAACCAACAATATTTGTTACAGAAGAACGCAGAACAAGTAGTATCTTTTCTACGTAATTTTTCACCGGAAGAAATAAATCGTGTTGGCAGATTTCAACGTACATATAGGAAATTTGAAAGCACTCCATTACGTAGCTTGAATGCTTTTGCATCGTTAGTTGAAGTACATAGTATTTTTGTAAAAGATGAATCTCATCGTTTTGGCTTAAATGCATTCAAAGTGTTAGGTGGCGTATATGCAATTGGGCGGTATGTTGCGAAAATGTTAGATAGAAAGATTGATGAGCTATCATTTGAACAGCTTAAATCACCAGAAGTAAAGGAGCAGCTAGGGGACTTAACCTTTATTTCTACGACAGATGGTAATCATGGTCGTGGAGTGGCTTGGGCTGCTAGAGAGCTTGGTTTGAAAGCCCGCATTTATATGCCAGCCGGTAGTGCAGAGGAGCGCCTCCAAAATATTAAAAGTGAAGGTGCATATGCGGAAATAACGACAATGAATTATGATGATACAGTTCGTTATACTTCACAACTAGCAATAGAAAATGGCTGGGTCGTTATTCAGGATACGATGTGGGAAGGCTATGAGGAAATTCCGTTGTGGATTATGCAAGGCTATACAACGCTAATAAAAGAAGCCGCTCTGCAGTTGGAAAAAGCACCTACCCATGTATTTTTACAAGCTGGGGTTGGATCTTTTGCAGGTGCAGTTGTCGCTTTCTTACAACAATATTATGAGCAAGAGATGACAGTTATCTTAGTCGAGCCAATTGCAGCGAATTGTTATTATGAAAGCTTTAAGGCAGGAGCCGAGCAGTTTGTAACGGTTGGTGGAGAAATGCAAACGATTATGGCAGGTCTTGCTTGTGGTGAGCCAAATCCACGGGCTTGGGATCTGTTAAAGACGTATTCGAAGGTAAGTATTTGCTGTGATGAGGAAATTGCCGCAACAGGTATGCGCATTCTTGGCAATCCACTAGCAACAGATGCAAGAATTATTGCTGGGGAATCGGGAGCTGCCCCAGTTGGATGTTTTTATGAATTGATGACGAACGAGCACTATACAGAGCTAAAGGGTACATTACAATTAGATGAAAATTCTCGAGTATTATTTATTAACACTGAAGGTGACACAGATGTAGATAATTATAGAAATATTGTGTGGCATGGCAAGTATGCAAAAAGGTAATTGAAGAAATAGCAAACTAGTGATAATAAAACGTTCTAGTTTGCTTTTTTCATTCACTTGTATAGAAGCATTTGCGTATGCAATTTAAGTAAGATAATTGAGTAAAGGCTGGACGCCCATAGGAAAGCACCCAGTCGAAATGGAATCAATTCAATGTTATCGTAATGAGTCAATTTTTTTATTTTTTTCTTGACCTTCACGTTGCGTAAAGATTTACAGTAGTTTTACTGGAGGTGAAAAGTATGGAATATACAATTCAAGAGCTTGCTCAATTATCCGGAGTTAGCACAAGAACACTGCGTTATTACGATGAAATTGGATTACTGAAGCCAGCAAGAACGAATGAGGTGGGCTATCGATTTTATGGACAATTTGAAGTTGATATGCTTCAGCAAATTTTATTTTATAGGGCATTAGATATGAGGCTAGCAACAATTAAGGAAATTATGCAAGCGCCTGATTTTCAACATACAGAGGCGCTCAAAACTCATCGTACTGCTTTACTGAAACGCAAGGAGCAGTTGGAAAAGATATTACAAACGGTGGAAAAAACCATTCAATCTATTGAGGAGGAACAACCAATGTCTAATGAAGAGAAATTTAATGGATTTAAAGAGAAGCTAATCGAGGAAAATGACAAGCAATATGGTCAAGAAATTCGCGCAAAATATGGTGACAACACGGTTGATGCATCAAATGCGAAGCTAATGAATATGACAGAGGAACAGTATGAGGCAATGCAACAGTTAGAACAGCAATTATTTAATCGTTTAAAAGAAGCGATGGAAGTCGGCGATACGCACAATGCTGTGGCAATGGAAATAGCAGAGCTTCATAAGCGCTGGCTTAGCTTTACATGGTCGCAATATTCTAAAGAGGCACATGCAGGTATAGCTCAGATGTATATAGCGGATGAACGCTTTTCAGCCTATTACGATGAGCGTGTTTCTAAAGGCGCAGCACAATTTTTACATGATGCCATAATGAATTTTGCCTTGGCGTAATTGTCGCTGTCGCTTTTTTTAGCTACAGATAAACATTTGTTGTTGGCGCTTCTCTTTCGCACGACTTAGATTAATTAGTTAGCTGTTATCGCAGGAAGTGACGGTTTTAAATTATATAAAATAAATCACTCCTTCTCATGCTTTAGTGTTTTAGAAATATTAATTTAGGAAAAAATGAAGGCATGAGGAGGAGATTTTTTGAACCCACAAGTAATGGAAAGATTAAGAAAGCAATTAGAGCAGGAATTGCAGGAAATAGAGAAGCAACTTGAGGAATCAGAGCGTCCACAAGCGACAGAGCTGTCTAATTATGATAATCACCCTGCTGACAATGCGAGTGACTTAACGGATAAGCTAACTGAGATGGTGATCGATGAACATCGCGGTGACCATGCTGAGGAGATAAAACGTGCATTGCAAGCGATGGAAGACGGTACTTATGGCAAATGCGCTATATGTGGTGAAGAGATTCCTATTGGTCGCTTAGAAGCTATGCCGAAAGCATTGACATGTGTTGAACATGCGGAGCACAAAGAAGAAAATTTAAGACCAGTAGAGGAAGATGTGTTGTCTTCTACGCCAAGATCGGATGATTTCATAGAACTTGAGGAATTTGGCTCTTCTGATACACCTCAAGATAAAAGTTAGTAAGCATTTTCACTCACAGGCAGTATAATAGCTGTATGAGGTGAGAATATGGATATAATTGATTTACACTGTGATGTGCTATTGAAATTAACAACTTTAGAAGCGGCGAATTTTGAAGATGATGTACGTTTGCAAGCTAATCGAGAGAGATTACGATTAGGAAGGGTTAAGGCACAAGTATTTGCTATTTTTATTAATCCTAAAATCCCGCAAAGTATGCAATTTTTAGAGGCAGTGCGACAAATTGAAGCTTTCCATACACATGTATTACAAACTGGGGGTATGGTGCATATTACGGATTGGGCGCAATTAGATACGTTAGCGCCGCATGAAATTGGTGCAATTTTAAGCTTAGAGGGCTGTGGTCCAATCGGTGAAGATTTAGCGAAGCTTTCAGCAATATTAGATGCAGGTGTAAAGCTTGTTGGCCTAACGTGGAATGAAGAAAATGCTGTGGCCCATGGTGCTGAACAGGATGCAAGCCTTGGTTTAAAACCATTTGGTAAAGAGGTTATAAACTTGCTAAATGAGCGAGATATTATGATCGATGTTTCCCATTTAAATGAACAAAGTTTCTGGGATGTCTTGCCGCTAGCGAAACATATCATGGCGAGCCATAGTAATGCACGTGCAATTTGTGATCATCCAAGAAATTTAACGGATGCTCAGGCAAAAGCTCTTGTCAAACATGGAGGTCATATTCATGTCGTTTACTACCCGCCTTTTATCCATGACAATGCTACGATGGATGATTTAGTAGCACATGTGAAGCATCTGGCGAATATAGTAGGGGTAGAGCACCTTGGACTAGGTTCAGACTTCGATGGGATAGATGCTACTGTAAAAGGTTTAGCACATGCAGGAGAGGCACAAAATTTGTTAGAGGCATTACGTGAACATTTTTCAACCGAAGAAGTTCGTGGTATTGCGAGTAATAATTTGCGACGCTATGTAAAAAATGTAGTAGCCCGTTAAGGCTGCTACATTTTTAATAATGGATCTTAATAAAAGAAATACTGAATGTATAAACCGATTCCTAAGAGGAAGCCGAAGAACGTATTTGTTTGCGCTGTAAATTTCATCGCAGGCATCACTTCTTTCGCTTCTTTTTTATCGCGGAAAATTTGGATCGCACGGAGTGCTTTTGGAACGCTTAAGAAAATGATTAGAGCCCAAAAAGTAATACCATCAATTGCTACAAGAGCGATTACCCATAAGTACGAAACGATAAAAAAGCCAGATAGCACAGAAATGGCATTATCTCGACCTACTAAAATAGCAAGCGTTTTTCGACCACCTTCTGTATCGCCAACGATATCACGAATATTGTTGGACAGCATGATAGCCCCTACTAAAATCATACTTGGTACTGAAAGCAAAACAGCATCTAATGTCACAGTAAGTGTTTGAATATAAAAGGCGATTAAGACAATCCCCATTCCCATAACTGCGCCAGATACAATTTCTCCGAATGGTGAATAGGCTATTGGGTATGGTCCTCCAGTATATAAAAAACCAATAAGCATACAAACAAGACCGACAGCAGCAAGCCACCAAGAGGTTGAGGCACATATGTAAATGCCAAGCAATATAGCGACAGCATAAAAGCTTAAGGCAATCATCATAATTGTTTTTGGTTGCACACCGTGACGCACAATCGTTCCGCCGATACCGACAGAATTTTCGTTGTCTAATCCTAGTTTGTAATCGTAATATTCATTGAACATATTTGTTGCTGCTTGTATAAGCATACTTGCTATGAGCATAGCAAAAAATAGTCCAAAATCAATTGTTTGTTTTTCAATTGCTAAGGCAATCGCTGTCCCTAAAAATACTGGAACGAATGAAGCGGTTAACGTATGTGGACGTGTTAAATGCCACCAAACTTTAAAACCCCTATCAGCTTCAATGACTTTGGTCATAAGGTCTTTCTCTCCTTCAAATGTTGTAGACTATTCTTATTTTATACGAAGAATGAGAAAATGGGTAGGTTCACAGCTTATTACATACAGTTCAGGTAAAAAAAATGATACAATAGAACATGTATTTATGAACTGAAAACAATAATTAAGATAATAGCCACAGTACGAAAAAATAGGCTAGTAATAAAAAAATGACGGCAAAGGCTATTTTAATTTCTTTTTAGCAAATGTCTTTTGTACCGAAAGCGCAGCGATAGGTATAGAAGTCTTCCGTCGATTTCGGACGTAATTATGCCAAGGCATAATTGATCAAAAGAAATATGAGGTGGTAAAAGTATAAACGCTCACGTCATGATGCAAAGTTTTGGTCAATTGTTAAAGAAAAGCCAAAGCAGTTGATATTTATGACTGCAAGTGTAGAACAAGTACAAAACATACCGTGTGTTATTCATTATGTACATTGCAACAACGGAGGTAATTTTCATGCAACAGAAGTGGTACCAAGCCACAGAGGTAGAAGTGGACTTTTTGGGCCAAAGCCTTCATTTTTATATGGAAACAATTGAAGTAAGTCGCTTATCGGCTCTCGCATTTTATGCGGCGGGCGAGGAGCATTATAAAGGTGAACGATTTTATTGGCAAAATAGGGAAAAAACAATGACGTTAGTAGGGCTAGGACATGCCTATACAATTCAAAATAACGCCAAAAAGGATCGCTTCGATGCAGTAGAAGCGGAATGGAAAAGCTTAACGAAAAACTGTGTGAAGGGACAAAGCGAGCTACAACCAATTTTGTTTGGTGGATTTACATTCGATCCACAAAATGAAGTAACTGGGGAGTGGACAGACTTTCCAGAGGCTTATTTTGCACTCGCAACATACCAGCTTGTCATCCGTGATGACAAAGCGTTTGTAAGTATTCACCTTCTTTCAAAAAATGAGCAGGCAGAATCTCAATTTGAAGCGCTACGTAAAGAGCGAGATTATTTAATTCATGCTGCTCAAGTAAAAGAAGTAAAAACGTATTCAAAGCCTGAAATCACAAGTTATTTTGAGCCATATAAAGAGCCTTATTTAGCTTCGATCGAACAAGTAACAGCATTGATTAAGCAAAAGAAGGCAGATAAAGTCGTTATTGCACGCTCACTAGCATTGCAATTTAAAGAACAGGTTTCTTCACCACAGGTGCTATCACAAATTATTCACGAGCAGCCGGAGAGCTATTTATTTGGTTTAGAGCGTCAAGAATTATTGTTCTTTGGTGCGTCCCCTGAACGTCTTGTAAAAGTAGAAAAGGGCCGCGCCTTTTCATCTTGTGTTGCAGGCTCTATTAAACGTGGGAAGACAGCAGCAGAAGATGAAGCCTATGGACAAAGCTTATTAAATGATTCAAAAAATGGCGGCGAGCATCAATATGTTGTCGAAATGATTGCGGAAACATTCCGTAATCATTGTGTAGAGATGAATGTACCGAATAGCCCCCGCCTACTAAAAATTAGAGATATACAACATTTATATACACCAGTTGAAGGTCAGTTACATAATGAGGCAACAATATTACAACTGACAAAATCTTTGCATCCAACGCCAGCTTTAGGCGGTGTGCCGAGGAAAGAAGCAATGGCAGCTATCCGTAAGTATGAGCCTATGAATCGTGGACTTTACGCTGCTCCAATTGGTTGGGTAGATGCTGAAGGTAATGGAGAATTTGCAGTGGCCATTCGTTCGGCTGCTTTACTAAAGGATAAAGCTTATTTATATGCTGGTGGCGGTATTGTAGCAGATTCAGAGCCACAATCTGAATATGAGGAAACATTAGTGAAATTCCGTCCAATGTTTCGTGCGCTAGGAGGACAATTACATGAGTGAGCGGAAAATCTTAACAGACTATGTTTATAAAATGGTAGCATCACTAGTGCAAGCTGGTGTTGAAAACGTTGTTGTCAGCCCTGGCTCACGTTCGACACCTTTAGCATATGCATTTGCTTCAACGAAACAGCTTCATATGTATCGTCAGGTTGATGAGCGATCTGCTGCTTTTTTTGCGTTAGGAATTGCAAAGGCTACAGGAAAACCTGTTGTTCTTTTATGTACATCGGGAACAGCTGCGGCAAACTATTTTCCTGCCATTGTTGAAGCAAGTTATGCACGTGTACCGTTAATTGTCATTACAGCTGATCGTCCACATGAATTGCGAGGAGTGGGTGCACCTCAGGCGATTAATCAGTCGAATTTATATGGTGCAAATGTCAAATGGAGCGTGGATTTCCCGTTGGCAGATGGTGCCGCACCAACATTGCCGCTTATCGAGCGTCATATTGCACGTGCGGTAGCAGTGGCAATGAGCGCACCATTTGGACCGGTGCATATTAATGTACCGTTTAGAGAACCATTGTTGATTGATTTTCGAGAGGAACTTTCAGAAACGACATTTAAGCACAGTAGTATGGGTCAATTAATACCTTCAATGGCGGCTCAACAAGAGCTAGCGGAAATCTTACGTGCAACCAAAAAAGGCTTTATTATTATTGGTGAGCTAGCACTCGGTACAGAGTTAGCAATTATGTGGGAGTTTGTCCGCCAATTAAAATGGCCGGTCATTGTCGAGAGTTTATCTAATATGCGCTCGACTGTCCCAGAGGATTGTCTGCCTTATCTAATCACGACGTATGATGCCATTATGAAAAGTGAAGATTTTAAAGCATTAGTTGAACCAGATACGGTACTGCGTTTAGGCGCACAGCCTGTTTCTAAATTTATCATGCAATTTATTACTAAATCTCAGCCAAATGCTTATATTGTTGTCGATGAAGATCCGATGTTCCGCGATGCTACAGGTGTGTCAACTCATTTTCTTCATGCAAGTATTGGTGAGTGGCTCACGCAATTAGAAATCTCTGAAACAGCTCTTGAAACAGCGTATTTAGCTGAGTGGCAGGATGCTAATGATATTGCACTTGAGTATATAGAGCATTATTCTAACGGTGCGATTGATGAGGGAGCAATGGTAAGTCGATTACTAAAAATGATTCCTAATGGCAGTGATATTTTTGTTAGTAGCAGTATGCCAGTGCGTGATATTGATACGTTTTTAATGGCGACACCAAGGGATATTCGTATTGTTGCGAATCGTGGAACGAATGGGATTGATGGCGTCGTATCAACTGCAATGGGCTTTAGTCAAGGAAATAACCGCGAAACTTACTTGCTTATAGGCGATTTAGCTTTTTTACATGATGTCAACGGTCTAATTGCTTCAAGATACCAGGAATGCAATTTGACAATTATCGTTATGAATAATGATGGTGGCGGTATTTTCTCTTATTTACCACAATCTACAGTTGAGGCACATTATGAAGATTTATTCGGCACGCCAACTGCCCTAAAATTCCATGATATTGCCAATATGTACGATATGGATTATATACGCGTAAATGATATTTCAGAGCTATCAGTAAAGTTCACGACGATGAAAAAACGACCAATGCGCTTAATGGAAATTTTCACGAATCGCGAGGAAAATGTGTATGCACATCGGGCACTGTGGAATCGCATTAAAGCGGGGCTAAAAGCATGGCAAAGCTAATGATTCGAGGGCTTGAAACATACGTGGAAATCTGGAATGAAGAAGCGGAGCAAACGCTCGTTGCATTGCATGGTTTTACAGGTAGTACGGCTACATGGCGAAATTTGGCGAAAGCTCTACCTCATGTACGCGTTATTGCCATTGATTTAATTGGACATGGCCAAACAGCTATATCTCAGCAAATTAGTCGTTTCTCTATGCAAGAGCAAACCAAAGATTTAGAGGAAGTTTTTTGCCAGCTACAGCTCAAGAAATTTACGCTGCTCGGCTATTCAATGGGAGGGAGAATTGCATTATCGTATGCAATCTCCTACCCAGAGCGCATTGGAAAGCTAATTTTAGAAAGCGCTTCGCCAGGCTTACGAACTTCAAAGGAACGTTCTGAACGTTGTGAGAGAGATAACGCTCTAGCTGAAAAAATAATGAGTAACGGTTTGTTATCATTTGTTAATGAATGGGAGAACATGTCTTTGTTTGAATGTCAAAAGCGTTTACCGCACAGTGTACAAGAAGCGATTAGGTTAGAGCGACTTTCTCAGAAGGAGGAAGGCTTGGCAGGAAGCTTACAAGGCATTGGTACAGGCATGCAGCCGTCGAATTGGATGTCATTGGAGAAGCTTGAATTTCCTGTTCTACTAATAACAGGCTCGTTAGATAAGAAATTTTGTAAAATCGCACTAGAAATGAAGGCTTTATTAAAAAATGCCAAGCATACGATAGTAAATGACGCAGGACATGCAATTCATGTGGAAAATCCCGCTGAGTTTGCTACAATAGTAGGGGAGTATTTAACTTCTTTCAACAGAAGCTGAAAGAGGAACTCAGGCTAAGAACTTCACATCCTGTGAAAACGCCTGAGTGACCAGCATCGTGCTGGCCTAAATCCTCCGGCGGATGTCACGGAATCGGAAAGGAATTCTTTGTGCTTGCACAAAGCCGATTCCAGACACAATTATGCCGAGGCATAATTGATAGTAATATAATTTTTACGTTATCGCCTCGATTTTGATCGAGACGAATTTAATTATTAGGAGGCAATTCAATGACACGTCAATGGACTAGTTTACATACTTATGAAGACATTAAGTATGAGTTCTATAACGGTATCGCAAAAATTACGATCAACCGTCCAGAAGTGCGCAACGCATTCCGACCAAAAACGGTAATGGAAATGATCGATGCTTTCTCACGTGCACGTGATGATAAAAATGTAGGAGTTATCATTTTAACAGGTGAAGGTGAGCATGCCTTCTGTTCAGGTGGAGACCAAAAAGTACGCGGTCATGGCGGCTACGTTGGTGAAGATGAGATCCCACGTCTAAATGTTCTTGATTTACAACGTTTAATCCGTGTTATTCCAAAACCTGTAGTAGCGATGGTTGCAGGTTATGCAATAGGTGGCGGACACGTATTACACGTTGTCTGTGACTTAACAATTGCTGCTGACAACGCTCGTTTTGGACAAACAGGCCCAAAAGTTGGTTCATTCGATGCTGGGTATGGCTCAGGCTATCTTGCACGTATTATTGGTCATAAAAAGGCGCGTGAAATTTGGTACCTTTGCCGCCAATACGATGCACAGCAAGCACTTGATATGGGATTAGTTAACACAGTTGTTCCTTATGAGCAATTAGAAGATGAAACTGTACAATGGTGTGAAGAAATGCTACAAATGTCTCCTACTGCTCTACGCTTCTTAAAAGCAGCAATGAATGCAGATACAGACGGTTTAGCCGGTCTTCAACAAATGGCTGGCGACGCTACTCTTCTTTACTACACAACAGATGAAGCTAAAGAAGGTCGTGACGCCTTCAAAGAAAAACGTCAACCAGATTTCGGTCAATTCCCAAGATTCCCTTGATTATCTGAAATGTGAACGGCTCGTATCTTAATGAGATACGAGCTTTTTGTATCTAAAAAGGAAGCTGGACGGATAGACTTACTAGAGCGACGGAAAGGTACGGCTAAGCAGCGAAAGAAGCATGTTTGTAGCAGCGGAAAATCATGCCGGAGCACCGAATAGACCCGTCAAAACAACGGATTACTTCATCAAACTAACGGATGGACGGATGATGCGATAAAGCGGTAAGATGAAGGCTGATTGGAGGAATAACAAGATGTATCTAAATTGGATTTTACAGCGAGCTTATTTAACACCTTTACGGAACGGTTTAACATATAATGGCCAGACTTGGACATTTCAAGAATTAAATGATTTATCGTTAAAACGTGCTCGCCAACTTACAGCACTGGATATTAAGCAAGGAGACCGGATTGCCATAATGGGGCCGAGTAAGCCTTCCTTGGTCATTATGATGTACGCGTGTATGCATTTACAATGTGAAATGGTCATGCTAAATCGTAGGCTAACACAGGATGAAATTGCCTATCAGCTAGAGGATTCAAGGGCTTTGGCAGTATTAATTGCAGATGAGGATATAGAAAAATTACCATCATATACGTCTTATTATTTATTTTCTACTATAGAAAAAAGTACAGAAGCGGCTATTGATATTACGAAAGAATGGTCTTTAAACCAAACAACATCGATTATGTACACATCTGGTACGACTGGTTTTCCGAAGGGTGTTTGTCAAACCGTAGGAAATCACCAGGCAAGTGCAATGGCCTCCGTTTTAAATATAGGTTTGCATGCGGATGATACTTGGTTATGTGCTGTACCACTTTTTCATATTAGCGGCTTTTCTATTTTAGTGCGTTCACTGTTGTACGGTAATAAAGTGCATTTATATGATCAATTTGATGCAGAAGCCATTTCACAAAATATTATGGCTGGCGAAGTTACACATATGTCGGTAGTCGCTGTCACATTGGAAAGGATTCTACATACGCTTGAACAGAAAAACGCACAAGCCTCACCGAAATTTAAAATGATGCTAGCGGGTGGTGGACCTGTGCCTGTAGAGTATTTAAAGAGAGCGCATGCATTACATTTAGCTGTAGCTCAAACATATGGTATGACTGAAACTTCGTCACAGACTGCAACATTAGCAAATGAGGATGCAATGCAAAAAATTGGTTCCGCGGGAAAACCATTATTTTTTAATCAAATTCGCATTGATGAGCCGAATGACAATGGTGAAGGAGAGATTTGCATACGTGGTCCACATGTTACACCAGGGTATATTGGTCGTTTTGCCGACAAAAATGCAACGATTGATGGCTGGCTTCATACTGGGGATATTGGTTATATAGATGAAGATGGTTATTTATTTGTTATTGATCGTCGGGCTGATTTAATTATTTCAGGTGGCGAAAATATTTATCCTGCTGAAATCGAAAATGTACTACTTACACACCCTGCTGTTAAGGAAGCGGGAGTATGCGGCATTGATGATGATGCCTGGGGGCAGGTACCAATCGCCTTTGTAGTATTAAAAGAACATGTTCAGGTAGAGCAATTACAAGCATTTTGTCAAAAGAAGCTTGCGAAATATAAACTACCAAAAGAGATTATTGTTACGGACGAGCTACCAAGAAACGGCGCCAATAAGCTACTTCGAAGAAAATTAATGGACTAAAAACAATTATAGGTGTTTTGACATTAAAAATTTAATTTAGCTCAGATAGATAGTCAAAATGGGGGTAAAGCAATGAATTTTGATGAAATTAAAAGGGTATATATTTAAACAAATTGTTTGAACCACAAGAGACTTCACTGAGAGTACCTATTGAAAGCCATACTTATAATAGTTTTTTTTCAACACTATGAAAGAAGCCTTCTTTAAAAGAGGGCTTCTTTTATTTGTATTACGAGTCAGTTTTTTAGTGAATTCTTACGATTAAATTAATCATTCATTAACATAAAAAGAAATGACAGGCATAAACTAGTTAGTAAAGGAGAAAGACTCATATGAGAAAATATATATATAATGTTGTCATTATATTATTTGTTCTACAAATGAGTCATGTGCAAGTATTTGCAAACTATGAACAAAAGAATATCGCAACGGCCAATACAATAGAAACACTACAACATCTCATTCAAAAACAAGTCATGCAATTATCTACTAAATTTGACATTCGTTATACTGGTAATACGTCGGAAATAAAAGATGAACTATCAGAGCTTATTAAACATGCTATTCAGGATCCATATATTTACGCCAATATTTCTAGGTTTAAATGGAAATATGATGGCTATGCCAATAATATTGTCATCAGATTTGAGTTTACCTATCATATTTCGCAGGAAGAGGAGGCATTTGTAGAACAGACGTTGACGACTATTATTGCACCTATGCATGGATTAAGTGAATTGCAGAAAATACAAGCTGCACATGATTTTATCGTTCTATCTGCTGAATACTCAAAGGAAACCGAAGGAAGTCAATATTCTCCCTACACATTGCTTACGGAAAACAAGGGAGTTTGTCAGGCATATGCTCTAGTGCTTTATCGAATGCTAGAGAAGCTAGGTTTTAAGGTGCAATATGTACCAGGAAAAGTAGGGGAACAACTACATGCCTGGATTTTAGTGAAGCTTGATAATGCATGGTATCATATCGATGTTACATGGGATGATCCATTGCCTGATCGTAAGGGTGAGGTCCGTTATAATTATTTTTTAGTGTCTGATCGCCAATTAGCACAGGATCACGCTTGGGACTATACGAGTTTCCCAGCTGCTACAAGCGAATTCTATTTTGATTTACAAAAAACGAATAAGGTTGAAGTTCTTACAAAACCGATACTGGATAGTCGTTTTACCTTTGATAAAGGGCTGTCTGTTTTTAGTAAAAATAAACAAACAGTAAAACAGTCTAGACTGCTTTTAAAAGGTAATAAAAGTGATAATTCTGTTGAGGTGCATCTAAATGAATGGGAATCAATCATTTTAGAAAGTAATGTAGCCCAAGTAAAGACTAATCGAAAGATAACACAAAATGCTATGCATAAGAAAAAAGGGTTAATTAGTATTTATAGAACGGAAAAACGAATGCCACAAGAAAAGTACGTCATAAAGGAGGTGCCCATACGATGTTCGGGGCACCTCCTTATTCATTTTTTGTAAGTGTTTAATGCAGTATTTAAAGTTTGAATATTTTTCTTCATAAGGGTGAAGTAAGTTTCATTATTCTTGAGATCATCTGCTGTTAAAACGCTTAAATTGTGCAAGACAAGAGACTCTGCTCCAAGTTCTTTTTGGATAACCTCGGCTAATTTAGAAGAGACATTTTGCTCGAATAAAATGTAGTGAATATGCAAATCATTTGCTTTATCAACAATCGCCGTAAGTTCTTTTTGAGAAGGCTCACTTTGTGAGTTTAAACCGGCTATTGGCACTTGCTTTAAGCCGTATTGTCCTGCGATATAGCCAAATGCTGCATGTGATACGAAGAACGTTTTCTTTTGCGCTCTATCAGCCATAGCTTTAAATTCATTGTCTAAACCTTGTAGTTCTTTTACCAATGCCTCATAGTTAGCTGTAAATGTAGCTTCTTGTTCTGGCATTTTTTCAACTAGCGTGTTTTTAATGGAAAGTGCTAAGTCTTGACTGATCGTTGGTGATAGCCAAACATGTGGATCTACATTTCCGTGATCATGATCGTCATGTCCGTGTCCGTCTTCATCTTCATCTTCATGTGAATGACCTGTGCTCATCGCTAATTTTTCATCTGTAACCTGATCTGCAGTTGCTACCATTGTTACATCTTCATTCGCTAGAGTCTTTTTGGCATTTTCAACAAAGCCCTCTAGTCCTAAGCCAATATAGAAAAATATATGGGCATCTGCTAATTTCATCATATCTCTTTGTGTTGGCTCAAATGTGTGTTCATTGGCACCAGCAGGGTAAATAGAAGAAACCTCTACAAAATCGCCACCGATTCGTTGTGCAAAATAATTTAATGGATAGACAGTTGTGTAAATTGTTAATTTATCCTTTGTCTCTGTCTGTTTGGATGTTGTTGATTTATTCCCACAGGCAGCAGTGAATAGGGAAAGAACGACAACTAAAAATAACAAAGATATTTTTTTCATTTTATAGCTTACCTCTTTCAAATAGTAATCATTACGATTTGTTTTTTTAGAACAGTTTCTATAATAACGCACATCTGATAAAAGCACAAGAAAAATGACCCTCGAAAATTAATTCTTCTTCGAAGGCCATTTTTCAGGCACTGGATCAAAGCCACCAGGGTGGAATGGCTGGCATTTTGATATACGTTTAATCGTTAAATAGAATCCTTTAATGGCACCGTGTTTTTGAAAAGCTTCAAGTCCATAGGAGGAGCATGTAGGATGGAAGCGACAGGATGGTGGTGTCATGGGTGATATGAATTTTCTGTAAAACTTAATGAGCCATATAAAGAGATATTTCATAGTTGTTTATCCTTTTGTTGAGCGTTGATTTGCTTAGGTTTAGCATCGATAGTTTGTGTAAAGAAATTGCTTTTTTTCTTCAACAAGACAATGACAGAAACGCCAAACATAAGCATCATCATTGCAATCATCATGATTATTGGTAATGGTACTCCCATTGCGTTCACTCCAAATTCTATTTGTTATTCATATTATATAAGAAGGTCTTAAAAAATGTAGAAATGGAACTAGTCATCATCTTGATGAAAGCCTTGCTGTGGTTTTTCATCAACTGTATGTTTAAAAGCATATGCACGATTGACACTAATAATAGTCACGACCGTTACTAAAATAACGATGATTGCTGCTACAATTAAAAGCGTGATTAAACTCATGGCAGTCACTCCGTTCCTTATTCATACTTCCTATTATAAATTAGATAATCTTACTTAGTTGTGAAGGAAGTTTGACATTCTGGCGAATAAAACAGTCCTTTTACCACCATACTATGGTAAAAGGAGTGTTTTTGTAGAGATGGACCGTCAACGTGTATATTTTTCACTTGCCAATAGAACGTATTATACAAATCCATATGCAGGGCCGTGGAACTTTGAACTCAGTCTAGATCGCCAAGCATTAGATGTCTTTGAAAAGATTTTTCAGCAAATGCAGATGTTGGAGATTGCGAATGCATGGCGTGCGCAGTTGCCATATATACAATATCATCTTGATAGAGAAAATGATGAAATTGATTTGCGATTAAAAAAAATCTATGCACTCGTTCATGAGTATGGGGATGCGGATACGAAGGCATTTGTGGAACAACTTCCTTACTTTAATAAACGTGTTTAAACGTAGAGGGTCACTGATATGCCTCAGCGACCCAATTTTGCTGCTAACAAATTGCCTTTAAAATAGTAAAGATAGCTTCTCGTGGTACGATGATAGGAATATTAAGTTTATTTTTTATCGAATTTTTCATGGAAGTCGAGTAACCCATGCAATCAAGTATTAGTAATTCTGCCCCGAGTAATTCTAATCCTTTAGCTTTCTCTAATAAGTCTTGCTCGTTATACTGATAAGGGGAACTGGCTTGAAAGGTTACGGTAAATTGTGCCTTTTGCCATTTCTTTACAACACTTGTTTCTTGCTCTGGTTCAGGCCCAATCAAGCCAAGGGACAGGAGCCCATTCATGCTATATCATCGCTGATGCTCAATGTAGATGTTACACTTTGCATAACATCTCATTCTCTAACACATACAATAGCTAGAAAAATGGCGTGTGAAAATGGTGGCCGCGTTGCAACGATGCCAGGGGTAACAATAGAAATGCTTAAACAAGGTGCACTTCATGCGGATGCCAAAGAAATAGAAGTGCTTGTGGAGAAATATGTGAATTTGCTGGATTCTGCAAAAAATGTTCGAATAGTAAAAGATGGATATGAACTGACATTTAGTGTAGAGAATCGTTCAGGTATTCGTTCTACTGGGATTGTTCGTAATCCGGGGGAATATGGAAATATTCCTTCAGGTGAATCATACATCGCTCCTATTGAAACATCTGCAAATGGTGAAATTTTAATCGATGGTTCAATTGCTAATATTGGTGTACTTAAGCAACCGCTGTTGTTGAAGATTCGAAATGGTCGACTTGAGGAAGCGATAGGTCCAGACGGTTCACAACTTCTAGCATTATTGGGTGAGGACAGTGGCCGTATGATTGCAGAATTTGGTATTGGTGCTAACAAAAGAGCTATTTTATGCGGCAATGTACTTGAAGATGAAAAGGTATATGGCACAATCCATATTGCATTTGGCAGTAATGAACCATTTGGTGGATTAAATGCGGCAGATGTCCACATCGATTGTGTCGTAAAAAATCCAATTGTTTATTTTGATGGCAAACAAGTGATATAGTAAAAGATAAAGTGTGACTTCAACTATTTGAAGTTACGCTTTTTTTTCTTATGAACGTAACAATTACGAACGATTTTATCACAATTCCCTACTAGGAAAGGGGGAGAGAATTAGCAATAGCTGTTGTCATTAGGAATGCTACACTACCTGTAGAAATTGAGAATTTCTAAAGAACATAAATGAAATACTGAATAGGGGATGATCTTTAACCTGTATATCAATTCCCTTAAAATTGCACCTTATTGTGATGTAATTTGTTGATTGTGTCTAGATCATTACACTATAGTAAAAATAAATGTATCTGCAAAAGAAGAGTATGAGTAAGTAGATTTGGAAATGTCCATTAATATATGAAATAAGATTTTATCAATATTAATAAAGGAGTTGAACAGGATGTTTTCATTTACAGATTTAAATGGGCTACGAGTGGATTTAAGTTTTAAAAGAGGAGAGCTTGCAGTTGAACCTAAGCATGTGCTCGTTTTCTTAAAACATAAAAATAAGTGGTTATGTACGATTCATAAACGCCGTGGTGTCGAGGTTCCAGGTGGCAAGCAAGAACCTGGGGAAACATTGGAGCAGACAGCAATTAGAGAAGTATTCGAGGAGACTGGTGTTCATGTGAAAAACCTTAGATGGTTTGCAGAATACGCCGTTCATGATGATTTCTTATTTTGTAAAACGGTATTTATCGCACAGTTTGCAGGGCAGGAGGACATTGATTTTGATTTAGAAACTTCCGGGATGACTTGGTTATCGGATGATGAATTTGTTAATCATCCAAATTTAAGCTTTCATATGAAGGATGAAGGAATGCAGCAAATGCTGGAGGAGTTGAAGCATTATGACCAACGGTGAGATTGTCGAAAAGCGTCCTTATCCTTCGCCTAATCCAGCTATTCGTTTAACGGAAATCATATATATGTCACAGGGGCTACGTGTAAAGGGCTTATTAGCGGAGCCTAAGGCAGAAGGTACATATGATGGTTTTTTGTATTTACGGGGAGGCATGCAAAGCATTGGCATGGTTAGACCTTCGCGTGTCGCACAGTTTGCAGCTCAGGGTTTTATCGTTTTTGCTCCATATTACCGTGGCAATCGAGGTGGAGAAGGTCGAGATGAGTTTGCAGGAGCTGATCGATATGACGCTGTATACGCAGTAGACGTACTAAAACAGTTTTGTAATGATAATATTCATGTTTTTGGCTTTTCACGTGGTGGTATTATGGCACTTTGGACTGCCATCTTACGTAGAGATATTACATCTGTTGTGACATGGGCAGGGGTATCTGATGCAACAGCTACATATTGGGAGCGGACAGATATGCGCAGGATGATGAAGCGTGTCATTGGAGGGACGCCTAATCGTGTACCAGAGGCTTATGATGCCCGAACACCACTTTTCGAGATAGAGCATATGACAGCCCCAGTACTTATTATTCATGGCTATCGTGACGAAAATGTAGCTATTGAACATGCAAGACAGTTAGAATTTTATTTGAAGGATACCAATAAAACATATGAAGCATGGTATGATCGTCACTATGCGCATAAATATCCACCGGCCAAAAATAGAGAAACAGTACATGCACTTTGCGAGTGGATGAAACGTCAATAGATGAAGGTCTACCATTTCCCCCATTGTTTTGAACCAACGTGTTCTTTAAAGGACAATAGTGCTTTATTGTGGATGAAAAATAATTTATAAAAAAGTTTAATAAAAAGATCTATTTTGTAAAGTATTTCTTTGTTCAACAATCGGGCTAGATTTTGAAGATCAACATTGCTGGAAATGGTAATATTTGGAATAATTAGTATTAAGCAAACGAGTACAACAGTGGAGCAAGGGAATGAAAGCGAGGTGGGATATTTATGACTTATAAGTTTGAGATTATGACTCAGGAACAAGCTGAGTATATTGCACATAATTGGCACTATGATGGAGAATATTCTTTTTATGATTTAGAAGCTGATGAAGAAGATTTAGCTGAATTTTTAGACCCAGAAACAAGAGGTAACTCAATGTTTGCAGTTTTGAAAGAGGATGAAATTATTGGTTTCTTCAGTGTTAACAAAGTAGCTGCTAATATTTATGATATAGGTTTAGGAATGAGACCCGATTTGACTGGCGATGGTAGAGGATTAGAATTTCTCAATGCAGGAATTGATTTTGTCCAATCAAGATTTACACCAAATAAAATTACTTTATCAGTGGCAACTTTTAATCAAAGAGCGATAAAAGTATATAGAAAAGTTGGGTTTAAAGATATGGATACATTTATGCAAGATACGAATGGTAGCACATATGAATTTCTAAAAATGGCTTATGAATGCTAATTGAAAGGTTCCTTTGTTCCATTAAAGGGCGCTTAATGGAGGAATGATCACAAAAATTATCAAAGGATGATTCAATTGAATATAGAAAAAGCGTGTTTTGAACAATCTTTTTTCGAAACACGCTTTTTTTGCTCTTTTATCAAGGTTTATGAAGTTCATTTAATCAAACTTTATTTCAAGGCTACATTTACCTCAGGCAACTGAACAGTAGAAAAAAGGCATTTACTCTATATATTTTGCTAAGAAGTTATGAATAGTTTTCCAATAAGCGTCTCCAGCAACAATTTCTGCACCGCTATGTCCAGCACCTTCCACTATCATTTTCTCCTTCGGTACATTGGCAGCCTTATAGACTTCATTTAGCATATGAGATGGAACAAATGTATCATTACTTCCATGTATGAATAGCATAGGTGTTTTCGATTTTGCTACTTGTTTGACGCTATCAGCTTCACCAAGTGTAAAGTCAGCTCTTAACTTCGTAACAATTGAAGAAAACTGCATGATAGGAAATTCAGGTAGATTAAAGATTGCTTGCAATTGATAGGAGAATTCATCCCAAACGGAGGAATAACCACAATCCTCAATAATAGCCTTAACATTGCCAGGTAGTTCCTCTCCCGAGGCCATCATTACTGTAGCGCCTCCCATGGAAACACCATACAAAACAATTTCAGCGTTGTTATCAAAACTAGTAACATTATTAATCCAAGAGACTACATCAAGTCGATCATGCCAACCCATACCGATATAGTCACCCTCACTTTTTCCATGGGCTCTTGCATCAGGTACGAGCACATTGTAGCCTGTATCATAAAAATGCTTAGCATACTTTGTCATTTGTGAACCTTCAGATGAATATCCATGGAAAACAATTGCCCATTTATTTGTTTCGTTTGTATTTTTCAGCGTATAGGCATGTAATTTCAACTCATCGAAAGACTGTATATAAGCGTCCTTGTAATTCTCTTTAAACCACTTCTCACTCTCTTCTTTTTCTTTAGCATCCTTAGGACTAACAGCAATAGAATTGTGCGGAGCATTAAACACATCTGATTTATCAGTATTAGGATTTAAGGCAAAGTTATAAAAATAATTCCCGGCAAAAAAACCAGCTACAACAAACAATACTACTAGAAGACTGACAATGGTAATAATCACTTTATATTTTCTTTTCATATACATCCCCCTAAAACTACTATTATGAATTATACACAAAGTTACTAATATGAAAAGTAGAATTCTATAAAATAGGGAAATATAAAAAAGAGAACGACTGAAATCGTTCCCTTTGCTTCGTAAATTATTTTAATGGACCGCCAAGTTTAGTGATAGCTTCAGAAACATTTGAGAATTTCTTGAAGTTTTCGTTGAATAAACCAGCAAGTTCAGCAGCTTTTTTATCATAAGCAACTTTGTCTGCCCATGCATCACGAGGATTAAGCACTTGTGTTGGTACACCTTCAATAGAAGTTGGAATGTTTAATCCGAATACTGAATCTTGAATTGTTTCAACATCAGTTAATTTGCCATCAATTGCAGCACGTACCATTGCACGAGTGTAAGAAAGCTTCATACGGCTACCAGTACCATATTCGCCACCAGTCCAACCAGTGTTCACTAAGAATACTTGTGCACCGTGCTCGTCAATTTTTTGACCTAACATTTCAGCATAAACTGTTGCTGGAAGTGGAAGGAATGGAGAACCGAAGCAAGTTGAGAATACTGGTTCTGGCTCTGTTACACCACGTTCTGTACCAGCAAGTTTAGATGTGAAACCGCTTAGGAAGTGATACATTGCTTGCTCTTTTGTTAATTTACTAATTGGAGGTAATACACCGAATGCATCAGCTGTTAAAAAGATGATTGTTTTTGGGTGACCTGCAACAGATGGATCAACAATATTTTCAATGTATTGAATTGGATAAGCTACACGTGTATTTTCTGTTAATGAACCATCATTATAGTCACAAACTCGAGTTTGTGGATCAACAGCTACGTTTTCTAGAACAGAACCGAAGCGGATTGCGTTGTAAATTTCAGGTTCTTTTTCAGCAGAAAGGTTAATTGTTTTTGCATAGCAACCGCCCTCAATGTTGAATACACCGTTATCAGACCAACCGTGTTCATCGTCGCCAATAAGCTTACGGTCAGGATCAGCTGATAAAGTAGTTTTACCAGTACCAGATAAACCGAAGAATAATGCAACATCACCAGCTTCACCAACGTTTGCTGAGCAATGCATTGAAAGGATGCCTTGTTGTGGTAATAAGTAGTTCATAATACCGAAAACAGATTTTTTAATTTCACCAGCATATTCAGTACCACCGATTAGGATAATTTTCTTTTCAAGTGATACAATGATGAATGTTTCAGAAGCAGTGCCATCAACTGCAGGGTCTGCTTTAAAGTTAGGGGCTGAAATAACTGTGAAGTCAGCAACATGAGAAGCTAATTCTTCTTCAGTTGGACGGATAAATAATTGATGAGCGAACAGGTTATGCCAAGCATATTCATTGATTACTTGGATGCTTAATTGTGAATCTTTGTCAGCACCAGCAAAGCCTTTGAATACGAATAATTCATCACGTTCTTTTAAATATTTTACTACTTTTACATATAAGTTATCGAACACTTCAGAAGAAATTGGTCGGTTAACTTTCCCCCAGTCAATTTTATCCTTTGTGCTCTCTTCTTCTACCGTATATTTATCTTTAGGTGAACGACCAGTGTATTTGCCAGTTTCTGCACGAACTGCGCCATCTACTGTTAACATAGCTTCACCACGAGATGTAGCTTTTTCAGCTAATTGTGGTACTGAAAGTTGAACATTCATGTTACCGCCGTTTAATAATTCCTTCAGTTCGTTTGCAATTTCTACTGAATTCATCGATTAAATACCATCCTTTTTTATAGTATTCCCTTGAGTCTGAGGGAGATTTTCTTAATTTCAAAAATAGTATAACACAATTGTTTAAATAATCTATACTAATTAAGAAATTATTTTTCAGATTTTATTACTTTTCAAGAAAACGACAAAAAGTAAATTGATTTGTTTTCATAATGCTTTTTACCCTATTAATAAGTGATTACACATTCACTCTCGCATAGCAAAATTGCGTTTGGGATATTTTAGTTAACATGGGTTCGCACAGGATGTGAAGTTTTAGCTTGTTTTTATTAGTTGGAGCTTGTCTTCAACTGAAAGGGGGCTACAATCATATTCATCCACCGCATGTTCCGCAACTGACGCTTTGCTTCCGCTACAAAATGTGCTGTAAAGGGTTACACATATGTTAACACATGATGTGAGGTGGAGAGTAGGGATTATTTTGTTTTAATTTACAGCATAATCTAAATTAGTTTCTTAATAACTTCCATCCTTTCTTTTATGAATACATCCGCCATAGACTTTAGGCAAGCAAATGTTTTTTGCGCGAAAGCGAAGCGGCAGCAATACGATGTTGGCCACTCAATCGTTGCCACAGGACGTGGCGTTCTTACACTGAGTTTCTCTATTTCGGCGGGTGTTTCGACACTCGCTGAAAGAAATTAAAAATATTTGACAACATTAGACCTTTTACGTATTATGAAATATTGAACGGATACTCTTATCCCGAGCTGGTGGAGGGTCAGGCCCTGTGAAACCCGGCAACCTGCATGAACTATTTCACGACATGCGCTGGTGCCAACCTGATGCAAGGGGAAACCCCTTGAACGATAAGAGTGAAAGGTTACGAAGTCATTATTCCTTTCCTCATGTTAAGTCAGCGTGAGTAAAGGATTTTTTTATGGTTAAAACGAATTAAAGGTAAGAGTATACAGTCCTTTCCTTATTATAATGACGGATCTTTCGAAAATCCTCGTGTTAAAAGCAGTAGCTGTTTATTTGTGCGGAAGTGAAACGACAGCAACAATGTTTGCTTGTGCGAAAGCGAAGTGCAAACGTAGCGACACAACGGCTTGAGAGTTCAATCCTTAGGGGTGAACTTGACATGGGTAATGAGTACCGTATTAATTCGCAAATATTATTTGTAAAAGTAAAAGTAATAGGAGGAACATCAAATGACAAACCGTCGACTATTTACATCAGAGAGTGTAACAGAAGGACATCCAGACAAAATTTGTGACCAAATCTCGGATGCTATTTTAGATGCTATTTTAGCAGAAGATCCAAACGCACGTGTAGCGTGTGAAACAACAGTAACAACAGGCTTAGCATTAGTAGCAGGAGAAATTACTACTTCTACTTATGTAGATATTAAAGGTATCGTTCGTGATACTGTTGCAGAAATCGGTTATACACGTGGAAAATACGGCTTTGATGCTGAAAACCTAGCAGTACTTGTTGCTATTGGCGAGCAATCACCTGATATTGCTCAAGGTGTTGACCAAGCATTAGAGGCGCGTGAAGGCTCTGTGACAGAAGCTGATATTGAAGCAATTGGCGCAGGTGACCAAGGTTTAATGTTCGGTTATGCATGTAACGAAACGCCAGAGCTTATGCCATTACCAATTAGTTTAGCGCATAAATTGGCTCGTCGTTTAACAGAAGTCCGTAAATCTGGTGAACTAGCATATTTACGTCCAGATGGAAAAACGCAAGTAACGGTTGAATATGATGAAAACAATGTACCAGTACGCGTTGATACGATTGTCATTTCAACACAGCATGATGAAGAAGCTACACTTGAGCAAATTCAAGCAGACTTAAAAGAATTCGTTATTGCTCCAGTTGTTCCAAGTGAATTACGAGATGCTGATACTAAATATTTCATCAACCCAACTGGTCGATTCGTAATTGGTGGTCCTAAAGGGGATGCTGGTCTAACTGGACGTAAAATCATCGTTGATACATACGGTGGCTATGCCCGTCATGGTGGAGGTGCTTTCTCAGGTAAGGACGCAACGAAGGTAGACCGTTCAGCGGCCTATGCAGCACGCTATGTGGCAAAAAATATCGTAGCAGCTGGTTTAGCAGATCGAGCTGAAGTACAACTAGCTTATGCGATTGGTGTTGCTCAACCTGTATCCATTGCTGTTGATACATTTGCGACAGGAAAAGTTACAGAAAGTGAAATTGTAAAATGGGTACGTGAGCTATTTGATCTGCGCCCAGCTGGGATTATTAAAATGCTTAACCTGCGTCGTCCTATTTATAAGCAAACTGCAGCATATGGTCACTTCGGTCGTACGGATTTAAATGTACCTTGGGAACAAACAGACAAAGCTGACGCATTAAAAGAAAAAGCAGGTTTATAAACTATTCAGCTAAAGCGATGAAGTGGTTAATAAAATATATTAAAATACTATTACAGAAAGGGGCTCAACATTTTAATAGCCCCTTTCGCTGTTTTTAACGAAAATAATAACTCTCCTATTCAGGATGGCTCGGTTGCCCAAGCATACGTGGAGCTGCTTTGATTTAGTTGAACTAGCTATTAATTTTTTGGTTGAAGAGATTTATAGTATTGACCTTTTTCTACATATTCACGTATGATGCGTTCCATATCTTCTTTATCTTCATCAGTTAATTGTCTGACAACCTTTGCAGGACGGCCTAGTGCTAAGCTATTTGGAGGAATGACTTTGCCAGGCGGTACAAGACTACCCGCCCCAATGAATGCCCCCTCTCCAATCTCCGCTCCGTCTAATACTATAGAGCCCATACCTATTAAGGCTTTTTTTCGAATCGTGCAGCTATGTAAAGTTACCTGATGTCCTACTATTACTTCATCTTCAATAATTAGTGGGTATTTCGGGCTTTGATGTAAGCAACAGAGGTCTTGAATACTAACTCTTTTTCCTATAAATGTTGGTGATACATCCCCTCGAATAACTGTGTTAAACCAAATCGTTGTTTCAGCACCTATTGTAACGTCACCAGTAACGGTTGCATAATCGGCTATAAAAACAGATGGATCGATAATGGGTGTCTTACCTTTAAATGGATAGATCATTAGGATCGCCTCTTTTCTTTCTATAATGTAATATTATCGTATCAAATACGCAACTTGATGGAAATATAAAATTAAATATTCCGATATAATCATTGTGTAATTATTTTTTAGGAGGACTATGCGAGATGTGGAAATGGGAAGCTGATGGACAAGCAAAGGCTGTGGTCGCTATTCTTCATGGTGCATATGAAAATCACCGTTGGTATGCATGGCTTATAGAAAAACTTAGATTGGAAGGCTTCCACATAGTCATGGGGGATTTACCTAATCATGGAGTAAATGTAGGATATTCACGTGTTCACGATGAAGATTTTAAAGAATATAACAAATATACAAGGCATTTAATCGAGAATGCTTTTTCGTATAATTTACCTGTCTTTTTAATAGGACATGGGCTTGGTGCGACTTTATTACTACACACCATGCAAAAACGAAAATATGAATGTGCAGGAATTATTTTAACTTCACCTTGGCTTCATTTAAAGCTATTGCCAGGTAAACTATCGAATGCTTTAACAAGTTTAAGTGCCCTGACTGCCAATATGAGGCTAACCCATGAAATTACATTAGAATCATTAACGCGCAGTATAGAATGTAGAGATGAGATGAAGGATGAGGTTCCTTTTTCGTCCGTCGTTTCAGTGAAATGGTACCGCGAGCTACAACAAATGATGCGCAGTTTAGTGTTATTGCCGAAGGCTGAATTCCCTAATATGCCGATGTTAGTTATGACAGCTGAAAAAGATAAAATTACTGAAACTAAACTAACACGTAACTGGCTACATCAGATGGAATTTACAGAGTTTCAATTTAAAGAATGGGCAAACTGTTATCATAATCTATTTCATGAAGTAGAGCGTGACGAGATTTTTGTTTATATACGTGATTTTATTAATAATGCTCTTCGAAGAATTGGCTATATAATTGAATAGGGAATCCCCTCCTCGATTAACTAGAAAATTACTAATTTTTTGTTACTTGAATATAATGTTGCAATTTTCTGAAAAGTGTAATATTATAATGTCTTGAAAGTTACATTTTCGAATTGGAGGGGTAAAATGGAAACAATCGTTGAGAAAATGAATGAGATTTTATGGGGACCGTGGTTTATTTATGGCATTTTGTTAATTGGACTCTTTTTTTCAATCATTACGAGGTTCCTACAAGTAAGACACATTAAAGATATGTTTGTTTTAATGTTTAAAGGCGAAAAATCGGATAAGGGGATTTCATCATTCCAAGCGATGTCTATCGCATTATCTGGTCGAGTAGGAACAGGTAATATTGCCGGTACAGCTACAGCAATCGGGATGGGGGGACCTGGTGCTGTTTTTTGGATGTGGGCAATCGCCTTTATCGGTGCGGCAACTGCTTATGTTGAGTCGACGTTGGCTCAAATTTATAAAGAAGAGAAAGATACAGAATATCGTGGTGGGCCAGCTTTTTACATAGAAAAAGGAATGGGGCAAAAGTGGTTTGCAGTTATTTTTGCTGTTGCCGCATTAGCTGCCATGTTAATATTGATGCCAGGTGTTCAATCGAATGCAATTGCGACAGCGGTTGAAAATGCTTTCGATGTTAAGACTTGGATTACAGGACTTATTATTGTCGTATTATTAGGTACTATTATTATCGGTGGGGTTAAATGGATTGCCAATGCTGCACAGGTCATTGTACCGTTTATGGCATTTGCCTATATTCTGATGGCCATCTTCATTATTGCAATGAATATTAAAGAAATACCGGCTGTATTTGGATTAATTTTTTCTAGCGCATTTGGTACGCAAGAAATCTTTGGTGGTATTATTGGCTCCGCTATTGCATGGGGGGTTAAACGCGGTATTTATTCAAATGAAGCAGGTCAAGGAACAGGTGCGCATCCGGCAGCGGCAGCAGAAGTATCACACCCTGCTAAACAGGGTATCGTGCAAGCAGCTTCAGTGTATATTGATACGCTATTAATCTGTTCAGCTACAGCTTTCATGATTTTATTTACCGGTATGTATAATGTACAAGATGAAAAAGCTGCAGACGGCGCTGATTCATATGTTTACGTTGGTGAATTCAATAAAGGTAGCTTAGCCGGTGAAGAACAAATAACATTTGCGAAAAGTATTAAAGAAGGTGCAGCATACACACAATATGCGGTTGATTCTTCACTACCAGGTTTTGGCGGACCTTTCGTAGCGATCGCATTATTCTTCTTTGCTTTTACGACGATTATGGCATACTACTATATTGCTGAAACAAATGTAGCTTATTTATTCTCAGGAACTACAGAGAAAGTCGTCATTTGGTTGGCTAAATTTGCAATTTTAATTTCTGCATTTTACGGTACAATCCGCACATCCGACCTTGCTTGGGTTATGGGGGATGTTGGACTTGGCCTAATGGTTTGGATTAACGTTTTAGCGATTTTAATTATTATGAAGCCTGCTATAGTCGCATTAAAGGACTATGAGAAACAGAAAAAAGAAGGAAACGATCCTGTTTTTGATCCTCGTAAACTAGGAATTAAAGGTGCAGATTTCTGGATAGATTATAATGAAAAACGTCATAATAAATAGACAATAAAGAGAAAGCTATCTAATAGATTTTAACATTCTATAAGATAGCTTTTTTGTTTTATAAAAAATTCTATTGACGACAATAGAAAAAGAAGGTATATTTTTTCTGAAGGAAACGATTTTTCCTTCAAGAAACTTTTTTGTATCTTTTGAAAACCCCTTGCTATGCGAGGGGTTCTAAAGAGCTTCTA
>DAMBVB010000039.1:0-12249 GCA_032053185.1 Lysinibacillus sp.
TACCCTATAGGATAGACTTTTTTCAAAGTGTCTATCTTATAGGGTACAGTTTATTCTTGCATAGTCTTTTATTTATTTATTAAAGGTCCTTTTATAAAAAATTCTCTTTTTTTATCTTGTCCAATAATTGACAAATGTACCAAAATTGTTATAATTTTATTACGTTTACAAAAATGTAAAATCGTAAGGGGGGAATCATTTTGAAAAAAAGGTTTTTATCGGCATCATTAGCGGTTATTTTAACGTCATCTGCTATCATTCCTGTATCTATGCAGGAAGTGCGCGCTGCCAATGAAACTAGCACTCAAGTAGAAGTAAAAGAGGAACGTCTATCTGCAAAGGAATTTTTAAATTTAACTGTCACAGCTCTAACATTCCAACATGCATCAGAGACAATGCGTCAGCAAATCATTGATCAATGGGTAAAAGGCGAGGAATTAAAAGATTTAAGTGTCCATATTAAACGTGATGAAGCCTCACGTATTTTAGTAAGAGCTTTAAATAAAGAGGAAAAAGAAGCAACACTTGCTGAGTATCAAGAAAAAGCAAATAAACTTGGTTTATTTAACGGTCTTTCAGCTAGTGAAACGATTTCTACACAAGATGCTGTTAAAATTTTGAACAATGCTAAAAATGTGAAAAACGCTATAAGTAATGAAGGCGTGAAAGAAATTTCCGTCGAAGATTTCATGAAAAATCCAGGAAACGTCGGCTATCAACTTTCACCAGACGGCAATTACATTACTTATAAATCTGCATGGGAAAATCGTTCAAATGTGTTCGTCAAGAAAATGAATGATGATAGTGAGCCCGTACGTGTATCTAGCTCAAAGGATCGCGATATTGGAGGATCCTTCTGGAAAGATGATAATTTACTATATGTAAAGGATAAGGGTGGCGATGAAAACTTCCACATTTATTCAACAACATTTAATGGTAAGGAGGAAAAAGATTTAACACCATATCCGAATGTGACAGTAGGGTTATTAAGTAGTTTAAAAGGCGTTAAAGACGAAATCCTTATTATGATGAATAAAGAAGATGCAAAAGTCTTTGATGTTTACAAACTTAACCTAAAGACTGGTGAAACTACACATGTTGCGAAAAACCCAGGTAATATTATTAGCTGGATAGCGGATCGTGATGGAAATGTACGTATGGCAGTTGCTTCAGATGGTGTAGTAGGCACTGTTCTACATCGAGATTCAGAGAAAGATGAATTCAAGCCATTTATTGAAATGAAAGCAGGGGATCAAGTAACGCCACTTGCGTTCTCTAAAGACAATAAACATATTTTCGCAACTTCTAATAAAGGAAGAGATAAAGTAGAAGTGGTGAAATATGATTTAGAAGGTAAAGAAGAGGTAATTATGTCCAACCCAGACGTGGATGTAATGGGTGTATTATACAGTCCTGAGAAAGATAAAGTATTATATGGTGGATATATAACAGATAAAGCACACTATCAATTCTTTGACGAGGACTTTGAAAAACTATTCCGTAAAATGCAAAACAAATTAGGTGTTCATGAAAGTGAATTAGGCATTAATGATTACAATAAAGAAATGACAAAATTCATTGTTAGCGTTTCTAGTGACACTGTTTACGGAAAATATTATTATTACGATTCAACAACAGATGAATTAACAGAGTTAGAAACATTGAGCCCTTGGTTAAACCCAGAGGAGCTTGCAGAAATGCATCCTATTTCATATAATAGTCGAGACGGTCTAACAATTAACGGTTATTTAACTTTACCGAAAAACAAAGAGGCTAAACATCTGCCACTTATCGTCAATCCACACGGTGGACCATGGGCACGCGATGCGTGGGGTTTTAACCCGGAAGTACAGTTACTAGCAAACCGTGGTTATGCAGTGCTACAAATGAATTTCCGTTCTTCAGCTGGATACGGAAAAAAATTCCTTGAAGCTGGTAATAAGCAATGGGGTCTAAAAATCCAAGATGATATTACAGATGGCGTACAATGGGCAATCGACCAAGGTATTGCAGACCCTAAACGCATCGGAATTTATGGTGCATCCTTTGGAGGTTATGCAACATTAGCTGGTATCACGTACACACCGGATTTATATGCAGCAGCAGTTGATTATGTAGGTGTATCGAATATCTTTACACTATTAAATACAATTCCTCCATATTGGGAAACAATGCGTGACATGCTTTATGAGCGTATAGGGCATCCAGAGAAAGATAAGGAGCTATTAACAGCAGCTTCACCTGTCTTCCATGCGGATAAAATTAAAACATCGTTATTTGTAGCTCAAGGTGCAAATGATCCACGTGTAAATAAGGCTGAATCTGACCAAATCGTTGAAGCATTACGTGCTAGAGGCGTTGCTGTGGAATACATGCTGAAAGATAATGAAGGCCATGGTTTCCATAATGAAGAAAACCGTATTGAATTCTACAATGCGATGCTAAAATTCTTAGATAGCCATCTAAAAAAATAATAGGATAGAAGACTGTGCAGGAGGTAATTTTCTTGCACAGCCTTTTCAAGTTAGAAGCCCTAATTAAGCCATATTTTGAAGAGCCATTGCTGAAAACTATTTCGATATATATATCATTTTTTTATTGCCAATGAATGCGATACAACTGGCTAGCTTTTCCCAAGTGGATTAACGTATCAATAGCCTGATTGATACTGTGCTGACAATCAATGTAGGGCATGATGTCTTGATCAGGACCCGCAGAAAAAAGTCAATAAAATTATTTTTATTATGTGGATTTTGCAACTACACTATCTTGCTTATCAATAGCTGTTTCGTTTTATAATAGTTCTAAGGGAGGTGCTGTAATTGAAGGTTACATTTTTTAGTCGAGCTAGCTGTGGACTATGTATAGAGGGACTACATACATTAAAGCTTGTACAGGAGGATATAGATTTCGATATTGAAATGATTAATATTGAAGAAGATGAGAGCATACATGAAAAGTATATGTTAATGATTCCGGTAGTAGAAAAGGATGGGCAAGTGATACAATACGGCAATTTGGATTACGCAACACTTATGGAGCATTTGTGTAGCGAATAACAAAGGGGGGATCTATACCGGTGGCTTTTAAAATAAAAGGTACATCCGAAATGATAGAAATGCATTCAGGAGAACAGTTTTGCAACACTCTTTTCACCTCGTGAAGGAATGCCAGTTGCTACACATCTTCCGTTAAAGTTAGAATCATTCGAATGATAGACAATTAGTAATTCAAAAAATTAGAAGAGATCGAACATACAAATAAGCAACAAATTGCTCGTTTAATGAGACAAAACAAAGTGAATCTTAAAATTTCGCATTTCTCATGCTATGTATATGGCAGTGAAGACAGAGCGAAATTTTTTAATTTTTTTCAGCGGAAGACTTCCACTTCTATAGCCAGTGAGAGGAATGTGGTTTTAAGTCACTCTTTTGCATGTGTCCAAACATCTGCTGAAATAGAGGAACTCAAAGCTAAGAACGCCACATCCTGTGAAAACGCCTAAGTGACCAACATCTTGCCGCTGCCGCTACGTTACCACTACGCTTTCGCGCAAAAAACATTTGCCGCTGCCGCTACGTTACCACTACGCTTTCCCGCAAAAAAACATTTGCCGCTGCCGCTACGCTTTCGTATAAAAAAATATCTGTTGGACAAAAGCCCCCGGACACAATTATACCGAGGCATAATTGCTTGTTGCGTTCTCTAAATCTTTAGTGGTAATACCCACAATTCACAAATTGTTCAATGAAAGCGTTTTGAATTTGAAAAGTTTGTGAAGATCTTCACATTAAGCTGTATTTTTAAAAAAATCGGAGTAGAATAGAAATCAGTAAGAGGTTGTTATAAAACAGTTTATTAAAAGCATCACATTTTCAGTGGTTGTTATATTACAAAAACGAATTTGAAGGGAGAATTCACCATGTGGGTTATTACAGTATTTGAGAAAAAGGACGTTCGTATTTTTGAATACACAAATAAAAATGAAGCAACAAAAGCTTTAGGCGGATTTAAGAAAAATGCAATTTTATCTTACACAAAATAAGCTAACAAAAATCTCGTGGCCATGACAATGTGGTTACGAGTTTTTTTATGAATAGAAACTAAACACCGTATTTAGATTAACCAAACTCATCACCCAATCAATTTTTTGCAATTGTCTTTCTGCTTCTATAAGCTTTAGTTCATGCACATTTAGATCACTATGCTTAAAATAATTTTCAATACCAAAACATAGCATTTACTTGCTCTTTATTTTAAAGCATATTATAATGAAATTGTAAGTGGGACATAATTTTATATAGCGGGACCATAAATAACCCACCTATATTAAAAAGGGAGTAGATAAATATGTTATCTGTACCTGAAGCACAGCAAAGGCTACTTCCAGAAATGTATCCGCTTCTACAATCGAGATATCGTATTTTACAAACAATTCAGCTGATGCAGCCAATTGGGCGTCGTACACTTGCGGAATCACTTAAAATGACCGAACGAGAAATTCGTAAAGAAACGGATATTTTACGTAAGCAACGGTTATTGGATTCTCAAAAATCGGGTATGGTATGTACAGACGATGGAGAAGTAGTAATTGATAAGCTCCGAGCATTGGTCTATGAATGGTCTGGTCTTAAGCAGTTAGCTAAATTATTGGAAAACCATTTTGGCTTACAGCATGTAATTGTTGTTCCAGGTGATTACAATGAAGACACTACGATATTAACATTGCTTGGAAAAGAGGCAGCACAACAATTTATGTCAACAAGCTTTGACGGTCAAATTGTAGCTGTTACTGGTGGCAAGTCGGTTGCATCACTCGCGCAATTTTTACATCCAGTTGAGTCACACAACATCACATTTGTTGCTGCTCGTGGAGGTATTGGACATGAAATGCAAATGCAAGCTAACACACTTGTCTCAACATTTGCGATGCAGATGGATGTACAGTATCGCACATTGTTTTTACCGGAGCATTTAAGTGAGCAGGCCTATCAAGCAATGTTAACCGAGCCAATGGTAACTGAGATGATGAATTATTATGATCATGCAGATTGTGTTATTCATGGTATTGGCTCGGCAGAAGAAATGGCTGTTCGTCGTAATTCATCACCTGAGGATTTACGGATACTCGAAGAAAAGGGTGCAGTTAGTGAAGCATTTGGCTATTATTTCAATGCAGAAGGTGAAATTGTACACCGAATTCGAACAATCGGTATTCAGTTTGAGCAAGTTCAAAGAAGTAAGCAAGTCATTGCAGTTGCTGCTGGTAAGCAAAAAGTGAAGGCAATGCTATCGTACTTTAAGGTAGCACCAAAGCAAACCATTTTTATAACGGATGAGGTAGCCGCAAAAGCTATCGCTAAAGGTTTACCTTCTTTATAAATTACTATGTAACTCAAATTTCAGTGGGGGTTTATAACACTCTCTGAATGAGAATAAAGCCAATTGTGGATATTATAAATGTCCGGGCAAAATTAATTATTTAAACAATATTGGAGGAATTGACAATGGCATTAAAACTAGCAATTAATGGATTTGGACGTATTGGACGATTAGTATTTCGTGAAGCTATGAAGCACAATGAAATCGAAGTGGTAGCAGTAAATGACCTAACAGATGCAAGTCAGCTTGCACACTTATTAACATATGATTCAGTACACGGTATCTACGAAGCTGATGTTTATGCAGACGGCGATTCTTTCGTAGTAAATGGAAAAAGTATTAAAGTTTATGCTGAAAAAGACCCTGCAAATTTACCATGGGGTGAACTAGGGGTTGATGTAGTACTTGAATGTACAGGTAGATTCCGCTCGATGGAAGAAGTAGGAAAGCATATTCAAGCAGGTGCTAAAAAAGCTATTCTGTCGGCTCCAGCGAAAGGCGAAATGCCAACATTTGTAATGGGGGTTAACCATGAGGAGTACAACCCTGAAACAGATGATGTGATTTCAAACGCTTCTTGTACAACGAACTGTCTAGCGCCAGTTGCAAAAATACTTGATGAAAAATTTGGTGTTGAACGCGGTATGATGACAACCATTCACTCTTATACAAACGATCAACGTATCCTTGACTTCCCGCACTCTGATCCTCGTCGCGCACGTGCTGGTGCAGTGTCAATGATTCCAACAACAACTGGAGCAGCAATCGCAGTTTCAAAAGTATTACCTCAATTAAAAGGTAAATTAGATGGTTTCTCTATGCGTGTACCGACACCGAACGTTTCCTGTGTTGACTTAGTAGTGGAGCTAAAAGCGGAAGTTACAAAAGAATCCATTAATGCTGCATTAAAAGAGGCTTCAGAAAACGAACTTAAAGGTATTTTAGGCTACAACGAATTACCATTAGTTTCAATTGACTACAATGGTAACCATCACTCTTCAACTGTAGATGGTCTTTCTACAATGGTATTAGAAAATAGTATGGTAAAAGTTCTTGCATGGTATGATAACGAAATTGGTTACTCTACTCGATTAATGGACTTAGCTTTATATATCGCAGAAAAAGGATTAAACACTAAATAAGTGTCATAATTCGATAACTAAAATAAAAAGTGTGACATAATACTACTTTTTGCGCACAAAAAGTATAGCCTTTATAATATCTAAAAGATATAATATACAAGGGTAAAGGGAGTAAGGGAAGTTTACCCTTACTCCCTTTTTATACGTAATATAAGGCGGACACGTGACTGGTTGTGTAATTGCAAGACATAGAACGTGACTTTTGCTACTATAAAAGCAAGTAAAAGGGTACTTCACCATAACATGGGTTGATTGCCGTTCCGACTGGGGGCATCCGAGTGCGATGAGCAGTCTCAGGCCAATACGATGTTGGTCACGAAGGCGTTCTCACAGGACGTGATGGTTTTAGCCTTCGTTCCCCTATTGCTGATTCCTAAGGAGGCGTCCATCTTGTATCTAAAGTTTCCGATGATGTGAGCTGAAAAGGCTAGATCAACAGAATCAATTGCTGATGGCTAACTACTTTTTTCTAAATGCTGTTAGGAGCCAAGGTGGGTGAATCCAGGAAAGTCACAACTAAAAATTTTGAAGGGGGTTTCTTCATGTTAAATAAGAAGACGATGAAAGATATTGATGTAAAAGGTAAGCGTGTATTTGTACGTGTTGATTTTAATGTCCCGATGGCAGATGGTGCGATTACTGACGAAACACGTATTCGAGCAGCGATTCCTACAATTGAATATTTAGTGGAACAAGGTGCCAAAGTCATTTTAGCCTCTCACTTAGGACGTCCAAAGGGTGCAGTAAAAGAGGATATGCGCTTAACTGCAGTAGGTGTACGTTTAGCTGAATTAATGGGCAAGCCTGTTACAAAATTAGCGGAGTCAATTGGTCAAGAGGTAGAAAAAGCTATTGCAAACATGCAAAATGGTGACATGATTCTCCTTGAAAATGTACGCTTCCACGCTGGTGAAGAGAAAAATGATCCTGCATTAGCAGAGCAATTTGCAAAATTAGCAGACGTTTATGTCAATGATGCGTTCGGTGCAGCTCACCGTGCACACGCGTCAACAGAAGGAATTGCCAAGCATGTACCAGCAGTGTCTGGTTTCCTTATGCAAAAGGAGTTAGATGTGCTAGGTAAAGCATTGTCTAAGCCAGAGCATCCATTTACAGCCATTATAGGTGGTGCCAAAGTTAAAGACAAAATTGGTGTAATTGAAAGCTTATTGGAAAAAGTAGACCATCTCATTATTGGTGGTGGCTTATCATTCACCTTCATTAAAGCGCAAGGCTATGATATCGGTAAATCTTTATTAGAGGAAGATAAAATCGACTTAGCAAAATCCTTTATTGAAAAAGCAAAGGCAAAAGGCGTGCAATTACATATGCCCATTGATGCCGTTGTCGCAAACGAATTTTCACAAGATGCACAAACAAAAGTGGTCGATGTAGACGCTATTCCAGCAGATTGGATGGGCTTAGATATTGGTCCGAAAACAGCTGCTAACTATGCAGAGGTTATTAAAAATTCTAAATTAATCATTTGGAATGGACCAATGGGTGTCTTTGAAATGGATAAATTCGCGAATGGTACAAAAACTGTAGCTGACGCTATGGCAGCAACAACTGGTTATACTGTGATCGGTGGTGGGGATTCTGCAGCGGCAGTAGAAAAGTTTGAAGTTGCCGATAAAATGGACCATATTTCTACAGGTGGTGGTGCGTCACTTGAATTAATGGAAGGAAAAGAACTTCCGGGAATTGTGGCATTAAACGATAAGTAAAACATTCATAGGGAGGCAAAAACGATGCGTAAACCAATTATTGCAGGTAACTGGAAAATGTATAAAACATTTGAAGAGGCTAATCAGTTTGTCGATGCGGTACAGGACAAACTTCCTTCAAATGATAAAGTAGACGCTGTTGTTTGTGCACCAGCACTTTATTTACCGACGCTTGTACAAGTTGCGAGTGAATGCGAGTTAGCCATTGGTGCACAAACGATGCACTATGAAAACGAAGGTGCATTTACTGGAGAAATTAGTCCAGCTCAGTTAGCAAGTGTGGAAGTAGACTATGTTATTTTAGGACATTCTGAACGACGTCAATATTATAACGAAACAGATGAAGCCATCAATAAAAAAGTTGCTGCAGCACTAGCACATCATATCGTACCAATTATTTGCTGCGGAGAAACGCTTGAGGAACGTGAAGCGGGGACTACTGAGCAAAAGGTTGCTCATCAAATTACAGCTGCACTTGCTGGATTTGGGGCACAAGAAGTGGAGCATATGGTGATTGCCTACGAACCTATTTGGGCAATTGGTACAGGTAAAACTGCGACAGCAGAAGATGCTAACCAAGTATGCGGAGCCATTCGTGCAGTAATTCAGGAATTATATAATGCTGAAACGGCAGCTGCTATACGTATTCAATATGGCGGTAGCGTAAAACCTGAAAACATTCAGGAATTATTATCAAAAGAGCATATCGATGGCGCTTTAGTCGGGGGTGCAAGTTTACAACCAGCATCATATTTAAAATTATTGGAGGCGGCAGCAAATGCCTAAAAAGCCAGTAGCATTAATTATTTTAGATGGCTTTGCATTTCGCGATGAAACGTTCGGAAATGCAGTAGCTCAGGCAAACAAACCAAATTTCGATCGTTTTTGGCATGAGTTCCCGCATTCAACATTAACGGCAGCAGGCGAAGCGGTGGGGTTACCTGAAGGTCAAATGGGGAACTCTGAAGTTGGACACTTAAATATCGGTGCTGGACGTATTGTTTATCAAAGCTTAACGCGCTTAAACAAATCTATTCGTGAAGGAGATTTCTTTACGAATAAAGCATTGTTGGATGCCATAGCACATGCTAAGGCCCATCAATCTAAGCTTCATATTATGGGCTTACTGTCAGATGGTGGCGTACATAGTCACTATGAGCATATGTTTGCACTATTAAAGCTTGCAAAGCAACAAGGCTTAGACGAAGTTTTTGTACATGGTTTCTTAGATGGTCGTGATGTTGGACCGACAACAGCTTTAGACTATATTAAAGAAACTGAAAAACAAATGAAGGACATCGGCGTAGGTCAATTCGCTTCCATTCATGGTCGTTATTATGCAATGGACCGTGATAAACGCTGGGATCGTGTAGCTCTTACGTACAATGTACTAGTAGATGGTGTTGGGCAAACGGCTGATAGCGCAGCAAGTGGTGTAGCTGCATCATATGAGCGTGATGTAACAGATGAGTTTGTTATTCCATTTAGCGTTCAAGAGCATGGGGAAGCAGTAGCAACAATTGATGATAATGACGCTGTAATTTTCTTCAACTTCCGCCCTGACCGTGCAATTCAACTGTCTAAAGTGTTTACAAATAGTGAATTTGATGGCTTTGCTTTATCAGCTAACCATCCAAAGAATTTAAAATTTGTATCATTCACACATTACAGTGATGAAGTGCATGCTCAAGTTGCGTATGAAAATGACAATTTAAAAAATACGATTGGTGAAGTGTTCGCTTCTAATGGCAAAACGCAGCTTCGTATTGCAGAAACAGAAAAGTATCCGCATGTTACATTTTTTATGAGTGGTGGTCGTGAGGAGAAATTTGATGGGGAAGAGCGCATTTTAATTGCATCTCCAAAGGTTGCAACATACGATTTAAAACCTGAAATGAGTGCTTATGAAGTAACAGAAGCATTACTTGCAGAGATTGCGGCCGATAAGTTTGATGGCATTATTCTTAATTTCGCTAACCCTGATATGGTTGGGCATAGCGGAATGTTAGAGCCAACAATCAAGGCCATTGAAACAGTCGATGAATGTCTTGGGAAAGTAGTAGATGCACTCCTTGCAAAAGGTGGAGCAGCTATTATTACAGCTGACCATGGGAACTCTGATGAAGTACTTACTTTGGAAGGGGCTCCAATGACAGCTCATACAACAAATCCTGTTCCAGTAATTGTGACAAAACCAAATTTAATGTTAAGAAATGGTGGCATTTTAGCCGATTTGGCGCCAACCATGTTAGAATTAGTAGAGGTGTCACAACCTTCTGAAATGACAGGTCAATCATTAATTGAAAAAGAGGAGAATTAATTATGCCATTTATTACACAAATTTATGCGCGCGAAGTTTTAGACTCACGTGGGAATCCAACGGTAGAAGTGGAAGTATTTACAGAATCAGGCGCTTTTGGACGTTCAATCGTACCATCAGGTGCATCTACAGGTGAATATGAGGCAGTAGAATTACGCGACGGTGACAAATCTCGTTACCTAGGCAAAGGTGTATTAAAAGCAGTTGAAAATGTAAACACAATTATTGCTCAAGAGCTAGAAGGTAACTACTCAGTGCTTGATCAAGTAGTCATCGACAAAGCTTTAATCGAGCTAGATGGCACAGAAAATAAAGGTAAGCTAGGTGCCAACGCTATTCTAGGTGTATCAATGGCAGTTGCACATGCTGCGGCAGATTATTTAGATGTACCTCTTTATCAATATCTTGGTGGATTTAACGCAAAACAACTACCAGTACCAATGATGAACATCATAAATGGTGGTGCTCACGCTGACAACAATGTAGATATTCAAGAATTCATGGTAATGCCTGTAGGCGCAGAATCATTCCGTCATGCATTACGTATGGGTGCTGAAATCTTCCACAGCTTAAAAGCAGTACTTAAAGCGAAAGGCTATAATACAGCTGTAGGTGATGAAGGTGGTTTTGCCCCAAATCTTGGTTCGAACGAAGAAGCCATTACTGTAATTTTAGAAGCAATTGAAAAGGCTGGCTATAAACCAGGTGAAGAAGTAAAGCTTGCAATGGACGTTGCTTCATCTGAATTATTCAATAAAGAAGATGGCAAATATCACTTAGACGGTGAAGGTGTTGTCAAAACTTCTGAAGAAATGGTTGACTGGTACGAAGAGCTTACAAATAAATACCCAATCATCTCAATTGAAGATGGCTTAGACGAAAACGACTGGGCTGGACACAAATTATTAACAGATCGTATTGGCGCTCGCGTACAATTAGTAGGCGACGACCTATTCGTAACAAATACGCAAAAATTAGCGGCTGGTATTGAGCAAGGTGTTGGTAATGCAATCCTTATCAAAGTAAACCAAATCGGTACGTTAACAGAAACATTTGAAGCAATCGAAATGGCAAAACGCGCTGGTTACACAGCGGTTATTTCACACCGTTCTGGTGAATCTGAGGATGCAACAATTGCTGATATCGCAGTTGCTACAAACGCTGGTCAAATTAAAACAGGTGCTCCATCTCGTACAGACCGCGTAGCTAAATACAACCAACTTCTTCGCATCGAAGATCAACTTGGTTCAACAGCTGGGTACCTTGGTTTAAATTCATTCTATAATTTACAATAGGCTATTACTTAGTAGCTTTTCTAGTGTCGTCTCAAAGGTATTTATATACTTTTGAGACGATTTTTTGTTGCTTGGCCCGGGCTATTGAGGGGGTGGTTTTTGTCAAAGTGATCAGGTAACATGGGAAACTGCTCAGGTAGGAAGTCAAAGTGATCGGGTCCCCGAGAGAAGTGATCGGGTAGAAGTGAAAAGTGATCGGGTCCCCGCGAGAAGTGATCGGGTAGGATGATAAAGTGATCGGGTCCCCGCGAGAAGTGATCAGGTAGGATGATAAAGTGATCGGGTAATCCGGGAAACTGCTCAGGTAGAAGTGAAAAGTGATCGGGTTCCCGCGAGAAGTGATCGGGTAGGATGATAAAGTGATCGGGTCCCCGCGAGAAGTG
>DAMBVB010000039.1:12349-32633 GCA_032053185.1 Lysinibacillus sp.
CCCGCGAGAAGTGATCGGGTAGGATGATAAAGTGATCGGGTCCCCGCGAGAAGTGATCAGGTAGAAGTGAAAAGTGATCGGGTAATTCAGGAAACTGCTCAGGTAGGAAAGGAAAGTGAGCAAGCCCCCGAGAGAACCGCTCAGTCTAGGCCCTAGAAATTAGCTTTTAATTAGATTCATTATGAATTTTTAGTTTCAATAAATATACAAGATGGTCATCATGTAACATTTTCTTTACTGCATTTTCGTCCTGCAAGTCGTATGTTCGTATTGAGTTTCCTTTTGATTCTCTGTATACACCTAGTAAATAAGTTTCGTTCAATTTTAATTTTACTGTTTCATCTCCAATTGCATTTTCCCATCCAGTAATACTAGCGCCAGACGGAATATTGTCAATTTTTATAGGGGCTGCTTTTACACTTGGTCCATAAAGAAAAGCAAACGATTCATTATCAGAATTGATTATCCCAAACACTATCAGTAGGCAGCTATTATTATATATTTCATTCATAACAGAAATTACCTTATATAGGGTAAAGTTAGTAAATACAATATTGAAAGGAAAGTGGTATAATTATGAAAATTCTTGAAACAAAACGACTTACCCTTCGCTTACAAACAACCGATGATGCCGATTTTATCCTTGAGCTAATGAATGAACCTTCATGGCTAGAGTTCATTGGTGATCGCGGTGTGAGAACCGTAGAGGATACGCGTGAATATATAGTAAATGGACCAACTCGCATGTATGAGCAATTCGGCTATTGTCTTTATTTAGTTGAAAGAACAGAAGATCAAATCCCCCTTTTTTGTGAGAAGAATGGTTGGAAGAAGGTAAACGAAGAAGGAGAAAAGGAAAAATATTGGGTTATGAAATAAGAATAAGAAGGTAAAAAGAGACAGTCTTCAGTGATTAACACTTTAGACTGTCCCTACGAACAATGCTTATTTCTGTACCCAATATTTGTCTAGCTCTTGATCTAGATATACCCAGCCCTTCCATGCAATATGAATCGTATCCATAATAAAATAAGGATCATAATCATGGTCTGAGAAATCAACGTATGAAACACCGGCATCAGTTAATATCTGATCCATTTTATCGTAATATTTTTGACGACGTTCCTCAGGATATTCTGTGTAATCATACCAATGACCATTTACTGGAATAGAGACGAACAGAGGCTTTGCACCAGCATCTTTTAAAATATCAATTACAAGCTGTAAATCCTCATACTCAGGTGAAGTCGTATAATCTTCGTTTTTGCGCATTCCTTTAAACTTTTCAATATTAGCATTTTTAAGACGTTTATAAAATTTATTTTCAATCATTAAATCATTGGATACACGTTTTTCGCCATATTTCTCGGCGTTTTGTAGTTGTTCCTTAAATGTTTTGTCTGTCACTAGTTTGTCATTGCTTTTTAAGTTACTTCCTTCTCGGGGGAAGAGCGAGTAATATAAATCTTTTTTCTCTAAAAGTGCCTTTTGAACATGACCTGCCATCATTGCAAGTCGGCCGATGATTGGTTTTTCCTTACCGCCAGATAATTTATATTCATAAATTGTTTGTAGTAGCTCATCGCGATTGACAGTATCGAATTCAAGCAGGCGTTTCATTCCTCGGTTTCGAAGATCTTCGTCAATGTCTTTATTGTATGCTAAATCATAAGCATGCAACATCGAATAATTAGGAGAAAAATGTAATTCATTCATTCCTTTTTTCGTAAACCATTGAGGGGAAATGATGAAAACAATTTTCTTATCCTTTAAATTCTTTTCCTGTGCAGCAAAATTTAAAAAGTGTGTAATAGACTGCATTCCACCACGCCCGACCATAAATGTCGTATACGGAGCATTAGTAGCTCGAGCATAATTATAAGGATGGAAAGGATCAAAACGATTTAATTCTGAGGAGCCGTATAAAGGCATAGCATTAGGCTCCTGCAACATGCGCTTTTGGAAATACATCCCTTGGAACACTAACGGAGACATACTAGTCTTTGCCTGCTCTACATCTTCATCTGAAATCCAAGCATTTATCCAGGAATTTGGGAAGAATAGAAAGGCAGCAAAAAGAGCAAAAGCAATTAATAATGATAGAAAGCCTTTCTTAATCATTGTCTTTCAGCTAATTCCGCTACAATACGACTTGGCGTGTTCCATTCCTCACGGTTGAAATCAGTAATTGGCACGGAGATATTAAAGCGGCTTTCAATTTCCACTAATAAATTAATGGTACCGAATGAATCAAGAAGACCTTCTTCAAATAAATCGATATCTGGATTTTCTAAAATGATATCGTCCTCGCATAACTCTACTAGCATTTCTAAAACTTGTTGTTTATCCATTGTATAAATCTCCTTTATTGTTTAGGCTACGTTATTCAAAAAACATGAGCCGTTAATTAAAATAATGTTCCAGAGAAAATATAGAAACCAAAGCAAACGGCATTAAAAGTAATAAATACGCCAATTGCATGAGTCCATTTATTTTTCGGCCAAATCTTGCGCTTTTTATTCCAGCGTTCAAATTTATCAAAGCAGATAATTAATAAGGCATGGTAGAGACCATAGACAACAAAGTGTAATTCTAATCCGTGCCAAATCCCCATTAAAAAGAACAGCAAAAAGAAGCCAAGATAAGAAATTGTATATTTGTTTTTAATCCATTTATTCTTTGTCATCCAAAGCACGAAGCGCATATAAACATAGTCCCTGAACCAGAAGGAAAGACTCATATGCCAACGGTTCCAAAAGTCTTTAATATTGCGACTCGAGAATGGACGGTTAAAGTTAATGGGCGTTTGAACACCCATAATGCGACTGACACCAACGGCAAACGCACTATAACCCGCAAAATCGAAAAATAAATAAAAACTATACATATACATATACGCTATTTGCCCTTGAAAAGGTGTCAAATAGTTATACGTTTCGTTTGGTAAATAAATAAGTGTATAATTGTATATTAAATAAGCCAAAATAAATTTATATAGAAAGCCTACAAATATATAATTGATCCCACTTAACAGTAGTTTTTGATAGTCATGACCAGACGGCACTGTGTGCAAATCTTTAGTAAAGCGTCTCCAACGATCAATAGGTCCCGAAGATACTGTCGGGAAGAACAGTAAGAAATAGGCAAGCTCAACTGCTGAAATTTTATCCTTAAGTAAGCCGTCTCGTGTTTCTAAAATCATTTGTAGCGATTTAAAGGTAATATAGGATACCCCTAAAAATCCAAATAAATGATGAAGGCCAAGAATAGGTAGAACCTTCACAAGTACGAGTGGTAAAATGGACAGCAGTACAGCAATGACGAATACGGACGTGCTATTTTTCTGTAAGCGATATTTTTGGTAAACGATAATTAATAATAACTGAAATACTGTAAAAAGTATAAGAGAAATTGAGCCATTAAGGGAGTTACCAAAAATAAGAGCTAACACGACAATCGAAATAAAGATATTATAGCGTTTAGCTGATTTCCCGCGTAGTCCTAAAATAATGGTTGGCATTAACAAAATACCAATGATGATGAAAAAAATTATATTTCCATAAGGCGTCATACTGTTTCCACAACCGCCAATCCTTTACGATCAATTTTACCATTAGTATTTAAAGGTAAAGTGTCAATGTATTTAAACGTTTTCGGAATCATATAAGATGGTAAATACTCCGCTAATAATGTTTTAAGCTGCTTCGTCATTTTAAAGGCAGAGTCTGTCAATGGCACCCGAAGAACGACAAACGCACTTAATGAAACAATCTCATCCTCTTTTGAAACAGGTATAACTACACAGCTAGAAACAGGTGGAAGATTGCCAATTTGCTTTTCAATTTCCTCGATTTCTAAGCGATAACCGTGCAGTTTTACCTGAAAATCTTTTCGTCCAGAAAAGAACAAATAGCCATCCTTTTCATAACCAACGTCCCCAGTTTTATAAATACGTTGGTCCCCTATCGTAGGAAACGCTTTAAGTGTTAAATCAGGCGCACCAAGATAACCTGCACTTACAGTCGGTCCAGAAATAATAATCTCGCCATCTTCTTGCAAGGATAGATTAGGTTCAGATAGAGGGGCGATTGGTAATTGGTCAAATTGCCCTAAAAGCTCCCTCGTTACTTCTACATAAGATACGGCAACGGTTGTTTCTGTAGGACCATATAAATTAAAAATAGAAGCTTGTGGGAAGCGCTGCATTAATTCTTTCGATACGGATACTGGTAAAACCTCTCCGCAGAATAAAAACGTATTTAAAGAAGGCATTAACGCCTGATCCCATTCCTTGTTCATTAAGCATATCTTCGCAAAGGAAGGTGTAGAAGTCCAAACGCGAATACCAGATGAAGCTAATGACTCAAATAACGCTTTTGGATTAGCAATTTGCTCTTGCGTAATAGCATACAGTGTTTGCCCACTAACGAGTGCAGGATATAAATCCATCACAGATAAATCAAAGGAATAAGGCGCTTGATTTAGAAACACACCAGACTCCTGTAATGGGAAATGTTCATGCATCCAAGCAACAAAATGTGCTAAATTATCGGCTGTAATTTGAACACCTTTTGGCTTACCAGTAGAACCAGATGTATAAATAATATAATGAATTTCTTGATCCGTAACCCATGTGGAAGGCCCGGTCGAAATGCTAGTAGCTTGAGCCACTAAATCACTTACTTCCACTACAGGGACTGATTGATTCGTGCTTAATGCTTCCGTTTTTAGTAGCAAGCAAGAGTGAGAAGCTTCTATAATAATCTGTAACCTTTCAGAAGGTGTAGAAGAATCAACCGGTACATATGGATGACCTGCCTTTACAGCACCTAAAAAGGCAACAATTTGTAAAGGTGACATATGCCCGTAGACGACGATAGGTTGTTGCCTTTTTAAATCAAGAGCTATTAAATATTGTGCTACACAATCAGACAGATGCCAAAGCTCACCATACGTTAAGGATTCACTATTGGTTTGATATGCAGTTTTATGTGGATGCTGTTGTGACACTTTTTGAATAGTCTCTAAAATACTTAACATAGTTTTATCTCCTCTTCTTAAAATTCCGTATATATAAATGGCCCTGCATTCATATCATGGAATCCATGGATAAGAAACAAGAGCACTAAAATGATGAAGTAAAATAACGTAAAGCCTATAAAACGTAAAGCCTCATTATTTTTAATGGATTGCATATGTCCACCTCCAATTAAAAATGAAAAAAGAATATAACTTTGTAAATATACTAAATAAATAGGTATTTTTTCAAGTTTTTTCTAAAAATAATTTTACACGTACACTTTTTACACTGTTTTGACGGATTGTAGATAAAAATGTTGCTAAATTTCTAGTTATTCATCAAATCATAAGATTAATTTAAGGTAAAATTAAGATTTTAGAAAACGTAACTAAAATGAAGGAAGAAAATGATGTTTAAAAACTAACTATTTGTTTCATCCCAATTTGTATTTTACTAAAATTATAACCACCTTTATTATCGCTGTTTTTCCGCTTCATTGGTACTTAAAAAATCCTTAAATTTTCTTAAGGAATTCTTTACGTTAAGAATCAAAGTAAATTAGACGGAAAATATTAAAATATGATGGGTGCAACGGGGAATAACCAAAATGGCAAAACGTATTAAAGCAAAAAAGAAAAGCGGCACCATCAAGTTAAACATCTCAACTTATGATAGCACCCCTATTTTTGTCCCGGTATAGAATCCCAAAGGAAGTGGGAGATTAACGGCCGGTAAAAGCCCTTATTTGATTCGATTTAAAACTTTTTTAGAAACATAAAATTCAGTGCCGTTGTAGACATTGATTGTGTCAAAGGTATGTGTTTTTGCTGCCTTTTCTTGTTTGTATATTACAATGTTCTTATTAACTGGGATTGTAATGGTTACCTCATTTTTTTGTGCAACAAATTTAGGGTTTTCTTTATCCGTTACGTCAATTTTAGATGTGAAGCCTTTTTTTGTGAATGCTGTTGTTGCTGGTATATATAAATCATCTGTAACGTTCTTTAATTCGAAGCCCATAAACTGTGCCATCGCATGTGCTAAATCTGTGTTTTCTACAAGGCCTGTAATTTTAAATGGTCCGAATGAGTATAAAAACACATCATCACCAGTATGCCCACCGGTTGTAAAGCCAATATTAGCACGGTTGGCAAGCATTTTTACCATTTCTTCTCCGGGCTCTTTAGCTAATTGTAATGTTGCAAGCTCGTCCGGAGATAAATCATCTAATCCATAAAGCGCGGCGACGTCTACAATATTTGATTTATCTTCCTTTAATTGACTTAGCGCACCTTCAACGGTCAGTTTAGCTTTCTTTAGAGGGGCGATATAGGCAGAAACAGGTGTGTTGGAATAAGTACTTGTCGTGTTAGCATTACCCATTGTAATCCCACTATTGCCGTGGTCTGTAACTGCAATGACCATTGTATTGCCATCTTCTTTTGCAAAATCAACCGCTTCTTTGACTGCAGCATCAAACGATAAAATATCGCTAATCATGCCAATTGTGTCATTGGCATGAGCCGCCCAGTCCACTTTACTGCCTTCTATAAATAAGAAGAAGCCATCTTCATCCTTTTTCAGCGTATCAATAGCTTTACTAGTCATCTCAGCGAGAGTTGGCTCAGATGCTTTTGTTTTGGCACGATCAAAATCGTAGGCAAGGGCACCTGGAGCAAAGCTTCCCCAAATTTTTGACGATGTACTAGTTAGAAGCTCATCTCGCGTTTTCACGATGTCATAATTTTTTTCTTTCAGAACATCCACTAGATTCTCGCCATCTTTGCGAGCATTTTTAGTTGTGCCGGGTACCAGAGACTCCAAGCCACCACCTAATACGACATCAATGTTTTGATAAACTTGCTGCTCAGCGATGTTATCATACTGGCTTCTATTATTAACATGTGCAGAAAAGCCTGCTGGTGTGGCGTGCTGAATTTCCGAAGTAGCAATCAAGCCAGTTGCCTTGCCTTGTTGTTTTGCCCCTTCTAAAACATTGGCTACAGGTCTATAAGCATCCTCTTTAGCAATTTGCTGTAGCCCCGGTGAATTAATAATGGACGGTAATACACCCACAAATTTATCATTTGATTTATGGCCAGTTGCTAATGCTGTAGCGGCAGGAGCTGAATCAGTAATGGCTGAATCGGCAGAGTATGTACGCACTGCCCCAGATAAAATTTCATCCATCGCTAAACGTTCACCCTTATACCAACGAGATAGTGTAACGGCATTATTACTACTACCATCCATCACGAGCATAATCACATTTGTTGGCTTCTTTACTTGGGTAGCTTGTACTTGCGGTTGAGCGCCACTAATCGACGATAAAGCAATAGCACTTACTAACAACAAGGAACTCCAGTTTTTTGAGTGTTTCATGATTTTCCTCCTTTGGGTCAATTCACAAGTAAGTGTAAAGGAAGGGTGTAAGGCTACGATAAATTAATTATTATGATATTGTTAAATATGGTATATGCCACCAAGGTAGTTGATTTCCGTTCCGACTGGGCGCTTTCCCCGAGGCCCATCTGTAACCTGATATCTATTGGGATGGAAGCATAAGCTATAAATTTTGTGAATGTTTTTCACCGTCAATGGTTTCGTATAATAAAACCCCTTTATCATCAATGAACAAGTTTTGAACCTCTTCCTCTAATAACACTTCTTCTGAGCCATCTTTTATAAATATCTTTGTTAAAAAGCCGGCATTATCATAATCACTACAATAAATCGCATCGTCAGAAGCCGCCAAGTAGTAACAGGATGTTGCTGTAATTTGTTTATATTGTTTTGTTGCTAAATCATATGCGTATACCATGCTATCGGCTAGGCTATTATAATAAATAACGTTTCCAACAGTATCTGTATACCACATATCATGCATAAAATCGTACGCATTGCTTGTAGCAGCAAAATAGTTTTCATTTGCCCATATATGATCTTCACTTAGTTTCTCGTCATTCACTAAAAAATATGCATAGGCAATAGCATAAGGTTCATCGGGATTGATATCATTCCAAGTCGTATCAATATGATACCAATCACCGTTAACATTTACTAAATTCCATGCGTGAAGCTCATTATCGCTATAGCCGTATACATATTTAGCATCAAGATCAGCTACCAAAAATAAACGATAAGCTAATAGTGCATAAGCTTGACAAACACCAGTTTCTTTACTGATTAATTCATAAACTGATTGTCCTTGTGACGCACCTTCATCAGAATAAGTGGCTAGTTGTACGACAAAATCATTCACGGCTTTGGCACGATGAAAATCATCCATGTCATTTGTAATAAACTTATTAGCAAATTCCTGAACATAAGCATCAACTTTCTTTTCCTTCTTGGCATCTGTTAAATATGTAAAATCAAATTCTACCATGTAACCATTATCTTCTTCCCATACTTCCCCGTTAAAATCATCGATATATCCTGCTGTATAAGGATTAACGAAATTAATTATTTTCTTAATATCATTTAGTTGTTCTTTAAATGTATCCCAATCTAATTTTCCTCTATACATTACTGTAAAGTTTGAATCAAATTCTGCTATATGCTTTTCAACTTTTCTTGAAAATTGTAGCAAAGCTGGATCTTCCTTAAAGAATGTCGTAGAAAAAAGATCTTCCGCAGAAAAATCAACTGATTGTGCTTTACTAGTAGGCGCCTCGTGGTCTATAGATGTATCTGCTTCGGATTCAGGTTCCTCTGGTAATGATACTTCGATCGCCTTGATAACAGCTGAGCAAGCGGTAAGCATGCCTAACATAATAAACAAAAAAATCAACAATAGACTCTTTTTCATAATTCCTCCCATTACTATTATAGCTATAGCTCATCACTAAAACGTGAGGTTCATTTCCATTCCGGCTGGGCGCTTTGTTGTTGCTGTCGCTTCGCTTTCGCACAGACAAAACATTGTTGCTGTCGCTTCGCTTTCGCACAGACAAAACATTGTTGCTGTCGCTTCGCTTTCGCACAGACAAAATATTGTTGCTGTCGCTTCGCTTTCGCACAGTTAAAACATTGTTGCCGTCGCTTCGCTATCGCACAGCGGCGGCGTTATCACAAGACGTGGTAGTTTTAGCCTTCGTTCCTCTATCGCTAATCCCCAAGTGGTTGCCCAGCCGGAACGGAAGTCAACTTATATATAAAGACATCCACAATTTTTGGTGATGATCTGTATTTTTAACTATTATAGGATAATATGGAGGAAAAGTGGTATAATGTTTTTAAGAAAAACTAGTCGATAGAGGGGGAATAAGGATATTAATTATTCTCAGTTTGTCAAGAGAACCTTTTTTTGTTATAATATGATATGTTGTGATGTTCGAAGTTCGGGAGGTGCAGTGAATGCATACAGTAGTATTAGTTTCATTAATTATCGTTTCAGTAGCGTTGATCGTTGTAGTATTACTTCAATCTAGTAAAAGTGCAGGCTTGTCAGGTGCCATCTCGGGTGGAGCTGAACAACTGTTTGGAAAGCAAAAAGCCCGCGGTATGGATTTAATCCTTCACCGTGTAACAATTGTGTTAGCAATATTATTCTTTCTTTTAGCACTCGCTATTACAAAATTCTAATAGTTGAAGATATATCGCCTAACCTTTAGTGGTTGGGCGTTTTCTTTTATGGTTCTTACAATTTGGACGTCAATACGTTGATAGTTAAGAAAGCCAATACTCGCGCGTGGAGCAGGGAAATACCCGCGAATCGAAAGATGGATAGCTAAAGTCGTGGATAGAAGAGCCGAAATGATGGATAGAGTCCTAAAAAATCGTGGATAGAATCCTTAAAATGCCAGAAAGACCCATCAAATTAACCGATAAAACCTCGTTAAAAAGACTAACCATCCAAAGCTTTTGAGGAAGCTTCAGTATGGCTATAATGGTTATAGTATATGTATGTGGATGAAGGAGAGCTCGCAATGAAAAAATCGTTATCACAGCCTTTTTTCTTTCAGGCAGGACCTAGAGCAGTTTTATTATTGCATGGGTTTACCGGAAGCTCGGCGGATGTGCGGATGCTTGGTAGATTTTTAGAGAAAAAAGGGTATACTACATTAGCACCTCATTATAAAGGTCACGGTGTGGAGCCTGAGGAACTTATTACAACAGGTCCTGCTGATTGGTGGCAGGATGTCATAGCCGCGTACAAAGAGCTGCAGGATGCGGGCTATGAGGAGATTGCTGTTGCTGGCTTGTCATTGGGTGGTGTGATGGCTTTAAATGTTGCACTTAATAACCCAGTGAAAGGTATAGTGACAATGTGTGCCCCCATGACGATGCGTACAACGGATGTCATGTTTGAAGGCGTTCTGAAATATGCTAGGGACTATAAAAAATTTCAAGGTAAAGATGAGCAGCAAATCGTGGCTGAGGTTGATTTAATTGCTGAAAAGGGCATGCCATCTTTACAAGAGTTGCGAGAGTTTATTGCTCGGATACGTCAAGAAATGGACATGATTTATGCACCGATTTTTGTCGTACAAGCGACAAAAGATGAGGTAATTGAGACAGAATCTGCCAACATTATATATAATCAAACTGAGTCACTTGAAAAACAAATCAAATGGTATGAAAATTCAAAACATGTTATTACATTAGATCAGGAAAAAGATCAGTTACATGAAGATATTTATCGCTTTTTAGAAAGCCTAAATTGGGCACAATAAAAACATAATTAGGATTTTCTCATGAAGGAGGGAAATTATGAAAGACCAGAAAGATACACTACAAAGTCGTTTACTCGATTTTTTCGGTGAAGAAGAATATAAACCATTAACCGTTGGCGAAATCGAGGACGTATTTGGCTTTGAGGATGCTGACGAATTTAAAGAATTAGTGAAAACATTAGTGCGTATGGAAGGGCAAGGCTTAGTTGTGCGTTCTCGCTCCAATCGTTATGGCCTACCAGAGCGCATGAATTTACTTCGAGGTAAATTTATCGGGCATGCGAAAGGCTTTGGCTTTGTGACACCTGATAGTGAGGGGATGGATGATGTTTTCATTCCACCGCATGAAATAAATGGTGCGATTAACGGCGATACGGTTTTAATACGCGTATTAAAGGAATCATTCGGTGATCGCCGGGAAGGTACGGTAACAAAGGTAGTAGAACGTGGACAAACGAGTTTTGTTGGGACGTTCCAAGCAAATCGAGGCTTTGGCTTCGTTGTTTTAGATGATAAAAAACTACCGATGGACATTTTCATTGCTAAGGGAGATACGTTAGGAGCTGTTGACGGACACAAGGTTGTCGTAGAGATTGCTACTTGGCCAGAGGATTTAAAATCAGCTACAGGCTATATCACAAAAATTTTAGGGCACAAAAATGATCCAGGTGTGGACATTCTATCTATTTTATATAAGCACGACATTCCACCTGAATTCCCAGAAGAAGTGGTTGCTGCTGCGCAACGAGTGCCAGATGAAATTACAGAGGCCGATTTAGAGGGCCGCCGTGATTTACGTCACGAAACGATTGTGACAATCGATGGAGCGGATGCGAAGGACTTGGATGATGCTGTAACCGTAACGAAAAATGTAGACGGTACTTATAAACTTGGCGTACATATTGCAGATGTTAGTTATTATGTAACACAAGGCTCTGTAATAGATATTGAAGCTTATGATCGTGCGACGAGTGTATATTTAACAGACCGCGTTATTCCAATGATTCCGCATCGATTATCGAATGGTATCTGTTCCTTAAATCCACAGGTTGACCGACTTGTATTGTCCTGTGAAATGATTATTGATGCAAATGGTAATGTAATTTCACATGAAATATTCCAAAGTGTCATTAAAACAACGGAGCGTATGACATATAAGGACGTATATAAAATTTTAGAGGAGCAAGACGAAGCGCTAATTGCCCGCTATGAGCCACTAGTACCAATGTTTAAACATATGGCTGAGCTATCTAACATTTTACGTACCAAACGTGAAATGCGTGGTGCTATTGACTTCGACTTTAAAGAATCTAAAGTGATCGTGGACGAAGACGGCTGGCCAGTAGATATAGAATTACGTGAACGTACAGTAGCAGAGAAATTAATTGAAGATTTCATGCTTGCTGCCAATGAAACAGTAGCAGAGCATTTCCACTGGATGAATGTACCATTCCTGTACCGTATTCACGAGGATCCAAAGCCAGAAAAGCTACAACGCTTCTTTGAATTTGTTACGAATTTCGGTATTTTAATCAAAGGTACAGGAAACACAGTCCATCCGAAAGCTTTACAGGATGTAATAAAAGCCATTGAAGGAATGCCAGAGGAACCTGTTATTTCAACGATGCTTCTACGTTCCATGCAGCAGGCAAAATATTATCCTGAAAGCATAGGCCACTTTGGTTTATCAACGGATTTCTATACACATTTTACGTCACCGATTCGACGTTATCCGGACTTAATCGTCCATCGTTTAATTCGAACGTATTTAATTAATAAAGATACATCAAAAGAAACAGTGGCACAGTGGAGTATGGCGATGGATGAAATTGCTGACCATACGTCAGAACGTGAACGCCGTGCTGTCGATGCAGAACGCGATACAGATGCACTGAAAAAAGCACAATATATGTCCGATAAAATTGGTGAAGAGTTTGAAGGGATCGTTTCATCCATTACAAACTTCGGGATTTTCGTGGAGCTACCAAACACGATTGAAGGACTTGTCCATATAAGCAATATGACAGATGACTACTACCGCTTTGATGATCGTCAAATGATCATGATTGGGGAGCGTACAAATCGTCAGTTCCGTATTGGTGATGAAGTTACAGTACGTGTAGCAAATGTTATTATTGAGGAGTCATCGATTGACTTTGAAATCGTTGGAATGGTAACGTCGTATGGACGAACACGAAAAGCAACACCTACTGTTATTCACGCACGCAAAAATTACAGCGACAACAAAGATGGTCGTAATGGCCGTAAAGGTGGTCGCAACGGGGAAGAGCGAGGCGGACGTGGCAGTCGCAGTGGTCGCAACGAAGAAGAACGGGGCGGACGTGGAAGTCGTAGAGGTCGTGATGAAGAAGGACGAGGAGAGCGACGTGAAAACGAACGTGACCCACGAGGACGCCGCAAAGATAGCTCAAGCCCAGGCCCTAAAAAAGGCGTGAAGCAAAAGCAAAAATTCTACGAGGGCATCGCCAAAAAAGGCAAAAAGAAAAAATCAAAACGTAAATAAAAGCAAGGGTGAAAGCACCGATTAGCGCTATTAAGCAATTTGAAGCGGGGTGCTTTCACTTATCAATAAGAGCGGTTAACCCTGCTCAACCTTTAAGTAGAGGTGAATATTATGGCAAAAGGTACTGGGAAAGTATTAGCACAAAACAAAAAAGCCGGGCACGACTATTTCATTGAAGAGACAATAGAAGCGGGCATGGTACTCACAGGCACAGAAATTAAATCCATCCGTGCAGGAAGGGTCCAACTAAAAGAATCCTATGTACAAATCCGTAGCGGAGAAGCATGGATCAACAATATGCATGTCAGCTCATTCGAACAAGGCAACCGCTTTAACCATGACCCACTGCGCGCCCGCAAATTGCTGCTACACAAAAAGCAAATCGGCGAGCTAGTCGGTGCCGTAAAACGTGACGGCTACACAATCGTCCCGTTAAAAATGTACATTAAAGATGGCTATGCCAAACTATTAATCGGCGTCGGTAAAGGTAAAAAGGATTACGACAAACGTAACGACATGCGCAAAAAAGAAGCGAAACGCGATATGGAACGCGCCTTCAAAGCAAAAAATCAAGATTAATAGATTGTTAGAAAGCTCACTATTTTTGGATGGTGAGCTTTTTGTTTTTTTAGCGAGAGACCGGATAAAATATATCGTGCAAGATCGTAATGATGCTGGTTAAAAAATATAATGAATATAGAGAAGTCTTGCGATTTAAGGAGGAGACACAATTCTTACGATGAGAAGAAAAGTATTGTTTGTGGAAATGAAGCATATTTATTTCGCAAAAAAAGTGTAATGATGTACAAGAAAGAAGCTAGTTTACTATACTCAAACAAAGCTCCGAGGGACATACAACACTACAAATTATTTTACAGCAAGACGAGGATGTCCTGTTAGCGGATTTATCAAAGATGAATCGCTGTTTGCTTAGACGCGCAAGAAAAGAGCCCTACGCAGTAATTGTTAAAAGAAAACCCAACTGATATAGAGCTGGAAAAATTCCAACAATTTTACAATGCATTCCCAAAACAATGAACTACTTCGCGAGCAAGGAGCACTAGTATACACAAAGTTTCAAAATGATAAAGGTGAAGCACTTTGCTATCGAATATACAATGTTGATGGGGGATATGGTACTAAATTTATACACAGGTACCGCTGCATGGATCCAGGTTCGCTAATCTTTATTTGCTATGGGAAAATATTATGATGTTCCGAAACAGAGGCTACGCTCGCTATGATTTCGTTGCATTCACAAACAAAAAAGAAATCAAAGAATTTAAGTCTTGGCTTTGGTAGACAAGAGGTAGTTGTTTACTTTGGTTATCTTACATATTCCAAAGTTGGGAAACTATTATTAAAATTACGAGAGTTGAAATTGAAGGTAATGCAATAAGAAATAAGTTTCGAGGGAGCTAATTCTTTCCATTGTAGCAGGACACTTGAACTATAGCTAGATATGCTTTATAATAAGTATTACTGAATGCCAGATTACATGGAAGCGTACTTTTAGCTCCCACCGTACTAGAAGAAATTCTAGCTCCTTTACTTGAACGAAGCTACATGCTTTGATTCATATTCAAGGGGACGTTACGGATTCGACAGGGATGGTTCAAGCTTTGGTCGCGCGTCGGAGGTCTCGGCTCCGTCATCAACGGAAGTTATATAATAACTGGCAAACAACAAAACTTAGCTTTCGCAGCGTAAGCTCTTAAGCGCTCTGCCTCTCTATCGCCCATGTAGAGAACGTGGGGCCCAACTTTAGTGGGATACGGTCGATGGTGCCACCTGAGTCACCGACAAGAGATTTCCAGGTTAGCGTACAGGACGCCTGTTTGTCGGCATAATGCTACGTGAATCGTAAATAGGCAAACTACACGCGTAGAAGCTGAAGTATTGGAGTTTCTGGACGCGGGTTCGACTCCCGCCGTCTCCATAATACGATTTCATTGGATTTCAATGAACGTCAAAACCCTTGTATATCAAGGGTTTTTTATTTTGTCTATGTCATATAGTTTCATTGAGTATCAAACGAACGTAGTCAAAAACGTAGTCAAAGCGTAGTCGCTCAACTACATTTCAATGTAGCTGGCGAACTTCTGTATAGCTTCTTCTTTCGCTTTCTTTGTAACGTGTGCATAGATGTTCATTGTCGTTTGTACATCACTATGTCCTAAACGATCCTGCACTTCCTTTATACTAGCACCCGCTTCAAATAACAATGAACAATGTGTATGTCGTAAACCATGCGTCGTAATAGCACCTAGATTGTACTTCTGTTGTACGTGTAATATCCACTTACGAGTTTTCGTTGGCTGTATATACTCATTCACTGCATTGCTAAATACAAGCTGCTTTGGTTGCATTGTATTAAAGCCTAGCACTAGGTAATCTTGCTTTTGCAGCTTCTTCCATTCCTTCATGACAGCCATTGTTTTGTCGTCCATTTTAATTGTACGAGAGTCACCTGTTTTTGTAGTTTTTAAATAAATGTGGTTATTTTTTCCGCTAGAGATAGCCTTATTGATTTGTACCTCATTAGTATTAAAGTTTACATCATTCCAAGTTAATGCTAGTGCTTCACCTTTACGCATACCGCTGAATGCTAATAAACGAAATAGTGCATAAGCCTTGTAGTTACTTTCCTTTTCCAAACAAGCTAAAAATTGAATAAGCTGCTCACGTGTATAGAAGTTTTCTTTCTTTTCTTCAACTTTAATTCGTTTCTTTAATACGTTTGTAGGAAGTTCTACGAGCGCAAAAGGGTTAGTTGTTAAGTACCCACGTTTGATAGCAAAGTCTAATACTTTGGCGGCATATGATTTTGTTGCACGGAAGTTTTTTAATTTTGCCGCCCATTCATTTACATGCTTTTGACATACATCAATCGTAATTTTCTCGATTTTATATAAAGCCATCGCTGGTAGAATATGATTCTTGAAAATTCTAGTAGTCTTTACAAATGTACTTTCCTCCACTGTATTTTCATATTGAACCACCCAAAGGTCAAAAAGCTCCTGATATGTTTCAGCACGCTCTTGTTTGTAATTGCCGCTCGCTACATCAAGCTTAATGCGAGCAAGTGCTAATTCCGCTTCCTTACGTGTTTTAAAGCCCCGCTTCATAGTACGCTTTTGTTTACCTGTTAATGGATCAATCCCTAAATAGGCTGGGAATTCATATCGAGTTTCACCGTTCTTTAGCTTATAGTCTTTAATTGGCGATACTTTCTTTTTTGTCATTGTAGTATTTCCTCCTAAATCAGTTGCGGGGGCAAATGATTAAAAAGAGGATTTACCTCATGATTATTATAACGAATCATACGGTAAATCCCTACCATTAATTAAAAGCTATGTTCTTGAAAGAAGCGGTCAATCTCCTTACGTGATATATGCTTTACACCATCAATTTCACATACTTCTAAACCGAGAGTGCGGTATTTCATAAGTGTGTTATACGATACACCAGCGTATTTTGCTCCTTCTTTTAACGACAGCCACCCACTATCAACAAATTCATGATGCGCAGCCTGTAATGCCTTTTGTACGGCTTTTATAACTATTTCTTCAATCTCAGTTGTTGTTAAATTTACATTCATTTTTACATACTCCTATTTCATTTAATCCCCGCAATTTAATTGCTGTTATCGATTTATACGAGGCGAAAAGGGCATTGTTAAATACAATTCAGTGCTTTTTTAAATCGTAGTCTATAAGACTATCCCATTTTTTGTTTTTAATTAAGTAACCATTTAAAAATAGAAGATAGAAAATGTTAAAATTATCTAAACGACACACACTTGAAATTGGACAAGAAGTGCTCGTGTATTGCAACTTACATAAAAGAGTATTTTCGATGAAAGATGTAAAGACAGTATTTTTGCTATCTAGGAGGTTTTTAATTTGCATACTCACGGTGAAGTAAAAAATGAAGTAGTACATGAACATATAGTAATGAATTCAGATTACGACAAATCAGGAAAAGTTATTGAATTTTCAAGACTAGAAAAATATGTTGTAAAAAAAGTTTACTGTGGTAAATGTGAAGAATGGATGGAAACAGATAGTCGTGACATTATAACTGATTATCTATGTCCTAATTGTTGTACAAATTGGAAATGATATTAACCCGCCACTTAAATCAAAAAGCGCTCAATAGGAGGAGGGGTATTATGGTTATGCATAGTGAAGTCCGTAATACTTATAAACGTGAGCATCTCGTGATGAATGAAACGCCTGATAAAACAGCAAAGGTGATTGAATAACAAGATTAGAAACATACATAGTGAAGGAAGTTTACTGTGCTAGATGTGAAGAATGGCAAGAAATAGACAGTCGAAGTTTTATAACTAATATACTATGCCCTAATTGTTGTACAAATTGGGAATGATATTAACCTGCCACTTTAAATCAAAAAGCACTCAAAATGATAATACATATACACGCAATTATAAAATGACAACAGCTCAAAGCAGTTACTAGAACATTTATATGTTTTAGTAGCTGCTTTTAGTTTTGTCCTGATGAATTGAAAAAACTTTTAAAAATGATTTAACTCTGCTAAACAGTCCTCGTATAAGGCATAGGTGGGCGGATTAGACAGTTTTATTAGTTAGTAACTAGATAAGTAATTTAACTTTGCTAAATTGTTCTCGTATAAGTCATATGTGAGCGAATATAACGACTTTATATAGTGAATTTACAAAACGATTTAACTATGTAATTTAGCTTGCGTATAAGGAAATGAAGGAGATGAATCAGCATGAAAATTTACAACTAGAAAGTATTATTCAAATACGCTGTAATCTTCATTTAAATTATGTTTGATAAAAACTTTAAAAATAATTTAACTCTGCTAAATAGTCCTCGTATAAGTCATTAACGGAGGTGAAGCAGCATGGAAGTTTACAACTAGAAAAGTAATATCGACTAGATAAGAGTAACCTTTCAATGGAAATGAATTGTTATAGCTTGTCAAATCAAATTCAATCACTGAACGAATAAAAAGTAATGTTTTAATAGGAATCTTCTAAATACCCCCCCGGTGCCTACCAAATCAAGTATTAGAGTGGGATTTTGCGGGAGCTATATGATACCTATGAGAAATTTTTCGTGAAGGTTGTTGCGGATAAATTAATGAAAGAGGACATTTTCTTATATATATATACGTAAATGTCCTCTTTATAGGAGGAAAAGAAATGAAAGTAAATATAGAGAAATTAGCGGCTTTTATTGAATACGTATATGAAGGACTAACAGTGTATCCATTTCAAGCTTATATTGATGATAAGGGAAGTAAGGAGTCTAGTAGTGGGACGAGCTATTGGGATTCGCTTAATAAATTGAATGTTTATGAGGGATTACCTGCGTTTGTTAATCGTTGTGAGTTAGAAAAAAGAGCATTATGCTTTTATATGAACGGTTCAATGTATAAACAAGGAATTAAAAAAATTCGTTTTCACTTTGTTGATATTGATAGCGATGGAGGTTCAAAAGAAGAGCAACTTGAACGAATCATGAACGCTCCATTAAAGCCAACAGTAGTTTATGAGGGGCGGGCAGGATATAAGGTATTATACGAAGTTATTGATGCTTATTGGGATGATACAACTGAACAAGCATTAAATGATTCGACTTATGTATTTGAAAAAATTCAATTTCAACTAATTAGTTATTTTCAAGCAGACAGAAGGAGGAGAAAACCTAATGATTGCTTTAGATTGCCTTATGTCAATAACTATAAAGAATGGAGTAGTAATGGAAAGGTTTATCAAGAAAAGATTTTAGAGTGGGATCGTAAGAATGTGTACACTCAACAGCAATTAGCAGACGCATTTCCACTAGGAGAAGAGCCGAAGAAAAGTAAAAAAACGAAAATGTATGATGTTTCAAGTAAGGACGTTGTAGAAGTTATCGACGCATTTACGGATAATTTGGATATGGCAGGATTAGATTATTGGAACTATGGAAATAAAATTTCCTACCAATGTCCAGTACATGGTGATGGTAAAGCTTCTGCTTATATCTTTTTCGATAGTTTAATATGTCATTGTTCAAATGGAGAAAACGGTGAATGTGAGATTGGACGAGGAAAGCCATTAAGTTGGTTGGCAGAACATCAAGGGTGGAAGGATTTATATGAATTAGCTTCCAAAATTGAAGCCAAGCCAGCTGAAAAATATGAAAAAATTACATTAGATCAATTACAGGCACATACTTTAACACCGCTTCTAGCAAGCGAAACAAAGTGGGAGCAAGTTGTAAAGAAAGTTGTAGCGGAGATTACAGCCACGATGCAGTACCGTAATATAACCGTTGATGAAAGCAGTCAGTTAATTTATTTGAATTTAGTAGCAGCAATGAATAAAAGTGCTACTAATCTCAGTGTTTGGCCTTTAGAGCCAGGTGGGGGAAAAGTACAACGTTTGTTACTTATTTGAAGTATATGCTTGAACATCACATAGAGAAGGCAGGTACGATTGTAGTTGTTGAACGAAATGAAACAGCACTAGCACTAGCTAAGGAATTAGGACAGTATCGAGTATGCTTTGAAGCAACAGAACATACAGCATTCGATGCCGATTATTGTTTATATCCCGCTGCTGCTTATGTGATGCAGAGTGCTTATACATATAAAAAGTGTAAAAAAAACCTAACCTCGTATGAACATAATGTTTGTGGGAGATGTGGCTTTAAAAAGTCCTGTGATTTACCAAAGAAGCATGAAATACAGAAACAATTTCCTATTGTTATCGTGACACATGCACGGCTACAAATGGAGGGGGCACAATTAAAGAGTTATGCTAAATGGATAGCAAAGGATGGTAAGGAGCATGAACGTAAAAGATTGATCATTGATGAAAAGCCTCCGATTATCGATGTTATCCAAATAAGCACAATGGATTTAGAAACGTTAATATATGATTTAAAGAGTATGGAGCTGGAAATTGGACGAGAAAATATGATTTCCGCTATTAAGGTAATTAACGAGTTGAAAATGCTGATTGGAATGTCAACACTAATTTGAACAATTCTTTTAAGGGTAATTTCGTGATGAAGT